>JAURVT010000029.1 GCA_030655315.1 Nocardioidaceae bacterium | reverse complement strand
CCCGGCTCGCCGCGTCCACCGCCCTGGCCGACCACGACCGGCTGCGCCTGCGCGCCCACCTCTCGCCGTCGCTCGACGACGAGGGCCCCGGCCGGTACGTGCTCCGTTCGCGCGCGGGCGACCTCGTCCTGGACGGCGGTGAGGCGGCCCGGGTCGCCGAGCTGCTCTCCGCCGCGACGGCCACCGCGGCCGATCTCGGGCACGACCTCGCGCGGCGGCTCGTCGTCGCCGGCGTCGTGGTCCATGACCTGCGCTGACGCCGGACGCTGCGCCGACACCGCGCGGGAGCGGCTCGACCCGCTGGCCGGCACGGCGCACGGCTACGACCGGTGGCTGATGCTCGAGCACCGGGGTCCCTGGGCGTACGACGCCTTCGGCGGTCTGCCCATGGGCGACGACGCACGGCACGCGGTGGTGGAGGCGATCCGCACGACCCGCACCCGACTGCTCGTCATCCGCAGGCCCGGGCGACCCGCCCCGGACGAGGCACACCGCTGGTGCCTCGCCGACCGGCGGTCGGGGTCGACGCTCTGGGGCGCCTGGGACTCCGACGCCGACCTGCTCGCCGCGGCCGAGGCGGTGCACGCCGGGCCGCCGACCGACGTCCCGGGCGCCGTGGAGGCCGCACCGCCCATGCTGCTGGTGTGCGCCCACGGTCGTCACGACGTCTGCTGCGCGGTCCGCGGCCGGCCCGTGGCCGCCGCCCTGGCCGAGCGGTGGCCCGACCAGGTCTGGGAGAGCTCGCACGTCGGCGGCGACCGGTTCGCGCCCAACGTGGTCGTGGTGCCCGACGGCACGACGTACGGGATGCTCGAGCCCGTCGACGCCTGCGACGTGGTGGCCGCCCACCTGGAGGGCCGGGTGTCGGCGTCCCACCTGCGCGGCTTCGGCGGCCAGCCACCGGTCGTCCAGGCCGTCGCGGCGGCCGCGCACGCCCAGCTCGGCCCCGCGGGCCCGCGCGACGTCGTGGGGCACGAGGTCGTCGCGACCGGCGAGCACCGCTGGACCGTCCGCCTGCGGTGCACCGGCGCGCTGCCGCCCGTGGTCGAGGCCGAGGTCACCGGCACCCGCCGCGAGAGCGCGTTCCTGACCTGTCACGCCCCCGCTGCCACCCGGGCGTGGGCCTGGTCGGTGGGCGACCTGCGCGCCCCCGACGGGTTCACACGAACGTCATCGCGACGAGACGGGACCGACAGCACCGGTCCGTAGCGTTCTTCTCGTCGAGTCCTCCACTCGGCACTGTTGACGAGGGGGTGGGCTCGCCGTGTCGGTGAGAACCAGCGGAGCACACGGGTCGGCGTTCCCCGTGCTCCGCGTGTGGCACAAGGGTGTGGCCACGGACCACGGCGATCCCACCACCTTCGGGCAGGCGGTCGGTCTCCGATCACGCATCGGTTGACGACCCGCCTCGGCGACGTGGCGTCTGGACGATCCTGGGAGCAGGATCCTCCAGGCGCCACGCTCGCGTCCGGCCCCGATCAGGTCCGGCGGAGCACGGCCACCGCGCGGTCGTCGGCACTCGAGCCGGCGCGGTCGAGCAGGTGCTTGGCGGGGTCGACGAACCCGGCCAGGACCATCCGGTCGGCGTGGCCGAGCAGCTTGTCGATGCCCATCTCGTAGTCGCGGCCGGGCGTCTCGACCACCCCGTCGGTGTAGGTGACCAGCGCGTCGCCGTGCGCCAGCGTGCCGCGCACCGGGTCGAACTCCGGGTCCGGCACCAGGCCGAGGGCGGGCCCGGACGACGCATGCACCGCCCACCGGCCCGACCCCGCCCGCCACTGGAGCAGCGGCGGGTGACCGGCCGTGCGCACGGTGAACGACCCCGTCGGCAGGTCGACCTCGAGGTGGATCGCGGTGGCGAACCCCTCGAGCCAGCTCTGGCGCATGACGTAGGCGTTGGCGGCGCGCAGGAAGCGCTCGGGCTCGACGGCGCCGAGCAGGCCGCCGAAGGCGCCCGACAGCTGCAGGGCGCGGGTACCCGCGTCGACGCCCTTGCCCGAGACGTCGACCAGCACGACCTCGAGCCGCCGCCGGTCGTCGCTGAGCCCGGCCACGAGGAAGTCGCCGGCGAAGTCCGCCGCGTCGGCCGAGCGGACGTCCCAGGCCAGGGACCAGCCCCCGGGCAGCTCGGGGAGCACGGCGCCGCCGACGATGCGCTCGCGCAGGTCGTTCAGCGTGGCCTCGCCCAGCGCGGCGGGCAGGCCCGAGCGGCGACGGCTGACCTCGAACAGCGCGATGCCCGAGTAGACCGCCATCACCACGACCGCACTGATCCGGACCGTGGTGACGCCGATGGAGCCGAGCACGAGCGTGACGCCGACCGCGACCGTGACGAGCAGCGCGACGAAGCCCGCCATCCGCAGCAGCAGCGTGCCGACCAGGATCGGGACGAGGAAGGTGGTGAGCGGAACGAGGTCGTAGTTCACGAGCGACAGCACCGTCACGACGATCGTCACGACGCAGAGCAGCACCCCCGCCGTGCGCTGGCCGTCGCTCGTGCCGAGCCGGGCCCGGAACAGCCGCTGGCGGATCCGGGTGGTGAGCGGGACGCCGCGCAGCAGCGAGCGGGTGCCGACCGGACGGACGCGACGAGCCAGCGGGTCCACCTCAGGCCGCCTCGACACCGGTTCCTCCCGTGGGTCCGACGCGCCCCTGGCGCCTCACGTGATCCTAGTGCCGGTGCCGGGTGCCCGTCTGCGAGTTCGGCGTTGGCAGGTGGGGCACCAGAACAGGTTGCGGGCGGCCATCTCCTCGGTGCGGACGGGCGTGCCGCACACGAAGCACGGCTCGCCCTGGCGGCGGTAGACCCACACGCGTCCGGGCGGCTGGTGCGGCAGCGCGTGGGCCTTGCCCATCGACGCGGGCCGCGACGCGGTGTCGATGCAGTCGATCCGGCCGGTCCGGACGCCCTCGTGCATCATCACCACGAGGTCGGACCACATGTCGAGCCACTCCGGGCGGTGCAGCAGCCGGCCCTCCATGAAGGGGTCGATGCCGCGACGGAAGAGGACCTCGGCCCGGTAGACGTTGCCGATCCCGGCGACGATCTTCTGGTCCATGAGCAGCCCGCCGATCGGGGCGCGCGAGCGCCTGATGCGCTGCCACGCCTGGTCGGGGTCGGACTCCTCGCGCAGCGGGTCGGGCCCGAGCCGGTCGACCAGGGCGCCGACCTCGTCGGGGCCCATCAGCGCGCACGCCGTGGCCCCACGCAGGTCGAAGTAGGTGTGGTCGTCCTCGAGCCGCCAGCGCAGGGCGCCCTTGACCTCGCGGACGTCGTCGTGGGCGAACCGGGTGCGACCGAAGAGCCCGAGGTGCACGTGGACCTCGTCGGCCAGGCCCTCGAAGCGCACGAACAGGTGCTTGCCCCACGCGTCGGCGACCTCGAGCACGCGCCCGTCGATGGCGCCCGCGCCCATGTCGAAACGTCCCTGCGGGCTGGACGAGCGCGTGACGTGCCCCGCGAACTCCGACGTCAGTCGACCGGCGAGCCGGTGGATCGTGTGACCCTCGGGCATTACCTCGTGCCGCGCGTCTGCTCGTAGGCGGCGAGCAGGTCGATGCGGCGCTGGTGGCGCTCGGCCCCGCTGAACGGCGTGCCGACGAACGCGTCGACGATGGCCGTCGCCTCGCCCTCGGTGTGCATGCGCGCACCGACGGCGACGACGTTGGCGTCGTTGTGCTGGCGGCCGAGCTCGGCGGTCTCGAGGCTCCAGGCGAGCGCGGCACGGACCCCGACCACCTTGTTGGCGGCGATCTGCTCGCCGTTGCCCGAGCCGCCGATCACCACGCCCAGCGAGCCGGGGTCGGCCACGACCGCCTCGCCCGTCTCGGTGCAGAACGACACGTAGTCGTCCTCGGGGTCGAGCACGTGCGCCCCGTGGTCGACCACCTCGTGGCCACCGGCCGTGAGGTGCTCGACGAGGTGGGCCTTGAGGTCGTACCCGGCGTGGTCTGAGCCGACGTGGACGCGCATGCGCCCAGTCTGGCAGCCGCGACCGTCAGTCGAAGATCGGGTCGCGGTCGCGCGTGCGCTTGAGCTCGAAGAAGCCGTCGACACCGGCGACGAGGTTGACGCCGTCCCACAGCCGGCCGGCCGCGTCGCCCTTGGGGGCCGGGGTGACGACGGGGCCGAAGAACGCGACGCCGTCGACGTGGATGACGGGGGTGCCGACGTCCATGCCGACCGCGTCCATGCCGGCGTGGTGGGACTTCTTGAGCGCGTCGTCGTTGGCGTCGGTGTGGGCGGCCTCGGCCAGCTCCGCCGGCAGGCCCACGTCCTCGAGGGCGCCCTTGATGACGGCGTCGAAGTCCTGCTCCTGCTGGAGGTGGATGCGCGTGCCCATGGCGGTGTAGAGGTCGCGCAGGACGGCGTTGCCGTGCGCCTCCTCAGCAGCGATGCAGACCCGGACCGGGCCCCACGCCTTCTTCATCATCTCGACGTACTCCTCGGGCAGCTCGCGCCCGTCGTTGAGCACGGCGAGGCTCATCACGTGGAAGGTCGTCTCGACGTCGCGGACCTGCTCGACCTCGAGCATCCATCGCGAGGACATCCAGGCCCAGGGGCACAGCGGGTCGAACCAGAAGTCGGCGGTGGTCTTCTCGGTGGCGGTGTCGGTCATGGCTCTCCTCAGGTCGGCGGGCGGCAGGCTCCAGGTTCCAACACCGGACGGCCCTCGCGCATTTCGTGGACCAGGGAGGCGACGACCGCGTCGAGCTGGCCGCCGTGACGCGCGGCCACCGCGCGCTGACGCTGGTAGGACGCGCCGCGGTCGATGATCGTCCGCACGCCCTCGAGGTCCTCGGCGCAGCCGAGCCGCTCGGCGACGGGCGCGAGCACGCGCAGCAGGTGCAGCACGTCGGTGGTGACGAGGTCCTCGTGGCCGGTCTCGTCGAGGATGAGGATGGCCTCCATGCCGTAGCGCGCGGCCCGCCACTTGTTCTCCTGGACGAACCACGGCGGCAGCACCGGCAGCGTCTCGCCGCGGTCGAGCATCGTGGAGAAGTGCTCGACCAGGCAGTGCGTCAGGGCGGCCAGCGAGCGGACCTCGGCGATGGTGGGCGACCCGTCGCAGATCCGGACCTCGAGGGTGCCGAACTTGGGCGAGGGACGCAGGTCCCAGCGGACCTCGTCGAACCCGTCGATGACGCCGGTGTGCATCATGTCGGCGACGTAGTGCTCGAGCTGGTCCCAGCGCTCGAGCTGGAACGGCAGCCCGGCGGTGGGCAGCTGCTGGAACATGAGCGCGCGGTTCGACGCGTAGCCGGTCTCGCGGCCGCCCCAGAACGGCGACGACGCCGACAGGCACTGGAAGTGCCCGAAGCAGGTGAGCATCGCGCGCATGATCGGCAGGACCTTGTCGCGGTCCTCGATGCCGACGTGCACGTGCACGCCGTAGATGAGCATCTGGCGGCCCCACCACTGGGTGCGGTCGATGAGCGTCGCGTAGCGCTCCTTGTCGGTGACCTTCTGCTGCGCCCACCGCGCGAACGGGTGGGTGCCGGCGCACATCAGCTCGACGCGCAGGGGGTCGGTGACCACGCGGATCTCGTCGATGGCCCGCTGCAGGTCGTCGGCGGCGCCACCGACCGTCGAGGCGACCCCCGAGACGACCTCCACGGTGTTGACCAGCAGCTCCTGGCGGATGTGCGGGTGCTCCACGCCGGGGGCGGGCTCGACCGCGTCCAGGACCGTCTGCGCGACCTGCCGCAGGTCGCCGGAGTCGGCGTCGACGAGCGCCAGCTCCCACTCGATGCCGATCGACGACCGCGCGGACTCGGCGAAGGGGATCTGCATGCGCCCATCCTCCACGATCGCCGTCACCGCAGCGTGACACCATGGCCGTCATGCCCGGAACGAACCTCACCCGCGAGGAGGCGCGCACCCGCGCCGCCCTCGTGGACGCCACCTCCTACGACGTCGCGCTCGACCTCACGCACTCCGAGACGCACTTCTGGTCCACCACCACCCTGAGGTTCACCAGCAGCGAGGCCGGGGGCTCGACCTTCGTCGACCTCGTCGACGCGCAGGACCCCGAGATCACCCTCAACGGCGTCCGCGTCGACGCCGCGTCGGCCTACGCCGACAGCCGCATCACGCTCGACGGCCTGCAGGGCGACAACGAGCTGCGGGTCTCCACCGCGCTGCCGTTCTCGCACGCCGGCGAGGGCCTGCACCGCTTCGTCGACCCGGTCGACCAGCGCGTCTACCTCTACACGCAGTTCGAGGTGGCCGACGCCCGTCGCGTCTTCGCCAACTTCGAGCAGCCCGACCTCAAGTCGGTCTTCACCTTCCACGTCACCGCGCCCGCGGGCTGGGAGGTCGTCTCGAACTCCCCCACGCCCCAGCCCGAGCACGCCGGCGACGGCAGCACGGCCACGTGGCATTTCGCCCCCACCCTGACGATGTCGACCTACATCGCCGCGATCATCGCCGGCGAGTACGACACCGTCCGCGACACCTACCGCGGCTCCTACGACGACATCCCGCTCGGCATCCTGGTCCGCCGCTCGCTGGCCGAGCACCTCGACGCCGACGAGATCTTCGACATCACCAAGCAGGGGTTCGGCTTCTTCGAGGACGTCTTCTCGATGGGCTACCCCTTCGGCAAGTACGACCAGGCGTTCGTGCCGGAGTACAACATGGGCGCGATGGAGAACGCCGGCGCCGTGACGCTGCGCGACGAGTACGTGTTCCGCAGCCGACAGACCAGCTCGTCGTACTCCGGCCGCGCCAACACGATCCTGCACGAGATGGCGCACATGTGGTTCGGCGACCTCGTGACGATGCGCTGGTGGGACGACCTGTGGCTGAACGAGTCGTTCGCCGAGTGGGCGGCGTCGTTCGCCCAGGCCAAGGCCACCCGGTACCCCGAGGCGTGGACGTCGTTCACCAACTCGCGCAAGAACTGGGCCTACCGCCAGGACCAGCTCTCCTCCACCCACCCGATCGCCGCCGACAACTTCGACCTGCACGCCGTGGAGTCCAACTTCGACGGCATCACCTACGCCAAGGGCGCCTCCACGCTCAAGCAGCTGGTGGCGTGGGTCGGCGAGGACGACTTCCTGGCCGGGCTGCGCGCCTACTTCACGCGCCACGCCTTCGGCAACACCGAGCTCTCGGACCTCCTCGTCGAGCTCGAGCAGGCCTCGGGCCGCGACCTGCAGGCCTGGACCGACGAGTGGCTGCGCACCTCGGGCGTCAACACGCTGCGCGCCGACTTCGCCACCGACGACGACGGCGTCATCACGTCGTTCGTCGTCGAGCAGAGCGCCACCGACGCGTTCCCCACGCTGCGCCGCCACCGGATCGCCATCGGCCTCTACGACCGCACCGACGGCGGCCTCGTGCGCCGCGAGCGGATCGAGACCGACATCGAGGGCGCGTCGACGATTGTCGACGACCTGGTCGGCCTGCGCCGGCCCGACCTGGTGCTGCTCAACGACGACGACCTCACCTACGCCAAGATCCGGCTCGACGAGCGGTCGCTGGCGACCCTCACCGCGTCGATCTCGACCCTGTCCGACTCGCTCCCCCGTGCCCTGTGCTGGGGCGCGGCCTGGGACATGACGCGCGACGCCGAGATGACGGCCCGCGACTACGTCACCCTGGTCCTCGGCGGCGTCGCCACCGAGACCGACCTCACCGCGGTCGGGTCGCTGCTCGCCCAGGGCCGGACCGCCGCGTCGCTCTACGCGGCGCCCGAGCACCGCGACGAGCTCGCCACGCGGTGGGCCGACGGCCTGCGCGGGCTCGTCGACGCCGCCGAGCCGGGCAGCGACCACCAGCTGGCGCTGCTGCGGTCGTACGCCGCGTCGGCCCGCAGCGACCACGACACCGCGTTCGTCGCCGGCGTGCTCGACGGCTCGGTCGAGGTGCCCGGCGTCAGCGTCGACGCCGACCTGCGCTGGACGCTCGTCACCGCCCTCGCCCGGGCGGGCCGGGCCGGTGACGCCGAGATCGATGCCGAGCTGCAGCGCGACGACACCATCTCGGGCCGCGAGCACGCGGCGGCCGCCCGGGCCATCCGTCCCACCGCCGAGGCCAAGCAGCAGGCGTGGGACGCGGTCGTCGGCGACGGCGAGCCGTTGCCCAACGAGACCGAGCGCAGCGTCGCGCTCGCCTTCCAGGTGCCCGGCCAGGCCGACGTCCTCGAGCCGTACGTCGACCTCTTCCTCGAGGCCGCTCCCAAGATCTTCGCCCGCAAGGGCGTCTGGAGGGCGTCGGTGGTGCTGCTCAACATGTTCCCGCGGGCCAACCCGTCCGCCGAGGTGCTGGCCAAGGTCGACGCCCGGCTGCGCGACGACGACGTCGACGCGGGCACGGCGCGCTACCTCGGCGAGGGTCGCGACGACCTCGTCCGGGCGCTGGCGGCCCAGGCCTTCGACGCGGATCGGGGCTGACCGTGGCGGCGGAGGAGCCCGCACCGTACGGGTCCGCGGCGCCCCCGCCGCGTCGCCGGGTGCGCACGCACACCCTGCAGCAGATGAAGGATCGCGGCGAGCACTGGTCGATGCTCACCGCCTACGACCAGTACGCCGCACAGGTCTTCGACGAGGCGGGCGTCCCGGTCCTCCTCGTGGGCGACTCGGCGTCCAACAACGTCTACGGCCACACCACCTCGCTGCCGGTCACGGTGGACGAGCTGATCCCGCTCGCCCGGGCCGTCGCCCGGTCGGCCGAGCACGCGCTCGTGGTCGCCGACCTGCCGTTCGGCAGCTACCAGGGCTCGCCCGAGCAGGCCTACGACACCGCGGTGCGCTTCATGAAGGAGGCCGAGGTGCACGCCGTCAAGCTCGAGGGCGGGCTCGCGATGGTGCCCCAGGTGGAGCTGCTGACGCGCGGCGGCATCCCCGTGATGGCGCACATCGGGTTCACGCCGCAGTCCGAGCACGCGCTCGGCGGCTACCGGGTCCAGGGCCGCGGTGACGCCGCGGAGCGCACCCTCGCCGAGGCCGAGGCGCTGCAGGAGGCCGGGGCGTTCGCGGTGCTGATGGAGATGGTGCCGGGCGACGTCGCCGCCGAGGTCACGCGACGCCTGCGCGTGCCCACCGTCGGCATCGGTGCCGGCCCGGCCACCGACGGCCAGGTGCTCGTCTGGCAGGACATGATGGGCCTCCGGTCGGGCCGGATGCCGCGGTTCGTCAAGCAGTACGCCGACCTGCGCGGGGTGATGCTGGAGGCCGCGCGGACCTACGACCGCGAGGTCCGCGAGGGCGTCTTCCCGGCGGCGGAGCACACCTTCGAGGGCTGACCACCTGGGCAGTGCCCGGCCGCCGCGTCGGTCGGCCCGTCGCCGCTCGTCCCGGCCCGTGACGACCGGGGCATCGGCGCATGACCAGTCCACGTGGTCATACGCCGATTCGTCCTCCCGAGGGCGAGGACGGTCAGGACGGCGTGAGGTCCGCCAGGAAGCCCAGCACGCGCCCGACGAGCACGGTCGCGGCGGTCTCGTCGTACGTGGCCAGGCCGTGGTCGGCGAACAGGTGCACGTCGCCGGGGTAGGTGAACAGCTCCGCCCCCGGCACCGACGCCACCAGCTCGCGCGCCGCGTCGAGGTCGCCCTCGCCGGCGAAGATCGGGTCGGCGTCCATGCCGTGCACCTGCAGTGCGACCCCGGACGGCCAGGGCCCGCCGAAGGCCTCGGCGGGCAGGCACGACTCCATCAGCACCGCTCCCCGGGCCCCGGGCCGGGTCTGGGCCAGCGCCTGGGCGGACATCACCCCGAGGGACCAGCCGACGTAGACGAGCTCGGACGTCAGGGTCTCGGCGACCGCCCTCCCCCGCTCGGCGACGGCGTCGAACCCGATGGCCCGCGCGTGGGCGACCCCGGCCTCGACGGTGTCGAAGGTGGCACCGTCGAACAGGTCGGGCGCGGTCACCACGTGGCCCGCCGCCCGCATCCGTTCGGCCAGGGCCCGGACCCCCGCGGTGAGGCCCTGCGCGTGGTGGAACAGCAGCACGTCGGTCATCGTCGCTCCCTCGTCCGGTCCGTCCCCGCACCGTAGACCCGTGGGCCGACAGCGCGGGCGCCGGACGCTCGCCGAGCGATCCGCCGCGCACCTCACCAGCCCCACGCCCCGAACCCAAGGGCCACGACCCCGGCCCAGGCGAGGAGGCCGACGAGCGGCACGAACGCCGTCCGCGCCGGGTGGATGCGGGACCAGCCGAGGACGAGGACGGCACAGACGAGCCAGACCAGCAGCATCAGGGCGACGCCCCACCACGGCGCGAACAGGATGCTGGCGAGGTCGATCCAGAGCAGGCAGACCAGGCCGCCCACCGCGATCCACGGCCCGGACCGCGAGAGCCGCAGCCGGGCCATCAGACGTCGGTGATCCGCAGGCCCGCGTGCGCCTTGTAGCGACGGTTGATCGCGATCAGGTTGGCGGTCAGCGCCTCCACCTGGTGAGCGTTGCGCAGCCGGCCGCCGTACAGACCGCGGACGCCGGGCATCAGGCCGGCGAGCCCGACGACGACGTCGACCGCGTCACGGTCGTCGCCGAGCACGAGCACGTCGAGGTCGAGGTCGGTGACCTCCAGGTCGGCGAGCGTCACGGCCGACACGTGGTGGAAGGCGGCGACCACCGTGGACTCCGGGAGCAGCGCCTCGGCCTGCTGGGCGGCACTGCCCTCGAGCACCGGCAGCGCGAAGGGGCCCCGCTCGTCGAACCCCAGCGGGTTCACCGAGTCGACGACGATGCGGCCCCGCAGGGCCGGGGCGAGGGCGCGCAGCGTGACCTCGTGCGCGTCCCAGGGGACGGTCACGACGACGACCTCGGACGCGGCCGCGACCTCGTTCGAGGCGCCGCGGACCCCGTGCCCCACCTCGGCCGCCACCTCGGCGGCGCGAGCGGCGTCGCGGGAGCCGAGGGTGACGGGCACGCCCGCGACCGCCCAGCGGGTCGCCAGCCCCCGTCCCTGCGGCCCCGTGCCGCCGATGATCCCGATGGTCCGCGTCGGTGCCTGCTCAGCCGTCATGGCGTCATTGTGGCCCGCGCTCCCGCACCTGCTCCACGGTGGTCATCGCCTCGCGCAGCTCGGCCAGCCAGTCGTCGGCGTGGCGCCCGACCAGGCGCACGCACCAGCCCAGCGCGTCCGACCGGCTCCGCGCCACGCCGGCGGCCACCAGGGTGTCGAGCACGAGCCGCTCGGGCTGGCGCAGCCGCGTCATCACCGGCACGGACAGCGCGGTGAACGTCCGCGAGGTGCCCCCGCAGTCGACCGCCCACGCCACCTTGCGACCGAAGCGCTGCTCGAGCTCGCGGGCCACGCGGATCCGGGCCTCTCGGGTGTCCTCGCGGAACCGGGAGATCCGGCCCTCCTCGGCGGCACCGTCGGACCCGTCGCCCGGGGGCGCCACGCGGCCGCGCACCAGCACCTCCTCGCGGTCGACCTCGACCGTCACCGGCTCGATGAACCAGTCGTCGGGGAGCCGTCCCTGGACGTACCCGCGGATGTCGTCGTCGCTCATGGTGTCCCTCCGGACGTTCAGTGCCTAGCAAATGATTACATCATTACACAGACAGCCCCACGACCCCTCGCCGTCCGAGTTGTGCGGCAGGTCACACTCAGGTAGTCAGGTCACTGACCCACGACCCCCGGAGGCCTCCGTGACCAACCTCGCCCAGAACCTCGCCACCACCGTGGCCGAGCACGGCGGACGCCCGGCCGTGCGTCTCGACGAGACCGTGCTCACCTACGCCGAGCTCCAGGACGGCGCCCAGCGGGCCGCGGCCCTGCTGCTCGACCGGGGCGTCGGACCCGGTGACCGGGTGGGCCTGGTGCTGCCCAACGTGCCCGCCTACCCCGTGCTGTTCTACGGTGCGCTCGCCGTGGGCGCCGTGGTCGTGCCGATGAACCCGCTGCTCAAGGCCCGGGAGGTCGAGTACTACCTCACCGACTCAGGTGCGACGGTCGTCTTCGCCTGGCACGAGATGGCCGACGAGGCCTCCAAGGCCGCGGCGAGCGTCGGCATCGACTGCGTCGCGGTCGACCCGGCCGACTTCGCGAGCCTGCTGGGCGAGCACGAGCCGAGCGCCGAGGTCGTCGACCGCGCCGACGACGACACCGTCGTGCTGCTCTACACGTCCGGCACCACCGGCCAGCCCAAGGGCGCCGAGCTCACCCACGCCAACATGGCCACCAACGCCGCGGTGAGCGCCGAGACGCTCGTCGAGCTCACCCCCGACGACGTCGTGATGGGCTGCCTGCCGCTGTTCCACTGCTTCGGCCTGACGTGCGGCCTGAACGCGTCGGTGCTCAAGGGCGCCTGCCTCACCCTGATCCCCCGCTTCGACGCGGCCAAGGCGCTCGAGGTGATCGGTCGCGACCGGGTCACCGTATTCGAGGGCGTGCCGACGATGTACGCGGGCATGCTGCATGCGCCCGACGCGGGCTCGGCCGACGTCGCGAGCCTGCGCACCTGCATCTCCGGCGGCTCGGCTATGCCCGTCGAGGTGATGCGCAGGTTCGAGGAGACCTTCGGCTGCGTCGTGCTCGAGGGCTACGGCCTGTCCGAGACCTCCCCCGTGGCCTCCTTCAACCGGCCCGACATCGAGCGCAAGCCCGGCTCGATCGGCGTGCCCGTGCGCGGCGTCGAGATGCGGGTCCTGGACGACGACGGCCAGGACGTCGAGGCGGGCGAGGTCGGCGAGATCGCGATCCGCGGCGAGAACGTGATGAAGGGCTACTGGGGCCGCGAGGACGCCACCGCCGAGTCGATCCCCGACGGCTGGTTCCGCAGCGGCGACATGGCCAAGCAGGACGACGACGGCTACTACTTCATCGTCGACCGCAAGAAGGACCTCATCATCAGGGGCGGCTACAACGTCTACCCGCGCGAGGTGGAGGAGGCGCTGTACGAGCACGACGCGGTCGCCGAGGTCGCGGTCGTCGGCATCGCCCACGACGAGCTCGGCGAGGAGGTCGGCGCGGCCGTCGCGCTGAAGCCCGGCCAGGAGGTCAGCGTCGAGGAGCTGCGCGACTTCGCCAAGGAGGGCCTGGCGGCCTACAAGTACCCGCGCCAGATCTGGATCGTGGACGAGCTCCCCAAGGGACCCACCGGCAAGATCCTGCGCCGCGAGGTCCACGCCCCCTCCGAGGAGTCCTGATGACCACGGCCACCGACCTGCGCGACGACGGCTCCGACGCCGCCACCCCGCTCGACCTGCTGCTGACCGACGCCGCCCGCAACCCGCTGCGCCGCTTCGTGCCCGGGATGTCCGGCGTCCGCTGGGCGCTCAACCTCGCCAAGCGTCCCGACCGGGTCGCCGCCCGCGGCCTCGACCTCGCGTCCGAGCTCGGGCGGATCGCGGTGGGTCGCTCCGAGCTCGAGGCCGACGAGAAGGACCGGCGCTTCACCGAGCCGGGCTGGACGCAGAACCCGCTGCTCCACCGCACCCTGCAGACGTACCTCGCCACCAGCCACACCGCGCGTGGCCTGGTGGCCGACGCGGGCCTGGACTGGGGCGACGAGCAGCGGATGACGTTCGTCGTCGACAACCTCGTCGAGGCGTCCGCGCCGAGCAACAACCCGCTCCTCAACCCGGCCGTGCTCAAGTCCGTCGTCGACACCGGCGGCCAGAACCTCGTGACGGGCGGTCGCCGGCTCGTCCGCGACATGGCCTCGGCCCCGCGGGTGCCGTCGATGGTCGAGCCGGACGCCTTCGAGGTGGGGCGCGACATCGCGGTGACGCCCGGTGCCGTGGTGCTGCGCACCGACGTCTTCGAGCTGATCCAGTACACCCCGCAGACCCCCAAGGTCCGCACCGTGCCGCTGTTGATCGTGCCGCCGACGATCAACAAGTACTACGTGATCGACCTCGCGCCCGAGCGCAGCCTCGTCGAGCACCTCGTCGCCAACGGCCAGCAGGTCTACTGCATCTCGTGGCGCAACCCCGACGCCCGGCACGCCGACTGGGGCACCGACGTCTACGGGCGCGCCGTCGTCGAGGCGATGGACGCCGCCCAGGCGATCTCCCGCTCGGAGCAGGTCGCCCTGTTCGCGCTGTGCTCGGGCGGCATGCTCGCCTCGATGGTGATGGCCCACCTCGCGGCCGTCGGCGACCTCGGGCGGGTCGCGGCGTTCAGCCTCGCCGTCACCGTGATCGACCAGGCGCGGGCCGGCATGCCCAGCGCCCTGGTCTCGCGCAAGGTCGCCGCCGCGGCGACCAAGGTCTCGCAGGAGAAGGGCTACCTCGACGGACGGATGCTCGCCGAGGTGTTCGCCTGGCTCCGCCCCAACGACCTGGTCTGGAACTACTGGGTGAGCAGCTACCTGCTCGGCAAGACACCCAAGGCGTTCGACATCCTGTTCTGGAACGCCGACCCGGTCCGGATGAGCGCGGCCATGCACCGCGACTTCATGCAGATCGCCGTCGAGAACGGCCTCACCCGCGCAGGCGGCACCTCGATGCTCGGCAGCGAGGTCGACCTCGGCAAGGTCGACACCGACGCCTACGTGGTCGCGGGCATCGCGGACCACCTGTGCGCGTGGGAGGCCTGCTACCGCACCACGCAGCTGCTGGGCGGCGACACCCGCTTCATCCTGTCCACCAGCGGCCACATCGCCTCCATGGTCAACCCGCCGGGCAACCCCAAGGCGCGCTTCCAGACCGCCGCGTCCAACCCCGCGGACACCGAGGAGTGGCTCCGGACGGCCGAGACCGTCCAGGGCACGTGGTGGGAGGACTACGTCGCCTGGCTGGCCGCGCGCACCGGTCCCGAGCGCAACAAGCCGCGCCGGCACGGGTCGGCGGCCTTCGAGCCGCTGTGCGACGCCCCCGGCACCTACGTCCTCGACCGCTGATGGCGCGCGCGACCCCCACTCGGGACGGGCTGCGCACCCTCTCGATCCGCGGTCTCCAGGTGCGCGTCCACGAGCGGGCGGGCACCGGCGACCTCGCCGACGCCCCGCCGCTGCTCCTGTGCAACGGCATCGGCGCGAGCCTGGAGGCGCTCCAGCCGTTCGTCGACGCGCTCGACCCCCGGCGCGGGATCGTCCGCTTCGACGTGCCCGGCGTCGGCGGGTCGCCCCCGTCACCGGTGCTCTACAACCTGATGACGCTGTCGTCGTGGGTGGGCGCTCTGATGACCCGTCTGGGGCACCACGACTTCGACGTGCTCGGCATGTCGTGGGGCGGCGGCCTGGCCCAGCAGCTGGCGTTCCAGTCCCGCCGCCGGGTGCGGCGCCTGGTGCTCGTCGCCACCGGCACCGGGTCGCTGATGGTGCCTGCGCACCCCCGCGTGCTCCGGACCATGCTCACGCCGCGGCGCCACCGCGACCCCGAGTACGCCGCCAGCGTCGCCGCCGACATCTACGGCGGCTCGATGCGCAACGATCCCGCCCGCGGGGCCGCGCTTCTGCACGACGTCACCCGCGCGGGCCCGCGTCGGGGGTACTACATGCAGCTGGCGGCGGCGTCGGGGTGGACGAGCCTGCCGTTCCTGCCGTTCCTGCGGCAGCCGACACTGGTGCTCGCGGGCGACGACGACCCGATCATCCCGCTCGTCAACGCCCGGGTGATCGCCCGGCTCGTGCCCGACTGCCGCCTGCACGTCTACCGCGGCGGCCACCTCGGCATCCTCACCGAGAGCGACGAGCTCGCGCCCGTGGTGGACGGGTTCCTGTCGGCCTGAGGCTCAGTCGTCCTTCCACTTCGGGTCGTCGTCCCACTGCTCGTTGCGCTCGGCCGCGGTCTCGAGCGCCCGGGACGCCTCGGCCTGGCTGTCGTAGGGGCCCATCCGGTCGGCGGCCTTGCAGCCGTCCTTCCCCTCGACGGTGTGGTGGTTGAGGCAGAAGTAGTACTGCTCGCTCATGGTGGGTCGCCTCCGTGCGGGTCGGGCTCCGGTCGCCCCCATCCTGCCCCAGCCGGTGCCCGTAGGCTTGGCACGTGAGCGTGCTCGTCCCCCAGGCCATCTCCCCCGTGCGCACCGTGCCCGCGTCGATCGCGCGGCCGGAGTACGTCGGCAAGCCGTCCCCGACCCCCTACACGGGGCCGCGCGTGCGCGACGCCGACACGATCGCGCGGATGCGCGTCGCGTCGCGCGTGGCCGCGCAGGCGCTCGACGCGGTCGAGGCCGCGATCGCGCCGGGCGTCACGACCGACGAGCTCGACGCCGTCGGCCACCAGTTCATCGTCGACCACGGCGGCTACCCCTCGACGCTGGGCTACCGCGGCTATCCCAAGAGCCTGTGCAGCAGCGTGAACGAGGTGATCTGCCACGGCATCCCCGACGCCCGTCCGCTCGAGGACGGCGACATCGTCAACATCGACATCACGGCGTTCGTCGACGGCGTCCACGGTGACACCAACAAGACCTACCTGGTGGGCGACGTGAGCGAGGACGTCCGGCTGCTGGTCGAGCGCACCCACGAGGCGACGCTCCGCGCCATCCGCGCGGTCAAGCCGGGGCGGCGCATCAACGTCGTGGGACGCGTCATCGAGTCCTACGCCAAGCGCTTCGGGTACGGCGTGGTCCGTGACTTCACCGGCCACGGCGTCGGCCCCGCCTTCCACGACGGACTGATCGTCCCGCACTACGACGACGAGGCCCACGACACCCTGATCGAGGCCGGCATGACGTTCACCATCGAGCCGATGCTCACCCTCAGCGGCTCCTACGCGTGGGACATGTGGGACGACGACTGGACCGTCACCACCCGGGACAAGTCCTGGACCGCCCAGTTCGAGCACACCCTGCTGGTCACCGACACGGGCGCCGAGATCCTCACCCTCCCCTGAGCCGTCCCGTCCCCCGCCCGGCTCGCAGGAAGTAGATCACGCATGACCATGGACATGACCTCGAACGTCCCCGCCTGGCTGACGCCGGTCGCCTGGGTCGTCGTCGCGCTCACCCTCGCCAGTGCCGCGGTGATCGCCTTCGACGTCCACGTCCGCCGGCACCGCCACGCGACCGTCGCGAGCGAGGTCGTCTGGATCACCTCGGCCCTCTACCTCGGACCGGTCGCCGTCGTCCTGTACCGCCGGCACGGCCGGACCGGTTCCACTAGGTCGGCGACGGACGGGTCCGAGGCCCCCACCGTGGTCGCCGGCCTCCCCGGTGGCAGCGCCTCGGCGATCGCCCACCTGATCGGCGTCCCCCTGGTGCTCGCCTCGGGCCTCACCATCGCCGGCATCGACCTGTGGGTGATGATCATCGTCATCGGGGTGGTCGCGATCGTCCTGCTCGCTGTCCACGAGCGCACCGCCGTCGCGGGGACGCGGGCCGCCCGGCCCACCCTCGGCGCGGCCGTCGGCACCGCCGTGGTGACGGTGCTCGCGTTCGACGTCGGCATGGTCGGCTGGATGCTCCTGCTCCACTACGGCTCGTTCATGCCCCCGGCTACCGACGGCGTGTTCTGGTTCCTCATGCAGCTCGGCGTCCTCGTCGGCCTGCTCACCGGCTACCCGGTGGTGCGGCGGCTCGCCGGGCGCCGGGCGGACGGGCCGGTCCGCACGCCGCGGTCGCGCACCGCCTGACCCGTCCCCGCTGACGTCCTCTCGCCGGCGGTCACTCGGTCCGGGAGATGACCACCTTGATCGCGTGCTCGTCAGCGGCCCGGGCGAAAGTGTCGTAGGCCTCGATCACCTGGTCGAAGGTGAACCGGTGCGTGACGAACTTGCCCGGGTCCATCCGTCCTGCGGTGACCTCCTCCAGGAGCTCCGGCGCCGTGGTCGCGTTGACCAGCCCGGTGGTGATGGTGATGTTGTTGATCCAGTCCCGCTCGAGGGGGAAGCTCACCGACTCCCCGTGCACCCCGACGTTGGCGACGTGACCACCCGGCCGGATGGAGTCGAGCGCGGTGCCGAAGGTGGCGGGAAGCCCCACCGCCTCGATGGCGACGTCGACGCCGAGCCCGTCGCTGCTGTGCGCCCTGAGCGCCTCCACGACGTCGACGCCCGCACCCACGTCGACCGTGTCGGTGGCCCCGAACGTCAGGGACTCCTCCAGCCGGAACTTGTTGCTGTCGACGGCGATCACCTTGGAGGCACCCCGGGTGGCGGCGGTCATGATCGCCGAGAGCCCGACGGGGCCCGCACCGATCACGGCGACGACGTCGCCCTCCTTCACCGCACCGTTCAGCACGCCGATCTCGTAGCCGGTGGGCAGGATGTCGCTGAGCATCGCCCCCTGCTCGGCGCTGACCCCGTCGGGCAGCGGGATGAGACCGTGGTCGGCGAACGGGACCCGCACGAGCTCGGCCTGCGTGCCGTCGATGAGGTGGCCGAAGATCCAGCCGATCCCGCCGAGCGTCTGGCAGTGCGACGTCAGCCCCTGGAGGCAGTAGCTGCAGGTCATGCACTTGCTGACGCACGAGATGATGACCCGGTCGCCGACCTTCACCTGGGTGCACCCGGCCCCGATCTCGGTGACGACGCCGACCCCCTCGTGCCCGAGGATCCGGCCGTCCACGACGGCGGGGACGTCGCCCTTGAGGATGTGCAGGTCGGTGCCGCAGATGGTCGTGGTCTCGACGCGCACGATGGCGTCGGTCTCGTCCTGCAGGACGGGGTCGGGCACGTCCTCCCAGGACTTGCTCCCGGGACCGTGGTACACCAGTGCCTTCATCGTCGTCTCCTCGCGTCGGCAGGACCCCGTGGCGGCTCGCCCGGGGGTGACTGTGACGCACGTTACGGACGGGCCGGCAGCCCGAGTGCCTCGATCTGAGACACCCCGACGCCACGGCACGCACCAGGGCCGCGAGCACGTCACGGTCGCTCGCGCGGCGGTCAGTCCTCGAGCACGGTCCGCATCGCGTCGTACGCGGGCGTCGGCTCCCCGTCGTCGAAGAGGAGGTCGTGGCCCTGCTGGAGGCCTCCGTCGTCATCGACGAACCAGTCGTACCGGTCGTCCACCCCCCACGTCGTGTAGGAGACGCAGACCTCCGATCGCAGGCAGGCTCCGAGGATCGTGGCGTACTGCTCGGCCTGGACGTCCTGACCCTGGTCGTCGGTGACGTCGTTCTCGGAGATCCGGACGACGAGTCCCGCGTCCTGGAACGCGTCGAAGGTCGTGGCGAGGTCGTCGGCCGAGACGGCATCGGTGTCGAGGTCGTAGACGTGGGCCTGCAGGCCGACGCCGTCGATGTGCCCGCCCCGGGCGCTGGTGTCGAGGGCGAGCCGGCGCAGGGCGTCCTGTCGTGGCCCCGGCACGTCGGCGCCGTTCTCGTTGATGAACTGCTGGACGTCGGGGTCGGCGTCGTGGACCGCTCGCGAGACGACCACCGGGTAGGTCTCCCCGAAGACGCGCAGCCAGGTGTTCTCCTGCAGGTCGGTCCCCTGGTCGACGTCGAAGGGCTCGTTGACGACGTCGAGGGAGTGGAGCCGACCCCTGAAGTGCGTGACGACGGTGGTGACGTAGTCGAGCAGGGCCTCGGCGCTGGCCCGACGGTCCTCCTCGGTGTCGGTGGGGAGATCCTGCATCCAGCGGGGCATCGCCTCGGTGAAGGCGATGGTGTGCCCGTGGACGGCGATGCCCTTGCTCTCGGCGAGGTCGAGGAGCGCGTCGGCCTCCTCGAAGTGGTACTCCCCCTGTCGGGGGGAGAGCGCCTGCGGCTTCATCGCGTTCTCCGGGGTGAGGCCGCCGACGTTGCCGACGAGCTCCTCCGCGTAGTCCTCGTCGGAGACCAGCGGGCCGAGGGCCACCGCCGCGCCGACCAGGAAGTCCGGGCGAGAGCGGGCGGCGAGGGCCTGCAGGCCGTCCGGCGACCGTTCGGCATCCGCCGCGACCGGACCTGCGGCGGCCAGGGAGTCTCCGGAGGCCGACACCGTGAGCGAGCTGACGGTGAAGGATCCCCCATCGCTCGACAGGCCGAGCCACAGCTCGCCCGAGTCGAGGACGTCGCCGCGCGACAGCACGGACACCGTCGTGCCGTCGCTCGTGATCTCGAGGCGGTCACCGAGACGGTGCACGGACAGCTCTGCTCCCGGGTCCGCGAGCCTGACGCGGTCCTCCTCCGCCGGCTGCGGGCTGGTGGCGTCCCGCGGGGTCGAGCCGTCGAAGAGGGCGATCTCGAGGTCGTCGCCGTCGAGGGTGAGGTGGAGTCCCGCAGGCTCGATCCGGAACTCGTCCGAGACGACCGGCGGACTGTCGTAGAGGGACAGGGTGGCGTCGGCGGTCACGCCGGTGAAGGAGGTGTCGAGCGTGAAGTCCCCCGCGCCCACGAGGTGCGTCCCGGCAAGATTGACGGGCGGGTCCGGCTGGCCTCCGCCACCGTCCTGCTCGACGATGCTCCGGTCGGTGGCCGTCACGAGCAGCCCGTCGTCGTCAGCCTCGATCCCCGGTACGTCCTGCCAGTCCTCCCGCAGCAGGTCGATGACCGTGTCCGGCTCCGACGGTTCGTCCGTCGACGTGCAGCCCGCGAGGGCGAGAAGGACGCCGACCGACGCCAGGCAGACGACAGACCGTCGCCATCGGATCGGGCCCGCCATCAGCCGAGGTGGGCCGCGAGAGCCGACCCCACGGAACCGTCTGCGACGCCTGCCCGAGCCACACGTGCCATTCTCACGCCCACATCTTCGCGACCATCATCCTGGTTCGACAACCAGCCCCTGCGCGGCTGCGCGGAGAGGGCGGACAGCGCCGAGCACGACCTGACGGCGCCGCGTCCGATCGAGGCACCGCCCGGTCGAGGGGGCCAGCCAGATTCTTCCCTCCGCCAGCGACTCCCACGCGTCGGTCGTCGGGACGGGAGTCACTCGCGCTGGCCCGATGCACCATGCGTTGCCGGGTGGCGGTGGGCATGTCCGGATCAACAGTCCGCGGACAGGTCGTGCTGTCCGCGGCCCCAGCGCCGACTGGACATCGGATGCGAGTCCCTCGCGAACCGGAGGGTCGCTGACGTCGGGTGGGCCCCCGCGATCACGGAACGATGGTGACCGGGCACGTCGCCAGGCGCGAGCATGCGTCGCCCACCGAGCTCAACGAACCGCGGATCATCGAGCTCACGCCGTGGCGCCCGAGCACCAGGTGGCTCGCCTTCATCGCGGCGGTGACCAGCACGTCGACCGCCTCGCCCTCGACCGAGTCGCAGGTGACCGCAACGCTCACAGGAACCTCGGCGGCCTCGACGGCATCGGCCTGGGCGCGGTGCACCGCAGCTCGCTGCTCGGCCGAGTCCGACGCGCCGACCACCGACACGACACGGACCGCCGTGCCCGACGCAGCGGCTTGACCGACGGCCCAGCCGAGTGCGGCGACGGCGTGGGCAGACCCGTCGAAACCCACCAGGACCGGGCCGATGTTCCGGGTGCCGACGGTGAGAGGCACGGAGCCAGGGGTCGTCACCTCGGGTCCGGTCGCGCGGACGATCTCGGCGTCCGGGCTCGCCTCGACGACCAGGCACTGCGCGTGGCGGCGGAGTCCGTTGAGGAGCGGGTCTGCCAGGGCGCGACCGGCGGACGCCGGCGAACCCACGACGAGCTCGCGGGCGTGGGCCGACTGCGCCAGCAGCACCGTCATCGGGTCGCCGACCAGCGAGGAGATCTCGACATCGGGGGGGTGCTCCATGCCGGCGAGCTCGTCGAAGACCCAGGCGGTGGCGCCGCGCGCTGCGTTGTGGAGCGTGGTGCGGGTGTCCTGGAGGCGCGGTGCCAGTCCGGGTTCGAGGACCCTGACCACACGCAGGCCGCATCCGAGGTCGACGGCCCGCCTCGCTCCCAGACGTAGCGCGGCACGACCGTGGTCGGTGTGGTCCACGCCCACCAGGACGACGTCGTCCACGACCTCGGCGTTCATGCGAGCACCGGGACGGTCGCGGCGGGAGCGGCCGACGGTAGGACCGCGGCCAGCGGTGCCGGGACGACGATCACGGGGCACTTGCTGTTCGCGACCACGTGGTGCAGGACCGACCCGAGCCGGGGGCGGCGGGTCTGGCGGGTCGGGCGCTCCACGACGAGCAGGTCGGCCCACCGTGAGGCCGACTGCAGCATCGGCGCCGGGTGCGCGAGATCGGTGTAGACCTCGACGTCGACGCCGGGGAACGCGGCCCTCCACGGCTTGAGGATGCGGGCGACCTGCCGGCGCCCCGCACCCTGGGCGTGGGCGTCCTCGGTGGGGGCGATGGCGTGCACGGCGACCAGGCCGGCGCCGCGTGTGGTGGCCTCGGCGAACGCGAGGGCCAGGGCGGCCGAGGAGTCGTGGGTGGTGTCGACGGCGACGACGACGCGTCGCGGGCCGGTGGAGCGGCGTCGCCACTGTTCGGGCACGGACAGCACCGGGCACCGGGCGCGGCTGGATAGGGCGACGGCGACATCACCGGTGGCGACGCGGGCCAGGCGGTCCTCGTGGCGTCCGACGACGATCAGGCAGGACACGTCGCTGAGTCGCTCCAGCAGGGCCACGGCCGGTAGGTGCTCGATCTGGGTATGGACCGGGACGCCGGCCGGCACGTCCAGGCCGTCCAGCACGTCGTGGACGACGGCGTCGGCGACGACATCTCCTCGGACCACCAGGGCACCGGCGTAGCTGCCGTGCATCACGGGACAGGCCCACGCATGGACGAGCCGGACCGACGCCCCGCGCTGCTGGGCCAGTCGGACGGCCATCTGCGCAGCGACGTGGGACGCCGCGGCGCCGTCGACGCCTACGGTGACCGGTGCGGGTGGGACGAGGGTGCTCATGGGCTCTCCAAGATCGGTGGGACTCTCCTCAGGCTCGACCAGATCGGCCTGGCACAGCACGGCACAAGGTCCCTTCGCGGGCGCACAAGGTCCCGGTCCGGGCCGGGCCTCTGGGTGCTGCCCCACTCGAAGGTCATTGGTCCCCTGGTCTGGGACCTTCCGCCCCTCAACCGCCGCCTCGACGGCGAGGAGTCTGCAGGTACTGCCCCGAACGAGGAGACCCCGGATGAGCCCGAACGGCACCCAACGCGACCCAGACAGCGTCTCGACGCACCGCCCGCGACGTCCTCCCGAGGTGGTCGTCGGCGTCGACGAGACACCGGCGTCCCTGGGCGCTGCGGCCTACGGCGCGCAGCTCGCGCAGCAGCTGCAGCTCGGACTCCGGCTCGTCCACGCCTACGGGTACCCACCCGTCTTCGTCCCCTACGAGACCTACTACCTGAACGACGAGCGCCACCTCGCCGACGAGCTGCTGGCCTCGGTCCGCGACACGTTGGACGTCACCGGGGTCTCGATCACCCGCGAGGTCGTCCTCGGCGCCGCCGTGCCGCAGCTCCAGGCCGCAGCAACCAGGGCCCGCGTGCTGGTCGTCGGGCACCAGCAGGCCACCTGGGGTCGCCGGCTCCTCTACGGTGACGTCGCGTCAGGCCTGTGCTCGTCGAGCCCCACCCCCGTGATCACGGTCCCAGAAGGTTGGCAGGCCGCTACCGATCGCAGCGGCCCGGTCGTCGTCGCGCTCGACGAGGCCTCCCACGCGCCCGACCTGATGGCCTTCGCCGTGGCCCACGCCCAGGCGACCGGCACCTCGGTCGTCGTCGTCCATGCCGAGCCCGGCAGCAACGACACCGCGGCCGCGGCCTCGTCGGCCGAGCTCGCCCGCATCGTCGACAGCTGGAACGGTGGGGCGCCTGAGGTCAGCATCGGGACGCGCCTCGTGCGGGACGACGTCGCACCGGCGCTCCACGAGGCCAGCGACGGTGCGAGCCTGCTGGTCGTGGGGCGCGAGCACCACCTCCTGCACCTCACGTCTTGGGCACTGTCGGTGGGCCGAGCGGTTCTCCGTGACGCCCGATGCCCCCTGGCGGTCGTGCCGGTGCGCGAGCACGCCGTGACCGAGTCCGCACCCGCCGCGGGCCACCTCACCCCGGCAGGCTGAGATGCGCCGTTTCGTCATCGCCGTCATCGTGCTCGCTGCTGCCGCCGGGGCACTGGCCGCGTGCGGGACCACCGGCCGGGCAGACGCCCCGACACGGACCCGGACCGTCGACGACACCTTCGTGGCCCAGATGGCACAGCACGACGCCGACGCCCGGCAGCTCGCTCGACTGGCGCGGGACCGCTCCGACGACGACGTCGTGCTCGACTCGGCCGACGTCGCAGGCGACCCCGGCTGGGACCACCAGTCGATGCGTGCGTGGATGGGCCGCCACGGCGACGGTGGCTCGATGATGGGCACCGACGGACCCGGCGAGCCCATGATGGGTCGCTCGGACGGGCCCGGCATGGACGCCCTGCGGACCTGCCCGGGCGAGGAGTTCGACGGCCTCTGGGACCAGACGATGCGCACCCACCTCGACGCCGTCATCGACGACTCCGCGGTCGAACGGGCCACCGGCTCGGACGCCTCCGTGCGCGCCTGGGCCGAGGTCGTGGACACTGACGCCCGTCGTCAGCTCGAGACCATGCCCACCACCACCGGAGGACGGCCATGACGACCTCGACCACGACACCCGTCGTCATCGTCGGTGTCGACACCTCCGCCCAGTCCCTCGCCGCGGCCCGCTTCGGCCTCGACGCCGCGCGGTGCACCCGCTCGGCGCTCGTGCTCGCCCACGCCTGGTCGGTCCTGGACTCCGGCGGACGCTCCCACGCCGCCGAGCTCAGGACCGCGGAGGCCGAGGCCACCAAGGTCGTCGACGACCTCGTCGCCGGCCTCGACGGACCGTCCGGAGTCGAGGTCAGCACCCACCTGCAGCAGGGGCACCCTGCCGGTGTCCTCATCGGCCTGTCCTCCACCGCCACCCTGATGGTCGTCGGCCGGCACGACTGGTGGCTCGAGCGCCTCTGGGACGGACGGGTCTCGGCCGACGTCCAACGCCTGGCCGGGTGCCCGGTCGTCGCCGTCCCCGAGCGTTGGCGCCCCGAGACCGGGTGGCGCGGACCCGTCGTCGTCGCGGCCGACCTCGACCACAGCACCACCCCCGTGCTCACCCAGGCCTTCGCCACCGCGGACTCCACCGGCTCGGAGCTCGTCGTCGTCCACGCCACCGATGCCGAAGCCGACGAGACAGCCGCCGCCGCTGACGTGGACGTGCTCGAGTCGCACCTCGCTCCGTTCCGTGACGACACCCCCTCGGTGGTCGTGCGCGTCGTCACGGCGGGCGAGTCGAACGGCGACGCCGTCCGCGCGTTGGTCGACTGCGCATCGGTCGTGGTGGTCGCCGTGCCGCGACCCGAGCACCGGACCGGCTCGATGATCGCCCGGCTCCTGGACGACGGTGGCTGCCCACTCGTCGTCGTGCCCTCCGAGCGGCCGCAACATGACCGCTGACCTCGAGCCCCGGTCACCCACGCAGAGCCGGCAGTCGTCGTCACCGGGCTTGGACCTGTGGCAGGTGGCAGCCGTGGTCCGCTCGGCGATCGCCGCGCCCTCTCCCCGCGACAGCCGCCCGTGGCGACTGCGCGTCGACGGACGCAAGGTCACGGTCGCCCTCGACACCGAACGCCTCGCGATCCATCAACCGGTCAGCGACCGGGCGGCCCACGTCAGCGCCGGCGCACTCGTCCTCGACGTCGCCGCATGGGCGGCGTCGGTCGGCATGGTCGCCGAGGTGACGTGGCTGCCCGACGGCGCCCACGTGCGCAGTGCGCTCGCCGAGATCCACCTGGCGCCCACGCTGTCGCCTGACCGGGTGCTCGCCGAGCTGGGGAGCCAGGTCACCGCGCGACGAGTCATGCGGGCCACCCCGCGGACGCGCCGGGTGGGGCCGCCGGTCCGGGCCCGGCTCGGCGAGGCTGCCGCATCCCACGACGCCACGCTCAGCACCGTCGACCAGTCGCGCCGTCAGCGGCTGCTGGACCTCGTGCGCCACGACGACGCCGAACGCGGCCTCGTCGCTCCCGATGCCGCCCACCGCAGGGGCGGGCCGGAGCTGATGGTGCTCTCCACCGCCGGTGACCGTCCGGTGGACTGGATGCGCGCCGGTGCCGCTCTCCAGGAGACCTGGCTGACCGCCACCGGCTACGGCGCGGCCATGACGATCGTCGACGGACCGATCGAGGACGACACGATCCGCGCGCGGCTGCGTTCCGACCTCGGTCACAGCACCTGGCCCCAGGTGATCCTGCGCGCCGGGTACGGCCCCTCGGAGCCCTCGGTGCCCGCAGAGCAGCCGTGGCGCAGCTTCCTCGACCGGTCGCCCCCGTGAGAGGTGTCACGGTCACGACCGGCGTCGACCTGTACTGGCTGCCGCTCGGAGCCGGCGGGCACGTCGTGGCCTGGAACGGTCGCGTGTTCGAGGCCCTGGTGGCCCGTCGTGAGACCGTCGAGCGCGCCGACCGCGAGCGGTCGCTCGACGGTCGGCCGGAGTGCACCGATGCCCTCGGAGCGCTCGTCTCCGATCTCGAGGTGGTGCTGCCGTTCCGCCTCGGGCACCCCACGGCGCCGCTCCTGTCGAGCCCCCGCCGCCCCGCCGAGACGGTGACGGTCAGCGTCACACCGTCGCGCACCGGGCCGCCCTACGACCCGGCGAGCGCATGACCGACCGGGGAGCCGCCAGGGTCGTGGTCCGCGGGCTCGGCAAGGACTTCGGTGACCTACGGGCCGTGCACGACGTCGATCTCACCCTTCGCTCCGGCACCGTCACCGGCCTGGTCGGCCCCAATGGGGCCGGCAAGTCCACCACGATCGGCGCCCTCGTCGCCCTGGTACGCCCCACGCGCGGGACCGTGGTCATCGACTCCCACGACGTCGTCCGCGATGGCGCACGAGCACTCGCCGGCGTCGGCTACCTCCCCAGCGTGTTCGTCGGACGGGCTGCCTCGACCGCGCGTCGCTACCTCGACGACCTCGCCCGGCTGCGTCGCCTCTCCCTGACCACGACGATCGGGACGCTCGCCGAACGGCTCCGGCTCGACCTCGACCAGCCCATCGGCCACATGTCCCACGGCACGCGCCAGAAGGTCGGCGTCGTGCAGGCCTTCATGCACGAGCCGACCGTCCTGCTCCTCGACGAGCCGACCACCGGGCTCGACCCGCTCGTCCAGGACCAGCTGTGGCAGATGGTCGACGAGCGACGTGATGCCGGCGCCGCCGTCCTGCTCTCCTCGCACGTGATGTCCGAGGTGCAGCGAGCGGCCGACGACGTCGCGATGATGTCGGACGGACTGATCGTGCTGGCCGACTCGATGCTCGAGCTGACGCGCCGACGCAGCACCCGCCTCGAGCTGCGAGTGCTGAGCCCACCGCTGCTCCCGGTGCTCCGCGGCATCCCCGGCGTGCGACACGCCTCGGTGAGCGGGCACCAGGTGGAGGTCGACATGACCGGACCGACGAGCGAGCTGTTCACCGTCCTCGCGCCGCACGGCATCGAGTCGGTGACCTGCCACGACGACGACCTCGCCGCGGTCTTCGCCGATCTGTGCGGGACGCCCACCGAACGCGAGAAGCCATGACCGCCTTGGCCCTCCAGGCCCTCTGGCGAGACCGATGGTCACTGGTGCGGTGGGCCGTTGGCATCACCGCGCTCGTGGTCGCCCTGAGCGCGCTGTGGCCCTCGATCCACTCCGTCGACGGTCTGCAGACCATGCTGGAGGCCTACCCGGCCGCGCTGAGGGACGCCTTCGGCCTGGACCAGATCTCCACCGGCGCCGGCTACCTCGACGTCGAGCTGTTCTCGATCGTGCTCCCCGGGCTGTTCTCGGCCTTCGCGATCTCACGTGGCGCCCGCCTGGTCGCCGGCGACGAGGAGTCCGGGGCCCTGCTGCCCGAGCTCGTCGTGCCCCGTCCTCGCAGCCACCTGCTCGCGGCCTACGCCTGCGCCACCTGCGCCGAGGTGGTCCTGCTCGGCGTGACGGTGCTGGGAGCGGTCCTGGGATGCAGCGCCGTCCTGGCGATGGGAATCCCACTCGGCCGGGTGTGCGCCGCTGCATCCAGCGTGGTCGTCATCGGTGCCGCACACGGCCTGCTGGCACTGGCCGTGGGCGCCGCGACGGGACGCCGCGCCCTAGCCGTCGGGGTGGCGGGGGCCGTCGCCGTTGCCGGGTACCTCCTGCACGTCGCCGGGACACTGGTCACCGGCGTCGCGCCATGGGGCTCGTGGTCGCCCATCCACCTGGTGCTCGCACACCCTGGGCTGACCCAGGGGTGGTCGGCGACCTGGTGGTGGGTGGCACCGTTCTCCGTCGTGGCGCTGGTGGCCGGGGCGTGGTCGTTCGAGCGGCGCGACGTGCACCTCACCTGACGGCGGGCTGGTCGGTCATGAGGTGGCTCACGATCGAGTCCGCCCAGCGGTCGATCCGGTTCCCGTCACGGTGGTCGCCGCCGTCGTCGCCGTCGACATCGAGCAGCCCACGCTCGACCTCGTCGCCGAGCTCCGCGCAGCGCACCTCGCTGACGCTTCGACGACGGACCCCGTCGAGGCGATCAGCGCCCTCGGCGGCCTCGACGTCTACCTATCGACGATCGACCTGACCGAGCGCTGCTCGAGCGTCGAGCGGCCCCGTCGACCGGGTGCGCACTCACCGGAGTGACTGAGGCCATGCGCGAATGAGCAGCGGCGTCAGTAGGTCGGGATGACGGCCGTGTCGGGCCGCAGCTGGTGATGGGCGGTGGCGCGCCCGGTCGGCACGACCACGACCGGGCAGTGGCTGCGCCCCATCAGGGCGTGGGCGACCGACGCCGTCCAGGACGGCACCCCCGTGATGGCCTTGGGCCGGCCGATGACGAGCATCGCCGAGAGCCTGGAGGCATCGACGAGCGCGTCGCGTCGGCTGCCGTGCGTGGTGAGTGTCGTGACGGCCACGTCGGGATGGGCGGTCTGAGCCGTCGACACCAGGTCGTCCAACCGGTGGGTCCAGTCGTCACCACGGTTCGAGGGGCGGACGACGTCGTGCACCAGCTCGACGGCGAGCTCCTGGCTCGAGGCCTCGGCCATCGCGAACTCCAGGACCGTGCCCAGCTGGTCGAGGTCGTCCACCGCGACGACGATGCGGGCCGCGTCCACCGGGTGGTCCCTGCCCGGCGTCACGGTCAGCACCGGGCAGACGGCGTGCGAGGCCACCAGGGAGGCGATGTTCCCGTCGACCACCCGGTGCGCCAATCCACCGTGGCGCCCGACGACCAGCAGGCGCGAGTCCTGAGCCACCCTGACCAGCAGCGACACCGCCGGCGACGCCTCGGTGTAGGTCTCCACCATCACCCCAGTCGGCACCGCGAGCGTCGTGACGACCGCCTGGACCAGGGACTCGGCGTTGCGACGGGAGTCGTCCACGACCCCGGCGTCGTAGGCCCCGAACGGGGCCGGAGCCGAACGGGCGTGGACGAGTCGGACCACGTCGCGACGCGGTGCGGCCAGGTCGACCGCGACCTGCGCGGCCGACCGCGACTCGTCGGACTCGTCGACTCCCACGGTGATACTCCCCGCGGGTCGCTGCGGCGTGGTGCTCTGCGTCATGGGTCGTGCTCCTCGTCGTGGGGTTGTCAACCACCGTCGCAACACGAGTGCGCGCACGGAACGGCCACTGAGCACGACCTGGTAGGACCTACGTCCCGTGGCCGGATGCCGTCAGGGCGACTGCCGGCCGCCTCGTCCACGCCACCACTTCTCGGCGCCCACGACCGGGACGACGATCGCGCCCGCGGCCGCGGCGAGTGCCCACTGGGCGGGACCGAGGTCGGTGGTCCCGAACAGGCTCTGCAGGACCGGCAGGTGGACGAACCCGATCTGCAGGACGACCACGGCGCCGATGCCGACGAACACGTAGCGGTTCGAGGTCCATCCGATCGACGAGGTCGGCCGGGCCAGCGTGCGGCACATCAGCAGGTAGAAGACCTGGAAGAACATCAGCGCCGTCACGGCCAGCGTCTGGGCCCGCGCCATCGCCCCACCTGAGGGGAGCACGTCTCCGGACAGCGAAGCACCCGACCGGTCAAGCGAGACCAGGAACAGCCCGACGGCGACCACCGCCATCAGCACCCCCACGTACACGGTGCGGACCAGCACGAACCGCGACAGCAGCGGCCGTGCAGGGTCCCTCGGCACCTGGGTCATCAACCCGGTCTCCTTGGCCTCGAACGCCAACGGGAGCGCCAGGGACACGGTCGCGACCAGGTTGATCCACAGGATCTGTACCGGTTCGATCGGCAGGATCGGATGGCCGTCGATGATCGGGAACGCCACGATGGCGACCAGGACGACCAGCCCCTCGCCGACGTTGGTGGGCAGCGCGAACGCGAGCGCCTTGACGAGGTTGTCGTAGACCCGCCGACCCTCCTCGATGGCCGCGCGGATGGTGGTGAAGTCGTCGTCACCCAGGACGACGTCGGCGGCCTGCTTGGCCGCCGCGGTTCCACTCACGCCCATGGCGACGCCGACGTCGGCCTGCCTGAGCGCGGGCGCGTCGTTCACGCCGTCGCCGGTCATCGCGACGATCGCGCCGTCGGCCTGCAGCGCCCGGACCAGGCGCAGCTTGTGCTCGGGGTCCACCCGCGCGAACACCGCGGTCGGGCCCACCGCCTCGGCCAGCTCGGCGTCGTCCATCGCGGCGATCTGTGCACCGGTCAGGGCCGGTGCGTCGCCGACGATGCCGAGCTCGCGTCCGATCGCCGTCGCGGTCCCCGGGTGGTCCCCGGTGATCATCTTGACGTCGACCGACGCCGCGTGGCACGCCGCGATGCTGTCGGCGACACCGAGGCGGGGAGGGTCGACCATCGCCACCAGGCCCAGCAGCTCGAGGACGCCGTCCCAGGAACTCGCATCGGTCACCGCGCCCCTGACGCGGCCCAGCGCCAGGACGCGCAGGGCCTCGCCGGCGTAGGTGACCATCTGCGCACGGGCCTGGTCCGCGACGCCCGATGGCACGTGTGCGAGCAGCACCTCCGGTGCGCCCTTGACGTGGGTGACGACCTCACCGTCGGGCTCGACGTGGACCGCGGCCATGTAGCGGTTGTCGGCATCGAACGGCAGCAGCGTCGTGCGTGCCCATCTTCCCAGCTCGGGACGTGAGACGTCGGCGTCGTCGGCGGCCACGAGCAGCGCGACGTCGGTGGGGTCGCCGACCTGGCGGCGGTCCGCACCGGCCCCGGACAGCTCGGCCTCGTTGGCCAGCACGCCGGCGACCAGGAGGCGCCGCACCGCGGCACGAGACGGCCCTCCGTGCGGGTGGTCCGGCACCCAGAGATGGCGGACCGTCATCTCGTTGCGCGTCAGTGTCCCGGTCTTGTCGGTGCACACGACGCTGGTCGCGCCCAGGGTCTCCACGGCGGGGAGCTCGCGGATGATCGCGTGGCGACCGGCCATCCGCTGCACCCCGATGGCCAGGGCGATCGTGACGATCGCCGGGAGGCCCTCGGGGACGGCGGCGACGGCCAGCGTGATCGCGGCCAGGGCCGCGTCGGCGATCGGGTACCCCCGCAGCAGTGCCACGACGAGCAGGACGACGGTGACGCCGCCGATGGCCTTGGTGACCCGGGTCCCCAGGTCGGCGATGGACCGGGTCAGCGGGGTGACGGCACGGCCGGTGTCCGAGACCAGGCCGGAGACGTGCCCCAGGGCGGTGCGGCTCCCCGTCTCGACGACGAGTCCCCGGCCGCTGCCGGCGCTGACCAGGGTCCCCGCGTGCAGGAGCGAGGACCGCTCGGCCAGCACCGCCCCGGTGTCGACCGAGGGGACCGACTTGGCCACCGGGACGGACTCACCGGTCAGGGCCGACTCGTCGGCCCTGACGCCATGACCCTCGACGACACGGAGGTCGGCCACGACCCGGTCACCGGCCGACACCGCTACCACGTCACCCGGGACGAGGAGCTGCGCCGGTACCGGCGCCCACGCTCCGCCCCGGAGGACGGTCGCCGGTTCGGCGACCATGTCCGCCAATGCGCTGATGGCACGGCCGGCACGGAACTCCTGGACGAACCCGATCGCCGCGTTCAACACCACGACCGCCAGCACCACCGCCCCGTTGACCACCTCACCGAATGCGAACGCCACCGCCGCCGAAGCCATCAGCGCGTAGATCAGAGGGCTGCGCAGCTGACGCACGAGCACCGACAGGGCTGAGGGGCCCGGGTCGGTCGGCAGCTCGTTCGGTCCGAAGTGACCGGCACGGTCTGCTGCGTCGGGGCCGCTGAGCCCGCCAGGTCCCGACTGGAGATCGTCGAACGCGTCATCCACGTCGATCGCGTGCCACGGTGCCGCGTGGCCCTCACCAGCCTCGGCCTCTGCGGGGGCGGTCCTGGATGTCGACGACACGTGCACTCCGATCGTGGCTGAGCCGGCCGGGTGCGGCATGGCTGCCTCGACCCTCATGCCGCGGGTGGACGCGCCGACAGGGGCGAAGGTCCCCGCGCCGGGCACGGGACAACGTCCCGGGCCGGCGGGACCGACGGCACTGTCGTCGCCGGCCGAGCCGGCGGAGGCTGGGGTCATGACAGACCTCGCCACGGCCCCACAGACCTCGTCCGCAGCGGTGAACTCCGGAGCGGTCGTCGTCGGCACCGACGGCTCCGAGTCGAGTCGCGGTGCACTCCGCTGGGCCGTGCACGAGGCGCAGCGCCTGGCGTTGCCCCTACGCGTGTTCATCGCTCTCGACGACTTCGTCCTGCCCGGCGCCTACATGCCGTCCAACGTCCTGCTCGAGGACGCCGACGCGACCAAGCAGCTCGTGATGGACGACCCCGAGCTCGCCGCCGCGGTCCAGGACGGAGTCGACGTCTCGGCGGTCACCGTCTCGGGCACGCCGTCCCAGGTGCTGCTCGAGGCCGCGGAGGACGCCCGGATGCTCGTCGTCGGCTGCCGCGGGGGCGGTGGGTTCTCCCGGTTGATCATGGGCTCGACGTCCACCACGCTCGCCGGCCACGCTCGGCTCCCCGTCGTCGTGGTGCCCGACGCCTGGCACCCGCTCACCGAGCCGCCTGGGTCGGTCGTCCTGGGTGTCGACCTGCACGCTCCCGTCACCGAGTCCATCGAGTTCGCGATGGCCCACGCGGCCGCGCTCGGTGTCCGGATGCGGGCGGTAGCAGTGTGGGACACCGGCAAGCAGCGACTGTTCGACGCCGGTGAGAGGGCGTCCGCCTTCGAGTCCGCCCACGGGGCAGGCATCTCGCACCTCGGGGTCATCATGCGTCCGTGGCTCAAGGCCTACCCCGACGTCGAGGTCATCCACCAGATGGTCTCCGGACACCCTGCGGGCAGCCTGGTCGACATGGCCGAGGACGTCGGCGCAGGCCTCGTCGTCGTCGGACGGCCCCGCACCACGTCGCTGCTCGGCTTCCCACTCGGCTCGACGGCCGACGCCGTGCTCCACCACGCCGGCTGCCCGACCGCGGTCGTGCCCCCCGCCTAGGACACCAGCTCGTCACGGTCGGCGGTGTCACCGGCTTCGGTGGTGCCGCCGTCGTGACGGCCGGGCCGGACCGCGCGCACGCCCAGGAGGCACAGGACCAGCAGCAGCCCACCGACCGGTGGCACGACTGCCCACGGCGCCGTCACGCCCCACACCGTGGCCACCACTGGCGTGACCACGATCGGGACGCACGTCAGCGCCATCCACACCACGGCCACCGGCGCCGCGACGTGGCCCACCGGGCGGCCCCGCAGGAGAAGGACGCCCGACGCGGCGGCGGCCGGCAGGAAGAGAGCGAGATCCAGGACGTGCACCGGGTTCGTCGGCACGTCCCACGTCCCCGCACTGGTGGACCCCCGCCCCGCGGCCAGGTCACCGACGATCTCGGTGAGCCACAGCCCGCCGAAGACGGCTGCGACGACGACGGTCGCCCACCCCAGTGCACGACGTCTCACCAGGGCGCGGCCGTGTTCGACCCAGCCGCCCACGAACGCCCACACCGCGGTTCCGAGCACCGCGACCCAGGGTACGAACAGTGGGCCGAACCGGACCGCCGTGCAGTAGATGGCGGCGTTGTAGGCCAGGAACGCCAACCCGCCGAGCCACACCAGGTGCGGGGTGCTCCCCCGCACGGGTCGCCGGACGGCGAGCACCAGCACCAGGGGGCACGCGACGACCAACCCGACCCAGTCCTGTGCGGCCGCGGCGAGCTGCAACGCCTCGGTCTCGCGACCGTAGACGAGCGACGGGGCGAGCAGCCCGACCACGCTCGCGGCCGCCGAGACCGACCCCGCCGCGATCGACAGGATCAACGACCACCGAGGTGTGGCACGGTCGTTCACCTCCGCGCCAAGGCCGCAGCCTGTCGAGCCTCGCGGTCACGGGAATCCGGGTCGGTGGCCAGCAGCTCGCTGATCTCGCCCAGCAGCTCACCGTGCGGCGGTAGCCCGCCCGGCGCCGCACGCAGCAGCGCACGAAGCGCTCGCAGGGACAGGATGTTGACGTCGAAGTCGTGCTCGGCCTTCACCCGGTCGCGCTCGGCGGCCCGGTTCTGGCTGAGCAGGATCAGCGGGGCCGCATAGGCGGCCTGGGTGGAGAAGAGCAGGTTCAGCAGGATGAAGGGGTACGGGTCGAACTCCTGCGACTGGGCGTACCTGGCCGCCACCCACCCGTTGAATCCGAGCCACACCACGATGAGCACGGTCTGAGCGGTGATGAACGTCCACGACCCGAACACCGCGGTCACCCGGTCTGCCACCCTGGCCGCCAACGGCTGGTCGTCGTGGCGTGCACGATTGGCCGGCGCGCGGTGGTGCAGCGGATGCGGCGCCCTCATCGACCCGAGCCGACGAACGCCGCAGTCGTCGCGATCGTCGTGCCTGCGATCCCGACGAGCACGGCCTCCGCGTCCTCGAGCGCACCGATGGCGGCCTCGTTGCCCGTGAGCCGCACGAATCCGGCGCAGGCACCGATCTTGGGTCCCATCGACCCGGCCGCGAAGTCGTCGGGAGACAGGTCCTTGGCCGCGAGGCGGGCGATCCGTCGTTCGTCAGGCGTGCCGAAGTCCGACATCACGGCCGAGACGTCGGTGAGCACCAGAAGACGGTCGGCACCGACCTCGACGGCCAGCATCGCGGCCACCAGGTCCTTGTCGACCACAGCCTCCACGCCGGTGAGGATGCCGTCCTGGTCCTCGACGACCGGGGCACCACCACCGCCGCCGCACACCACGGTGACGTGCTGGTCGAGCAGCGACGTGGCGAGCTCCTGCTCGACGATCCGCCGCGGCAACGGCGAGGGAACGACGCGGCGCCAGTGGTCACCGTCGCGGGCGACGTCCCACCCGCGTTCGTGCGCCAGGGTCCCGGCCTGGTCGCGGTCCAGGACGGGGCCGACGAACTTCTCCGGGTGTTCGAAAGCGGGATCGTCCGCGGCGACGACCGTCTGGGAGACCAGCGCGACCACGTGCCCGCTGACGCCGGCGTTGCGCAGACCCTGGCACAGCCAGTAGCCGATCATCCCCTGGGTCTGGGCCCCCAGGGCGTCCAGCGGGTACGGCCCCTCGAGCACCGGGTCGTTCGCGCTCTCGGTGGCCAGCAGCCCGATCTGCGGGCCGTTGCCGTGGCAGATCAGCACCTCGTGGTGCGTGGCCAGCCGGGCGAGCGACCGAGCCGCCTCGCGGACGTGGGCGAGCTGGACCGCGGCGTCGGCGTGCTCGCCACGGCGCAGGAGGGCGTTTCCGCCGAGGGCGACGACGATCCGCACGTCAGGCCAGGGCCGCGACGAGCACGGCCTTGATCGTGTGGAGGCGGTTCTCGGCCTGGTCGAACACGATCGAGCGGTCCGAGGTGAACACCTCGTCGCTGACCTCGGCACCGTCGAGGCCGTAGGTGTCGTGCAGGCGCCTCCCGAGCTCGGTGGAGGTGTCGTGCAGCGCGGGCAGGCAGTGCATGAACCGGGTCCGGGCCTTGCCCGACGACGCCATCAGCGCCTCGGTGACCCGGTACGGCCTCAGCAGCGGCACCCGGTGGGCCCACTGCTCGTCGGACTCGCCCATGCTCACCCAGACGTCGGTGTAGACGAAGTCCGCGCCCCGCACGGCCTCGTCCACGTCGGCGGTGACGAGGACGCGTGCGCCGCTCGTGGCGGCCAGGCCGCGCGCGGAGGCGATCACCGTCTCGGGGGGCCACAGCTCCTCGGGGGCGGCGATCCGGACGTCGAGGCCGAGCAGGGCCCCGGTGACCAGCAGCGAGCGGGCGACGTTGCTGCGCCCGTCACCGGTGAAGCACACGACGACGTCCTCGATGTCGCCGTCGTGGTGGTCACAGATGGTGAGGACGTCGGCGAGCATCTGGGTGGGGTGCCACTGGTCGGTCAGTCCGTTCCAGACCGGGACTCCGGAGAAGGCGGCCAGGTCCTCGACGGTCGACTGCGCGAACCCGCGGTACTCGATGCCGTCGAACATCCGGCCCAGCACCTGCGCGCTGTCCGCAGCGGACTCCTCGCGGCCGATGTGGGTCGCGGTCGGGCCCAGGTAGGTCACGTGGGCGCCCTGGTCGTAGGCGGCGACCTCGAACGCGCACAGGGTGCGGGTGGAGGCCTTCTCGAAGATCAGGGCGATGTTCTTGCCCACCAGGTGCCGGGTCTCCTGGCCGACGGCCTTGTCCAGACGGAGCCGCCGGGCGCTGGCCACCAGGTCCATGAACCCGGCCTTGTCCAGATCGAGCTCCTTGAGCAGGGAGCCCGGTGCGGTGGTGTCGACGGTCGTCGCGGTCATGCTCAGATCCCCGTCCGCTCGATGGGACACGTCATGCAGCGCGACCCGCCGCGTCCGCGTCCGAGCTCGTTGCCGGGGATGGGGACGACCTCGATGCCGTGGTCACCGAGCAGCCGGTTGGTGACGGTGTTGCGCTCGTAGCCCACGACGACGCCTGGGGAGAGGGTCAGGAAGTTGTTGGCGTCGTCCCACTGCTCACGCTCCGCGGCGCGGCGGTCCTCGTCGGCGACCAGGACCCGCAGCTTGTCGACGCCGAGCGCCTCGGCGATGGTCGCGAACAGGTCGTCACGGTGCTCGACGTGGATGCCGGCGTCGTCGTGCTCGACGACCTCCTCGGGGTCGGTGGGGGTCAGCACCCACGACCTGGCCTCGGAGACGTCCAGACCGGGGTACTGGACGAAGGTGTCGACGTCGATCATCGTCAGCACGGTGTCCAGGTGCATCAGGGCGTGGGACCTGGGCAGCTGGACGGCGATGACGGTGCTGGCCTCACCGCGCGCGAACAGCTGCCGGGCGAGGATCTCCACGCCCATGGCGGTGGTGCGCTCCCCCATGCCGATCAGGACGACGCCGCGCCCGAGGACGTGGATGTCGCCGCCCTCGAGGGTGGCCGGCTGGTGGTCGAGGTCGTCGCCGCCGTACAGGACGGGGAACGTCTCGGCCTGGGTGAACAGCGGGTGGAAGTCGTAGACGGCGCGGGTGTGGAGCGACTCGCGGCGGCGGGCACCCATCGCCATGGGGTTGACCGACACACCGCCGTAAACCCACGCGGAGGTGTCGCGCTGGAACAGGGTGTTGGGCAGCGGCGCCAGGACGAAGTCGTCCAGCCCCAGGGTGCGCCAACGCAGGCTGTGCGCGTCCAGGGGCGACAGGTCGGACTTGGTGACGCCGCCGATGAGCAGCTCGGCGAGCTCGGGTGCCGCTAGGTCGTCGAACATGGCCCGCAGGGGTCGGGCGAGCGTCGGGCCGACCTGCTCGGGCGTGCACACGCGGTCCAGGACGAACGACCGTGCGTCGGGCTGGGCGAGGGTCTCGGACAGCAGGGTGTCGAAGTGGTGGACCTGGACGCCGCGGATGCTCAGGGCGGCGGCGAACGCGTCGTGCTCCTCGCGGGCCTTCTCGGGCCACAGGACGTCGTCGAAGAGCAGGTCGCGGCAGTTGGACGGGGTGAGGCGGCTGAGCTCGAGACCAGGGCGGTGGACGATCGCCTGGGTCAGCTGGCCGACCTCGGAGTGGACGCCGAGTGTGGTGGTCATGATGTTCCTTCCGTGGTGCTGGGGGCGTTGGTGCTCGGGACGATGGGTGTCATGTGCTTGCGCTGGGCGAGGAACACCGGGACGCCGAGGGCCAGGGCGCCGCCGGTCATCAGGAACGGGCCCCAGACGACGTACCAGCTGCCTCCGCTGTTGCGGGAGTAGTAGATGAACGCCAGCGAGAAGACGAGCGCGACGACGGCGACGACCACGTCGCGGACGAACAGGGCGGTGCGCAGGGTGCCGCGCTCGCGGACTCGCCAGACGATCTGGGCCAGGGCCGAGAACGCGTACGGGACGGCGGCGGTGATGCCTGACATCAGCACCAGGGTCGTGAAGACCGTCGACCCGCTGGCGCCGGCGAAGCTGATCACGGCGGCGACCGAGGCGAGCGCGGTCGAGGCGACGACGCCGAAGGTGGGCACGCCGCGTGGGCTGAGCCTGGCGAAGATCGTGGGGAAGAGGCCGTCGTCGGCGGCGGCGCGGGGCATCTCGGCGCAGATCATCGTCCAGCCGTTGAGGGCGCCGACGCCCGAGACGACGACCGCGACGGCCACGAGGTCGCCGGCCCAGGAGCCGCCGACGATGCTGTTGGCGGCGACGGCGTAGGAGGCCTTGTTCTCGTCCTGGGCCAGGACGGACGCGGGCAGGATGCCGAACACCGCGACCATCGAGAGCAGGTAGACGACGGCGCTGCCCGCGGTGCCGTAGACGGTGGCGCGGGGGACGTTGCGTGCAGGGTCGCGGACCTTGGCCGCGGCGACGGCCGCCGCCTCGACGCCCAGGTAGCTGAACAGGCAGATCGCCATGGCGCCGCCGATCGCGGACCAGCTGGAGTCGCCGCTGACGTTCCACGGCGTGAAGTTCGCGCTCTGGACGAAGAACAGACCGACGGTGGCCATCAGGAGCAGGGGGACGAACTTGGTGATCGTCGTGACGAGCTGGAAGCTGCCGACGTTGCGCAGGCCGGTCAGGTTGACCGCCGCGGGGATCCACAGGCCGACCAGGGCGATCAGGATGGACCACGCCTTGGCGCCACCGGGGTTGACGAAGTTCTCGACGTAGTAGACCCATCCGACGGCGATGGCGGCGTTGCCGGCCCAGGCGGTGATCCAGTAGGTCCAGGCGTTGCCGAAGCCGACGGCGTTGCCGAACGCGGCCCTGGCGTAGGCGTAGGGGCCGCCGTCGGCGGGCATCCGCTTGCTGAGGGCGGCGAACAACAGTGCCAGTGCGAGCGCGCCGACGGTGGCCAGGCCCATGGCGACCAGGCTGATCGGGCCGTAGGAGGCCAGCGAGTACGGCAGGCTGAACACGCCGACGCCGATGATGCTGCCGACGATGAGCGCCGTGGTCTGGGTCAGGCCGAGGCCACGGCCATCGACCGGTGGCGCGGACTGCGGGGTGGTGGCCGGCTCGGGGCCGGCCTTGAGGTTCGTCACGACGTCTCCTGGGTGCCCGGACGGCGCGGTGCGCGCCCGTGCCCCCACCCTCGCGATCGGGCGCCTGCCGGTGCAGGGTCATGGGCCCCGGCGACGACCGCCGACGTCCCCGTCCGGGCGGGACCTTGGTCCCCGCCACGGTGTCCGCCTGCGGTGCGTCGGTGGCGCAGACGGAACATCTCGTCGACTCCCCACACCACGAACGGGAAGGGGACGACGATGAGCAGCTGAGTCGGTGACAGCGCCGCGGTGCCGAACACGTCCTGCAGCCACGGCAGGTAGACCAGGGCGGCGGTGAAGACGAGCTCGAACACGATGCCCCACAGCAGCAGCGGGTTGGTCAGGATGCCGACGGTCCGCAGGGAGGCGTGGTCGGTGCGCGAGGCGAACGCGGTACCGATCTGGCAGGCGACGATCGCCAGGAAGGTGATCGTGGTCGCCTCCAGGTAAGCCTGGTGCGAGATCTGCTCGGTTCCGGTGCCGCCACCGGGACGCCACCCCGAGGACCACAGGGACCACAGGTAGGCGCCCATCACCAGGACCGCGGAGACGGCCCCCATCAGGGCCCACGCGCGCAGCAGGAGGCCGCGGTCGATGACGCCGGCGCTACGTCCACGGGGTCGGCGTTCCATCAGGCCGGGCTCTGCCGGTTCGCGGCCGAGGGCGAGAGCGGGGAGTGTCTCGGTGCCGATGTCGATCGCGAGGATCTGCAGCACCGTCAGCGGGAGCGGTACCGTCCCGCCCGAGAGGGCGAACACCAGGAACGGGACGACCTCGGGGACGGCGTGGGCGAAGATGTACAGGACGAACTTGCGCACGTTGTCGAACACGCGGCGCCCCTCGGCGACGGCGGCGACGATGGTGGCGAAGTTGTCGTCGGTGAGCACCATGGTGGCGGCGTCGCGGGCGACGTCGGTGCCTGAGCGGCCCATCGCGACACCGATGTCGGCGTGGCGCAGGGCGGGTGCGTCGTTGACGCCGTCGCCGGTCATCGCGACGACCTCGCCGCGCGCCTGCAGCCCCCGGCAGATGCGCAGCTTGCCCTCCGGGGAGGTGCGCGCGAACACGATCTCGGCGTCGCCCGCCAGCACCGCGTCGAGCTCGCTGTCGCTCATCGCGTCCAGGTCGCCGCCGGCCACGATCGGTCCCCCGTCGGCGCCGATGCCGACCTGGTGGGCGATCGCGGCGGCAGTGGGTCCGTAGTCGCCGGTGATGACGTGGATGGTGATCCCGGCACGATGGGCGTCGGCGACGGCCTCAGCCACCCCCGGGCGGGCACGGTCGACCATCGCGACCAGGCCGAGCAGGGTCAGGTCGCTCTCGACCCGGTCGCGGTCGTCGGTGCCGTGCGGAGTCGGTTCTGCGGGGCGGCGGGCGACGGCCAGGACCCTGAGGCCGGCTGCCGCGTAGGCGTCCAGAGCTGCGTCGAGCAAGAGCCGGGCCTCATCGTCCAGCGTGACGGCTTCGCCGGCACCGTCGAGCACGTGGCTGCAGCGTGGCGCCACGGTCTCCAGCGCACCCTTGGTGTGCACCGTGGGTCCGTCGAGGGCCCGATCGATGGTGCTCATCCGCTTGACGTGCGGGTCGAACGCGAAGACGGCGACGCGCCCGGCCGTCCGAACGTCGGGTGCGACGGCGACGCCGCGGGCGAGCGCGAGCCGCAGCAGGGCCAGCTCGGTCGGGTCGCCGGTCCCGGCGGCGGCCGGGTCGGCTGCCAGCTGGGCAGTCGTGCATGCCGCCGCGCACGTCATCAGGTCGCGCACCCCGGGCACGTCAGCGGACACGTCCGCGTCGAGGTCGCGCCCACCGACCCAGAGCCGGGTGACCGTCATCCGGTTCTCGGTCAGGGTGCCGGTCTTGTCCGTGCAGATGACGGTCGTCGAGCCGAGCGTCTCGACCGCCGACAGGCGCTTGACCACGGCGCCGCGGCGGGCGAGGTCGCGGACCCCGGCGGCCAACGCCAGGGTGATCGTGGGCAGCAGGCCCTCGGGGACGTTGGCGACGATCAGGCCGATCGAGAAGCTGATGGCAGCAGCCCACCCGAGTCCGGCGGCCACGCCGACTGGCAGGAAGGCGGCACCGACCGCGACCGCGACGATCGCGATCACCCAGGTGGCGCGGCGCACCTGCTGCTCCAGCGGGCTGGGCTCGACGACGCCGCGCTGGGACAGCGACGCGATGCGGCCGAGCTCGGTGCGCATCCCGGTGCGGGTGACGGCCACCCGCAGCTCCCCGGCGGTGCAGGTGGTCCCGCTGAACACCAGCTCACGTGCTTCGAGCAGCACGCCGGTGCGTTCGCGTCGATCAGCGGATCGGCTGACGGGCACCGCCTCCCCGGTCAACGACGACAGGTCGAGCGACGCGGTGCCGGTGACGATCCTGCCGTCGGCGCAGACCCGGTCGCCCTCGGCGACCAGCATCAGGTCGCCGGGCACCAGGGTGCGGGCCTCGACCTCGCCGAGGACGCCGTCGCGCACCACGCGGGCGGTCGGCGGCAGGAAGGCACTGAGGGCGTCGACGGCCCGTTCGGCCTGCATCTCCTGGACGAACGCGAAGCCGGCGTTGAGCACGACCACGACGAGCACGGCGATCGACACTGCCGGTGTGCCGCCCACCCATGCCAGTGCCGCGGCGGCCACGAGCAGCACCACCAGCGGCTGGGTGACCTGGGCCAGGAGCTGGCCGGGCCAGCGCCGTCCGCCGGGGTGGCTGAGCTCGTTGGGTCCGTCGACCGCCAGACGTCTGGTCGACTCGACGGCGCTCAGACCCTGCTCCGTCGTGTGCAGGTCGCGCAGCAGCTCGTCCAGCGGGCGTCTGGCGTCGGAGGACTCGTCGCCCGCGACAGGCGCCGTCGGGGCCCCCTGACGCTCGGCGGTGTGAACGTGGACCATCGGTGCTCCCTCGCGCGATCGGGGGCCGGTGGGTCCCACCACCGATGCTCGCGACCTGGACCGTCCCGTCCCAGTGCCCTAGGTCCCGCCGCCGGGCGACGTCGGACCCTGGGGACGAGGCGGCAGCCGGACGACGGTGGAGGCACTGTCTTCCGAAGGAGAACCACCATGGATGCCGTACTCGCGACGCTCGTCGTCGTCCTCGCGCTCGCCCTGATCGGGCTCGCACTGGCCGTCAAGGTCGTCCGACAGTACGAGCAGGGGGTGCTGTTCCGCCTCGGCCGCGTCCAGGACGTCCGGCTGCCCGGCCTGCGGCTGATCATCCCGTTCGTCGACGTGCTCCACCGCGTGACGCTACGGATCATCACGATGCCGATCCAGAGCCAGGGCATCATCACCCGCGACAACGTCAGCGTCGACGTCTCGGCCGTCGCCTACTTCAAGGTCGTCGACCCGATTCGCTCGGTCGTCGCCATCGCCGACGTGCGCTCAGCGATCGACCAGATCGCCCAGACGACGCTGCGCAAGGTCGTCGGGCAGCACACCCTCGACGAGACCCTGTCCGAGACCGACCAGATCAACACCGACATCCGCGCCATCCTCGACGTCGCCACCGTCGAGTGGGGCGTCGAGGTCACGCTGGTCGAGCTCAAGGACATCCAGCTCCCCGAGTCGATGAAGCGCGCGATGGCCCGCCAGGCCGAGGCCGAGCGCGAGAAGCGCGCCAAGATCATCAACGCCGAGGGCGAGCACCTCGCCGCGACGGCGCTGGGCGACGCGTCGGACATCATGATGGAGCACCCGCTCGCCCTGCAGCTGCGCAACCTGCAGAGCCTGGTCGAGCTCGGCGTCGACAAGAACACCACCGTCGTCTTCCCCGCCCCGCTGATGACCACGATCGCCGAGCTCGGCGCGTTCATGGAGCGCGAGACCGCGGCAGCGACACGCCCGGCCCCGGCGGGCGTGCCCGTCCCGGTCCCCGTGGCCGCGCCCGCCGAGGCCAGCTGGACGATCGACCCTGAACACTTCCCCGCCGCGAGCACGAACGGCCACGCCGATGGTCGCTGACACCACGCCCACGACGCCCGCGGTGCGCGAGGACCTGGTCCTGCTCGACCGGTACTGGCGGGCGGCGAACTACCTCTCGGTCGGCCAGATCTACCTGATGGCCAACCCACTGCTGCGCGAGCCGCTCGCCGCCGAGCACGTCAAGCCCCGGTTGCTGGGCCACTGGGGCACCACACCGGGTCTGAACCTGCTCTACGCCCACCTCAACCGGGTCATCGCCGCCCGCGACCTGGACGTCCTGCTCGTCACCGGCCCCGGCCACGGCGGGCCCGCCATCGTCGCCAACGCCTACCTGGAGGGCACGTACAGCGAGGTCTACTCCTCGGTGCCCCAGGACGAGGACGGCATGCGGGCCCTGTTCCGCCAGTTCTCCTTTCCCGGAGGCATCCCCAGCCACGTCGCACCCGAGACCCCCGGGTCGATCCACGAGGGCGGCGAGCTCGGCTACGCCCTCGTCCACGCCTACGGCGCCGCGTTCGACAACCCCGACCTCGTCGTCGCCTGCGTCGTGGGCGACGGCGAGGCCGAGACCGGCCCGCTCGCGGCCAGCTGGCACTCCAACAAGTTCGTCAACCCGGTCACCGACGGCGCGGTCCTGCCGATCCTGCACCTCAACGGGTACAAGATCGCCAACCCCACCGTCCTGGCCCGGGTCCCCGAGGACGAGCTGGCCGACCTGATGCGCGGCTACGGCCACGACCCGATCTTCGTCACCGGCGACGACCCGGCCGTCGTCCACTCACTGCTCGCCGACGCCCTGGACACCGCCGCCGACCGCATCGCCGCGATCCAGAGCCGGGCCCGCGCGGGCACCGGCACCGGGCGTCCCGCGTGGCCGATGGTCGTCCTTCGCACCCCCAAGGGCTGGACGGGCCCCGAGGTCGTCGACGGCCTGCCCGTCGAGGGCACCTTCCGTGCCCACCAGGTGCCGCTGGCCGAGACCCGGACCAACGCCGCCCACCGCGACCAGCTCGAGGCCTGGATGCGCGGCTACCACCCCGAGGACCTCTTCGACCCCACCGGACGCCTGCTCCCCGAGCTCGAGGCCCTCGCACCGTCAGGCACCCGCCGGATGAGCGCCAACCCGCACGCCAACGGTGGGCTGCTGCTGCATGACCTGGTCCTGCCGGACTTCCGTGAGCACGCCGTCACGGTCGACGCGCCCGGCACGGGGTCGACCGAGGCCACCCGCGTCGCCGGCACCTACCTGCGCGACGTCATCGCCGCCAACCCCGACACCTTCCGTCTGATGGGTCCCGACGAGGTGCTGTCCAACCGGCTCGGCGCCGTCCTGGAGGTCACCGACCGCGCCTGGGACGCCGAGACGTTGCCCGGCGACGACCACCTCGCGCCCGACGGACGCGTCATGGAGGTGCTGTCCGAGCACCTCTGCCAGGGCTGGCTCGAGGGCTACCTGCTCACCGGCCGCCACGGTCTGTTCACCTGCTACGAGGCCTTCATCCACATCGTCGACTCGATGGTCAACCAGCACACCAAGTGGCTCAAGACCACCCGCAAGATCACCTGGCGGGCCCCGATCGCCTCGCTCACCTATCTGCTGACCTCGCACGTCTGGCGCCAGGACAACAACGGCTTCTCCCACCAGGACCCCGGCTTCATCGACCACGTCATCGACAAGCAGTCCGAGATCGTCCGCGTCTACCTGCCGCCGGACGCCAACACCCTGCTGTCGGTCACCGACCACTGCCTGCGCAGCCGCGACCACGTGAACGTCATCGTCGCCGGCAAGCAGCCCGCGCTGAGCTACCTGGGCATCGAGGACGCCGTCGCCCACTGCACCCGCGGCCTGGGCATCTGGGACTGGGCCTCCACCGAGCCCGACGATCCCGACGTGGTCCTCGCCGCCGCCGGCGACGTCCCCACCCTGGAGGTCCTCGCCGCCGCCGACCTGCTGCGCACCCATCTGCCCGGCCTCAAGGTCCGCGTCGTCAACGTGGTCGACCTGCTGCGCCTGGAGCCCGACTACGTCCACGGCCACGGCCTGTCCGACCTCGGCTTCGACGCGCTGTTCACCACCGACACCCCGGTCGTGTTCGCATTCCACGGGTACCCATCGCTGATCCACCGCCTCACCTACAAGCGGACCAACCACGCGAACATCCACGTCCGCGGGTACCAGGAGGAGGGCACCACCACCACACCGTTCGACATGGTGATGATGAACGACCTCGACCGGTTCCACCTCGTCATGGACGTCATCGACCAGGTGCCCTCCCTCGGCAGCCGCGCCGCCACCCTGCGCCAGATGATGGCCGACGCACGTCTCTCCGCTCGTGCGTACACCCGCACCCATGGCGAGGACGACCCTTCCGTGACCTGCTGGACGTGGCCGACCGGCGACCATGGCACCGGGTCGACACCGTGAGCACCGACGTCCACGCCACCCCCGCCGCACCGCACACCGCCGCGCCCGGCACCCGGGAGATGGTCTGGGAGAACGAGGGCGGTCACCTCCTCGGCGGACAGGGCGTCCCTGCGTCCCAGCCGCCGGTCGGGCCGAGCTTCCGCGACCAGCTGAGCCACAAGGAGCACGACGTCGACGACGACGCCTGGGCCGGGCCGCCGTAGACCGTCTTGGCGACCCGTCCGCTCGAGGCGCGTCGAGCGTCGTCGAGCTCAAGGCGTACCAGCGTCGTGAGGGAGTACTTCTCCATGTGCGTGTGCCTCTCGGTGGGCGAGGCTCCAGGTGGCCGACAGGTCGAGCGACATCCATGTCCGAGCAGACGCACGCTCCTCGCTCGGCCGGCGGCGGTGGCCGGCGGTGATCACGACCGAGAACCTGTCGGAGATCTTCGTCGAGATGGCCGACTCGCTCGTCGACGCCTTCGACCTGGTCGGTTTCCTCCACGACGTCACGACGCGGGCGGTCGAGGTGAGCGGCGCCGCGACCGCCGGCCTCCTCCTGGCCGACCAGCACGACGTCCTGCACGTCATGGCGGCCTCGAGCAACAGTGGCCGGCTCCTCGAGCTGTTCCAGCTCCAGAGCGAGCAGGGCGCGATCGGACGCGCACGAGGGATCGACGTCGAGGCGGCGTTCGAGATCCTCCGCGCCCAGGCCCGGAGCAACAGGCAGCCGCTGCGGGAGGTCGCACTCGCGGTGCTCGACGACCCGACGAGCGACGGCGCTCGCCAGCTGCTGGGCCCAGCCTGAGTCCAGCTGCCTAGGCCCCGATCTCCGCCGGTTCGGACCCCGAGCCCCGGAGCACCTCGGCGTCCAGGTCCAGGTCCACCGGTGCCGCGTCCTCGACCGGCACGACGACCACCGGTGTCGATGCGTCGCGGAGGCAGTCGTGGCTCACCGAGCCGTCGACCATCCGCCGCCAGCCACGTTCGTGATCGGTGCCGACGACCAGCAGCCGCTCGCCCTCGGATGCCTCCAGCAGGACCTCGGCCGGCGCACCGTGGACCACGCGGCTCTCGATCTCGCACCGGTCGCTGGTCGCCGAGCCCAGCTGGGCGATCGCCCGCATCTGCACGTGCAGGGCATTGGACCGCCGCGCCGCCAGGACGCTCCCGCGCGCCTCGTCCAGTACCGGACCCGCCCAGTAGGCGGTCACCGCGGTCAGCCGCGAGCCGGTCGCGGTCGCGTGCTCGACCGCCCAGGCCAGGGCGTTGCGCGAGGCAACCGTCCCGTCGACGCCGACGACCACGCCGGGGCTGCTCACGGCGCGACCTCGATCGACGGGCAGGAGACGCGCGGGGGGACGGCGACGCGCGAGAGCGCCACGGCGACCATCCGTGCCATCGCCGCGTCGGTCATCCCGGCGAGCGGGTGGACGGGCACGACCCGCAGCTCGGCGTCCATCCGTTGTGCTCGTCCCATCTCGCGCACGAGCACGTCGACCGAGGAGGCGGAGTCGTCGACCGCGACCGTCAGACAGACGTCGAGAGGACGATGCGACGGACGCGGGCCGACGTAGGAGTCAGTCGGCGGCGTGGGCGTGAGGGACATCGTGACCTCCAGGTCGTGAACCCTCAGCCTGGCTCGGCGACCAGTCGTGGCCCCACCGGCCAACGGCCACCACGGCGGGGACCAAGGTCCCGCAAGCCGGGGGGCCCACGACCGTGGTCAGCAGGTCCCACGGTCGGTCAGGCTGAGGGCGTCCACCCGAACGGAGACCCCATGCCGCACCCAGACAGCATCTCGACCTCGCCGCCGCGCGGGCACCAGGAGGATCTCGACCCCACCCAGTGCTGGTCGCTGGTCGACGGTCAGCAGGTCGGTCGGGTCGCACTCATGGTCGACGAGGCCATCCAGGTCCTGCCCGTCGCGTTCACCCGCCTCGACGACGACATCTACTTCCGCACCTCGGCCTTCGGGCTGATCGCGCGAAACGCCGAGGGACAAGCCGCGTCGTTCGAGGTCGACGACGTGCACGCCGACGAACGGTCCGGTTGGTCGGTGCTGCTGACGGGGACTGCCCGTCGCGTGACCGACCCCGAGCTTCTCGCCCGGCTGTGGACGCCGTCGCCCCCGCTCCCCTGGGCCGACGGGGTGCGCAACCTCTGGATCGGGATCTCCGTCGAGCGGGTCTCCGGGCGCTCGGTCCACCAGCGATGACCACGGCAGTCCGGACCCGCCATGCTGCCGCCGGCCGGCGGCGGATGGTCGGCCAGGTCATCGAGTCGGCGCTGATGCGCAACCGTGCGCAGAGGAGCGCGGGGGCGGTGGTCCGTTCGGTCCTGGTGTGCGCCGCCGATCTGCGGGCCGACGACGCCAGGGACTCCCCGACGGTGCTGCTGAGCCGTTCCGAGGCATGGCTGACGCGGACCTGCTGAGCCGCACCTGGTCCGGAGGGGCGCGAACGAGGGCTACGGTGGGGTCGGCTCCCCAGTCCCCGGACCCACATCAGGTCTGGAGGGATCCTCATGGTCGAGACCGCCGGCCCACGGCTGGACTTCGAGCGTCTTCTCGAGCAGCTCGTCAAGAGGGCCGACGAGGTGATCTCGACCCACGTCCGGCTCCGCCGCCTCATCCGCGCCAACCAGTCGATCGTCGAACATCTCGACCTGGCCGGCGTCCTACGCGAGATCATCCAGGTCGCCGTCGAGCTCGTCGGCGCCCGCTACGGGGCCATCGGCGTCACCGGCACCGACGGCACCCTCGAGGAGTTCATCCACGTCGGGATGACTCCGGCCGCCGTCGAGAAGATGGACCAACGACTACCCGAGGGGCGCGGCCTCCTCGGCGCCCTCATCGACGACCCGACGCCCGTGCGTCTGCCCTCCATCAGCGACGACCCCCGCTCGGTCGGGTTCCCCGCGCACCATCCCCCGATGAAGACCTTCCTGGGTGTCCCCCTGAGGGTCCGTGACGAGGTGTTCGGCAACCTCTACCTGACTGAGAGCATCAACGGGGAGTTCAGCGCCGACGACCAGGAGCTCGCGTCGGCCCTGGCTGCCACCGCCGGCGTCGCCATCGCCAACGCCCGCCTGTTCGGCGAGAGCCAGCGACGCGAGCGGCTGTCCGCGGCCGTGGCGAACGTCACCCAAAGGCTCCTCGTGCCCGACGACCAAGACCTGCTGACACTCATCGCCCGCACCGTCCTGGACCTGGCAGGTGCCGACCTGGTCGGGATCGCCCTGACCGCGCCCGGCGACCCTGACCACCTTCGGTTCGAGCGAGCCGTCGGGTCGCGCCGCGACTCTGTCGCCGGCCTGCTGGTCCCCGTCGCCGGGACCATGGCCGGTGCGGCGTTCACCTCCGGCCGCCCGCAGCTCGTCGCGGACGTGGCCGGCAGCAGCGTCGTGCCCCACCTCAGCGGGCTCGATCTCGGACCGGCGATGGCGGTGCCGATGACGACGGCCACCGGCCCCCGTGGCGCCATCTCCGTCGCCCGGAACGCCGGCGCCGCGGCGTTCTCCGACCAGGACCTCGACGTGGCATCGTCCTTCGCCGCGCAGGCGGCGTTGGCGCTCGAGCTGTCCGACGCCCAGGTCGACCAGGGACGTATCGCCCTGCTCGAGGACCGCGATCGCATCGCCCGGGACCTGCACGACCACGTCATCCAGCGGCTCTTCGCGACCGGGTTGAGCCTGCAGGGAGTCAGCATCCGGATGCCCGACGGTCCCGACCGCGACCGCGTCCGCGCGCAGGTCGACGAGGTGGACGGCACCATCCGTCAGATCCGCACCAGCATCTTCGCGCTGCACACCGATCCCGCCGCCGACGGCCCGACCCTGCGCGCGCAGGTCCTGGCCCTGGTCGGCACAGCCATGCCGTCGCTGCGCACACAGCCTAGGGTGGACTTCGACGGACCGGTCGACCTCCTCGTCCCGGCAGCGATGCATGCCGACGTTCTCGCCGTCCTGCGCGAGGCGATGGCCAACGTGAACCGTCACGCAGCCGCGTCGGGCGTGACGATCACCGTCCGGGCGACTCGGCAGAGGCTCACCCTGGTGATCGGCGACGACGGACGCGGAGCCCCCGCATCGTCCACGAGGCGCAGCGGGCTCGCGAACCTCGCTGACCGCGCCGAGGCACACGGTGGAACCTGCCACGTCGATGCCCGCTCTCCTCGTGGCACCACCCTCACGTGGACCGTCCCCCTGCCCCAGGAGGCACCATGATCCGCATCTTCCTCGTCGACGACCACGAGATCGTCCGCCGAGGCCTGGCCGACCTGATCAGCAGCCACGACGACATGGAGGTCGTCGGCGAGGCCGGCGACGTCCGCGACGCCCTCGCTCGCATCCCGGCCGCGCGCCCTGATGTCGCCGTGGTCGACGGCCGCCTGCCCGACGGCAGCGGCGTGGAGGTCTGCCGCGCTGTCGGCGCCCTGGATCCGCCGGTCCGGAGCCTGATCCTGACCTCGTACGACGACGACGAGGCTGTCTACGCGGCCGTGATGGCCGGGGCTGCGGGCTACCTGCTGAAGGAGGTCGGCGGGTCGCGGCTGGTCGAGTCGATCCGCCTCGTGGCCGACGGGCAGTCGCTGCTCGACCCCGCCGTCACCGAGCGGGTCCTGCGCAGGCTGCGCGAGCCGCGTCCGGTCGACCGACGGTTGTCACGCCTCAGCGCCCGCGAGCGTCAGATCCTCGTCCTCATCGCGACCGGCATGACCAACCGCCAGATCGGGGCCGAGCTGTTCGTCGCCGAGAAGACGGTCAAGAACTACGTCTCGGGCCTGCTGGCCAAGCTCGACATGGAGCGACGCACCCAGGCCGCCGTGTTCGGCACCGAGATGAAGTCCGAGCTCGAGACGATGGGGACCGCGACCGGCGGGTGACGTACGGGCACGTCCCGCGGGACGTTCGCCCCTGTCGAGTGAGGCGCCTCGCCGCACACGCTGGAGGAGGTCGAGAGGAGACCCCATGGACGCCAGCATCGCCGCCAACGCCGTCGTCGTCGGCGTGGACACTTCTGCGCAGGCGGGCCGTGCCGCTCGGTTCGCCGCCGACACCGCCGCACGCCAGGGTGCACCGCTCGTCGTGGCCCACGGGTGGGCCAATCCCTTGTTCGTGGACATCGCGACGAAGGCCGATGTCCGAGCTGCCCACGACCACGGGGCCAAGGTCGTCGCCGACGTCCTGTCCGAGCTGAGCCTGCCCGTGGACATGACGGTTCGGACCGTGCTCGAGCTCGACGACCCGATCCACCTGCTGTCGACGCTGTCCGGGGACGCCCTCTGCGTCGTGGTCGGCCGTCACGCGCACTGGGCCGAGCGGCTCTGGGACGGCGAGACCTCGACCGGTGTGATCAAGGCTTCGACGTGCCCCATCATCTCGGTTCCCGACCGATGGAGGCCCCGCCAGGGCGGACACGGGCGCGTCGTGGCGGTCGTCGACGTGGACGACACGTCCCGCGCCGTCCTCGACGTCGCCTACGCCGAGGCCGACTGGCGGCGAGCCGACCTCGTGGTCCTGCACGCCACGTCGACGGGCCCGTCCGACGACGGTCGCCGCGACGTCGGGCGCGAGGTCGCCGAGATCGTCAGCGGATTCCGCGCGGACTACCCCACGGTCGAGGCCCGCGTCGAGACCGGGTTCGGGACCGCCGCCGGCCTCGGCGGGACGTGGTCGCAGGATGCTGACCTCGTCGTGGTCGGCCGCCCGCACCCCGTTGATCACGAGCGGCCCTGGGTCGGATCGACGACCAAGCGGCTCCTCGCCCGAACCTGGTGCCCGCTCGTCGTCGTGCCGAGCACGCCCGTCGCCCTATGAGGTCCGACCCGGTGCGGGTCATCGCCGCCCCGGTCCTCGAGCGCGGCGAGCCGTCGGTGGCCACGCCGCGACGTCCGTGGCGCTCGTTCCTCGTCTGAGATCGAGCTGCCACATGGACGACCCGCGACCCCGATCAGCGCGACCACACCCGGGCGAGGCCCACGAGCCGGGCACGGCCGGACGGCTCAACTGGCTTCGCGCCGGTGTGCTGGGGGCCAACGACGGCATCGTGTCGACGGCGGGCCTGGTGGTCGGGGTCGCCGGGGCGACCAGCTCGCGCGCGGCCATCTTCACCGCAGGCCTGGCCGGGCTCGTCGCCGGCGCCGTCTCGATGGCCTTGGGCGAGTACATCTCCGTCAGCAGCCAGCGCGACAGCGAGTCCGCCCAGCTCGCCCTGGAGCGACGGGAGCTGGTCGACGATCCGGACGCCGAGCTGGAGGAGCTGGCGGGGATCTACCGGGCGAAGGGTCTGTCCGTCGAGACCGCCGAGCGAGTCGCCGTCGAGCTGACGGCCCACGACGCCCTCGCCGCGCACGCCGAGGCCGAGCTCCACCTCGACCCCGACTCGCTCACCAGCCCGACCCAGGCCGCGTTCGCCTCCGCTGTCTCGTTCGTCGTGGGCGCCGCGCTCCCCCTCGTCGCGATCCTGCTCCCGCCCGAGGCCTGGCGCGTGCCGGTCACGGTGATGTCGGTGCTGATCGCCCTGGCGATCACCGGGTGGGTGAGCTCGACCCTGGGCCGGAGCAGCACCCGGCTCGCCGTCGCCCGCGTCGTGGTCGGTGGGGCCGCGGGTCTCGCCCTCACCTATGCGATCGGTCGGCTGTTCGGCACGGCGGTCGGCTGACGGGTGGCGCGGTCCTACCCGGCCGCGACGGGAGCAGGAGCCGGTGGCGCCACCGGCGGTGAAGGCACCCCCTCGCCACCCTGGTCGAGACGGAACGGCGGGTACTGGTCGGTCATCAGCGCGGCGTAAGCGATCACGCGGTACACCCAGCGGTGCAGACCGACCACGAGGTCGAAGACCGACTGCGGGTACCGGGTCGTGAACAGCAGGATGACGGCTGCGATGAGCACCAGCAGCCCGATGAGGCCCTGCCCCCAGACGATGCCCGACGCCGCGAGCGCCCCGTTGTCGGTGGTGGTGGCGGCGCCGCCGACGAGCAGGGCCAGCACCAGGTAGTGCGGCAGCGCGAGCAGCCACCACTTGACCCACACGAGTCCGCGCGACAGGTGCTCGGGGTAGTCGACGAACAGGTGCGCCGGGTAGTCCGGGACCTCGGTGAGCGTGAAGGGTGGGTAGCGGTCGGTTCCGAGCGCGCCGTAGGCGTAGAACGAGACCCGCCAGCTCCACCGCAGGACCCCGACGTTGAACTCGAAGATCCAGCGCGGATACCGACCGGTGAAGACGATCGCGAAGAACGCGCCGACGCTGAGCAGCGCGAACGCCGCCCACAGGAACCAGAGCACGACGTAGTGCGGGATGGCCAGCAGCCACTTCACCAGCCACAGCCATCGGCTCAGCGGCGGGTCGAGATGGGCGTCGATGCGGATGGGGTAGCTCGTCGCGGTCATGTCTGGTCACCTTCACGTAGTCAGGGTCCGAGACTGCGCCTTTCGCGATGCGGTCGGCAGCGCCAGAGGTCCCGCGCGGATGGGGCCTGGGTCCCTGTCCTCGCGGAGCTGCGTGACGTTGACTGGTGGACGGACGAGTGATCCACGGGGACCCGGGGGCCTGGTCGCGTACGCCGCGGCCGGGAGGACTCTCTGGGAGTCCGTGGTCCGCGGGGGTCCCTCGTCTGCCACCCACTGAGCCGACCGCGGGTCCAGGAGACCAGATGCCCGACCTCACCAGCGCGTACGCCGCCCAGACCTCGATCGACCGGGTCCGCCGTCGGGTAGGAGCCCTGGGCCTGTTCGCCATCACGCTGTTCGCGAGCATCGGCCTGCTGGGCGGGGTGCACGTCGTTCTCGCCGAGGGTCGACGCGGCGACGCGATCTGGCTGCTCGTCGTCGCGGGGACCATCAGCCTGGTCGTCACCGTCCTGATCCGCACGATCATCCAGCGGAACGCACTGTCCCCACTCTGGCTGGCGGCCTCCCTGTGCCCCGCGATGGTCGCGGCGATCTGGATGCTCTGACCGGTGCTCGCAGCCGGCACCCGGAGGATCTCTGTGTCGCCCCTACGCGCCACCCTTGCGGACCGTGTGCGGATTGGCGGCGTCCGGGTGTCCCGCTTCCGCAGGTCAGGCCCTGACGTGCAGGGCCGCGGTCAGGAGGGCGGACGAGCCGGTCTGTAGGCCGGATTCTGTCGGGGCGCGAGCCCCGGACGGCCATCTGTCTAGGCCCACCGTTGCCGGTGGGCTCTGGCGACCTACCCGCCGGCTCGGACGAGCAGTCCTCGGGCACCGGCGCAGCCCCCGCCGTGACGGGGGCCTCTTGGTCTTGCTCCGGGTGGGGTTTACCTAGCCGTCCCGGTCACCCGGGGCGCTGGTGGTCTCTTACACCACCGTTTCAGCCTTGCCCGCACCCTGCCGCCCGTGGGCGCCAGGGCCGCTGGCGGTCTGTTCTCTGTGGCACTGTCCCGCACGTCACCGTGGGTGGGCGTTGCCCACCACCCTGCTCTTCGGAGTCCGGACCTTCCTCGGGAGGTGGCGGACCACCTCACGCGACCGTCCGACCGACTCGTCCGTGGGTCCATCCTACCGCCGCCCGAGCCGCAGCCGCGACGCGTCCTCGTGTTCGCCGTGGCCAACCCGTCCGGCCAGTCCCGCATGACTTGCCAGGGCCGTCACTTTTGCTTGTCCGGGCGGCCTGCGGGCCGTCAGGATCGACCCCGATGAACGCTTTCCTGATCAGCACCGCCGTCATCTTCGTGGCCGAGCTGGGTGACAAGAGCCAGCTGATGGCGATGACGTTCGCCACCCGCTTCCGGGTCCGCGAGGTGCTGCTGGGCATCACCGCCGCCACCGCGGTCGTGCACTTGGCATCGGTCGGGATCGGCTTCCTGATCGGCGACGCGTTCGCCGACAGCCAGGACGCGATCTCGATCGTCGCCGGCATCGCCTTCCTCGGCTTCGCCGCGTGGACGCTGCGCGGAGACACCCTCAGCGACGAGGAGGCGTCCAAGGCCAAGGCCGCCGGCGGCGCCGCGTTCCTCGCCGTCGCCGTCGCCTTCTTCCTGGCCGAGCTCGGCGACAAGACGATGCTCGCCACCATCACCCTGGCCACCCGCGAGAGCGACTGGGTCGCGATCGCCGGCGTCTGGCTCGGCAGCACCCTCGGCATGGTGGTCGCCGACGCGCTGGCCATCGTCGTCGGCGCGGTGCTCGGCCGGCACCTGCCCGAGCGGGTCATCCGGTACGGCGCGACCGCCGCGTTCCTCGTCTTCGGCGTGCTGCTCGTCGCCGAGGGCGCCGGCTGGCTCTGAGGCGCCTCAGACGAGCGAGAACCGCACCCGCCGCGCGTCGACGTCGGCCTCGGTGAGGCGCACCCGGACGCGGGTGCCGACGGGCAGGTCGTGCTCGGACGAGACGGCGGCCTCCACGGCCGGGTCGAGGATCATCGCGGTGCCGCGCATCGGCTGCTTGGCGTCGGCCTCGACCACGACGGCGTCGAAATCCTCGCCGACCCGGCCGGCGAGCATCCCCGCCTCGACGAGGTCGACGACCTCGCGCTCGTAGCGGTGGGCGAGCCGCTCCGAGGCCTGCATGGTCGCCGGGAGCCCGTCGAGGGCGTCGCGCACCCAGGCGGGCACCGGGGTGCCGGCGCAGATCGCCAGGCACGTCTCGCCGACGTAGCGGTCGGCCAGCCGCCGCAGCGGAGCCGTGGCGTGCGCGTACTCCGACGCGATCGCCGCGTGCTCGGGCTGGTCGGGCACGGCGTCGACGAACGCGACGTAGCCGGCCCCGCGCAGCAGCGAGGTGCACGCGTCGAGCATCGCGACGTCGCGCGGGGAGTCGGGGTCGAGCGTGCGGACGAATTCGGGGTAGGCCATCTCGGCGGGCCAGGCGATGCCGAGGGCGTCGGCGGTGCGGTGCAGGCGCGAGACCGCGCGCGGCTCGGCGGGCGGCAGCGTGCGCAGCAGGCCGACCTGGGCGTAGAGCATCAGGTGGGCCGCGGCCATCCCGACCAGCAGCGAGATCTGCTCGTTCCAGCCCTCGACCGGGAGGTTGGTGCGGTACTCGACCCGGAGCCGGCCGTCGTCGGCGACGATCTCCTGGTCGGGCAGCGGGAGGCTCACCCCGCCCCGCACCCGCTCGTACCGCTGGCGCAGCTCGCCGATCTCCTGCAGCAGCGCGAACACGGGGTCGGCGGTGCCGGCGTCGACGGCGGCCTGCACCGAGGCGTAGTCGTGCTGAGCCCGGCTGCGCACCCGGGCACGGAAGACCTCGGCACCGCGACCCTCGCCGGTGGGGCTCAGGTCGACCTGCCACACCAGGGCGGGCCGCTCCTGGTCGGCGAGCAGGCTGGCGGCGTCCTCGCTGAGCACCGGCGGGTGCAGCGGGATGCGTCGCGACGGCCCGTAGAGCGTCTGGCCGCGCCGGTGGGCCTCGGCGTCCACCAGGCCGCCGGGGCGCACGAACGAGCCGACGTCGGCGATCGCGTAGTAGACGCGGTAGCCGTCACCCGCGCGCTCGAGGTGCATCGCCTGGTCGAGGTCACGGGCGCCGGGCGGGTCGATCGTCACGAACGGGAGGTCGGTGAGGTCGCGCTCGGGCAGCTGCGGGGAGGCCGCGGACTCCTGCGCCTCGGCCAGCACGTCGGGCGGGAACTCCGCGGTCACCTCCAGCTCGGCCTCGAGGGCGTCCAGCTGGGCGGCGACGGCCGCGGCGGAGTCCGGCGCGACGGTCAGGGGGCGGCGGGGCATGACGACACCCTAGAGCGAAGGGACGACGCCCGTCCCTACGCTGTGCACCGTGACGACGCCCGGCGGGAGCAGACCCCGCGTGCGGTGGGAGGTGGCCGTCGGCACGGTGGGCGTCGCCGTCGCGCTGCTGACCGGCGCGATCTCGGTGCCCGACGCGATCGACGAGGCCGGTGAGCTGCTGCCCGTCATCGCGTTCCTGGTGGCGATCATGGTGCTCGCCCAGGCGTGCGCGGCCGAGGGGCTGTTCGCGGCCCTGGGCGCCCGCGTCGCCGCCGCCGGGCGCAGGTCCGGGCCGCGGTTCCTGGCCCTGTCGTTCGGGGTGGCCGCCGTCGTCACCGCCGCGCTCAGCCTCGACGCGACCGCGGTGCTCCTCACCCCGGTGCTGGTGGTGGCCGCACGCACCGTCGGACGCTCCCCGCGTCCGGTCTCCTACGCCACCGTGCGGCTGTCGAACTCGGCGTCCACGCTGCTGCCGATCTCGAACCTCACCAACCTGCTGGTGTTCGCCTCGACGGGCCTGACGTTCCTCGGCTTCGCCGCGGCGATGGCCCCGGTCTGGGTCGTGGCGGTCGTCGCCGAGTACCTGGTGCTGAGGCTCGCCTTCAGCCGCGACCTCGCGGCGCCGCCCGACGCCGTCCGGACCGAGGACCCGCCGCCCGTCCCCCGCTTCGCGCTCGGCGCCGTCGTGGCGGTGCTCGTCGGCTTCGCCGCCGGGTCGCCGTTCGACGTCGCGCCGTTCTGGCCGGCCGCGGCGGGCGCCGTCGTCCTGGTGCTTCACGCGCGTCGCCGCGGGGTGCTGACGATGCCCGACGTGGGGGCGGCGGCCAACGTCCCGTTCGCCTACTTCGTCATGTGCTGGGCTGTGGTGGTGATCGCCGTGGGCCACGCCGGCGTCGACGACCTGGTCGGCCGGGTCCTGCCCGGGGGCGGTGACCTGGTCGGGCTGGTCGGCGTCGCCCTGCTGGCGATGGTGCTGGCCGGGGTGGTCAACAACCTGCCCGCGACGCTCGTGCTGCTGCCGCTCGTCACGCCGCTCGGCCCGGCCGCGCTGCTCGCGCTGCTCGTCGGCGTCAACGTCGGCGCCAACCTCACCTACGCCGGCTCGCTGGCCAACCTGCTGTGGCGCTCGGGCCTGCGGGCGCAGGACGCGGCGCCGTCGGCCCGGACGTTCCACCTGCTGGGCCTGACGACACCGGTGCTGGTGGTCCTGTGCGCGGCCGTGCTGTCGGCCTGGACGGCCTGGCTCTGGTGACACCGCCTAGCCTGACCCGGTGCTGATCTGGCTGCCGCCCTCGGAGGGCAAGACCCTCCCCGTCCGCGGCAGGTCGCTCGACCTCGACGCGCTCGCGAGCCCGTCGCTCACCGACACCCGTCGGACCCTCGTGGACGCGCTGGTCGACCTCGCGTCGCAGGACCCGACGAAGGCCGCCGAGGTGCTCGGCCTCGGGCCCACCCAGGCCGACGCCGTGGCCCGCGACGCCCGGCTGTGGGACCTCCCCACCGCCCGCGCCGACCGGGTCTACTCCGGGGTGCTCTTCGCGGCGCTCGACCTCGCCTCGCTCGAGGGGTCGGCGCGGCGGCGCGCGACGTCGAGGCTGGCCGTCGCGAGTGCCCTGTTCGGCGTCGTGCGTCCCGGCGACCGGATCCCCGCCTACCGTCTGAGCGGCGGCACGTCCCTGCCCGGGGTGGGTCCGGTGGCGGCGGCCTGGCGCGCGCCGCTGGCCGCCGAGGTGCCCGCGCTCGTGGGCTCCGGGCTGCTGGTCGACCTGCGCTCGTCCACCTATGCCGCCCTGTTCCGCCCCGGACGGGACCTCGCGCCGCGCACCGCCACCGTCCGCGTGCTCCAGGAGAAGGACGGCCGGCGCAGCATCGTCAGCCACTTCAACAAGGCCACGAAGGGCGCGATCGCCCGTGCCCTGCTGGTCGAGGACGTCGACGTCCGTCGGGTGGACGCGCTCGCCGACGCGCTGCGCGACCTCGGCTGGACCGTCGAGCAGGAGGGCACCCGGCTCGACGTCGTGGTCACCGAGACGTAGCGGGGCTCTCGGGGACGAAGGACCAGCCGCGGAGCGTGGAGAGCCCGTCGGGCCACACGCGGACGGTGCTGATCGACGCGGGCTCGAGCTCGAGCCGGTGGATCACCGGCATCGGGACGTCGAGCGCGAGGCGCGCCATCATCTTGATCGGCGTCACGTGGCTGACGACCACGACCGTGCGGCCGCCGTGGTCTCTCACCAGCCGGTTGCGCGCACGTCGCGCGCGGGTGAAGACGGAGTCGTAGGCCTCGCCACCCGGGGGCGGCACGGCGGTCGAGCCGAGCCACGCGTCCAGCTCGGCGGGGAAGCGCTCCTGCACCTGGGCGAAGGACATGCCGTCCCACTCACCGAAGGACGCCTCGGCGAGGTCGTCGTCGGTGCCGACCTCGAGGTCGAGGGCCCGGCCGACGGCGGCCGCGGTCTCGCGGGTGCGGGCGAGCGGCGACGAGACCACGGCGTCGGCCCCGCCGTGGGCGGCGATCCACGCGGCGGCGCGGGCGGCCTGGTCGCGTCCCTGGTCGTTCAGGCCGGGGTCGGCTCCGCCGGTGCCGCAGAAGAGCTTGTTGACGGTGCTGTCGGTGACGCCGTGGCGCAGCAGCAGGATCGTGGTGGGCGGGTCGAGGAGCGGGTCGCGCCAGCCGGCCATCGGGTTGCGGGTGCCGGTCTCGGACCCGACGTGCTCCTGCTCGGGCGCGGGCTCCCGGCGCTTCTTCGGCGTCTTGCCCTGCGCGACGTCGAGCACCTCGTTCAGGATCGCGTCGGCGGCCTTGTTCTGCTCGCGCGGCACCCAGGTCCACTCGACGCCGAACGGGGCGATCCGCTGGGCGGCCATCGCCAGCGGCTTCATGTCCGGGTGCTTGACCCGCCAACGGCCGGCCATCTGCTCGATGACGAGCTTGGAGTCCATCCGGACCTCGACCTCGGCGTCGGGGGCGTGCTCGCGCACCAGCTCCAGACCCGCGATCAGGCCCTTGTACTCAGCGACGTTGTTCGTCGCGGTGCCGAACGCCTCGGCGCTCTCGGCGATCACCGCGCCGGTGTCGGCGTCGCGGATCAGCGCGCCGAAGGCCGCGGGCCCGGGGTTGCCCCGGGAGCCGCCGTCGGCCTCGACGACGACGCGGCGGTACCCGGCCATCAGAGCCCGGACTCGGGCGTGCGGACCAGGATCCGGTCGCACTCGGGGCAGCGCAGCACCTCGTCGGCCGGGAGCGGCTTGAGCTCGCGGAGGTCGGCGCCGTTGAGCTCGAGCCGGCAGCCCTCGCAGCGGCGCTGGCGCAGGGCGGCGGCACCCAGCCCGCCGTGGTGGGCGCGGACCTTCTCGTACAGCGCCAGCAGGTCGTCCGGCACCCGGGCGGCCGCGGCGGCCCGGTCGTCGACGTGACCGGCGGCCTCGGCGTCGAGACGCTCGACGGCCTCGTCCCGCGACGCGACGAGCGACGCCTCCTCGGCGTCGGCGGCACCGACGTCGACCTGGACGTCCTGCAGCTGCGCCTGGGCCTGCTCGAGCGCCTCCATCACCTCGAGCTCGGCGTCCTCGAGGGTGCCGATGCGACGGTCGAGCGCGACGATCTCGTGCTGCATGTTCTCGAGGTCCTTGGCGGCGGTGATCTGCCCGGCGTCCATCCGACGCTGATTGTTGGTCCGGCGCGACCGCACCTGCTCGACCTCGGCCTCGGCCCGCCCGGAGTCGCGGGTGAGGTCGGACACGAGCGTCTCGGCCTCGATGCGACGACCGTCGAGCTCGCGTCGACCGGCCTCGATCTCGGCGAGGCGGTCGTGCTCGGGCAGCGTCTTCTTGCGGTGCGCGAGCTGGGCGAGCACGGAGTCGTGCTGCTGCAGCTCGAGCAACGTCTGCTGGCTGAGCGGGTCGGCCTTCACGGGGCGTGTCTCCTCGGGGTGGTGGCCCCGGAGGGCCAGGCGACGTGGGCGGTCCACGGGTCGGTGACGATCCGGGACACGCGGGTCTCCACCCTAGACCCGGCGGCCGCCAGCGCCTCGGACAGCAGCCGCTCGGCGCTCGGCAGCCAGGTCCACTCAGCGGCCCAGTGCGGCACGTCGACGATCGCGGGCGCGTCGTCCAGCTCCCGGGCCTCCGAGACGGGGTGGTGGCGCATGTCCGAGGTCACGTAGACGTCGGCTCCCGCACGGCGGGCGTGGTCGAGCAGGAAGTCGCCCGAGCCGCCGCACAGCGCGACCGTGCGGACCTCGCGGTCGGGGTCGCCGGCGACGCGCGCCACGCTCGAGGTGGCGGGCAGGCCGGCCACCACGTCGGCGGCGAAGGCCGCGAGCGTGGTGGGCTCCAGCAGGGTGCCGATGCGGCCGCTCCCCCGCGCCCCGGGCCGCGGAGCCATCTCGAGCACGTCGAACGCCGGCTCCTCGTAGGGGTGCACCTCGCGCAGCACCCGCAGCAGCTCCGCGCGCAGCCCGGGCCGCGCGACCATCTCGACGCGGTCCTCGGCCACGTGCTCCTGCTCGCCCACCGTGCCGATCGTGGGATCGGCCCCCTCCAGAGGCCGGAACGAGCCGATGCCGGCGGTGACGAACGTGCAACGGTCGTAGTCGCCGATGTGCCCCGCTCCCGCGTCGAGCATCGCGTCGGCGACGCGGTCGGCGTCGTCGCTGGGCACGAGCAGCACCCACTTGTCGAGCGGCTCGTCGGGGTCGGGGTCGAGCGGGCGGACGTCGACGAGCCCGAGTGCGTCGGCCATCGAGGCCGAGACACCTCCGGGCGGCGAGTCGGCGTTGGTGTGGCAGGTGTGGAGCGCGACGCCCCCCGCGACGAGGCGGTGCACGATCCGTCCCTTGGGGGTGTCGGTCGCCACGCCGTGCACGCCCTTGAGCAGGAGCGGGTGGTGGGTGAGCAGGAGGTCGGCGCCCCACGCGATCGCCTCGTCGACCACGGCGAGGGTCGGGTCGACGGCGAGCAGCACCTTGCGGACGGGGGCGTCGAGGTCGCCGACGCTCGTCCCGACCGCGTCCCAGTCGTCGGCCCACGCGGGGTCCCACTGCGCGTCGAGGACGCTGACGACGTCGCGCAAGGAGGGCGGGGCGGGCTCGGTCGCGTCGGTCACGGCGACAACCTATGCGCGGCGGCCACGGCAGGCGGGGGGACGCACCGGGGCGGACCGGCCGGGTGCGTCCGGGCCCACCCCACTTGACCCGGTGATCGAACACGTGTTCGACTGAGGCGTGCGATGGAGCAGCCAGCGGACCGACGTCGAGGAGGACGGCGCTCTGCCCGGGCTCACCTCGGCCACGGGCCTGGTGCGCTCGGTGACGACGCCCGAGTTCGCCGGCGTCACCTTCCACGAGGTGCGGGCCCGCTCGGCGCTGAACCACGTGCGGCAACCGCCCGGCGGCGAGGGACGGCTGCCGTTCTCGTGGACGGTCAACCCCTACCGGGGCTGCACCCATGCCTGCGTCTACTGCTTCGCCCGCGGCACCCACTCCTGGCTCGAGCTCGACACCGGCACCGGCTTCGACACCGAGATCGTGGTCAAGACCAACGTCGCCGAGGTGCTCGGGCGCGAGCTGGCACGCCGGTCGTGGACGCACGAGACGGTCGCGCTGGGCACCAACACCGACCCCTACCAACGCGCCGAGGGCCGCTACCGGCTGATGCCGGGGATCATCGCCGCCCTCGCGGCGTCGGGGACGCCGATGTCGATCCTCACCAAGGGCACGCTGCTGCGCCGAGACCTGCCCCTGCTCGTGGACGCCTCGCACCGGGTGCCGGTGTCGGTGGGCGTCTCGATCGCCGTGGGCGACCACGCCCTGCACGAGAGCGTCGAGCCCGGCACGCCGTCGCCCCGGGCGCGGCTCGAGATGGTCCGTGCGGTCACCGACGCCGGGCTCCCCTGCCACGTCATGCTCGCGCCCGTGCTGCCCTGGCTCACCGACGACACCGCAACCCTGGCGGCCCTGGTCGAGCGCATCGCCGAGGCGGGCGCGACCACCGTCAGCGCGATGGCCCTGCACCTCGAGCCGGGGGTCCGCGACTGGTTCATGCGGTGGGTGCGGCTGCAGCGTCCCGACCTGCTCGACCGCTACGAGGCGCTCTACGACCGCGGCCCGTACGCGGCCTCCTGGTACACCGGCCGGCTCGCCTCGCGCGTCCGTCCGCTGCTCGAGCGGCACGGGCTCGCCGGCGACGGCGTGCGCGGCCCGGCTCCTGCCGCCCCGCCGTCCCGGCCGGTGGTGCTGCAGCCCGGCCTGTTCTGACCGGGCGCGCCGGGGCCGGTCGTCGCGGTCGGGAACTTTCTCAAGATCGTCCCAATCCTTGAGCGTGTGTGGCACGAACCACACCCGGTACCCCAAAGACTGGGGTCCATCGGACCCTCCGGCCCCAGGCACGCGCCTCGGATCGGTCGCGACCGACATCGTTTCGCACCACCACCAGGAGAGACATGTTCGGAAACAAGACCGTGGTCGACATGATCGACCGCAGTGCAGAGAACCCCGCCGACCGCCGCAAGTTCCTGCGGGCGGCCGGCGTCGCCGGTCTCGGCACCGTCGGTGCGGGCCTCATCGGCACCCAGGCCATCTCGGCCGCCAACGCCGCCGCCCCCAGTGACGGCGCCGTCCTCAACTTCGCCCTGAACCTCGAGTACCTCGAGGCCGAGTTCTACTCCTACGCCGTGCACGGCCGTGGCCTGAACTCGCGCCTCACCACCGGCAAGGGCGCCCGCGGCGGCGTCGTCGGTGGCGCCAAGGTGCCGTTCAAGTCCAAGAACATCAAGCGCTACGCCGCCGAGATCGCCGGCGACGAGCTCGACCACGTGCGCTTCCTGCGCACCGCGCTGGGCGGCGCCAAGGTCTCGCGTCCCCGCATCGACCTGCGCACCAGCTTCACCAACGCCGCCATCGCCGCGGGCGTCATCAAGAAGGGGCAGAAGTTCAACCCCTTCGCCGACGAGGACTCGTTCCTGCTCGGCGCGTACATCTTCGAGGACGTGGGCGTCACGGCCTACAAGGGCGCCGCTCCCCTGATCTCGAACAAGGGCTACCTCGAGGCCGCCGCCGGCATCCTCGCGGTCGAGGCGTACCATGCGGGCATCATCCGCGAGGCCCTGTACGAGAAGGGCCTGTTCAGCGCCGCCCGCAAGATCAGCGACGCACGCGACAGCCTGGACGGCAAGAAGAGCCTCGACCAGGGCATCTACCGCAAGAACGAGGCCAACCTCGTCCCCACGGACAAGAACGGCATCGCCTACAGCCGCAGCCCCGGCCAGGTCCTCAACATCGTGTACCTGAACCCGGCCAGCGTCAGCAAGGGCGGGTTCTTCCCCAAGGGCGTCAACGGCGACGTGACCAAGTCCGCCTGACACACCCCCGCACCACCACGACGCCCCGGCCGCACCACGGCCGGGGCGTCGTCGCGTCCCCGGGCGTAGCGTCGCGGCCATGGCCGACCTGTTCCCCGCGCTGGACCGCCTCGACCTCGACCTCGGCCACGCCGTCGTGCACGCCCGGCACGGCGCCGGCGCGCACCCCGTCCTCCTCCTGCACGGGTACCCGCAGACGCACGCGATGTGGCACGCCGTCGCCGCGGACCTGGCCCCCGACCACGCCGTCGTCGCCGCGGACCTCCGCGGCTACGGGGCGTCACGCACCACCAGCGACGACCGGTCGTTCCGGGCGATGGCCGCCGACGTCGTGGCCCTGATGGACCACCTGGGGCACGAGCGCTTCCACGTGGTCGGCCACGACCGTGGAGCCCGGACCGCGCACCGGCTCGCGCTGGACCACCCCGACCGGGTCGCGTCGGTGATGCTGCTCGACGTCCTCCCGACGCTCGACGTCTGGCGGCTGATGGACGCCTGGCTGGCCCTGCGCTACTACCACTGGACGTTCCTCGCCCAGCCCGGCGGGCTCCCCGAGCGGCTCGTCGGCTCCGACCCCGTCGGCTACCTGCATCAGGCCCTCGCGGCCCTGGGTGCCGGGCTCGAGGTGTTCGACCCCCGCGCCCTCGCCGCCTACGAGCACGCGGCCCGCGACCCCGACGTCGTGCACGCGTGGTGCGCCGACTACCGCGCGGCCGCGCACGAGGACCGCGACCTGGACCTGGCGGACGTCGGCCGCACCCTCGACGTCGACACGACGGTCGTGTGGGGCGAGCGGGGGGTCGTCGGGGCGCAGGAGGACCCGCTGACGCTCTGGCGCCGGTGGTTCCCGCGCGCGGAGGGCACAGCGGTGGATGCCGGCCACTTCATGGTCGAGGAGCGTCCCGACCTGCTCGTGCCGCTCGTCCGCGCCCACCTGCGACGGTGAACCGGGTGGGCGCAGAGGGGATCGAACCCCCGACCGCCTGCTTGTAAGGCAGGAGCTCTACCGCTGAGCTATACGCCCCGGGCGCCACGGCTGTCGCGCGGGCGCGGCGTCACCCTAGCGGCTGAGGAGGTGCTGCAGGCATAGGTGTGGCCGCTGGCGTCTCGGGTCACCAGCGGCCACGTGTCAATGGTGACACACCTCGCACGGCGACGCGAGGGCAAATCCGAGCAAATCGGCTCAGCCGCCGATATCGCTCAGAGCACGCAGATACGCGTCCTGGTCGCGCGCGTCGGGCAGACCGTTCTCGATCTTCCAGCGGACGACGCCGTCGAGGTCGAGGACGAAGGTCCCGCGGGTGGCGCAGCCCCGCTCCTCGTCGAAGACCCCGTAGCGCCGCGCGACCTCCCCGTGCGGCCAGAAGTCGCTCAGCAGGGGGTGTGACGAGCCGAGCTCGTCGGAGAAGTGGCGCAGCGTGAACCTGGAGTCGCACGAGATCGCGAGCACCTCGACGTCGGCGGCGCCGAGCCCGCCGACGTCGTCGCGCACGGCGCGCAGCTCGGAGGAGCAGACCGGCGTGAAGGCGAACGGGTAGAACAGCACGACCACGCGCGACCGTCCGCGTCTCGACGACAGCCGCACCTGGCGTCCGTGCTGGTCGGTGAGGTCGAAGTCCGGTGCCACGTCGCCGACCTCGACCACCTGACCCGCCTTCCCGACTAGTCCCTGGCGAGCTCGCGCTTGAGGACCTTGCCGGTCTCGTTGCGGGGCAGCTCGTCCAGGAAGAGTACGTCGCGCGGCACCTTGTACCGCGCCAGGTGGGTCTTGACGTGGTCGCGGACCGAGTCCTCGGTGGGCCGGCGCCCGGGCTCGGTGACCACGTAGGCGGCCAGCCGCTGGCCCCACTCGGCGTCGTCGACCGCGACGACCGCGCAGTCCGAGACGTCCGGGTGGCGGCTGATGCAGTCCTCGATCTCCTGCGGGTAGACGTTCTCCCCGCCCGACACGATCATCTCGTCGTCCCGACCCTCGACGAACAGCAGCCCGTCGTCGAAGCGCCCGAGGTCACCGGTGGCCATCCGGCCGTCGATCACGGGCTTGGTGTCGCCGTTGGTGTAGCCCTCGAACTGGGCGCCGTTGGAGACGAACACGCGGCCGGTGCCACCGTCGGGCACGGGCCGGCCGTCGTCGTCGTAGAGCGCCACGACGGTGCCGATCGGCGGGCGACCCGCGGTGCCCGGCCGGGCCCGCATCTCGCCGGGCTGCGCGATCGTGGCCCACGCGCACTCGGTGGAGCCGTAGGTGTTGTAGAGGTTCTCGCCGAACGCGTCCATCCAGCGCGTGGCGAGGTCGCCCGGGAGCGCCGAGCCGCTGGCGGTGACGACCGCGAGGGAGCCGGTGTCGTAGCGTCGGCGCACCTCCTCGGGCAGCTCGAGGACGCGCGAGAGCATCACCGGGATGACCACGGCGACCTCGCACCGCTCGCGCTCGACGGTCGCCAGGAAGTCCTCGGGGTCGAAGCGGCGGCGCAGCACGAGCGTGGCCCCGAGCAGCATCGCGAGGTTGAGGTGCGCCCAGCCCCAGGTGTGGAACATCGGGGCGGCCACCAGCATCCGCGCCTGGTGGCGCAGCGGGATCCGCGAGACGAGCGCGCCGGCCGCGCTCAGCGAGCCCGACGCGCGGTTCGCCCCCTTGGGCGTGCCCGTGGTGCCCGACGTGAGGATGACGCTGCGACCCTCCTGCGACGGTGGGTGGAGGTCGTCCGTCGCGACGCCCGTGACGAGGTCGCCGACGAAGGCGACCGACGTCGAGGCCGGGTCGTCGCGCCAGGTGAGCAGACGCGGCAGGTGCGCGGGCACCGCCTCGACGACGGCGGCGAACTCTTGGTCGTGGAGCACGACTGTGGGCTTCTCGCGCTCGAGCAGCTCGGCGGTCTGCGGTCCGGAGAAGGCGGTGTTGAGGTACAGGATCCGGCCGCCGAGCCGGGAGACCGCCACGGTGGCGAGCACGAACCAGCGGTGGTTGCGCGCGAGGAGCGCCACCCCGTCACCCTCGCCCACCCCGTGGTCGGCGAGCACGCGGGCGAGCGCGTTGGCCTGCGCGTGGAGCTCGCCGAACGTCAGGGAGCCCGCCTCGTCCTCCACGGCCACGGCGCGAGGCATCCGCGCGGCGAGGGACGCGAAGCCCCCGGCCGGGCCGGTGCCCCAGCGGACCAGCGAGGTGCCGAGGCCCACCAGCGCGCGGGGGCCGTAGGGGCGCACGATCCCCGTCGCCGCCAGGGCGGACAGGCTGGACAGGGCGGCCCCTGACCTGGTGCGTCCGGGCCCGATGAGCTCGTGGGTCATGGCGCTCCCAGCATGAGGCGACCGCGCGGTCGCGAAAGTAAACGGGAGTTACACCATAGGTGGGCAGGCGGTTCCGCGACAACGGGTCGCCGGTCACACCCGTCGGGTCAGCCGCGCTGCCCCTTGGGTGCCGCGAGTCGGGTCGCCGCCCAGTCGGCACCGGCCGACGAGGTCGTGGTGGTCACCAGGCCGGCCACGGGGGCGGCCTCGGCGATGTCGGCGTTGTCGACGTAGCCGTCACGGCCCACCTTGGGGGTGAGCAGCCAGACGCCGCCCCCCTCGTCCAGGTCGCGCAGGGAGTCCACGAGCGCGTCGACCAGGTCGCCGTCGCCGTCGCGCCACCAGAACAGGACACCGCTCACGACGTCCCCGTACTCACCGTCGACCAGCTCGTTGCCGGTCAGGTCCTCGATCGCCAGACGGAGGTCGTCGTCGACGTCCTCGTCCCACCCCAGCTCCTGCACCACGGTGCCGGGCTGAAAGCCCAGGTGCTGTGCGAGCTGAGGTCCGTCCGCGTCGCGCGCGGTCGCGCTCACCTCTGCCTCCTTCGCCAGACGACTCGGAGGTCGCCACGTCCACCACCCGGCCGGGCGGCTCTGGCGGCTCACACTAGCGCCACCTCGTGACGGCGGGCCCCCTTCGCCCCAGATTCGCCCCCGTGCGTGGGCTACCAGCCGGTAGGGATGAATGCCGCGGCGGGCAGTGACAGGATGGGGAGTGGTGCGCACCCTGCACCTCCACGACCCCGAGCGGGCCCACCAGGCTCGCCTCCACAGCAGCACCGGAAGGACGACCGTGGCCTCTTCACCGGAGCGACCCCCCGTCATTCACGAGGGACTCCCCACCCAGCTCCCCGACATCGACCCCGACGAGACCACCGAGTGGGTGGACTCCCTCGAGTCGATGATCAGCGAGCGCGGTCGCGACCGTGCCCGGTACGTGATGCTGCGGCTCCTCGAGCGCGCGCGCGAGCGCAACGTGGGCGTGCCCGCCCTGCGCAGCACCGACTACATCAACACCATCCCGCCCGAGCGCGAGCCCTGGTTCCCCGGCAACGAGGACATCGAGCGCCGCATCCGCGCCTACATCCGCTGGAACGCGGCGGTGATGGTGTCGCGCGCCAACCGTCCCGGCCTCGGCGTCGGCGGGCACATCGCCACCTACCAGTCGGCGGCCAGCCTGTACGAGGTGGGCTTCAACCACTTCTTCAAGGGCAAGGAGCACCCCGGCGGCGGCGACCAGATCTACATCCAGGGCCACGCCTCCCCCGGTGTCTACGCCCGCGCCTACCTGGAGGGCCGCCTCGACGAGGACCAGCTCGACCGGTTCCGCCAGGAGGTCTCGCAGGGCGTCGGCAAGGGCCTGTCGTCCTACCCGCACCCCCGCCTGATGAGCGACTTCTGGGAGTTCCCCACCGTCTCGATGGGGCTCACCGCGATCCACTCGATCTACCAGGCGCGCTTCAACCGCTACCTGCAGCACCGCGGCATCAAGGACACCAGCCAGCAGCACGTCTGGGCGTTCCTGGGCGACGGCGAGATGGCCGAGCCCGAGTCGCTCGGCGCCATCGGCGTCGCGGCCCGCGAGGAGCTCGACAACCTCACGTTCGTCATCAACTGCAACCTGCAGCAGCTCGACGGACCCGTCCGCGGCAACGGCAAGATCATCCAGGAGCTGGAGTCGACGTTCCGCGGCGCCGGCTGGAACGTCATCAAGGTCGTCTGGGGCCGTGAGTGGGACGACCTCCTCGCCCGCGACGTCGACGGTGCCCTGGTCAACCAGATGAACCGCACGCCCGACGGCCAGTTCCAGACGCTGTCGATCGCCGACGGCGCCCACGTCCGCGACACCTTCTTCGGCGCCGACCCGCGCCTGGCGAAGATGGTCGAGCACCTGAGCGACGAGCAGATCGAGAAGCTCCCCCGCGGCGGTCACGACTACCGCAAGGTCTACGCGGCCTTCAAGGCGGCCACCGAGCACGTCGGCCAGCCGACCGTGATCCTCGCCCACACCGTCAAGGGCTGGACGATCGACTCGCTGGAGGGCAAGAACGCCACCCACCAGATGAAGAAGCTGACCAAGGCCGACCTCAAGAAGTTCCGCGACCGGCTCTACCTGCCGATCACGGACGCCGAGATCGACGACGCCGACGTCGCGCCCTTCTTCCACCCCGGTCGCGACCACGAGCACATCCAGTACATGCTCGACCGCCGCAAGCAGCTCGGTGGCTCGGTGCCCAAGCGGGTCAACCGCTCCAAGCAGCTCGTGCTGCCCGGCGACGAGATGTACGCCGAGCTCAAGGGCGGCTCGGGCAAGCAGCAGATCGCCACGACGATGGCCTTCGTCCGACTCCTCCGCGACCTGATGAAGGACAAGGAGATCGGCCAGCGCATCGTCCCGATCGCGCCCGACGAGTACCGCACGTTCGGCATGGACTCGATGTTCCCGACCGCCAAGGTCTACAGCCCGCACGGACAGACCTACGAGTCCGTCGACGGCAAGATGCTGCTGGCGTACAAGGAGTCCGAGAAGGGCCAGCTGCTCCACGAGGGCATCAGCGAGGCCGGCGCCATGGGCTCGGCGATCGCCGCCGGCGGGTCGTACTCGACCCACGGCGAGGCGATGATCCCGTTCTACATCTTCTACTCGATGTTCGGGTTCCAGCGCACCGGCGACTCGATCTGGGCGATGGCCGACCAGCTGTCCCGCGGCTTCCTCGTCGGCGCCACCGCCGGCCGCACGACGCTCACCGGTGAGGGCCTGCAGCACGCCGACGGCCACTCGCCGCTGCTCGCCTCGTCCAACCCGGCCGTCGTGCACTACGACCCGGCCTGGGGCTACGAGGTCAGCCACATCGTGCAGTCGGGCCTGGCCCGGATGTACGGCTCCACCGAGGAGCACCCGCAGGGCGAGGACGTGATCTTCTACCTCACGGTCTACAACGAGCCCGTCGTGCAGCCGGCCCAGGCCGACGGCATCGACGTCGAGGGCATCCTGCGCGGCGCCTACGTGTTCCGTCGGGCCCAGCTGCAGGACGAGCACGCCCCCCGCGTGCAGCTGATGGCGTCCGGCGTCTCGGTGCCGTGGGCGCTCGAGGCCCAGCAGATCCTGGCCGACGACTACGGCGTCGCCGCCGACGTCTGGTCGGTGACGTCCTGGAACGAGCTCAACCGTGACGCCGTCGCGGCCGAGAAGTGGAACCTCAACCACCCCGACGCCGAGGCCCGCGTGCCTTACGTGACGTCGCTGCTGGGCGACGCGCCCGGGCCGGTCCTCGCGGTGAGCGACTACATGCGCGCCGTCCCCGACCAGATCTCGCGCTGGGTCCCCCAGCGCTGGCAGTCCCTCGGCACCGACGGGTTCGGCTTCGCCGACACCCGCGCGGCGGCCCGACGGTTCTTCCAGGTCGACGCGGCCTCGATCGTGGTCAGCGCGCTGCAGACGCTGGCCGCCGAGGGCGACGTCAAGACGTCGACGGTGACCGAGGCCTACGAGCGCTTCTCGCTCGGCGACCCCACCGCGGTCGCGGGCGTCCCCCAGGAGGGTGGGGACGCGTGACGTCCAGGTGACGGACAGGTGAGCATCCGGCGGCGCGACGGGTTGCGTCGCGCCGCTAGGATGTCCGGGTGGTGACCCGGGAAGACACGTCCGTGGACCGTCCTGTGGGGACCGGTCGTCTGGCTGCCGTGCGTGCCTGGCCCTACACCTTCGCGGTGGTGCTGTCGGCCGTCGTCCTGGTCGTCACCCTGGGCTCGGCGCAGTACCTGAACCTCCCGCTGCGCGACCCCGAGGGATTCCTCGGCCCCGCGTACGTCCGGCTGCCCGTCATGGGCATCTCGTTCATCGCCGGCGGCATCTTCCTGCAGGCCCTGTGGCGGGCCCGGTCGTGGCGCGTCTGGCCCGAGGCCGTCGCCATCGTCAAGTACGAGTGGACCTGGCGCCGCCTCGCGTACATCGCGACCGGCCTGATCATCTTCTACATCTGCTACGTCTGCTACCGGAACCTCAAGAGCTTCCTGCCGTTCGTCCGGTCCGACACGATCGACGACCACTGGCTGTTCCGGGTCGACTACTTCCTGATGTTCAACCACCCGCCCGAGCGGATCCTGCACGGGCTGCTGGGCACCGACTACGCCGCGCACGTGCTCGCGTTCGTGTACGTCAGCTACCTGATCGTCGTGCCCGCCTCGCTCGCGGCGATGCTCGTCTGGAACCGCGACCTCTCGCGCGGCGCCTGGTACTCCACGGCGCTGTGCCTGAACTGGATCCTGGGCGTCTGCAGCTACTACATCTTCCCCTCGCTCGGCCCGGCCTTCTCCGAGCCGCAGCGCTACGCCGACCTTGCCGAGACCTCGGTGACCAACCTGCAGAGCAGCCTGTTCACCGCTCGGATCGACGTCCTCGAGGACCCGTGGGGCACCGAGAAGATCCACGGCATCGCCGGGTTCGCCTCGCTGCACACGTCGGTCGTCTTCATGGTCTGCCTGTTCCTGGTGCGCGTGGGCATCCACCGCTACGTGCGCTGGTTCGCGTGGGTCTACTTCGCCCTCACCATCACCGCGACGCTCTACTTCGGCTGGCACTTCATCGCCGACGACATCGCCGGGATGTTCATCGGCTGGCTCTCGGTCTACATCGGCGCCCTGGTCACCGGGAACTCCGCGGTGTCCGCGCGCAACCGCAAGCGCGAGGCGGCGCTGCAGGAGGCCTGAGCCTCAGGCGGTGACGGTCTGCGCCGCGACGGCGGAGAGCTGGGCGCGGTCGCCGCGCTTGAGCATCTGGCGCCAACGTCCCCGGTGGTACCGGGCCGGCGCGTGGCCCTCGACGAAGTCGACGAGGGTGCTGGCGAACCGCTCGGGGTGGTCCTTGTGCGGGAAGTGGCCCGAGTCGGCGAACACGTGCACCTCGGAGTCGGCGACGTGCGTGGCGGCCGTGAAGGCGTGACGGGCCGGGATCACGTGGTCCTGCTCGCCCCACACGACGCACAGGGGCACCAGCTGCGCGAGGTAGGCGCGGTCGGTCATCGACAGGATCTGCCCGCGCCAGTCGACGACGTGGCTGGTGACCTGGCGGATCGCCCGACGTCCGCCCGGGTCGCACATCGCGGTGTACACGCCGGCGACCTCGTCGAGGTCTCGGGTGTAGGACGACCCCGTCGCCGCGAGGGCGTGGAGGGCGCCGCGGACCAGGGGGCGCAGCGGCGCAGCGGCCGCGGCGGCGCACACCGCGCCCGCGCCGGGGATGGTGAGCGCGCGGATGATCGGGGACACCTCGGCGCCGAGCCCGCCCGGGGCCACCAGGCAGATGCGCTCGGTGCGCTCGGGGAACTGGTAGCCGAACTGCATGGCGACGCCCCCGCCGAAGCTGTGGCCCACCACGGTGACGCGGTCGATGCCGAGCACCGTCAGCAGGTCGCGCATGCCGTTGGCGTAGCCCGCGATCGAGTAGTCGCCCTGCGGCTTGTCGGACGCGCCGTGGCCCAGCAGGTCGGGCGCCAGCACCGTGAAGTGCCTCGCCAGCTCGGGGATCACGGGCAGCCAGGTGCTGGAGTCGCAGCCGAGACCGTGCAGCAGGAGCAAGACCGGTCCCTCGCCCGTCATCCGGTACGCGCGACGGTGGCCGTGGACCACGACCTCCTGCAGCGGACAGGGATCGTCGGTACGGGTGGCGACGGCCATCGGGTCCTCCGAGAGGTCCACACGCCTACGCCATGCAGACGGTCGGTCCTGCCAGGGTAACCGTCCGTCCACCTCCTGGCAGCCTCACGGTCGTCTCGGCCGGGCGCGGGCTAGGTTGGGGACGTGGTGCAGGAGACGCGGCAGCGGTGGGCCGAGGTGCTCGAGGGCGCGCTCGGCGAGCTCACCACGTCCGCCCTCGCCCGGATGGACGCGACCCTTCCCTGGTTCGCCCAGCTCGACGCGCAGCACCGCTCGTGGATCGGCTCGATCGCGCACGGCGGCATCTCGGGGATGATCGGCTGGCTGCGGGCCCCCGACCCCGGCGCCGAGACCCCCGTCGACCCGTTCGGGGCCGCCCCCCGGGCGCTCGCCCGCGTCGTGACGCTGCAGCAGGCGGTGTCGATGGTGCGCACCACGATCGACCTCGTCGAGTCGCAGGTGGAGCGCCTGTTCGACCCGGCCGACCACGCCGCGATCCGGCTCGAGATCGCGCTCTACGCCCGTGAGATCGCCTTCGCGGCCGCCGACGTCTACGCCCGAGCCGCCGAGGCCCGGGGAGCCTGGGACGCGCGGCTCGAGGCGCTCGTGGTCGACTCGGTGCTGCGCGGCGAGACCGACGAGACCATCGCGTCCCGCGCGGCGGCCGTCGGGTGGTCGTCCCGCGGCGCCGTCACGGTCGTCATCGGCGACGCGCCGCCCACCGGCGCCACCGACGGCGGGACGGGCGGCGTCGTCGAGTCGGTGCACCGGGCGGCCCGTCTGGCGGGCCTGGAGGCGCTCTCGTCGGTGCAGGGCGACCGCCTGGTCGTGATCCTCGGTGATGTGGACGACATCGACAAAGCCGGGAGGAGCGTCGTCGACAGCTTCGGCCCGGGCCCGGTGGTGGTCGGCCCCCGCGCCGACGACCTGCGCACCGCCTACCGCTCGGCCCGCTCGGCCACCGCGGCCTGGCGCTCGGCATCCGCCTGGGCGGGGGCACCGCGGCCCGTCCAGGCCGACGAGCTGCTCGTCGAGCGGTCGCTGGCCGGCGACGGGCACGCGCGTCGCGCCCTGGCCCAGGAGGTCTACCTCCCCCTGACCCGAGGTGATGCACCTCTCGTCGACACCGTGCGATCGTTCTTCGACTCCGGCACCTCCATCGAGGCGACGGCCCGAGCCCTCTACGTGCACCCCAACACCGTCCGCTACCGCCTGCGCAAGGTCGCCGACGTGACGGGGCTGCGGCCCGCCCACCCACGCGAGGGCTACACGCTGCGCGTCGCGCTGACGCTCGGCCCGTTGCTCCGCCCCGACGGGGGCGACGGCACCGAGTTGTAGGAACCCGACAACGTCGACCGATGGATTTCGTCGGGTCGTCGTGCGCGCGAACCGGTGCGTAACCGCCAGGGTGGGACCTGTGCTCGTGATCGTCGCCCCCGGCCAAGGTGCCCAGACACCCGGCTTCCTCACCCCGTGGCTCGAAGACCCGTCGTTCGCCGGCCGTCTCGAGTGGCTGTCCGTCGTCACCGGCCTCGACCTGGCCCACTACGGCACCCAGGCCGACGCGGACACCATCCGCGACACCGCCGTAGCCCAGCCGCTCCTCGTGGCCACCGGCATGCTGTCCGCCCTGGCGCTGTTCCCGCACCCCGGCGACGCGTTCCAGTCCGTCGGCGCCGCCGCCGGGCACAGCGTCGGCGAGATCACCGCGGCCGCCGGCCTGCGCGTCATCACCGCCGAGCAGGCGATGGTGCTGGTCCGCGAGCGCGGCAAGGCGATGGCCGAGGCCTCGGCCCGCACGCCCACGTCGATGACCGCCGTGCTCGGCGGCGACCGCGACGAGGTGCTCGCGAGCCTGGAGCGCCACGGCCTCACCCCGGCCAACGACAACGGCCCCGGGCAGGTCGTCGCGGCCGGCACGGTCGAGCAGCTCGAGGCCTTCGGCGACGACGCCCCGGCCAAGGCGCGACTGATCCCGCTGAGCGTGGCCGGCGCCTTCCACACCGAGCACATGGCTCCCGCCGTGAAGCACCTCGGACGGCTCGCGCAGTCGGTCTCGACGCACGACCCCCGCACCAAGCTCATCTCCAACCGCGACGGGCACGTCGTGCACGACGGCGACGACGTCCTGCGGCGCATCGTCACCCAGGTGGCCCACCCCGTCCGCTGGGACCTGTGCATGGAGACCATGCGCGAGCTCGGCGTCACCGGCATCCTCGAGGTGCCCCCGGCCGGCACGCTCACCGGGATCGCCAAGCGCGCGCTCAAGGGCGTCGAGACGTTCGCGCTCAAGACGCCCGACCTGCTCGACGACGCCCGCGCGTTCGTCGCCAAGCACGCCGAGGGCTCGTCCGAGATGGACGCGAGCCCCACCTGGCGGCTGCTCGTCTCGCCGGCGAAGGGCACCTTCACCCTCGACCCGTCCCTGACCTCCGGCGCGGTGCTGCCGGCCGGCCAGCAGGTCGGCGTGGTCACCAGCCTGCGCGACGAGATCCCGGTCAGCGCGCCGCACGGCGGCACCGTCGTCGAGCTGCTCGTCGAGGACGGCGACCCGGTCGCGCCCGGCATGCCCCTGGTCCGCCTCCACCCCGAGGCCGTCCAGTGAGCGCGGTCCTGCGGCCCCGTCCCGCCGACCGGTTCAGCCGGGTCAGCGGCGTCGGCGCCTACCGTCCGCGCCGCCTGGTGCCCAACGCCGAGATCGTCGACAAGATCGACTCGAGCGACGAGTGGATCCGCACCCGCTCGGGCATCGAGACCCGCCGCTTCGCGGACGACGACGAGACGGTGCAGTCGATGTCCGTTGCGGCCGCCCAGCAGGCGCTCAAGCAGGCCGACCTCGACCCGTCCGACATCGGCTGCGTGATCGTCGCGACCGTGTCGCACCTGATGCAGACCCCCGCCGTGGCCACGATGATCGCCGACGAGCTGGGCTGCACCCCGGCCGCCGCGTTCGACATCTCGGCCGCGTGCGCCGGGTTCTGCCACGGCGTCGGCCTCGCGTCCGACATGGTGCGCGCCCGCACCGCCGACCACGTCCTGGTCGTGGGCGTCGAGAAGCTCTCCGACATCACCGATCCGCACGACCGCGGCTCGGCGTTCATCTTCGCCGACGGCGCGGGCGCCATCGTCGTCAGCGCGTCCGACGTGGCCGGCATCGGCCCCACGGTGTGGGGCTCGGACGGTTCCAAGCACGACCTCATCACGATGACGGCCGGCTGGGACACCGTGTGGGAGGACGCCGAGGACGCGCGCACCTGGCCCACGCTGACCATGCAGGGCAACGCGGTGTTCCGCTGGGCCTCCTACGAGATGGCCAAGGTCGCCCGTGAGGCGATCGAGACCGCCGGGATCACGCCCGAGGACCTCGACGCGTTCATCCCGCACCAGGCCAACAACCGCATCACCGACACCATGATCAAGGCCCTGGGCCTGCCCTCGACGGTCGCGGTCGCCCGCGACATCATCGACGCGGGCAACACCTCGGCGGCCTCGGTCCCCCTGGCCATGGAGCGCATGCTCGCCGACGGCCAGGCCCGCAGCGGCGACACCGCCCTGCTCATCGCCTTCGGCGCAGGCCTCGCCTACGCCGCGCAGGTCGTCACGCTTCCCTGACCTGCACCTCGGCACGGGGACCTTCCCGTGCCGGCACCACCACCGACTCCCCACCCAGGGACACCTGAGAGGACGCGCCTGATGGCCACCACCGAAGAGATCCGCTCCGACCTCGCCGAGATCGTCAACGAGGTCGCCGGCATCCCCGCCGACGACGTGCAGCTCGACAAGTCGTTCACCGACGACCTCGACGTCGACTCGCTCTCCATGGTCGAGGTCGTCGTGGCCTGCGAGGAGAAGTTCGACGTCAAGATCCCCGACGACGAGGTCAAGAACCTGAAGACCGTCGGCGACGCCGTCGCGTTCATCGAGCGCGCCCAGGCCTGAGCCGCCTCCGTCCGTCGCCGCCACACCCGAGAACGCGAAGAGGATCGATCGATGAGTCAGACCCGCATCGTGGTCACCGGACTGGGGACCACCTCCCCCGTCGGCGGTGACGTCGCCAGCACCTGGGAGGCGCTCCTCGCCGGGCGCTCCGGCGTCGCGCCCCTGGAGCAGGACTGGGCGCAGGAGCTGCCGGTGAAGATCGCGGCCGAGGTCGCGGTCGAGCCCACCGAGGTGCTCGAGCGCGTCAAGGCGCGCCGGCTCGACCGGTCCTCGCAGTTCGCGCTCGTGGCGGCGATGGAGGCGTGGGCCGACTCCGGCCTCGCCGACGGCGGCGTCGATCCCGAGCGGCTCGGCGTCTGCCTGCCCTCGGGCATCGGCGGCGTCCAGACCCTGCTGTCCAACTACGACGTGCTCAAGGAGAAGGGCCCGCGGCGCGTCTCGCCGCTGTCGGTCCCGATGCTGATGCCGAACGCGCCGGCGGCCAACGTCGGCCTCTACGTCGGCGCCAAGGCCGGCGTCCAGGCGCCGGTCTCGGCGTGCGCGTCGGGCAACGAGGGCATCGCCCTCGGCATCGACCAGATCCGTCTGGGCCGTGCCGACGTCGTGCTCGTCGGCGGCACCGAGGCCGCGATCCACCCGTTGCCCATGGCCGCGTTCGCCCAGATGATGGCGCTCTCCAAGCGCGAGGGCGACCCGACGGCCGTCTCGCGTCCCTGGGACACCGGCCGCGACGGCTTCGTGCTCGGCGAGGGCTCCGCGGTGCTCGTGATCGAGTCCGAGGAGCACGCCCGGGCCCGCGGCGCGCGCATCTACGCCGAGGTCCGCGGCGCCGGCATCACCGCCGACTCCCACGACATCGCGCAGCCCGACCCCGAGGGTCGCGGCGGCGCCCGGGCGATCCAGCGCGCCCTGCTCGAGTCCGGCCTCGCGCCCGAGGACATCAAGCACGTCAACGCCCACGCGACGTCCACGCCCAAGGGCGACGTCGCCGAGGCGATCATGCTGCACGCCACGCTCGGCTCGGCCGTCGACGACGTCGTCGTGACCAGCACCAAGAGCATGACGGGCCACCTGCTCGGTGGCGCCGGCGCGCTGGAGTCGCTGGCCGTCGTCCTCGCGATCCACCACCGCCAGGTGCCGCCCACGATCAACCTCGACGACGTCGAGCCCGGCGTCGACCTCGACATCGCCACCAAGGTGCGCGACCTGCCGCAGGGCGACTTCGCGGCCCTCAACAACTCCTTCGGCTTCGGTGGCGCCAACGTCGCCGTCGCCTTCTCCACCTACGCGTGAGGCGTACCCCGTGACTGCTGCGACCACTGCCAAGCCCGCCAAGCTCCCCCGCGAGGAGGACCCCCGCAACCCGCACCACCGCCTGGCGGCGCTGCTCGACGAGGGCTCGCTCGAGCTCATCACCGAGGACGACCTCTCGGGGATGCTGTCGGCCATCGGCACCGTGGGCGGCACCAAGGTCGTGGCGTTCTGCTCCGACCCGACCGTCATGGGCGGAGCGATGGGGCACGACGGCTGCAAGGCCGTGGTCGCGGCGTACGAGCGCGCCATGCTCGAGCAGGTGCCGATCATCGGCCTGTGGCACTCCGGCGGCGCGCGTCTGGCCGAGGGGGTGCTCTCGCTGCACGCGGTGGGAGAGATCTTCCACGCCATGACCAAGGCGTCGGGCCGCATCCCGCAGATCTCGGTGGTCCTCGGCCCCGCCGCCGGTGGCGCCGCCTACGGCCCCGCGCTCACCGACATCGTCATCCTCGGCCCCGAGGGCCGGATCTTCGTCACCGGCCCGGACGTCGTCCGCTCGGTCACCGGCGAGGACGTCGACATGCTGCGCCTCGGCGGGCCCGAGCCGCACGGGCGACGCTCCGGCGTCGTGCACGTGCTCACCGAGTCCGAGGCCGAGGCGATCGGCCGGGCGCGCACCCTCGCCCAGCTGCTCGGCAACCAGGGCACCCTGGTCCTCGACCAGGTCGAGGACATCGACCTCGCCCGCTCGCTGCCGGAGTCGGTGCGCCGCGCGTACGACGTGCACCCCCTGGTCGACGACCTCCTCGACGACGGCGACGTCGTCGAGCTGCACGCCCGCTGGGCCCCCAACATCACCACGACGCTCGGCCGGCTCGGCGGGCGCACCGTGGGCGTCATCGCCAACAACCCGCTGCGCCTCGGCGGATGCCTGGACTCGCTGTCGGCCGAGAAGGCGTCCCGCTTCGTGCGGATGTGCGACGCGTTCGGCGTCCCGCTCGTCGTGGTCGTCGACGTCCCCGGCTACCTGCCCGGCGTGGGCCAGGAGTGGGACGGCGTCGTCCGTCGCGGGGCGAAGCTGCTCCATGCGTTCGGCGAGGCCACCGTGCCCCGCGTGACGCTGGTGACCCGCAAGTCCTACGGCGGCGCCTACATCGCGATGAACAGCCGCTCGCTCGGCGCCACCCGCGTCCTGGCGTGGCCCGGCGCCGTCGTCGCCGTCATGGGCGCGGTCGCCGCGGTGCGCATCCTGCACCGCCGCCGGATCGCCGAGGTCGAGCCCGACATCCGTCCCCAGGTCGAGGCCGAGCTGGCCGCCGAGCACGAGAAGATCGCGGGCGGCGTCGAGAAGGCCGTCGAGATCGGCGTGGTCGACGAGATCGTGGAGCCTGCGCACTCGCGTCGTCGCATCGCCGAGTCGATCGCCGCCGAGCTCGCCTACCCGCCCGTACGCGGCCAGCACGGCAACATCCCGCTCTAGGAGTCGGGAGCCGCTTGCCCGGGCTGCGATGATGGGGGCTCATCTGGTCCTGGGGGAGGGAACGGCATGGATCTCAGCAGCAGGACGGTGGCAGGACGTCGCAACCAGCTGCTCGCCAAGGTGGTCGTCGGCCTCGTCGTCGTGGGCGCGGCCATCGGCATCTTCGTGGGCATGGTGAGCGCGACGGTGCTCGACGCCGTCGGCATCCGGGCCACCGAGCCCACGCCGACCGCCGCAGCGTCCGCGTCCCCCACCCCGAGCGCCGCGCCCACCTCGGCTCCCACCACCGCCGCGACGACCGAGGCCCCCGCCCCCGAGCCGACCCCCCAGATCGAGGTCTCCCCGCAGGACGCCTCCCCCGGCGAGCGGATCACCTTCACCGGCTCCTTCCCCGACCTCGACGGCGGCACCACCCTGCAGGTCCAGCGCCGCGAGGGCGGCGAGTGGACCGACTTCCCCGTCGACGCCCGCACCCGCGACGACGGCACCTTCTCCACCTACATCCTCACCAGCCGCACCGGCGAGCAGCAGTTCCGCCTCGAGGCCGCCGGCGGCACCGCCACCCCTCCCGTCACCGTCACCATCGGCTGACGCCTGGCGGTGCCTGGCATCCCGCCGGGCGGCGTCGCCCGGTGCTGGTCGGGTCCCGCCGTCGGATTCCCAGGTAGGCACGGTCTTCCGACCGAACCACGGAGAACTTCCCGGGTATCGGTCGAGATCTCCATGCCAGGTGGGACGGGTGGGGCGGGTGGGACGAGCCGCGTCGCCGCGCCCGCGTCAGGTCCCAGCAGCCCCTCGTGCACCACTCAGCACGGCTTTCTGGACCAATACCTGGGAAGTTCTCCGTGGTCCGGTCGGATTCCCGCGCCTACCTGGGAATCCTGGGACGGGTGGGGTGGTTGCGTGGGCCCAGCAGCGGATCTGACGGGCGCTGGCGCCCGGATGACCAGGCGCGCCGGTGAAGGCGAACTGGGGTTGTTCGCCGAAGCCGGCAGCAACGCCGTCAGCCGGGCTGCCAGGGTCCGTCAGACGACCTGGTGGAGCCATCGGACGGGAGCACCCTCGCCCGCGTGGCGGAAGGGCTCGAGCTCGGCGTCCCAGGGGGCGCCGAGGAGCTTGTCGACCTCGAGCTCGAGGGTGGTCTCGCCGAGGGAGGCCTTGACCATGGCGGCCTTGAGCCGGTCCTCGGGGATCATGATGTCGCCGTGCAGGCCGGTGACGGCGTGGAAGACGCCGAGGTCGGGCGTGGAGGAGTACCGGGCGCCCTCCGAGCTCGCCGTGGGCTCCTCGGTGACCTCGAAGCGCAGGTGGCTCCAGCCGCGCAGGGCCGACGTCAGCTGGGACGACGTGCCGACCGAGGCCTGCCAGGAGAACTCGCAGCGGTAGGTGCCGTGCGCGGCGGGCTGCGGCGTCCACTGCAGGTGTGCGGGCGCGCCGAACACGCCGGCGACTGCCCACTCGACGTGAGGGCACAGTGCCGACGTGGCGGCGTGGACGTACAGGACGCCCCGGGTCGCGGTGCTCATCTGTGCCTCCTGGATCGAGAGTCGCCTTCCCCAGCGTTCCTCGGCCCCTCGGGCACCTCACGGGCACCGGTCCCGTGGTCAGATCATAACCACACCGGTGTCATCCGGACCAGGTTCGCCCGGCGTGTCAGGATCGGGGGGTGCAGACCGACGTGATCCACGTGCCCGACGACTCCCGCTTCGACCTCCTCGTGGACGGCGAGCCGGTCGGCCGCCTGGACTACACCCGTGACGGCGACCTGTGGTCGATGAACCACACCGAGGTCGATCCCCGCCTCGGCGGGCGCGGCCTCGGCGCCGTCCTCGTGCTGGGCGCGCTCGACGTCGTCGCCGCCGAGGGCGGCTCCGTGCTCCCCCTGTGCCCGTTCGTCCCGCGGGTGATCCGCGACCACCCCGAGCACCTCGACCTGGTGCCGCAGGACCAGCGCGCCCGCTTCGGGCTGGGCTGACGCCCCCGCCCGGGCAGGCTAGGCTTGCCTGGGTCATGGCGGGTCTTCTCCCGCTCCCGGCGAGAGGCACCCTGCGATGCTCGGCAACTTCCTGATCGGCCTGCGCGAGGGGCTCGAGGCCAGCCTCATCGTGAGCATCCTGGTCGCCTACCTCGTCAAGAGCGGCCAGCGTTCGGCGCTGCGGTACATCTGGCTCGGCGTCGCGGTGGCGCTGGCGCTGAGCGTCGGGGCCGGCGCCCTGCTGGAGTTCACCTCGCGCGACATGACGTTCGAGCAGCAGGAGCTGCTCGGCGGCACGCTGTCGATCGTGGCGGTCGCGTTCGTGACGTGGATGGTGTTCTGGATGCGTGGGGCGGCCCGCGGCATCAAGGCCGAGCTGCAGGGACGGCTCGACGACGCCCTGCGCCTCGGACCCCTCGCGCTCGTGTCGGTCGCGTTCCTGGCCGTCGGCCGGGAGGGCCTGGAGACGGCGCTCATCCTGTGGGCGGCGTCCGACACCGCCACCAACGGCACCACTCCCCTGCTCGGTGCCCTGCTGGGCCTGCTCGTCGCCGTGGGCCTGGGCTACCTGCTCTACCGCGGTGCGCTGCGGATCAACCTCTCGATCTTCTTCCGCACCACCGGCGCGCTGCTCGTCGTGGTCGCCGCCGGCGTGCTCGCCTACGGCGTCCACGACCTGCAGGAGGCCCGGTTCCTGCACGGTCTAAACAACCTGGCGTTCGACGTCAGCGGCACCATCGACCCGTCCGGGGTGCTCGGCACGATCCTCAAGGGCACGATCAACTTCCAGCCCGACCCCACGGTCCTGCAGGCGATCGCCTGGGTGGTCTACCTCGTGCCGACGATGTTCCTGTTCCTGCGCGCACCCCGGCAGTCGGCGCCGGCTACCCCCGTCGCAGCCGCCGAGCAGCGCGGCTGAGCAGGCCCAGCGCCAGCACCCCGACCACCGCACCGGTCAGGTTGGCCGCAACGTCGGAGACCGACGGCGTGCGTGCGGGCAGGAACGCGCCCTGGACGAGCTCGATCATGACGCTCAACGCCGCCGCGGCCGCGACCCAGCCCCACCAGCGCAGCCGCGGCACCGCGGCCAGGCCGAGGAACGAGACCGGCACGAAGAGCAGCACGTTGGTCACCACCTCGACGCTGCCGAACGTCGCGAGGCCGTCGGGCACGCCCCGCGCGCGCAGGGCGTCCAGGATCCGCACGATGCTCGTGCTCGGCAGCGCGTTGGACGGCTCGAGCACGATGACCGCCACCACCACCAGGTAGAGCGCCAGCGCCGCGCCGGCCAGCACGGACCGGACCATCAGGCGAGCAGCGCCTGGCCCCAGTGCTCCCCCGGCGCCAGACCACCCGGGCAGGCGAAGACGCCCGACCCGACGTGGGTGAGGTACTCGTTCATCAGGTCGTTGGACGGCCCGGCCAGCGACGTCTGGATCGGGACGAACCCGGTGGCCGGGTCGGCCTGAAAGCAGATGAAGAACAGGCCCGCGGCGAGCTGGCCGAGGTCGTCGTTGCCCTCGACGAAGTTGTAGCCGCGCCGCAGGATCTGCGCGCCGCCGTTGACGTCGGGGTGCGCGAGCCGCACGTGGGACTTCAGCGCGATCGCCGGCTCCCCGTCGTCGCCCACGGCGTCGAAGTCGGGGGCGTCCATCTCGTCGCCGCCGGACATCGGGCCGCCCGAGCCCTTGGTGCGGCCGATGATGTTCTCCTGGCCGACGAGGGACTCCCGGTCCCACGTCTCGATGCGCATCATGATCTTGCGGTTGACCATGTAGCTGCCGCCGACCATCCAGTCCTGGTCGGCGTCGTCGCCCACCCAGACATGCCGGTCGACGACCTCGGTGTCCTCGGACTTGATGTTGGCCGTGCCGTCCTTGAACCCGAACAGGTTGCGCGGCGTGGCCTGCGCCTTGGAGGTCGACGAGGTGCGGCCGAAGCCGAGCTGGGAGTACCGGATCGAGACGACGCCGAACCCGATGCGCACCAGGTTGCGGATGGCGTGCACCGCGACCTGCGGGTCGTTGGCGCACGCCTGAACGACGAGGTCGCCACCGCTCACCTGCGGACGCAGGCGGTCGCCGGTGAAGGCCGGCAGCTCGACCAGCGCGGCCGGACGCTTGTCCGCGAGGCCGAAGCGGTCCTCGCCGTCGGCGGTCTCGAACAGGCTGGGGCCGAACCCGATCGTCAGCGTGAGCGCCGACGGCGGCAGGCCCTGCGCCTCGCCGGTGTCCTCGGGCGGCACCTCGACGGGCCCGGCCACGGAGCCGAAGTCGCCGATGTCGTTGCCCGAGCACATCTTGCGGGCGGCCGCGGTCCACTGCTGGAGCATCGCGTCCAGCTCGGCCTTGTCGGTCGTGACGACGTCGAAGACCGCCAGGTGCAGACGGTCCTGGGCCGGCGTGGTGATGCCCGCCTGGTGCGCGCCGTCGAAGTCGACGGGCAGGGCGGCCGGGTCGGCCGTGGCGCTCGCGCCCTCGGCGGTGGTGGAGCGGGCCGCGTAGCCGAGGCCGCCCCCGGCCGCGAGCACGCCGACGCCCGCCCCGCCCAGCAGGGCGCGACGGGACAGCCCGGGACGACGCTCATTCACGACTCCTCCGTCACTGGCTCGCTGCGACGACGCCCGCGACCTTGCTGATGGGCTCGCTCAGGGCGGCCACGCGGTCGGAGAGCTCCTTGACCTGGGCCTTGGTCAGCTGGTCGTAGAACACCCACGAGCCGTCCTCGGACTGGTACTGGTTGAGCTCGGTGTCGAGCGCCGCGAAGCGCTCGTCGAGCTGCTCGACCAGCGTAGGGTCCTGCTCCTCGAGCACCGGCCGCAGGGAGGAGATCGCGGCCTGCGAGCCCTCGATGTTGGCCTTGAAGTCCCACAGGTCGGTGTGGCTGAACTCGTCCTCCTCACCGGTGATCTTGCCGGTGGCGACCTCGTCGAGCAGGCCCTTGGAGCCCTGCGCGAGCTGGAGCGCCGTGAGGGGCTGCTCCTTGGATCGCTTGACGACCTCCTTGACGTTGGCGAGCAGCTGGTCGGCGTACTTCTCCATGCCGTCGGTGTTGCCCTCCACCCAGAGCTGCTTCTCGATGCGGTGCCAGCCGGTGAAGTCCTGCCCGGGCTCGACGTCGGGCTCGCGACCGTCGGTGATCGGGTCGAGGTCGCCGAAGATCTCCGCGACCGGCTCGATGCGCTCCCAGTAGGTGCGGGCCTGCGGGAAGAGGGTCTTGGCCTCCTCGACCTGGCCGGCCTTGACCGCGTCGGTGAACTGGGTGGTCTCCTCCACCAGGGCGCCGGTCTGGCTCTGCACGTAACGCGAGTAGCTGCGCGCCGCGGCCTTGAGCTCCTCGGAGTCCGAGAGCTTGGTCGCGGCCTCGCCGGTCACCTTGATCTCCTGACGGATGCCGTCGCCGACCATGCCGGGCTTGCACGCGCCCTGGTAGGTGCCGCGGTCGAGGTCGACGACGAGGTCGCGCGACAGGCCGGGGCCGATGTTCTCCACCTCGCCCATGATCCGGTCACCGGTCGCGTAGACGTAGAACTCGGTGGTCTTGTCGCCCTCGTTCTTCACGGTGAAGGTCGACGGGCCCGCCTCGAGGGAGGTCGTGCTGACGTCGCAGGCGTCGTCCGTGGCCGACACCGCGACCGCTCCGGTGCCGCTGCCGCCCGCCGCGGGCTCGGGGTCGGTGGCGCAGGCGGCGAGCGCGGGCAGGAGGGCGAGGGCGGCGACGCCGGTGCCGAGGGCACGCAGAGGTGCGGTCATGACGGTCCTAGGGGTTCGGCACGGGCGGCGACGCCTGTGAAGGTGAGGCAAACCTCATTAGTGTAGGACCGCACCGGACCTGTCGGTCAACAGGTCCGGTGCAACCGATCGGTGTGAACCTCAACCACCCAGCTTGTCGGCGGTCAGCGGCAGGCTCCGTACCCGGACGCCGGTGGCGTCGAAGGTCGCGTTGGCGACGGCGGCCGCCGCCCCCACGATGCCGATCTCGCCGATGCCCTTGGAGCCCATCGGGTTGGCGTGCTCGTCCACCTCGTCGAGCCAGTGCGCCTCGAGGTGACCGATGTCGGCGTGCGACGCGACGTGGTACTGGGCGAGGTCGTGGTTGGGCATCCGGCCGCTGGGGTCGATCACGGTCTCCTCGTGCAGCGCCGCCGACAGCCCCATGACCATGCCGCCGAGCAGCTGCGACCGGGCGGTCGTCGGGTTGATGATCCGGCCGGCCGAGAACACGCTGACCATGCGCGGCACGCGGACCTCACCGGTGTGCGCGTCGACGTGCGCCTCGACGAAGTGCGCGCCGAAGGAGTGGATCGAGTACTGCTCGGTGTCGGGGTTCTCCGGCTGGACCCCGCGGGCGACGGCACCGACGGCCGGCGAGGCGCCGTGCTCGTCGCGGAGGGCGCGGGCCGCCGCGACGATCGCCGATCCCCAGGACGTCGTGCCCGCGGACCCGCCGGCCACGGTGGCGAACGGCAGCGAGGTGTCACCGATGCTGAGCTCGACCGCGCCGACCGGGCACCCGAGGGCGTCGGCGGCGATCTGCCCGAGGATCGTCCGGGCGCCGGTGCCGATGTCGACCGCGCCGATGCGGACCGCGTAGCGACCGCCGTCCAGCGCCTCGACCTCGGCCTCGTTGCCGGGCATCACGTTCAGCGGGTAGGTGGCGCTGGCGACGCCCTGACCGACGAGCCAGCGACCCTCGCGGCGCGAGCGCGGCGGCACGCCGGTCTGCCACCCGAAGCGCTCGGCCCCCTCACGGAGGCACTCGACGAGATGGCGCTGCGACCACGGGTGGCCCGACTCGGGATCGCTCGCGGGGTCGTTGCGCACCCGCAGCTCGACCGGGTCGACACCGGTCGCCACGGCCAGCTCGTCCATCGCGACCTCCAGGGCGAACGATCCGGGCGCCTCGCCCGGAGCCCGCATCCACGACGCCACCGGCACGTCGAGGGCGTGCAGGCGGTGGGACGTGCGCCGGTTCGGCGAGTCGTACATCAGACGGGTGGCGACGGCCGTCTGCTCGGCGAACTCCTTGACGCGCGACGTGTGCTCGACCACCTCGTGCCAGGTGGCGTCGAGGCGGCCGTCGGCGTCGGCGCCGAGGCGCACCCGCTGGACGGTCGGCGTGCGGTGGCCGCCGAGCGTGAACGTCTGCTGACGCGTCAACGGCAGCTTGACCGGCCGGCCCCCGGAGTGCTTGGCGGCGATCGCGGCGGCGACGACGTTGGCGTGCGGCATGCCCTTGGAACCGAACCCGCCGCCCACGAACGGGGCCTCGACGGTGACCTGCTGGGGGTCCAGCGCGAACAGCGGGGCGAGGGTCTGGCGAACGGGGTGGACGCCCTGGGTCGAGTCGAGCAGGACGAGCCGGTCGCGTCCGTCGTGGTGGTCCCACGTCGCGACCGTCTGGTGCGGCTCCATCGGGCTGTTGTGCTGCACGGGGGTCTCGTACACGGCGTCGACCGTGAACGCGGCCTCGGCCAGCGCTGCCTCGACGTCGCCCTCGTCCGTGTCGGTCTCGAACGCGGGGTTCACCTGGTCGGGCGCGTAGAGGTCAGGCGAGTCGGCGTCGAGGACGGACTCGTGCGGCTCCTCGTCGTAGGTCACCTGCACGAGGCGGGCGGCCTCGCGGGCCGTCTCGGGGTCCTCTGCGACCACGATCGCGACGATCTGGCCGCGAAAGCCGACCCGGTCGGACTGCAGCACGGCCAGCTCGCCGTCGGAGACGTCGGCGAGGCGGTGCGCGTTCTCGTGGGTGACGACCGCGTGGACGCCGCCCTGCGCGAACGCCTCGGTGGCGTCGATCGCGGTGACGCGACCGCGGGCGATGCTGCTGAGCACCAGGTGTCCGTACGTGGCCTGGTCGACGTGGTGCTCGTACGCGTAGGGGGCGGTGCCGGTGACCTTCGCCCGCGCGTCGACCCGGCCGCGCGCGGCGCCGATCTCGGTGGTGTCGAGCTGCTGGGTCATCGGGTCTCCTCCCCCGCGAGCCCGCTGAGCACGGCGACGACGGTGCTGCGGGTCATCGGGATCTTGAACGCGTTGTCGTCGGTCGGGCTCGCGGCGGCGAGCTCGGCCCGGGCGGCCTCGGCGAACGCGGCCTCGGTGGCCGGGCCGCCGACGAGCGCCTCCTCGGCGACGCGGGCGCGCCACGGTCGCGTCCCCACGCCCCCGAGGGCGAGCCGGACGTCGCGGACGACGCCGTCCTGCACGTCGAGAGCGGCGGCGACCGACACGAGCGCGAAGGCGTAGGACGCCCGGTCGCGGACCTTGCGGTAGGCCGAGCGGCGGGCCATCGCCAGCGGCGGGATCTCGACGGCGGTGATCAGCTCGCCGTGCTCCAGCACGGTCTCGAGGTCGGGGCGGTCCCCGGGCAGGCGGTGGAAGTGCTCCAGCGCGACACGGCGCTCGCCGTCCGGCCCGAGGACCACGACCTCGGCGTCGAGCGCGACCATCGCGACCGCCATGTCGGACGGGTGCGCGGCCAGGCAGTCCGACGACGTGCCCAGGATCGCGTGGTACCGCGTCCAGCCGCTCAGCGCGGCGCAGCCCGAGCCGGGATCACGCTTGTTGCAGGCGGCGGTGACGTCCTGGAAGTACGCGCAGCGGGTGCGCTGCAGGAGGTTGCCGCCGGTCGTGGCGACGTTGCGCAGCTGGCCCGAGGCGCCGGCGAGCAGCGCGTGGCTCAGCACGGGGTACAGCTGGCGCACCAGCGGGTGCGCGGCGAGGTCGGCGTTGCGCACGGTGGCGCCGATGCGCAGGCCACCGCCCTCGCGCTCGGTGACCTGGTCGAGCGGCAGGCGCGAGACGTCCACCAGGTGCTCGGGCGTGACGAGCCCCAGCTTGAGGTGGTCGACGAGGTTGGTGCCGCCGGCGACGAACATCGCGTCGGGGTCGGCGGTCACGGTGGCCACGGCGCCGTCGGCGTCGGTGGCGCGGTCGTAGGCGAAGGGCTTCATGCGCGGGCTGCCTCCTCGATGGCGGCGACGATGTTGGAGTAGGCGCCGCAGCGGCAGAGGTTGCCGCTCATGCGCTCGCGGATCTCGTCCTCGTCGAGCTCGACGTCGGCCTCGAGGTCGTCCGAGACGGCGCTCGGGTGCCCCGCCTTGACCTCGTCGAGCATCCCGACGGCCGAGCAGACCTGGCCGGGCGTGCAGTAGCCGCACTGGAGCCCGTCGTGGTCGACGAACGCCTGCTGGACGGGGTGCAGCTCGTCGCCGTCGACGAGGCCGGCGGCGGTGGTGATCTCCGAGCCGTCGTGCGCGACGGCGAGGCCGAGGCACGAGAGCTGGCGACGACCGTCGACGAGGACGGTGCACGCACCGCACTGGCCGTGGTCGCAGCCCTTCTTCGGCGAGGTGTTGCCGAGACGGTCACGGAGGGCGTCGAGGACGGTGGTGCGGGTGTCGACGGCGAGCGTGTGCTCGACCCCGTCGACCCGCCAGGTGAGGTCGGCTTCCATGGGATCGACGCTAGGTCGGGGCCACCGGGTGCGCCGGTCGTCAGGGAAGGCTTGCCTGGGCCGCGGCGGGCCCCCTCCGTCGGTACCACGCCACGTCCCGGTAGGCGCCGTGCTTGAAGCCCGCCTCGTCGAAGGTGCCGACGTGCTCGAACCCGTGGCGCAGGTGCAGGCGGACCGACGCCTCGTTGGGCTGGGCGATGCCCGCGAAGCATCGGTGCACGCCCACCGCGTCCATCTCGGCGAGCAGCGCCGTGTAGAGACGGCCGCCCGCACCGACGCCGACGGCGCCCGGGTGCAGGTAGACCGAGGTCTCCACGGACGTGTCGTAGGCGGCCTTGGCGCGGAAGGTGCTGCTCGTCGCGTAGCCGCGCACCTCGCCGTCCACATCGAGCACGAGCAGCCGGTGCCGGCCGCTCGGGGCGTAGTGCGCGAACCAGGCGCGTCGCTCCTCGACGCTCGACTCGACCACGTCGAAGGTGACGTGGCTGGTGCGGACGTACGCGTTGTAGATGCCGGTCAGTGCGGCGAGGTCGCGCTCCTCGCCCGCCCGGACGATGCCGTCGCTCACGGGACCCCAGCCTAGGCCTGCGACTCGACCACGCCTCGAGCCGAATCGCCACACGTCTTGTCGCCACGGACCCCGTGGGCATACGTTCACCTCACGCGTGACTCAGGTCACACCAGCACCCGCGCTCGGGCGCGATGGAGATGAGGCAGGCAGATGACCGATCGACCAGCTTCCAGTCGCCGCACGCGGCGCACCCGATATGCCGCACGCGGGCTCGCGGTGGTGCTCGCGGCCAGCGGGCTCGCCGCCTGCGGCGGCGGCGACGACGGCATCCCCGTCGTCAACCTCTACGGCGGCGCGGCCGCGGCCGGCTTCGACAAGATCATCGCCGACTGCAACGCCCAGGCCGACGGTGCGTACCGCATCGTCGGCAACCTGCTCCCGAGCGACGCCGACGGCCAGCGCGAGCAGCTCGTCCGCCGCCTCGCGGCCAAGGACGACGGCCTCGACCTGATCGGCATGGACGTCGTCTGGACCGCGGAGTTCGCCGAGGCGGGCTGGGTCCGCGAGATCACCGGCGCGGCCAAGGAGGCGGCCGAGGAGGGCACCCTCGAGCCGACGATCGCCACGGCCGAGTGGAAGGACAAGCTCTACGGCATCCCGAAGCACACCAACGTCCAGCTGCTCTGGTACCGCAAGTCCCTCGTCCCGACGCCGCCCACCACGTGGGACGAGATGATCGACATGGCCAAGCAGCTCAAGGCCGACGGAAAGCCCTACGAGATCGGCTTCACCGGCTCGCAGTACGAGGGATACGTCGTCGGGTTCAACACCATCCTCAGCTCCTACGGCGGCACGCTCGTCAACGACGAGAGCACGCAGGCCACGGTCGACGGCAAGACCGTCGACGCCCTCGCGCTGATCAAGAAGTTCGCCACCTCCGGCGTCGCCAGCGCGTCGCTGTCCAACAGCCAGGAGCCCGAGGTCTTCGCCCAGATGCAGCAGGGCCGGGCGGCGTTCATCCTCAACTGGCCCTACGTGCTCAGCGCGATGCGCGACGCCGGCTCGGGCGACCCGAAGAGCCAGGAGGTCTACGACGACCTCGGCTACGCGCCCTACCCGTCCGTCGTGGAGGGCGAGACCCCCAAGGTCACGCTCGGCGGCATGAACTACGGCATCAGCACCTACAGCAAGCACCCGCGCGAGACCCTCGACGCGGCCATGTGCCTGCGGACGCCGGAGCACCAGCTGCAGACCGCGCTCGAGGCCGGCGACCCGCCGGTCGCCGAGGCCGTCTACACCGAGCCCGAGTTCACCGAGGCCTACCCGCAGGGTCAGGACATGCTCACCGAGCTGCAGGTCGCGTCGTCGCGACCGATCTCGCCGCTGTACCAGAACATCTCGACCATCGTGTCGACGACCCTGTCTCCCCCGGCGCAGATCCAGCCCGAGCAGACGGCCCGTCAGCTGAAGTCCTCCATCCAGGACGCGCTCGAAGGAAAGGGAATCCTGCCATGACCACCCAGACGCTGCCCCCCGGCGACGCCGAGGTCGAGCCCGAGGGCGTGCGGATCGCGCGGCAGCGCCACAGCGACGGCCAGAAGGCCGAGCGCCGGCTGGGCCTGCTCCTGTGCGCGCCGGCCGTCTTCATCATGCTGGCGGTCACCGCCTACCCCATCGTCTACGCGTTCTGGCTGTCGCTGAACCGCGCCGACCTGCGCACGCCCGACGCGAACGAGTTCATCGGCCTCGACAACTACGTGACCGTGCTGTCCAGCCCGATCTGGTGGACGGCGTTCGGCGTGACGATGTTCCTCACCGTGCTGGGTGCGGCCTTCGAGCTGGTGCTCGGGATGGTGCTGGCGATCGTCATGCACCGCACGATCATCGGACGCGGACTGGTCCGTACCTCGGCGCTCGTGCCCTACGCGATCGTCACCGTCGTGGCCGCGTTCTCCTGGCGCTTCGCCTGGACCCAGGACCTCGGCTGGCTCGCCGGGGACAACGCCCCGCTGACGGGCATGTGGTCGTCGCTGTGGATCATCCTGCTCGCCGAGGTCTGGAAGACGGTGCCCTTCATGGCGCTGCTCCTGATGGCGGGCCTGGCCCTGGTGCCCGAGGACCTCCTCAAGGCGGCCTCGATGGACGGCGCCTCGACCTGGCAGCGGTTCTGGAAGATCACCATCCCGCTGATGAAGCCCGCGATCCTGGTCGCGCTGCTCTTCCGCACCCTCGACGCGTTCCGCGTCTTCGACAACATCTTCGTGCTGACGAGCGGGGCCAACAACACCTCGTCGGTCTCGATGATCGGCTACAACAACCTGATCGGCGGGCTCAACCTCGGCATCGGGTCGACGATCTCGGTGCTGATCTTCCTCAGCATCGCGATCATCGCGTTCATCTTCATCAAGCTCTTCGGAGCAGCCGCACCGGGAGAGGGAGAGAAGCGATGAGCACCGCCGTGGAGACACCGAGGCGCAAGCTCGCCTGGAGCGGCGCGAACCTGATCGTGCTGGTCTACGCGTTCATCCCCGTGCTGTGGATCGTGTCGCTGTCCCTCAAGGACACCGGGACGCTCAACGACGGCAAGTTCTGGCCGTCGTCGCCCACCCGGGACAGCTACAGCCAGATCTTCAACAACCCCGACTTCCTGCGGGCGCTCGTCAACTCGATCGGCATCTGCGCGATCGCCACGGTGTGCGCCCTGGTCTTCGGCACGATGGCCGCCTACGCGATCGCCCGGCTCGAGTTCCCGGGCAAGCGCCTGATCGTGGGCGTCTCGCTGCTGATCGCGATGTTCCCGCAGATCGCGCTCGTGACGCCGCTGTTCAAGATCGAGACCGCCATCGGCATCTTCGACACCTGGCTCGGCCTGATCATCCCCTACATCACCTTCGCGCTGCCGCTGGCGATCTACACGCTGTCGGCGTTCTTCCGGGAGATCCCCTGGGAGCTGGAGAAGGCGGCCAAGATGGACGGCGCCACGCCGTTCCAGGCCTTCCGCCGGGTCATCACTCCCCTCGCGATGCCCGGGGTGTTCACCACCGCGATCCTCGTCTTCATCGCGTGCTGGAACGACTTCCTGTTCGCGCTGTCGCTCACCTCGACCTCACGGTCGCGGACGGTGCCGGCGGCGCTGTCGTACTTCCAGGGAGCCACGACGTTCGAGGTGCCCACCGGGCCGATCGCCGCCGCGGCGGTCGTCATCACGGTGCCGATCGTCATCTTCGTCCTGTTCTTCCAGCGCCGGATCGTCGCCGGCCTCACCTCCGGCGCCGTCAAGGGCTGACCGGCCCGCGCCCCACCTTCCACACCACCTAGGAGCAGTCGTGGCCGAGATCAACCTGCGGAACGTCGTCAAGCGCTACCCCGACGGCGCCCTCGCCGTCGACAACCTCAACCTGGACATCGCCGACGGGGAGTTCATCATCCTCGTGGGCCCGTCCGGGTGCGGGAAGTCCACCACCCTCAACATGGTCGCCGGGCTCGAGGACATCACCGAGGGCGAGCTGATCATCGACGGCAAGGTCGTCAACGACAAGGCGCCCAAGGACCGCGACATCGCGATGGTGTTCCAGTCCTACGCTCTCTACCCGCACATGACCGTCGGCGACAACATGGGCTTCCCGCTCATGCTCGCCGGCGTCGACAAGGCGACCATCAAGAAGAAGGTGGGCGACGCGGCCGAGATGCTGGAGCTCACCCAGCACCTGGACCGCAAGCCCGCCAACCTCTCCGGCGGCCAGCGCCAGCGCGTCGCGATGGGTCGCGCGATCGTCCGCAGCCCCAAGGCGTTCCTGATGGACGAGCCGCTGTCCAACCTCGACGCCAAGCTGCGCGTGCAGATGCGCACGCAGGTCTCGCGGATCCAGAAGACGCTGGGCACCACCACGCTCTACGTCACGCACGACCAGACCGAGGCCATGACGCTCGGCGACCGCGTCGTGGTCATGCGCGGTGGCATCGTGCAGCAGGTGGGCTCGCCCACCGAGCTGTACGACAGCCCCCGCAACCTGTTCGTCGCGGGGTTCATCGGCAGCCCGTCGATGAACTTCCTGCCCGCCGAGATCAAGGGCGACCACCTGGTCAGCGCGCTGGGCGAGGCCGCGATGCCCGACCACGTGCGCCAGGCGGTGCACGGCCAGGCCTCCGGCAGCGGCGTCATCCTCGGTCTGCGGCCCGAGCACTTCGAGGACGCGCGGCTCGTGGGCGACAAGCCCGGCGCCACGTTCACCGCCCAGATCGACATCGTCGAGTCGATGGGCTCGGACATCTATGCGTACTTCTCCGTCCAGGGCAGCAAGGGCGCGCAGTCGGCCGAGCTGGACGAGATCGCCCGCGACGCCGGGCAGGACATGTCGGCGATGGGTGAGGAGATCACCGCCCGCCTCGATGCCGGCGCCCGCGTGCAGTCCGGCTCGCCGGCGACGCTCTGGTACGACACGTCCAAGCTGCACGTCTTCGACGCCGAGACCGGGCAGAACCTCACCCTGGGTGCGGGGGCGCAGCTGGCGGTCTGAGCGTGACCTGACGGGCCACGCCCGGGGACGGGGAGGTCATCGGCGCTGCTCGCGCAGCCGCCTGATGACCTCCTCGTTCCACACGTGGGCCCGGATCAACCGGTACCGCTCCCCCGCCACCCGGATGTAGGCGTCGGCGTCGGTCTCACGACGGTCGACCAGGTCGGCGTCGCGGATGAGCGCGATCGTGGGCCGGAACTCCTCGTCGAACCACCGGCGCGCGACCTCCTCCCGGTCGAGGTAGGCGGCCTCACGGTGCATCAGCCGGCAGCCCCAGGCCTCGACCATCTCGGCGAGCAGCGCGCTGCGCATCGGCTCGCCGCAGACGATCGCCGCCTGGTCCTCGGGCGGCAGCGGCACGCGCTGGCCCAGCAGCCGGCGGAAGTGCGTCGACTCGATGTCGCCGCGACCCTCGAGGCCGGACGGGTCGACGGTGGTCTCGATCTCGGTGACCTGCGCCTCGATGCTGTTCAGGCCCATCACCCGGGCCACCGAGACGCGGTGGTGCCCGTCGCGGACGAAGTAGCTCGAGCCCACCTGGTAGACCTCGATCGGCGGGAAGGCCTCGCCCCGCCGTGACGCGAGCGCGAGCCGCTCCCAACGCTGGCGGTGCCGGCCTGACGTGGGCCGGAACCGGTGGTCGAACTCGCGCATCTTGTCGACCGACCCGATGATCTTGTCGATCGCGATCACCTGGAGGCCGCGGTAGCGCGAGCCACGCGGGCCGAGGGCGTCGACGATGTCGGTGAACGACAACGGCTGCACGGCCTCGTCGTCGTCGCGCCGGAGCCAGGCCGCGAGCGACGACATCACCTGCCCGCGCCGCACCCGCAGGAAGTCGCTCTCGGCGTCGGCGCGCGGGGAGCCGGAGTCGCGGACCACGGTGGCGCCCCTCAGCCGACCCGGACGGGCGGCGCCGCGCGGAGCGGCTCGACCTCGAGGACCCGCCACGGGACGACGTTGCGCAGCGTCGTGCGCCCGAGCGTGCGGTCGGGCCGCCGGTGGCCGTGCGGGTGCACGTGCCCGTGCAGGTGCCAGGTGGGCTGCGCCTGCTCCAGGAAGCCGACGAGGGCCGCGATCCCGACGTGGGGGCGGTCGTCGCCGTCGCCCATCCCGAGGGGCGGGGCGTGGGTCAGGAGGAGGTCGAGCCCCCCGGGGTCGCGTCGCTCCAGCCGGCGCAGCCGCCTGGACAGCCGGCGGACCTTGCCCGCGTACTCCCGCTGGCTGTACTGGTGCGGCCCCGGGCGGTAGCGGACGCACCCGCCGAGGCCGGCGATCCGCAGGCCGGCGAGGTCGATGACGTCGCCGTCGACGTGCGTCACCCCGTGCGGACGCGGGGCGTCGCAGGGCAGTCCGGCGACGGTGTGAAGGCCGCTGCGCGAGACGCGGCTGCGGAGCACCTCGGGGTCGTGGTTGCCCGGGACGAAGGCCACCGGCACGTCGACCGACGAGGCGATGAACTCCACGTAGTCCCAGGGCAGGTCGCCCGCGGCGACGACGAGGTCGGGCGCGAGGTCACGTGCCTTGGAGCGCCAGAACGACTCGACGACCTCGTCGGCGACGGCGAGCACGCGGACCATCCCCCCACTGTAGTGGCGGGCGTCACACGTCGACGGTCACGGCGTCCGCGCGGTGACCACCTCGAGCACGGCCGTCTCGAGCGGACGGCCGAGGTCCATCGCCGAGAGGGTGGCGACCCGGGTGGCGAGCGGGAGGTCGGCGGTGGCGACCGCGTGCACCTGCTCCTTGAGGTCGTACTCCACCTGGGCGCGGTCGAGCAGGTCGAACAGGCGGGCGGACTCGTCGTCCGCGCCGAGGGAGGGCGACCCGCCGAGTCGGACGGTGATCGTCGACCCGACCGGCACGGTGCCCACCACCACCTGGGTGCCGCGGGCGTCGCGGATCGTCCGCGCGTCCACCTGGGGCGCATCGACCTCGACGAGCGGCTCGGCGCCCGGGTGCAGCCGGCCGAAGGTGAAGGTCCACGAGCGCTCGGACGGGACGCACGCGGTGTCGCCGGTGGCGGGGCCGACGACGAGGGTGCCGGACGCCTGGTCGTACCGGATCGGCGTCACCAGGTGACGGTCGGGGGCGAGGCCGTCACCCTCGCCGTCGTCCTCGACGAGGTCGAACGCCCCGTCGGCGCCGACGACCACCAGCACCTCGAGGCCGTCGGGGTTGGCGGCGCCGTTCGCGGGCACCTCGTCGGCGTCGAGCGGCAGGATGGCGCCGGCCGGGGCGAGCACCGGGATCGACTCCGGGCCGCGGTGGAGCACCACCTCGCGGTCACCGTCGTAGACCTGGCCGGCGAGGACGTCGACCCAGGTGCCCGGCGGCAGCCACGCCCGCACGGACCCGGTCTGGGTGCGCGCGTCGTGCTTCTCGGTGATCGGGGCGACCATCAGCTGGGTGCCGAACACGAACTGGTTCGGCACCTCGTAGGCCGCGTCCTCGCCCGGGAACGCGTGGTACATCGGCTCGACGAGCGCGCGGCCCTGCGACGCGGCGCGGTGGTTCATCGAGTGCAGGTAGGGCACCAGCCGGTGCCGCAGCCGCAGGAAGGACGTCATCACCTCGCGCGCGACCGGCCCGAACCGCGACGGCTCCTTGGAGTTGAACAGGTTGGACCCCGAGTGCAGGCGCAGGACCGGCGAGAAGACGCCCAGCTGCAGCCAACGGGTGGCGAGCTCGTCGTCCTTGTAGCCGTGGTAGTGCCCACCGATGTCGTGGCTCCACCAGCCGTAGCCGATGTTGGTGGCGGTGGCGGTGAACTCAGGCTGGAACGCGAGGGACTCCCACGTCACCACCGTGTCGCCGGAGAACCCGACCGGGTAGCGGTGGCTGCCGGGGCCCGCGTAGCGCGAGAAGGTCAGCGGACGGCGTCCGTCGCGCGCGCTGTCGAGGAAGTGGAAGTGGTTCAGCATCCAGAGGGGGTCGATGCCCGCGACCCTGGAGTACGGCCCGGACTGCCAGTCGAGCCACCAGAAGTCGACGCCCTCGTCCTCCAGCCGGCGGTGCAGCACGCCGAAGTAGGCCGCCAGGAAGTCGCGGTCGGTGACGTCGAACGCGATCGGGTCGCCCGCCGCGGCGTCCCGTCCGAGCATCTCGCACATCGCGGCGTAGCCGTCCTCGTAGGAGCGGACGCCGTCGGCGGGGTGCACGTTGAGCGTCACCCGCAGGCCGCGCTCGTGCAGGAACGCGAGGAACTCCTCGGGGTCGGGGAAGAGGTCGCGGTTCCAGGTGTAGCCCGTCCAGCCGCTGCCGTGCACGGGGTCGACGTCGACCAGGTGCCAGTCCATGTCGACCACGGCGACCGAGAACGGGACGCCCTCGGCCTCGAACCGGTCGATCAGCCGGCGGTACTCGGGCTCGTCGTAGGCGTGGTAGCGGCTCCACCAGTTGCCGAGCGCGTACCGGGGCAGCAGCGGCGGCAGGCCCGAGACGGCGTGGAACGCGTCGAGCGCCCCGCGGTGGTCGTGCCCGTAGGCGAAGACGTAGAGGTCCTCCCGGCTGCCGTCGCGCGGCGCGACCCAGCCGTCGTCCTCGAACACCATGGACGCGGAGTCGTCGATCACCGAGAACCCGTACCGCGAGACGACCCCGGGCTCGAGGGGGATGGCGCCGTCGGCCTCGTCGAGGGTGCGGGCGGTGCCGCGCAGGTCCTGGGTGGGCTGGCCGTGCCGCCAGACCGAGTGGTAGCTGCTGACGTCGCCGCGCACCTGCAGGGACAGGCCGCTGGTGGAGAAGGGCCGCCCGTCGTAGGACAGCCGGAACCGGTCGGTGACCACCTCGACGCCCTGGCCGACCCGCGTCACGGTGAGGTCGGGCACGGGCAGGTCGCGCACGATCGCGAAGGTCGAGGCGCGGTCCTCGAAGACTCCGTCGGCGGCGTGCTCGAGCCGCACCAGGCCGTCGGTCAGCACGGTGATCCGCCAGTCCGGACCCTGGACGACCGCGCCCTCGGCGGCGACGGGACGGGTGTCGAGCGTGGGCAGCGGGGGCGGCGTCGGCATGACCCCGACGCTATCGCGGCGGCTCGACCTGCGGCACCGCCACGACGGTGCCCGTCCGCCGCACGGCCAGCGACACGAAGGCCGCGACGGCGCACAGCCCGGCCGCGCCGAACCAGGCGAAGGTGTACTCGCCCGTGGTGTCGCGGACGACGCCGGCGACGACCGACGCGATCGCGGCGCCCACCTGGTGCGACGCGAACACCCAGCCGAACACGAGCGTGCCGGACTCCCCGAACGCCTCGCGGCACAGCGCGGCCGTCGGCGGGACGGTGGCCACCCAGTCCAGCCCGTAGATCACGACGAAGACCACGATGCTCGGACGGATGACGTCCGACAGCAGGAACGGCAGCACCGCGAGCCCGACGCCGCGGAACACGTAGTAGCCGACGAGCAGGTAGCGCGGGTCGATCCGGTCGGTGAGCGCGCCCGACGCGATCGTGCCGACGATGTCGAAGATCCCGACCACCGCCAGCAGACCGGCGGCGGTGGTCTGGGGCATCCCGTGGTCGTGGGCCGAGGGGATGAAGTGCGTGCCGACCAGGCCGTTGGTGGTGGCCCCGCAGATGGCGAACCCGACCGCCAGCGCCCAGAAGGTCTTGGTCCGGCTCGCCTCGCGCAGCGCCCGGACGGCCCGTCTGGCGGCGCCCGACGGGTCGGGCGGCGGCGGGTCGGGGACGTCGTCCGCCGCGCCGTACGGGCGCAGGCCGAGGTCCTGGGGGCGGTCGCGCATCACCAGCAGGACGAGCGGGACCACCGCCAACGCGGCGACGGCCACCGTCAGCGAGGCCCCGCGCCAACCGACGGTGTCGGCGAGCACGGCCATCACCGGCAGGAACACCAACTGGCCGGTGGCACCGGCCGCGGTGAGGATGCCCATCACGAGCCCGCGCTTCTGCACGAACCACCGGTTGGCGATCGTCGCGGCGAACACCAGCGCCATCGACCCGGTGCCGAGCCCGATCAGCACACCCCACAGCAGCACCAGCTGCCAGGCCGCGGTCATCCACAGCGTCAGCCCGCTGCCAAGCGCGACGAGCACCAGCGCGGTCGCGGCCACGCGCCTGACTCCGAACCGGTCCATCAGCGCCGCCGCGAACGGCGCCGTCAGCCCGTACAGCACCAGGTTGACCCCGACCGCGGTCGACATCAGCGACGTCGACCACCCGAACTCGTCGTGCAGCGGCACGATCAGCACGCCCGGCGCCGCCCGGAACCCCGCCGCCCCCAGCAGCGCCACGAACGCCACCGCCGCCACGGCCCAGGCCGGGTGGAGACGGGTGCGCCTGCGTGGGGCGGTCGTGGTCACGTGCTGAACCTAGGCGTGATCGGCGCTGGGCGGGGCGGCGTTCTAGCGTCTGGACATGGCGATCTCCCAGGGCGACACGGTCAGCTGGAACACCGAGCAGGGCAAGACCCACGGCAAGGCGGTGGAGAAGAAGACCAAGGAGTTCCAGCTCAAGAAGCAGACCTTCAAGGCCAGCGACGACGAGCCCTTCTGGATCGTCGAGTCCGACAAGACCGGCGCCCAGGCTGCGCACAAGGAGTCCACCCTCGAGCAGGGCTGACCATGACCTCGTCACCGGACCGGTGGTGGCCCCGGCTCCCCCAGCAGACGCGGGAATGGCTCGTCGAGCACAACGGCGAGGTCCTCTCCGACGAGGCCGTCCTCGACCTCTCACGAGTCGCGGGCCCCGTCTCGGCCGATCCGTGGTGGGTGGGCCACCGCGGCCCCGACGGCGTCTACCTGTCCGACGAGTGCGTCGACTGGGTCGAGGCGGTCGCGAACGGCGAGACGCCCGAAGGGGTCGGCTGAGTCGCGGCGGTGCGGCGGGTGGGGCTCGAACCCACGACCCAGGGATTATGAGTGCTCGACCTATTGACCCTTGTGCGGGATGCCGAGACGTCAGCGTTTACAGCGGTTGCGACGAACCTTCAAACGTCCAGTCCCCGCCTGTAGGAGCACCATGATCGAGACCACTTGGCACGACCCAATCAGACGGTGGGAAGCAGCGCAGCGCGCAGCGAACCTCTCACCGACGACGCTGCGGCTGTACCTGCACTACCTGCACCACCTCGCCCGGGTCTGCCCTGACCCGTGGACGGTGACGAGCGACGACCTCGCGGCGTTCGTGGATCGCGACGGGTGGGCGCCGCAGTCTCGGAAGTCGGCTCGCACGTCGGTGCGGCACTTCTACCGGTGGGCGGTCCGCACGGGCCGGCTGTCATCGTCGCCGGCTGACGCGCTCGACGCGGTGAGGGTGCCTGACGGGTACGCACGGCCCGCCCCTGACGGGGCCCTGAGGGACGCTCTGACGGCCGCGGACGACCGCACCGCCCTGATGCTCATGCTGGCCGCGCTCGCGGGTCTGAGGGCGATGGAGGTCGCTGCGGTGCACACCCGGGACGTGGAGCCTGACCGGCTCGTCGTGCGCTCGGGGAAGGGCGGGAAGGTGCGCACGGTGCCGCTGCACCCGGTGCTCGGTGAGGCGCTCGAGGCCGAGCTCGCCCGGCGCCGTGCCGGCAGGGTCGGGACGGGGTGGCGCTACGCCGAGTGGGTGACCGCGGACGGGTGGCTGTTCCCCGGCCAGCGCGGGGGGCACCTGTCGGCCGGTGACGTCACGCGCAAGCTCTCGCGGGCGCTCGGGGAGGACTGGACGGCGCACACGTTGCGGCACCGGCTCGCGACGGCCGCGTACGCCGGGACCCGGGACCTGCGGGCGGTGCAGGAGCTCATGGGGCACTCCAAGCCTGAGACGACCGCGAGGTACACGGCGGTCCCGCAGGACGCGAAGCGTGCCGCGGTTGCGGCGGTGGGGCTGTGAGCTGCCCGTCGTGGTGCGCCGTGGCTCACGACGACGTGCTCGACGCCGACCTGCACAGCGCGCCGCTCCTCAGCGCCGACCTCGGCCTACCGGAGCCCGTCACGACGCACCTCGGCCTCGACGAGCTCACCGGCATGACGACGGTCGCGCTCGAGGGGATCGTCACCGGGAGCGCCGTGGAGGAACTGCAGCCGCAGGAGGCCCGTGAGCTGGCCCGGCTGCTCGAGGCGTCCGTCGACCTGGCCGAACGTCTGACAGGGCCGCAGACGGTCGCCTAGCCTCACGCGATGACCGTCGCCGCATTCGTCGTAAGTGTCCTCTCCGGGCTCATCGCGGGGGTGTCGGCGCTGGTCGCCGTGAGCGCTCGGAAGGCGGCCCGTGACTCCGCGAATGAAGCGAAGCGCGCCAACGACCGCAACGAGCGGCTCGACCGGGAGGCAGCCGAGCGCGACGCAGCCGAGCGGGAGCGCAAGGCGGTGCGTTGGACGATCGACCCGCTGTCCGGGTCCGAGTGGGAGCTGCGCCACCGCGGGCACCGACGTGCCACCAACGTGACGCTGCGCGGCTCGTCTGACCAGATTGTGGCGGGCGCGCCGACCGGGGTCGACCTCGAGCCCGACCACCGGGTGTCCTTCACGATCTTCACGCCGTGGGATGGATCGTTCCCGGCGACCCTGCGGGTGACGTGGGACGGGAACCCTGACGGCGTCGATGTGCCGGTGCAGCGATCAGCGACGCCTCGCGCGTAAGGCTGCAGGTGGTCCGGCCTGGGCGACGGGCGGCATTGAGTGGCTGACAGACCGGAGACGGGCGCCTTAGCCTCGGCGGATGGAGCCCGAGGACCCACCGGTACTGGTCGTGCTGCCGGGTGACCTGCTGTTGCGGACATTCGGAGCGCTCGAGAGGGTGCGACGGGCTCAGCGCCGGCTCGCGGCGGCTTTCGAGTCGATGCAGGCTGGTCCGAAGGGAGACTCGGACGCCGAACGGGAGCGCGCCGACGAGCTATCCGACGAGGTCAGTGACCTCGGTGAGTCTCTGATCTCGGTCGCTCGCGTTCTGTTTCGGTGGCGCGCAAGCTGCGTCAAGGCCGGCGCGGTCCTACCCGCTATGGCGACCGAGAAGCTCGTGACAGACCTGCGCGACCTGATCGAGCACCACAACGAGTGGGGTGCCGTGAGCTACGAGGATCGACCTGATCCCTGGGCTGCCGCACGAGCCGGAGGCCGGTTCAACAAGTACGGGACCCGACCGCCCACTGGTTACTGGCTGGCACTCCCTGACGGGCTCAAGCTGTCGCACATTGGCTATCTTCCGATCCGCGACCTCGAGGCAGATCTGGATAGGCTCGAGCGAGCCCTCGAAGCCCTTCCGTGGCCGGACGACGGCGATGATGACGAGGAGGAACTCGTCATAGAGATGCACGACTTCGACCTCGCCAAGGCCATCGGCTACTCGCTGGACCCCGACGCTTCCGAGACGCCAGCTGTGGACTAGGCAACTGGCCTCATCACTGCGGATGCCTTGGGGGGTTGGGTGATTCTGAAGTGTCCGGCGCCGCTGTGCGCTGATCTGCGGGCCCGTGACCAGTCCGGCGCCCCATTGCGCCAGAACGCCGCCGATCGCGCCTGTTGGCGCTGATCGGCTGCGACGGTCGCAATTCTGGCTCGAGCCAAGAGAGAGAGAGGGAGACGCGCGGGGTCTCCCCGACGGCGCGATCTGTGACCCAAAACGGGGGTCCGCGCTTGCCGAGCGCGTGACGACAGAACCACGTGTTCTGCGAACGGTTACTGCTGCGCCTGGCTTCCAGGGCCTACTTCGAAGTGCCAGGCCCGGCCCTTCCAGTAATCCGTGAGCTCGGTCTGCTGGGCCAGGCTGGCGTCTCGTTCATCGAGAGCTGACTGGGCCTTCGCCAACTTCTTCTCCAGCTTGGCGATCTTCGCTTCGGCCAGGTTGAGCTGGTTGCGAACCTGCTGGGCACTTGATCTCGCGCGCTTGAGTGCGTCGGCGAGCTGGGGGGCCTCCGCCTCGGCCTCCATCATCTGTCTGATCTTCTGGGTCTCTTTGCCCGCGAGGACCGAGCCGTAGGCAGCGGCAGCGCGGTTGGCACCCTCGGTAACTCCCATGGCGCGGATCGTCTCATTCGACGGTCCTGCTGTCTCTCGTTCTCGGTGAGTCCCGTCGTTGTGTGCCGGGCATGCGAGGACTCAGTACGCACTTAGGTCCGGTCAGCGCCGGCGGCGTGACCGGGTGGGGGTGGTGCTCGAGGTGGGGGTGTGCCCGTGCCGGATGAGGTAGGCCCGGTGGTGGTTGAGCACGCGGGCGGTCATGCGTTGCTGGACGGCGGGCTCGCGGAGGATGCCGACGACGGCTGAGCGGAGGAGCTGGCAGCCGGGGCGGGGGTCGCGCTTGAGGACGACGTACCCGCTGATGAACTGCTCGCACCGGTCGGCGTCGAGGTGACGCATGGTGCCGAGCAGGTGGCGCAGCTCGGCTCCGACCTGCGCGCGGTCGGCGGTGTCAACGGCGGCGCCTGCCGTCCTGAGCAGACGTCGGGTGCGGTCGTCGTCGCCGGCGAGGGTGTCGACGACGGCGCCCCACATGACGTCAGCGCGCTCGAGCTGCTCGTTGCCGGGGGCGCTTCGCAGGTGTCCCGTGTGGCCGGCGCGGTCGGGGTTCACGGCGGGGCTCAGAGGGTGACGGCGTGCACGGCGCCGGGGACTCGGACCACGCCGAGCACGTCGCGCATGAAGGCCAGGTCGCGGCTCCACATGCGGGGCTTGTCCTCGGAGATCGCGAGCGGCTCGGTCGTCTGGAAGGTGAGTGCGCGGCGTCCGGTGACAATGACGGTGCCGCGGGGCATCCCGCAGGAGACGGCCGCGGTGGGGTGGGGGTCGGTCTGCCAGGTCGCGGCGACGGCTCGGCGGACGCTGGGCCAGTCGGCCGGGTGCGTGACAAGGAGGTCCGCGGCCCCGTTGAGCGCGGCGCCGGCGAGGCCCTCGGCCGTGTCGAGCGCGGTCGACAGGTTGGCGCCGGCTGCGGCGACGGTGGCGGCTTCGACGAGCTGCCCGGCGAGGTACTCCTCAGCGGCGCGATCGACGAGGGCCAGGAGGACGCTGTCGAGCAGCGCAGCGCCGCGGTCATCGGTGTGGTCGATGACCTCGCGTGAGACCGAGACGAGCGCGGCTGCGATCTGCCATGCGTCGCTGTCGGCCGCGACGTCATCCACGACCCACGTCTCGCCGTCGGGGATCGGCAGGGTCGGGTTGAGGACACCCGTGGCGTCGACGTCGACGAGGCCAGGCACGACGAGGCCCGCAGCATGGCCGGTCACTCGGGTGGCGAGGTCGACCAGCGGCGTGCCGTCGAACGGGTCGTCCGGCACCGCGGCGACGGCCGTGCCCATGAGGCCGGTGAAGTCGAGCGCGGCTCGGACCTCGTCGAGCTCGCGGCGGGCGTCGCGCACCCCGGCGTCCTCGAGCCCTCTGTTGAGCAAGGCGGGCAGCGCTCGGGCCGGGAGGACACCTGCGACGGCGCGCTCGGCGTCGAGCAGGTCGCGGGCCACGTCGGCGACCTCACGGGCCCTTGCGCCCCGCTCAGCCGAGCTGATCCCGGGCTGACCGAACGAGCTGGCAAGGTCGCGCAGGTGCGACACCAGCGCCGGCACGGGGTGCTTGACCGGCTGAGCGAGGGGGAAGCGGGTCTGGGTCATGCGGTTTGCTCCTGTCGTTGCTGCTCGAGGCCGGCGATCCGGGCCCGTACGTGGTCCTCGCGGAGCTCCCATGCCCCGCCGGCTGTGCGTCGCACCCGGGTCCCCTCACCGCCTCCCGCGAGCGCTGAGCGAGCCCAGCTCCGCACGGTCTGCGATGAGGGGGCACCCGGCTCCTCCGTCACCTGACGAACGCTGAGCCATGCCGGCTCGGACCGTCCAATCTGCTTTCGCGTGCGAAAGGCGGGCGACGGCCCGAGCAGTGCGGCGACGACCCGCCGGACGAGCTCGACGTCGACCGCGCCGCCGCTCGTCGACACCTGACGAGACCCGACCGTGAGGACCCTCGCGAGCCGCTGGCGTGAGTCGTGGTCGGTGCCCTCGAGAGCGACCGTCACCGGGTCGCGCGTCACGACAGGTCCGCCGAGCTGTGCAGGCCGCGCACGATGACCATGCGGGGCTCCTCGAGCGCGCGCGGCCAGCACGCCGGCAGGTGCGCGACCGACGCTAGCAGCGCGGGCCGCCCGTACCCGTCGAGCCAGCGACGGCGCACCGGACAGGAGCACGCCGGCGCCGCCGCGGCCAGACGTGACCGGCGCTCGGCCGTGGGGCGGACGACCACGAGCGGCACCAGGCGGGCGGTCATCGCCGCCTCCTCGCGAGCACCGCGGCCTCGAGCCGGGCGAGGGCCGCAGCCACCCGCTCATCGCCGCGGTGCCGCTTCAGCAGCCGGGCCGCCTCAGCGCGCACGTGCAGTGGGCTGAGGTTGCTGTGGACCAGGTCACGTACCACGACGGCGAGCTCGTACGGCTCCTCGCCGAGCAGGCGCACGAGGTCGTCGACGGGCTGGAGGATCGCGTCCCAGCGGGTGAGATCCCGCTCGGCGAGGCAGGGCGGGCACCAGGGCCGGAACCCGCCACCGACCTGGACGACCCGCGAGAACCTCGGTGGGACCTCGGCGCCGCAGTCCGCGCACGGCCGGGTCGTCGACGTGGTGAGGATCGTGAAGCTCATCGGATACCCCCCGTTCGGCCGTGGTCCCACGCGGTCCCACCCCCTATAGGGGTGTGGGACCTGGGACCGCTTGTGGCGTGGGCGCTGGGACCGGTTGGGACCGTTGGGACCGTCACGACTGCAGCTCCGATCCGGCGAGGAACCATCGGGGCACTGTGTCGGCACCGCGGTTGACAATTTCGCGCCGAGATAGCAGCGATTCCTTCGCGCGGTCGAACGACGACTTGGCGAGCCCCAGGTGCTCTCGGAGCTCCTTGGTGCTCGCGCCGTCGGTCCCAAAGTGGTCCCGAAGTGCGTCCCGGATCGCGTCGGCGTTCTGCCCTGCTGCACCTCGCGGTCCCAAGCAGTCGTGGGACCAGATCGCGGACGATCTGCCGTCGGTCACCACGACCGCGAGGCGGCCCTGCATGGGCTCCAGCGGCGGTGCCTCCTTCTGCTTCGTGACCTCGAGCCGGACCGTCGAGCTGGTCTTGACGACCCGCAGCACGGTCGTCGCGGCGCCCTCGAGCGCGGTCGACCCGCGGAGGGTGTCACCGGCCCTGGACTCGTGGTGGACGGTCAGGACGCACGCGCCGCTCGCTGCCCGCAGCCGTTCCACGGCGTCGACGTAGCGGCCCATGTCGAGGCTGCTGTTCTCATCGGCGCCGACCGTGACCCTGGCCTGCGTATCGATCACGACGAGCGCCGGCTGCCAGTCCGAGACGACCTCGACCAGAGCGGCCAGAGACGGACCGAGCAGCTGCACCGCGACCGGCAGGAACTTCAGCCGGCCGGCCGCGATCTGCGTGCTGTGGAACGTCTCCCACGCCTCGACCCGCTGCCGGATGCCGGCGGCGCCCTCAGCCACGACGTACAGGACGACACCGGGCGACGTGGTGTGCTCACCCCGCCAGGGCCGGCCGGAGGCGACGCTGCACGCGATGTCGAGCGCGAGGAACGACTTCCCGTGGCCGGGCTTGCCGTGAAGCCACGCGATCGAGTCGAGCATGAGCAGACCGTCGACGAGAGGTGCCGGTGTCGGGAGCTGGTCGAGGTGCCGTGCGTCGACGACGGCGGCGCGGAGCCGCAAGTACTCCCTGTCGGTGGAGGTCTGAGTCGCGAGGTCGTAGTCGGTGCTCATGCCGACCCACCCCCGCGGGGCCCCTCGTAGGCGACAGCGAGCCGGCCGAGCTGCGCGAGCGCCAGGACGTCACCGGCGACCGCTGGGCTCGTGGACCACGCACGCTTTGTGCCGAGCCAGAACGCCCGACCTCCGGCCTCCTCGATCAGCTCACGGGCGCCGGGCCCTTGGACGAACGCAAGGCCCTTCTCGGGCACGATGACCACGCGCAGCCACGCGCGCGAGCCGCTCATGCCGGCCCCCGACCGAGTGCGCTCTCGACCTCAGCGACGAGGGCATCATCATTGCCCTCGACGACGACCACGCCGGCCGCCTCGAGCCAGTGGACGAAGGACACGAGCTCAGTGAGGTTGACGCACTTGGCCGCACCCAGCTGCAGGCGCACGTTCGAGCCCGGCGACGGCGCCGAGCGAGCAAGCTCGACAGCCCGAACGTCCGCGGTCGGCATGAGTCCGGGCACGGTCGGCACGCGGATGCTGGTCACGCGCGTACGCGCCGATCGGGTGCACCCGGCGGCTAGGCTGTCGTCGATCGGCCTGGACACCTGATCGTTGCTGCCGCCCCAGCCGCCTCCGCGGTTGGGGTGGTGTCGCGTGGTCACGAGTTGACCGTCCGGGTGGCGCCGGACTTGCGCTGACGGGCCCTCTTCGCAGCCAGCGTCATGCGCTGCATGTGCGCCTTCATCAGCGACTCGACACGGCGCTCCCGCTCAGCGGGGTGCATCGTGCCGTCCGGGTCGACCTGCGTCTCGAACTTGGCGCGGAGGCCGCGCCGGGCGGCGGACGTAGCGGCCGAGCGGTCGGTGGTGTTGCCCCAGCGGGTGTTGGCGGCGATCTGGGCGCTGAGGGTCTTGTCCGCAGGGGTGCGGGTGTCTGGCATCGGAGTTGCTCCAGGGCATGAGAACCAGACGTAGGCGCCCCAGTGGGGGCTCTCATCTACGTCGTGCTCCCGGCCGTTTAGCCCTGGCCGATGGGCGGACCACACCCTCGCGGGCTGGACACCTACTGGGAGGCTATCCCTTGTGCGGCTGGCCCACGGGATCGGTCTGGGCGCGGCGCGCAGTCTCTGCTTCGATCGCCCATCGGCTGACTCTGACCTGGCACCGTCCTGCCTCGAGACCCCCTAGGGACGTCAGGAGGGGCGTCAGGACGACGAGCAGGATCCGCCGGGGTGCGGTTGCACCGCGGCGCCCCTGACGGACGCAGGCAGAGCAGACCCACTCGATGGACCACTCGGCCGCGTCGTCCTCGGTCGTCTGAGACTTACGCTCGCGGCGGCGCACGAACGCGAGGACTCCGTGAGGGGGTTCGTCGCGGGCAACCGCCCTCAGCTTGAGTCGTCCCCCGAGCGGCTCGTGGGTGAGCTTGCCCAGCAGGTGACCGTCCTCGGTGCACAGGAGGTCCACCGCGGGGTTGATCTGGTGAACGCGATGAGCGTGGGCCTTCGCTCGCCTGGTGCGGCTCACAGGCTGTCTCCGATGCCCATCCGGCGGTGCGCCTCGCGGGCCCGACCGTCTGCGGCCGACGCGGCATAGCGCCCGACCATCTCCCGAGAACGCCACCCGGCCAGACGCATCAGGTCGTGCTCCTGACCACCCTCGGAGAGCCACATGTGCGCGAACGTGTGCCGGAACTGGTGCGGGTGGACCCGGGGCAGCCCGGCGTCCTCGCAACGGCGCTCGAGCATCTGACGCACGCCCGAGTCGGTCATCGGGCCCTTCTTGCCCAGCCACAGCGAGGACAGGTCTGCACGCGGGTGGGTGCGTCTGGCGCGCAGGTAGCGGCGCAGCGCGTCGGCGGTCTTGGCCCCGTACGGACACGCCCGACCCCGGCCACCCTTGCCCATCACGTGCGCGAGCGCGTGCTCGTGGTCCAGGTCGTCGACCGAGAGCCCGGCGAGCTCCCCGGCCCTCATCCCGGTGTCCACGAAGAGCCGGATGATCGCCATGTCCCGCCGGTTCTCGAACGTGTTGCCCTTGCACGAGTCGAGCAGCGTGACGAGCTGCTCGACGGCGAGCACCGGCACCGGCTGCTCGGGCACGGTCGGCGCGGTCATGCGCTCCATCGGTGAGCGGGTGATCTCCCCGTCGTCGGCCAGCCACTTGAACAGCTGCTGCAGCGACCGGTAGTGCTTCGCGCAGGTTGCCGGCGCCACCCTGTCGCGGAGCTCGGCGAGGTAGAGCTCGAGGTGCTCGCGGGTGATCGACGACGCTGCGGTGGGCATCCCCCGCTCGGTCGCGTGGTCGATGAACGCCCGGCCCACGGTGACGTAGGAGTTGATCGTGGCCCGAGAGCGGCCCTTGGCCCGCAGGTGGACCTGCCAGTCGTCGAGCAGGACGAGGAGGTCGTCGGGTGCGGAGGTTGCGCGTTCGGGTTGACGGAGGGTCACGAGAGGCAAGATACTCCTCTGTGCAACCTCTGTACGGGATTCAGTACTCGCGTTTCCGCAGGTCGTGCGGCGGGTGGGGCTCGAACCCACGACCCAGGGATTATGAGTCCCCTGCTCTGACCAGCTGAGCTACCGCCACGTTGGCGATGAGTCTTTCACGGCCGTTCGCGCCGGTCCTAGTGTGGCGACATGACCGACACCGCACCTCCCTCGCTCGAGCACGTCCACGAGGACTGGCAGACCGCGCTGTGCGTGGTCGCGCACCCGGACGACATGGAGTTCGGCTTCGCCGCGGCCGTCGCGCGCTGGACCAGGCAGGGCAAGCGGGTCGTCTACTGCATGGTGACCTCGGGCGAGGCCGGCATCGACGCCATGGAGCCGGACGAGTGCCGGCGGGTGCGCGAAGCCGAGCAGATCGAGTCGTGCCGTGTCGTCGGCGTCGACACCTGCGACTTCCTCGGCCTGCCCGACGGCGTCCTCGAGTACGGCGTCGAGCTGCGGCGTGCCATCGCGGGGGCCGTGCGCGAGCACCGACCCGACATGGTGATCACCAACAACTTCCGCGACACCTGGGGCGGGCTCAACCTCAACCAGGCCGACCACATCGCCGTCGGCCGGGCCACGCTCGACGCGGTGCGCGACGCCGACAACCGCTGGGTGTTCCCCGAGCAGCTCACGGGTGGTCGGGAGAAGTGGGGCGGTGTTCGCGAGGTCTGGGCGGCGGGGTCTCCGAACGCCACGCACGGCGTGGACACGACCGACACCTTCGACGCCGGTGTCGCCTCCCTCGAGGCGCACCGCGCCTACATCGACGGCCTCGGCTGGCAGGACTTCGATCCCGCCGAGTTCCTGGAGGGCGGTGCGCGGGCAGCGGGCAGCCGTCTCGGCGTGACGTTCGGTGCGGCCGTCGAGGTGTTCCCGATGGGCTGGGGCGGCTAGCAGGGTGGGACGGAGCCGCTAGGTCCTGAGCCTGGTGGTGAGTCCGTGGGCGACCTCGAAGACCTGGCCGGTGGGGCTGGTCCAAGTGGTGGTGCCGGGTGCGGTCTTGGTGGCTTTCCATCTGCTGTGGGTCTTGACGCGGTGGTGGTAGCGGCAGAGCAGGTGGGTGTTGCTCGTCGTGGTGGCGCCGCCGGCGTCGTGTGGGGTCACGTGGTCGACGTCGAACCTGATGCTGCCGCGGCGGTCGCAGTACGGGAACGCGCACAGGTTCCGCTGCGCCAGCCTGAGCTGCTCGCGAAGTCGGGGTGGGGCGACGTAGCCGGTGGTGCTGATCTCGGCGGCGAGGTCGATCACGGGCTTGATGGTGATGTTGCCGTGACCGACGATCGCCTCGGCCTCGTCGACGCTGATGGTGCCGATCCCGTCGGCGGACCAGGAGCCGGAGACCCGCTCGAAGTGCAGGTACAGGACGGTCTGGGCGAGGCAGGGGTGGACGACGAGCCGGCCGAGTGCTTCGGCCCGGCGGACACCCTTGGGTCGGGTGTCGCCCTCGACGTCGGCCATCTCGGACGCGGTGTCGTCCAACGCCTGCTCGAGGCGGCGGGCGTCCTCGTTGGACAGGGTCCCGGCGATGTCGGTGGT
>JAURVT010000028.1 GCA_030655315.1 Nocardioidaceae bacterium | reverse complement strand
TTGACCAGGCTCTTCAGCTCGGTGTACTGCGGCCCCATCCTCGCCGTCGTCTTGATCCACTCCGGCTTCTTCTCGATCGGGGTCTCCGCGTTGCGGACCTCGAGCCGGAGCAGCTTGCGTCCCTCGGGTGCGATCGTCACGTCCTCCAGCGTACGCGCCGATCCAGGTCCGCCCCCAGGTGGACGCCGGAGGGCTCCGTCACGCCCTACCCTGCAGACGTGCTCACCATCGACGAGGGCTGGGACCGCGACCGGCCGACCCCGCGCCAGCAGCGCAACGACGTGCTGCTGGCCGTCGTGATGGTCGTCTTCGCGCTGTTCTCAACCGAGCTGATGCACAGCGTCCAGGCCGACGTCGACATGGGGTGGCGCGGCGTCGGTGGCTACCTGCTGAGCGCGGGCGGGGTCGCCGTGCTGGCCGTGCGACGTCGGTACCCGATCACGGTGCTGGTGACCTCGTCGGCGCTCTTCTACGTGCTCGGCGAGCAGTCGGCGACCCTGTCGGCGTCCGTCGCGGTGCAGGTGGGGCTGTTCATCGCCTTCTACTCCGCCTGGGCCTGGTCGCGGCACCGCGTGCGCCTGGCCGTCGTGACGGTGGCGGTGGTGGTGGCCATGTTCGTCTGGGTGGGCGCGCTGCTGGTCACCAACCAGGACATGCCAGGGGCGACGACCGAGACCCCCGGCTTGTTCTCGCCGGGGTTCGCCGTCGTCGTCATCACGCTGATCATCAACGTCGGCTACTTCTTCGGCGCCGTCGCCTGGGGCATCGTGTCCTGGCGCAGCGCCCGCCAGCGTGACGAGCTGCAGGCGCAGGCCGAGGAGCTCCGGCTCGAGCAGGAGCTGAGCGCGCAGCGCGCGGTCGCCGACGAGCGGCTGCGGATCGCCCGCGACCTGCACGACGTGGTCGCCCACCACGTCAGTGGCATCGGCATCCAGGCCGCCGGTGCCCGCCGGCTGCTCGACCGCGACCCCGACGCGTCCCGCCAGGCGCTCGGCCTGATCGAGCGCTCCAGCCGGAGCGCCGTGCAGGAGATGCACCGGCTGGTGTCCCTGCTGCGCACCGACGACGGCGAGGACCCCCGCGAGCCGCAGCCCGGCATCGGCGACGTCGCCGCTCTCGCGGCACGCTCGCGCGACGAGGGCCTCGACGTCCGTCACACCGAGGTCGGCGAACGGTTCGACCTCCCCTCCACGGTGTCGCTGTCGCTGTACCGCACGGTGCAGGAGGCGCTGTCCAACGTGCGCCAGCACTCGACGGCCCGCGGCGCCGACGTGGTGGTCCGCTGGCTCGCCGAGCAGGACGCCGTCGAGGTCGAGGTGCTCGACGACGGCCGCCCGCGCACCGTCCCGCCGTCGGTGCGCCGCGGCACCGAGGGCGGGTTCGGCCTGCGCGGCATCCGCGAGCGGGCCGACCTGCACGACGGCAGCCACGAGATCGGTCCCCGCCCCCAGGGCGGCTTCCGCGTCCGCATCCGGGTGCCGGTCCAGGCGCACGCCCCCGTCCCCGAGGAGACCCGATGAGCATCGACGTCCTGCTGGTCGACGACCACGACCTGATCCGCAAGGGGTTCGCGATGATCCTCGCCACCGAGGACGACATCACCGTCGTCGGCGAGGCCGCCGACGGCGACCAGGCGGTCGCCCGCGCCCGTGAGCTGCGACCGGACGTCATCCTGATGGACGTGCAGATGCCGGGCACCGACGGCATCGCAGCCACCCGTCAGGTGGTCGAGGAGCTCGACGCGAAGGTCGTCATCCTCACCACCTTCGACCGCGACGACTACCTCTTCGACTCGCTGCGGGCCGGGGCCAGCGGCTTCCTGCTCAAGAACAGCGAGCCGGAGGAGCTCGTCGCCGCCATCCGCCGGGTCGCCGACGGGCACGCGCTGCTCGCCCCCCAGGTGACCCGGCGGGTGATCGAGCGCTACGCGGCGTCGCCGCCCGCCGTGGTCGACGACTCGGCGCTCGCCGACCTGACCGAGCGCGAGCGCGAGGTCCTGGTGCTGATGGGCAAGGGGCTCTCCAACGGCGAGATCGCCGACCACCTCGTGCTCGGGGCGGCCACGATCAAGACCCACGTGTCGCGCGTCCTGGCCAAGACGGGGGCCCGCGACCGCGTGCAGGCCGTCGTCCTCGCCTACGAGACCGGGCTGGTCGGGCGGGACGCGGGTCCGACCTCCGGATGACCCCGGTTCACCCCTCGGGCTGACGCGCCTGACCCCCCGCCGTCCCTAGGGTCGAGTCATGTTGAGCGTGACCTCCCTGACCCGCCGGTTCGGCGACCGCACCGCGGTCGACGCCGTGACCTTCGACGTGCGTCCCGGTCGGCTGACCGGCTTCGTCGGGGCCAACGGTGCCGGCAAGACCACCACGATGCGGATGATCGTGGGGGTGCTCGGCCCGACGTCCGGAGACGTCCTGTGGCACGGCTCCCCGCTCACCCGCGAGCAGCGTCGCTCCTTCGGCTACATGCCCGAGGAGCGCGGCCTCTACCCGAAGATGACCGTGCTCGACCAGCTGGTGTTCTTCGCCCGGCTGCACGGGTTCTCGGCCCCGGACGCCGATCGGCGTGCGCACGAGCTGCTGGAGCGACTCGGCCTGTCCGAGCGCACCGGCGACGTGCTCGAGACCCTGTCGCTCGGCAACCAGCAGCGGGTGCAGATCGCGGCGGCCCTGGTCCACCGGCCGATGGCCCTGGTGCTCGACGAGCCCTTCAGCGGCCTGGACCCGATCGCCGTCGACTCGATGGTGGGGCTGCTGCGCGAGGAGGTGACCGCGGAGGTGCCGGTGCTGTTCTCCAGCCACCAGCTCGACCTCGTCGAGCGCCTCTGCGACGACGTGGTGATCCTCTCCGAGGGTCGTGTCGTCACCGCCGGCGACGCCGACGCGCTGCGGCGCGAGGGGCCCGTCCGCTACCGGATCCGCCTCGCCGAGGGCGACTGCGGCTGGCTCCGTGAGCTCGACGGCATCCGCGTCCTCGATGCCGAGGGCTCCACCGCGCTCGTCGAGCTCGACGACCTCGCCCCGGCCGACCTCCTCACCGCCGTCCACGCCAAGCACGCGGTCACCGAGTTCGCCCCGGTGGTCCGTCCCCTCTCCGAGATCTACAAGGAGTCGATCGCATGAGCACCTCCACCGGTACCCCGGTCTGGCGTCTCGTCGCCGAGCGCGAGCTGCGCACCAAGCTGCGCGACAAGACCTTCCTCGCGGGCATCGCGTTCAGCCTCGTGCTGCTCGTCGTCGCCCTGGTCGTCTCCTCGTTCGTCGGGGGCGGCTCCGACGACTACGACGTGGCCGTCACCGACCAGGGGTCGAGCCAGGTGGTCGAGCAGGCGCAGACCGCGCTGCGGGCCACGGGCTCGACCGACGACACCGTGGCGTCGAGGAGCTTCGACGACGTCTCGGCGGCCGAGGCGGCCGTCCGCGACGGCGACGTCGACGCGGCGCTGCTGCCCGCGGGCGACGGGTACGAGGTCGTCGGGAACGACGAGGTCGACTCGTCGCTGCGGACCGCGCTGGCGACGGCCGTCTCGAAGTCGGCCCTCGCGTCCAACGCCGCCGAGGCGGGCGTCGAGGTGTCCGCGCTGCAGCAGGGCACCGGGCTCGAGCAGCGGCTCCTGGACCCTGAAGCCGACCAGAGCGGCGCGCTCCAGGGCGTGGCGTTCGGCTTCGTCATCATCTTCTTCGTCACCGCGCTCGGGTTCGGCATGTCGATCGCGCAGAGCGTGGTGCAGGAGAAGGAGAGCCGCGTCGTCGAGATCCTGGCCGCGGCCGTCCCGATCCGCGCGATGCTCTGGGGGAAGATCGCGGGCAACACCGCGCTCGCGCTGGGCCAGGTGGTGCTTCTCGTCGCGGTCGCCATGGTCGGTCTCAACCTCACCGGCCAGGGCGGGCTCGTGGCCAGTGTCGGCCCCGCGGTCGGCTGGTACGTCGCGCTGTTCGTCCTCGGGTTCGTGGCCCTCGCCAGCCTGTGGTCGGTGGCCGGCGCGATGGCCGGCAGCCAGCAGGACCTGCAGTCCACCACGCTCCCCGCGCAGATGATCCTGCTGATCCCCTACATGGTGTCGATCTTCGCGAGCGACAAGGTCTCCGAGATCATGTCGATGCTGCCCATCGTCTCGACGATGACGATGCCGGGACGGATCGCACAGGGTGGTGTGCCGCTGTGGCAGATCGGGGTCGCGGTGCTCACCACCGTCGTCGCCGCGATCGTCTTCGTCCGGATCGGCACCCGCCTGTACGAGCGGACGCTGCTCCAGACCGGTCGCAAGATCGGCTACCGCGAGGCGTTCCACATGACCGACACCGCGGGCTGAGGCGCGTCGGGCACGTCGGGGGAGCGGTCGAACGGCGCCCACGCGAGCAGCTCGCGCAGGTGCGGCTCGACCGCCCCGGCCGCCTCCTCCACGCCGAGCCGGCGTCCCAGCTCCGTCGAGAGCGAGGTGACGCCGGCGTCGGCGATCCCGCAGGGGACGATCCGGCCGAACCAGTCGAGGTCGACGTCGCAGTTCAGCGCGAAGCCGTGCATCGTCACGCCGCGCGAGACCCGGACGCCGATCGCGGCGACCTTGCGCTCCGGACCCCGCTCGTCCGCGCCGAGCCAGACGCCCGAGCGACCCTTCACGCGGCCGCACGCGAGCCCGAGGTCGGTGACGGCGCGGACCAGCGCCTCCTCGAGGCGGCGGACGTAGTCGACGACGTAGACGTGCTCGGCCAGGCGCACCACCGGGTACCCGACCAGCTGGCCGGGCCCGTGGAAGGTGATCTTGCCGCCGCGGTCGACGTCGACGACGGGAGTGCCGTCGACCGGCCGCTCGTGGGGCTCGGTGCGCTTGCCGGCGGTGAAGACCGGCGGGTGCTCCAGCAGCAGGACGGTGTCGTCGCCACTGCCGTCCACGACCGCGGCGTGCAGCTCGCGCTGCCGCTCCCAGGCGGTCTCGTAGTCGACGGTCCCGGTCCCGAGGCCCACACGCTCGATGGTCAGAGGCACCCGGCAAGCCTACGCCGGGGCCTGTGGACGACCGACGTCGCCGCGGGCCGATCTCGGGCACGCTGGGGCGGTGGACGTCGTCGGACCGCTCGTGCAGGTGCTGGGGGCGGTCGCGCTGCTCGCGCCGTCCCCCGCGCCAGGGCCCTGGACGGCCACCCTCGACCACCTCGACGTCGTCCGGGCGGCCGCGTTCGCCCGCCGGGACCCGGCGGCCCTCGACGACGTGTACGCGCCGGGGTCGGCGCTCGCGGCCGAGGACGCCGCGGTGATGGGGGCGTGGCAGGCGCGCGGCCTGCGGCTCGGGCCGGTGCGCACCCGGGTGCTCCGTGCGTCGGTCGTGACGCAGGACGTCGACCGCGTCGTGCTCGACGTCGTCGAGCGGCTCGAGCCGCTGCGGGCCCGCACGGCCGATGGAAGGTGGGTCGAGCTCCCGCGCGACGGGGCGACGCAGCGCCGCGTCGTCCTCACCCGCGCCGCTGACCGGTGGCGGGTGGCCGCGGTGGAGCGGGTGTCCGGGTAGGCCGCCCCGGGAGGCTCAGTCCTGGTGCAGCGCGGCCCGGACCAGGGTCTCGAGGTCGCCGTGCTCGAAGACGAAGCCCGCGTCGAGCAGTCGCCGCGGGTAGGCCCGCTTGGACCCCAGCAGCTCGCCGGACAGCTCGCCGAGGCCGACGCGCAGCGGCAGGCCGGGGACGGGGATCACGGTCGGGCGGTGCAGCAGCTCGCCGAGCACGTGGGTGAACTCGGCGTTGGTCGCGTCGACCGGCGCGGTGAGGTTGTAGGGCCCCGAGGTGTCGGGGTCCGTCGAGAGGAAGACCGCCGCACGCACCCAGTCGGTGCGGGTGATGATCGGGAAGTACTGCTTGCCCGAGCCGATCCGTCCGCCCACGCCGAGCTTGAACGGCAGGCTCATCAGCTGCAGGGCGCCGCCGTCGGCGTCGAGCACCACGGCCGTGCGCAGGTGGCAGACGCGTGCGCCGGCGTCGGACGCCACGCTGGTGGCGGCCTCCCACTGCTCGACGACCTCGGTGAGGAACCCCTCGCCCTTGCCGGCGTCCTCCTCCAGCCAGGTGTCGCCGCGGTCGGTGCCGTAGGCGTTGATGCCCGAGCCCGAGATCAGGGCGGGCTTGTCGCCGGCCACCCCGGCGACGGCGCGCGCCAGCGTGGTGGTCGCGTCGAGGCGGGACTTCATCAGCTCACGGCGGTACGACGCCGACCAGGGCCAGCGGGCGATCGGCGCGCCGGACAGGTTGACCACCACGTCGCTCGCGGCCACCAGCTCGACGTCGACGTCACCGCTGGCGGCGTCCCAGCGGGACTCATCCGGCGCGGACGCCTCGTGGCGCACCAGCCGCGTGACGGTGTGGCCCAGGGCGGTCAGGTGGGAGCAGAGCGAGGACCCGAGGAATCCGGAGGCACCGCCGACGAGGAAACGCATCTGCCCATCCTGCCGGACGCACGACGGCGCGGCACCCCGGTGGGGTACCGCGCCGTCGTGGGTGAGTCGGCCTGCGTCAGCCGAGCTCGGCCTCGAAGTTGGCCTCCTCGAGGCGCTGCTTGATGGCGCTCAGGAAGCGGGCCGCGTCGGCGCCGTCCACGATCCGGTGGTCGTAGGTGAGCGCGAAGTAGACCATCTGGCGCACGGCGATCGTCTCGCCGAGGTTGGCGTCGTCGATCACGACGGGACGCTTGACGACGCTGCCGGTGCCGAGGATCGCCACCTGCGGCTGGTTGATGATCGGCGTGTCGAACAGGGCGCCCCGGCTGCCGGTGTTGGTCAGCGTGAACGTGCCGCCCGACAGGTCGTCCGGCGAGATCTTGTTGTCACGCGTGCGCTCGGCGACGTCGGCGATCTTGCGGGCGAGCCCGGCGATCGACAGGTCGCCGGCGTCCTTGATGACCGGCACCAGCAGGCCGCGCTCGGTGTCGACGGCCATGCCGAGGTTCTCGGCGCCGTGGTAGGTCACCGTGCCCTCGTCCATGTCGATCGTCGAGTTCACCTGCGGGTACTGCTTGAGCGTGTCGACCGCGGCCTTGGCGAAGAACGGCAGGAACGAGAGCTTGACGCCCTCGCGCGCCGCGAACGCCTCCTTGTGCTTGGCCCGCAGCCGCGCCACCCGCGTCACGTCGATCTCGACGACGGTGGTGAGCTGCGCCGAGACCTGGAGCGACTCGACCATGCGCGTGGCGATGACCTTGCGCAGGCGGCTCATCTTCTCGGTCTTGCCGCGCAGCGGCGACGGCTCCACCGAGGAGGCCGGGGCCTTGGACTCGGCGGCGGGCGCCGACTCCTGGGCCGCGGGGGCCGCCTTGGCCTCGTCCTGCGCCTTGGCGGCGTCGAGGACGTCCTGCTTGCGGATGCGTCCACCGACGCCGGTGCCGGTGAGCGACTCGAGGTCGACGCCGTGCTGGCCCGCGAGCTTGCGCACGATGGGCGTCACGTAGGAGCCGCTCGAGCCGGACGGGGTCTGCGACCCACCGGACCCGGACGGCGTCTCGGCGGACCCGGGACGCTCGGAGCGGGCGTTCGGCGCGGGGGCGTCGGACGTCGACTCGTGGTGCTCGGCGTCGGACTCCTGGGCCGGCTCGGGAGCGGGCTCCGGCTCCGGCTCCGGGGTCGGCTCGGGCTCGGGCTCGGGCGCGGCCTCCGGCTCGGGGGTGGGCTCGGGCTCGGAGGTGCCGCCGGACGCGGGCTCACCGGAGCCGACGACGGCCAGCTCGGCGCCGACGGCGACGGTCTCGTCCTCGTCGACCTTGATCTCGAGCAGCGTGCCCGCGACGGGGGAGGGGATCTCGGTGTCGACCTTGTCGGTGGAGACCTCGAGCAGCGGCTCGTCGACCTCGACCGAGTCGCCGACCTGCTTGAGCCAGCGCGTGACGGTGCCCTCGGTGACGGACTCGCCCAGCTCGGGGAGCGTCACCGACGTGCCCTCGGCGGAGCCACCGCCCGACGAGGCCTGCGGAGCGGGCTCCGGGCTCGACTCGGGCTCGGGGGCCGGCTCGGGCTCGGGGCTCGACTCCGGCTCCTCGGTGGGCTGGGACTCCTGGGTGCCGCTGGCACCGGTCGCCTCACCGCCGCCGGACTGCTCGTCGGACGACGACGAGTCCTCGTCGGCGTCACCGATGATCGCGAGCGCACCGCCGACCTCGACGGTGTCGTCCTCCTCGGCCTTGATCTCGAGCAGGACGCCCGCGACGGGGGAGGGGATCTCGGTGTCGACCTTGTCGGTGGAGACCTCGAGCAGCGGCTCGTCGACCTCGACGGTGTCGCCGACCTGCTTCAGCCAACGGGTGACGGTGCCCTCGGTGACGGACTCACCGAGCTCGGGAAGATTGACGGGCGTGGCCATGGTGTCCTCTGCTGGTCGTCGTCTGTGGGTGTGGTGCGTCAGGCGTGCGAGTGGAGCGGCTTGCCGGCGAGGGCGAGTGCCGCCTCGCCGAGGGCCTCGTTCTGCGTCGGGTGCGCGTGGACGAACTGCGCGACGTCCTCGGGGAACGCCTCCCAGTTCACGGTCAGCGACGCCTCGCCGACCTGCTCGCCGAAGCGCGAGCCGATCATGTGGATGCCCACGATCGGGCCGTCCTTCTCGCGCACGAGCTTGACGACGCCGACGGTGCCGAGGATCTGGCTCTTGCCGTTGCCGCCGAGGTTGTACTCGTAGGTGTCGACCTCGTCGAACTTCTCCCGGGCCTGCGCCTCGGTGAGGCCGACCGAGGCCAGCTCGGGCTCGCAGTAGGTGACGCGGGGGATGCCCGAGTCGATGACGGGCATCGGGTCGAGGCCGGCGATCTCCTCGGCCACGAAGATGCCGTGCGCGAAGCCGCGGTGCGCCAGCTGCAGGCCGGGCACGAGGTCGCCGACGGCGTAGACGTTCTCGACGTTGGTGTGCAGGCGCTCGTCGGTGGGCACCCAGCCGCGGTCGACGGTGACGCCGGCCTCCTCGAAGCCCAGGCCCGCGCTGCTGGGGCCACGGCCCACGGCGACGAGGACCAGGTCGGTCTCGATCGTCTCACCGGTCTCGAGCGAGACCTTGGCGCCGGCGTCGGACTGCTCCACGCCGGTGAACTTGGTGCCGGTCTTGAAGTTGATCTTGCGCTTCTTGAACGCGCGCTCCAGGCCCTTGGAGAGCACCGGGTCCTCGAGCGGGACGAGCGTGGGCAGCGCCTCGATGATGGTGACGTCGGAGCCGAACGACTTCCAGACCGACGCGAACTCGACGCCGATCACGCTGCCGCCGATGATGACGACGCGCTCGGGCACCTCCTCCATCCGCAGCGCCTCGTAGCTGGTGACGACGCGGCCGCCGAGCTCGAGACCGGGGAGGGTGCGGGCGTAGGAGCCGGTGGCGAGGACGATGTTGCGTCCCGTCACGGTCTGGTCGCCGACCTGGACGGTGGTGCTCGAGGTGAGCTTGCCCTCGCCCTCGACGACGGTGATGCCGCCGGCCTTGATCAGGCCCTGCAGTCCCTTGTAGAGCCGGCCGGTCACGCCGTCCTTGTAGCTGTTGACGCCCTTGATGTCGATGCCCTCGAAGGTGGCCCGGACACCGAAGTGCTCGCTGTCGCGAGCCGCGTCGGCGATCTCGGCCGCGTGGAGCAGCGCCTTGGTCGGGATGCAGCCGTAGTGCAGGCAGGTGCCGCCGAGCTTGTCCTTCTCGACCAGGGCGACCGAGAGGTCGAGCTGTGCCGCGCGCAGCGCACACGCGTACCCACCGCTCCCACCTCCGAGGATCACGATGTCGTACGTGTTCTCGGCGGTGTCTGTCACGCGGGCCTCCGGCCGGTCGTGCGCGAGCGAGGGCGTCGCTCGCGGGTGGTCGTGCTGCTACGGGTCACGTCATCTTGTCACTTCGCGCCGGGCTCCACACGTGCGGGGCGCTGGCGCCGAGACCGCCTCCGCGTCAGGGCGCGTAGGGCACACTAGACGTTCACAGGGTTACCCGGGAGTTCGTCCTGAGGCGGTCCTCGACGAACAGGAGCTCGGTGGCGATGGCGTGGTTCAGGCGACGCAAGGCCGGACGCACCGAGGGCGGTGCGGCGGTCGCCGACCGCGCGGCCACCAAGGTCGACCGTGAGCACCTGACGCAGTTCTGCGAGACCCGGAGCGGCGTCGAGGGCTTCGTCGAGCCGCCCACCACGGTGAGCTCGGTGACGCTGCTGCTGGTCGCCAAGGACGGCGAGTGGACCCGCCGACGCGTGCCGTCGGCGCAGTGGGCGCACGAGTTCGCCAACAAGATCGGTGTGCCCACCTACGACGCCGGCGTGGTCGGCTACCCGCAGCGGATGCGCGACTGGAACCACGCCAAGAACCAGGCCGAGAAGGAGCGTCGGCGCTCCTCGTAGAGTGTCGCCGTGACCAGCCTCCTCGGTGCCGCGCGCCGACCTCTCGGCCGTGACGGCACCCTCCTCGTGGCCCTGGCCGCGTGCCTGTGGGGCACGTCGTCGCTGATGCGCGGCCCGCTCGCGGCGGCCTACCCGGCCTCGACCATCGTCTGGCTCGAGCACCTGCTCATCGTGCTGCTGCTGAGCCCGTGGGTGCTGCCGGCGCTGCGCGCGTTCGGCCGGGTGTCGACGCGGGCCAAGGTCTCGGCCGTGGTCGTCGGCGGCGGGTCGTCGGCCCTGGCCACCACGCTGTTCACCGCGTCCTTCGCGTACGGCGACCCGATCACCCCGCAGGTGCTGCAGAAGCTGCAGCCGCTCGTCGCGATCCTGCTGGCGGCGGTGGTGCTCGGCGAGCGCCTGCGCCCGCGGTTCGCGCTCTTCGCGGTGCCCGCGCTCGCCGGGGCCTGGGTGATGACGTTCCCCGACCCGTTCGACGTGAGCGCCACCAACCTGCAGGCGGCCGGCCTGGCCGTCGGCGCCGCCGCGCTCTGGGCGGCGGGCACCGTGCTGGGCCGCCTGATGGGCACCGAGCTCGGAGCCCGCGACGTCACCGTGCTGCGCTTCTTCTTCGGGCTCCTCGTCGCCGGCGCGATCGTCGTCGGCCGCGACGTCCCCCTGACGATCGACCGGTCCGACCTCGACCTGCTGGTGCTGCTCGCGCTCCTGCCCGGCGTCCTCGGCATCACGCTCTACTACCGTGGCCTGCGCACCACCCCCGCCTCGCGCGCCACGCTCGCCGAGCTGATGTTCCCGGTGACCGCGGCCGTCGTCGGCGTCGCCTTCCTCGGCGGCAGCCTCCAGGCCAGCCAGTGGCTGGGCCTCGTGGTGGTCGTCGCCAGCATCACCGCGCTCGTCCTCCACGAGCAGCGGGCCCGTCGCACCACCGTCACCCCCGGCGTCGCCGCCACCGAGGCCCCCGCCCCCGTCTAGCGGTGGGTACGGCCCCAAGAACTCGTGGATCCTGGGGTCGTACCCACCGCCGGGTCGTCACTCGGCCGCGAGACCGCCCGCGGCGAGCTCGTCGGCGATGGCGACGAGGGTGCGGACGGACGAGCCGGTGCCGCCCTTGGGGGTGTAGTCGAAGGCCGAGTCGCTGAACGCGGGGCCGGCGATGTCGAGGTGGGCCCAGCGGGTGTCGCCGACGAAGTGCGACAGGAAGGCCGCCGCGAACAGGGTGCCGCCGGCCGGCTTGGGGTTGTGCTGGCGCAGGTCGGCGATGTCCGAGCTGGTCACCTTGGCGGCGATCTCCTCGGTGATGGGGAGCGGCCAGAACGCCTCGCCGACGCTCTCGGCGACCTCGGGGATGCGGCGGCGGAGCACGTCGTCGTTGGACAGGACGCCGGCCGTGCGGTCGCCGAGCGCGACGACGGCCGCGCCGGTGAGCGTGGCGACGTCGACGACCACGTCGGGCGACTGCTCGGTCGCGAGCACGAGGGCGTCGCCGAGGACGAGTCGACCCTCGGCGTCGGTGTTGTGCACCTCGACGGTGGTGCCGCCGCGCATGGTGAGCACGTCGCCGGGACGGGTGGCGTCGCCGCTGACCATGTTCTCGGCCATCGCCGCGTAGGCCGTGACCTGGACGGGCAGGCCGAGCTCGGCGATCGCGATGGTGGCGGCGAGGACGGCGGCGGCGCCGGCCATGTCGCACTTCATCGTCATCATGCTGGCGCCGGGCTTGAGCGAGAGTCCGCCGGAGTCGAAGGTGATGCCCTTGCCCACCAGGGCGAGGTGGGCGACGGCCTTGCGGGGCTTGTAGGACAGGGTGACCAGGCGCGGGGGAGCCGTCGACGCGCGACCCACGCCGAGGATGCCGCCGCACTTCTCGCGGGCGAGCCTCTCCTCGTCCCAGACGGTCACCTTGACCTTGGACGAGGCGCTGCTCGCGGCCACCGCGGCACGCGCCTCGTCGGCGAAGCCGGGAGGACGCAGGTCGCCGGCGGGCGTGTTGACCCAGTCGCGGGCGAGCGAGACCGCGGACGACACCGCGACCGCGCGGGCGAGCGCGTCCTTGGCGCCGGAGGTGCGGGCCCGGTCGGTGAGCACGGTGACGCCGTGGGGACGGTCGTCGTCGGTCTTGGTCTTGTAGCGGTCGTAGGAGTAGCCGCCGAGCAGCACGCCCTCGGCGATCGCCCGCACGCTGGAGTCGGTCGGGGTGGGCAGGGCCACGGCGACGGTGGCCGCGTTGCTCACCGCCTTGATCCCGTGGGCGGCCGCGCGGCGCAGCGACTCGTCGGTGGGCTCGTCGGCGCCGAGGCCCACGACCACGACCAGGGCCGCCTTGACGGCCCCGCCCGAGGGGACCTTGGCGACCTGGCCGGGCTTGCCCTTCATGCCGAGCGTGGACAGCGTCGCGGCGAGCCCGCGTCCGAACGCCTTGCCGACCTCGTCGGCGGGGCCGACGATCCGCAGGTCGGGGTCGACGCCCACGACGAGCACGTCGGCCCGCGTCGAGACGGGCTTGCCTGAGCCGAGGGACAGGTCCGGGGTCTTGGAAGCAGCCATGCTCGCCAACCTATCCGGACGCGGTGAGGCCGGCCGGCGTGGATAGGTTGGCCGCATGACGTTGCTGCGCTCGCCCCTGCACGACCGCCACGTCGCCCTCGGCGCCAAGCTCGCCGAGTTCGGCGGGTGGGAGATGCCGCTGGAGTACGCCGGGGGCGGGGTGCTCGCGGAGCACCGGGCGGTCCGCGAGGCGGTGGGCGTGTTCGACGTCAGCCACCTCGGCACCCTGCGCGTGACCGGTGAGGGCGCCGCGGCGCTCGTCGACGGCACCCTGACCAACGACCTCGGGCGGATCGGCCCCGGCCAGGCGCAGTACACGCTGTGCTGCGACGAGTCCGGCGGCGTCGTGGACGACCTCATCGTCTACCGGGTCTCCGACACCGACCTGCTGCTCGTGCCCAACGCCGCCAACGCCGCGGAGGTCGCCCGCCGGCTCGTCGCGGTGGCACCGGCCGGGGTGGACATCACCGACCTGCACGAGGACGAGGCGATCATCGCCGTCCAGGGCCCCGCGAGCGACGCGGTGCTGCAGGCGATGGGCCTGCCCACCGGCCACGACTACATGGCCTTCGAGTCGGGCCTGCTCGGCGACCGCCGTGTTACGGTCTGCCGCAGCGGCTACACCGGCGAGGTCGGCTACGAGCTCGTCGTCGAGGCCGACGGTGCGCTCGCGGTCTGGGACGCGGTGATGGCCGCGGGCGAGACGCACGGCGTCCGCGCCTGCGGGCTCGGCGCCCGCGACACCCTGCGCACCGAGATGGGCTACCCCCTCCACGGGCAGGACCTCTCGCTCGAGATCAGCCCGGTCATGGCCCGCTCGGGCTGGGCCGTGGGCTGGGACAAGCCCGCCTTCTGGGGCCGCGACGCGCTGGTCGCGCAGCGTGAGGACAAGACCGTCCCGCTGCTCCGGGGGCTCCGGGCGACCGGCCGTGGCATCCCGCGCGCCGGGATGACCGTCCTCGGTGCGTCCGGCGAGCCGGCCGGCACCGTCACCTCCGGCACCTTCTCGCCGACCCTGCGCACCGGCGTGGGTCTGGCGCTGCTCGACCGGTCCGTCGGCTTCGGCGACCAGGTCACCGTGGACGTCCGGGGCCGCGCCGAGCTGTTCGACGTGGTCAAGCCGCCGTTCGTCGAGGCGTCGACCCGCTAGGACACGACCCGGGCGCGGCGCCGTGTCGTGCTCGCCGAGAGCGCGATCGACGCGCCGCAGGCCGCCACCAGGGCCAGCACCGCGGGGACGGTCCAACCGGGACGCAGCGGGTCGCCGAGCACCGTGGCGCCCAGCACCGAGGGCACCGCGATCTGCACCACCCAGAGCCAGGCGGTGACGGTGGCGACGCCGTCGGCGCCGGCGACCTCGACGGACCGGGCGAACGCGAGCGCCCCCACGAGCGCGCCGCCGACCGTGACCCAGGCGAGCGGCTCGAGCGGCAGGGACGCCCAGTCGCCCGTGCCGTGCATGCCGCGCGCGGCGAGCGCCGACACCGTCCACGACAGGCCGGCCAGCGCGGCCGTGGTGGACGCGTGACGCACCCGCCGCGACGCGGCGTAGCCGGCGCCGACGAGCACCAGGCCCAGCCCGAGGGCCGGGGCCAGCCATCCCGGGGGAGCCGTCGCCCGCGCCGGTGCCGCGGACGAGGCCAGCACGGCGACCGACAGGACGACGACCACGACGGCGGCGGTCGCGCGACGGCTCGTCCGGATGCCCAGCACCGGTGCCATCAGCAGCACCGCGACGGCCAGCGACGTCGCGAGCAGCGGCTGGACCACGATCAGCGGCAGGTGCCGGAGCGCGACCACCGACAGCCCCCAGCCGATCAGGTCGAGGAACCAGCCGACCTGGTACGCGCGCTGGCGGACGATGCCCGAACCGCCCGCGCGGCGCGCGGCGAGTGCCTGCGCCACCGTCCCGACCCCGTTCAGCAGCGCCGAGAGGGCCGCGGCGGCCAGGCTGAGGAGCGTCGTCGACACGGGTGGACTCTGTCAGAGCACCCAGGGGTCAGGGCACCGGGGCGAAGTGCTCGACCACCGGGAACGGGTCGTAGAAGTGGTGCAGCAGCGCCTTCCAGCGCCCGTACTCCTCGGACCTCCGGAACCCCTCGGTGTGGGCCTCGACGGTCTCCCACTCCACCAGCAGCAGGTAGAGGTGGGGCGACTCGATCGACCTGGACAGGCGGAGGGAGACGAAGCCCGGCTGCGCCTCGATGAGGGGGCGGGCCGTGGCGAAGGCGCGCTCGAAGTCGGCCGCGCGGCCGTCGATCACGGGCAGGAGGGCGTGCTCGAGGAACATGCACGCAGTGTGGCGGCTGGCCCGTCGGTCAGATGCGGAGCCTGGTGGTGAGTCCGTGGGCGACCTCGAAGATGGGTGCTCGTCTGCCCAGCGCCCTCGTCGTCGGGGTGCTCGCACGACGGCGCCGATCCGTCGGTTCGTCCGCACCCATCCGCTCGGAGGTCGGTCGTCCTTGCGTAGGAGCGCCGGGCGGACAGGTGCGGCCGAACAGACGGATCGGCTCCCCGGTGGGGGTCCGGCTATCGTCTCGGCCATGGCATGGACGTGGCAGCTGGAGACCTCCGACGGGACGGTGGTCGACCCGGCCACCCTGGACGACCTCGGCGGCGCCGAGGGGGTCGGCTTTCCCAGCCGGGGGGACGCCGAGTCCTGGGTCGGCGAGGCGTTCAGCGACCTCACCGCCCAGGGCGTCGACCAGGTGACCCTGCTGGAGGACGGCCGGGCCGTCTACGGCCCGATGTCGCTCCACCCCGAGTAGCCGTCAGTCGCCGGGGCGCTTCTCCGGTGTGGACCTCGCGACGACGGCCGGGTCGCGGGTGACGACGTCGCCGAGGGCCTCGTCGATCGCGGCCATCAGGTCGTCCTCGAGGGTGACGCCGGCGGCCTTGACGTTGTCGGTGACCTGCTCGGGACGTGAGGCGCCGATGAGCGCCGCCGAGACGTTCGGGTTCTGGAGCACCCAGGCGACGGCGAGCTGGGCCATCGTCAGGCCGGCCTGGTCGGCCAGCGGGGCGAGCTTCTGCACCGCGGTGAGCGTCTCGTCCTTGAGCCAGCGCGACACCATGTCGGCGCCACCCTTGGTGTCGGTGGCGCGCGAGCCCTCCGGGTAGTCCTGTCCCGGCTTGTACTTGCCGGTGAGGACGCCCTGCGCGATCGGCGACCAGACGATCTGGCCCAGGCCGAGCTCCTCGCACGCGGGGACGACCTCGTCCTCGATGACGCGCCAGAGCATCGAGTACTGCGGCTGGCTCGACACGAGCGGGATCCGCAGCTCCTTGGCGAGGGCTGCGGCCTCGCGGATCTGGTCGGCGGTCCACTCCGAGACGCCGATGTACTGCGCCTTGCCGCTGTGCACCACGTCGGCGAAGGCCGACATGGTCTCCTCCAGCGGGGTGTGCACGTCGTAGCGGTGGGCCTGGTACAGGTCGACGTGGTCGGTCTGCAGGCGGCGCAGCGAGCCCTCGATCGACTCGACGATGTGCTTGCGCGACAGGCCCGAGTCGTTCGGGCCGCCGGGGCCGGTCGGGAAGTAGACCTTGGTGAAGATCTCGAGCGACTCGCGGCGCTCGCCCTTCAGGGCCTCGCCCAGCACCGTCTCGGCGGCGGTGTTGGCGTAGACGTCGGCGGTGTCGAAGCTCGTGATGCCCTCGTCGAGCGCCTGACGGACGCACGCGGTGGCGATGTCGTTCTCGACCTGCGAGCCGTGGGTGAGCCAGTTCCCGTAGGTGATGGCCGAGATCTTCAGGCCGCTGCGGCCCAGGTGACGGAACTCCATGCGTGCTCCTCGCGTCGGTGGACCAGCGCGGGGGAGATCAGCGCTGGGGCTCCACCTTCGCACCGCGCTCGACCTGCGGCTTGGGGAGCCGGAACCGACGGATCTGCGTGGTGCGCAGCACGCCGTACCCGACGGCGCCCTTGGTGCTCTGGTCGGGGAAGGTCTCGGCCAGGCGCTTGCGCAGCCGGGTGATGAACCAGATCGAGTCGCCCACCGTCGCCACGATGGTGACGGCCCAGAGGACGAAGACGCCCTGTGCGGCCCACGCGGCCGGGACCAGGCTCAGGGCGAGCACCGCCACGAGGATCGGCAGCAGGTACTCGGCGACGTTGCGGCGCGCGTCCACGACGTCGCGCACGAACCGGCGGACGGGGCCGGTGTCGCGGCGGGGCAGGAACTTCTCGTCCCCGCTGTCCATCGCGGCCCGCTGCTTGATCCGCGCCTCGTAACGCTGGTCGCGGGCGCGCTTGGCCTGCTCCTTGCGCGTCATGGACGGCTTCATTCGCTGACGACGGGCCGCCTCGGCCTCCCGACGGCTCGGCGTCGCGCGTCCCTTGGTGCCGGGCGTGACGACGGGCTCGGCGGTGGACTCGTCTCGACGGTTGCGCTGGAACACGTGGGGCCTTCGGTCGGGGTGCGGGTGCCCGGCCAGCCTACCGGCGGCGGGCGTCGTCCCCTCCCGTGCACCGTGGCTACCCGTAAGGTGGGACGTACTGCGCCCGAGTGCCGGCTATCAAGGGGACGATGAGCACGATGAGCATGATGAAGAGGATGAGCGGGATCTTCCGCGCCAAGGCGAACGCCGCCATGGACCGAGCCGAGGACCCGCGCGAGACCCTCGACTACAGCTACCAGAAGCAGCTCGAGCTGCTGCAGAAGGTGCGCCGGGGCGTGGCCGACGTGGCCACCAGCCGCAAGCGCGTCGAGCTGCAGATGACCCAGCTCGAGCAGCAGTCCGAGAAGCTCCACGGCCAGGCGCAGAAGGCGCTCGCGAGCAACCGCGAGGACCTCGCCCGCGAGGCCCTGACGAGGCGCTCGGGCGTGCAGCAGCAGATCGCCGACATGCAGGGGCAGCACGCCAACCTGCAGGCCGAGGAGGAGAAGCTGACGCTCGCGTCGCGTCGCCTGCAGACCAAGGTCGAGTCGTTCCGCACGCGCAAGGAGACCATCAAGGCCACCTACACCGCGGCCGAGGCGCAGACCAAGATCAACGAGGCCTTCACCGGCATCTCCGAGGAGATGGGCGACGTCGGCCTCGCGGTCCAGCGTGCCGAGGACAAGACGGCGCAGATGCAGGCCCGGGCCGGGGCCGTCGACGAGCTGATCGCCTCCGGCGCGCTCGACGACGTCACCGCCCCCGGTGGCGGCGACGACATCTCCCGCGAGCTCGACGCGCTGTCGGCCGACTCGAGCGTCGAGGCCGAGCTCGCCAAGCTCAAGGGCGAGGTCGGACCCGGCTCGACGCCCGCCGCGTCGATCGAGGCCGGTGCCGAGGCCCCGAGGACCGAGGAGCAGCGATGATCATCCGCATCCTGGGCGAGGGCCAGTTCCAGATCGCCGACGAGCACTACGACCGGCTGAACGAGCTCGACGCCGCCGTCGAGAAGGCCATCGAGTCCGGCGACGAGGCCGCCTTCGGACCGGCGTTCGTCGCGCTGCTCGACGCGGTGCACCAGCACGGCGAGACGCTGCCCGACGAGGAGCTCGTGGAGTCCACGCTCGTGCTGCCGCCGTCGGACGCGTCGCTGCAGGACGTCGCCCAGCTGCTCGGCGACGACGGGCTCATCCCCGGCTGACACCTCCGCGATTCGGCTGACGGCGAACGACGCCGCGCACGAGCGGCTCGGTGGAACTAGTTCCGCCGGGCCGTTCGTTGCACAGGTGACAGACACGAGAGGACGGCACGAGCACCATGGCCAAGACGAGGTTCCGGGACGACAGCGGACTCACCCGACGGATGGGTGTCGTGGTGTTCCTGCTGGGAGCGCTCTACGTCGCGTTCGGGGCGGTGCTGATCACGCGCACCGGCTTCGCGCTCGGCCTGATCATCGTCGTCGGCATGGCCGTCGGGCAGTGGTACTTCTCCGACAAGCTGGCCCTCGCGTCGATGAAGGCCCGCGAGGTCACGCCGGAGCAGGCGCCCGAGCTGCACGGGATGATCGACCGCCTCGTCGCGCTGGCCGACATGCCCAAGCCCAAGGTCTACGTCGCCGACACCGATCTGCCCAACGCGTTCGCCACGGGCCGCTCGCCCCAGCACTCGGCGGTCTGCGTCACCACCGGCATCATGCGCCGGATCGACGCCGACGAGCTCGAGGGCGTGCTCGCCCACGAGCTGTCGCACATCGCGCACCGCGACGTCGCCGTGATGACGGTCGCCTCGTCGCTCGGCCTGCTCGCGGGGTTCATCACCCGCTGGGGCCTGTACTTCGGCGGCGGCAACAACCGCAACAGCAACAGCGGCCCGGCGCTCATCGTGGTCTGGGCGGTCTCGATCGCGGTCTACGCGATCAGCTTCCTGCTCACCCGCGCCCTGTCTCGCTACCGTGAGCTCAGCGCCGACCGCGCGGGCGCGTACCTCACCGGCAAGCCGTCGTCGCTCGCCTCGGCCCTGGTCAAGATCTCCGGCGAGATCGGTCGCATCCCCACCAAGGACCTGCGCGACAAGGAGTCGATGAACGCCTTCTTCTTCGCGCCGGCCTTCAGCAAGGACTCGCTGAGCTCCCTGATCGCGACCCACCCATCCACCGACAAGCGGATCGAGCAGCTGTCGTCGATCGCGGCCGACCTCGGCCGCCCGTTCTGATGGGACGCCCCGCCTGATGGGACTCTGGGACTCGTTGATGGGCCGCAGCAAGCCGGTCCAGGCCAACCTCGACGTGCTGTTCGGCGTCCCGCAGGCCGCCCTCAGCCTGCAGGCGGGCGGCGACTTCGTCCCCACCGGCGTCGGCGCGGTCTGCTACCGCGCCAACGAGGGCGCGGCGTTCTCGGCGGCGCAGTCCGACGTCCAGGAGCTGCTCGACGCGGGCAACGGCCCCAAGGTGGAGCGGTCCGACGACTCGTTCGGCTTCACCTGGCTGCTCGACCGTCAGGACGACCTCGACGTCAGCGAGCTCGTCACCGAGCTGCACGCGGTCAACACGGCGCTGCAGGACAACGGCTTCGGCCAGTCCCTGCTCTGCTCCTACGTGGGCTTCCGCTCACCCACGGGCGCCCCGGTCGCGCTGGTCTACCTCTACAAGCGCGGCACGTTCTACCCCTTCGCCCCCACCGGCCCCGACCGCCGCGACAACGTCCTCGAGCTCCAGGTGCGTGGCCTCATCGCCGACGACGTTCCCGTCGAGCCCGAGCTGGGTCGTTGGCTCGCGATCTTCGGGGCTCCGGGGCTCTGAGCGCGGTGGGTACCGTCTGACTCTCCGCCGGGGTGCTCGCCGACAGGCGCCGAGGGACGGGGCGGTCGCGGGCCGCTCGACTCGGCCGTCCCGCGGTCTCAGGGTGAGACCGCTGGTCCCACGGGCACCGTGCGTCACGCCGACCGTGGCAGACCGCGCGAAGCACGGCACATCCACCGTGGTTGGTGCCATCTGCCATGGTCAGCGGCAGATCGTCCCGCCCGCTGCGACCCGCGGCCGAACGGACAACCGACCCGCACGACCCCGTCCGTCGGAGCGCCCTTCGAGCGGCGAGCGCTCCCGGCCGCAGCACCGTCGAACGCGGCGGCACCGGTCAGGTCACGAACAGGTGACGACGCTGGATAGGGTGCAGGCGTGACGCTCTCTGACCTGCCCCAGGACCAGCTCGACACCCTGCTCACCACGCTGCGCGAGGACTACTCCGCGCTGCAGGCGCGTGGCCTGAAGCTCGACCTGACGCGTGGCAAGCCCTCGGCGGAGCAGCTGGACCTGTCCGACGAGCTGCTGGGCCTGCCGGGCCGGGGCAACTACAGGGCCGACGACGGCACCGACGTGCGCAACTACGGCGGGCTCGACGGCCTCCCGCAGCTGCGGCAGATCTTCGCCGAGCTGCTCGACGTGCCCGTCGCGCAGCTGATGGCCGCCAACGGCGCGAGCCTGACGCTGATGCACGACACGATCGCCTACGCGATGCTGCACGGCACCCAGGACTCCGAGCGCCCGTGGTCGCAGGAGGAGACGGTCAAGTTCATCTGCCCGGCTCCGGGCTACGACCGCCACTTCGCGCTCTGCGAGGAGTTCGGCATCGAGATGGTCACCGTCGCGATGAACGAGGACGGTCCCGATGCCGAGGCGGTCGCCGCGCTCGTCGCCGACGACCCGACGATCAAGGGCATGTGGGTCGTCCCCACCTACGCCAACCCCGACGGCTCGGTGGTCTCGCAGGAGGTCGCCGCACGGCTCACCTCGATGCCGACGGCCGCGCCCGACTTCCGCATCATCTGGGACAACGCCTACTCCGTGCACCACCTCACCACCGAGGAGGCCAAGACCGCCGACGCGCTGTCGCTCGCGGCCGTCGCGGGCAACCCCGACCGGATCCTGCTCTACGCGTCGACCTCCAAGATCACCTTCGCCGGCTCCGGCGTGGCGTTCTTCGGGTCGTCGCCGGCCAACGTCACCTGGTTCAAGAGCCACCTCGCCAAGCAGTCCATCGGGCCCGACAAGGTCAACCACCTGCGGCACGCGCTGTTCTTCGGCGACGCCGACGGCGTCCGCGCCCACATGGCGAAGCACCGCGCGATCCTGGCGCCGAAGTTCGAGGCCGTCGTCGGGGCCCTGGAGACCAGGCTCGGCGGACGGGACGTGGCCACGTGGACCACTCCGGTCGGCGGGTACTTCGTCAGCCTCGACGTGGTGCCCGGCACCGCGTCGCGCGTCGTCGAGCTCGCCAAGGCCGCCGGCATCGTCCTCACGCCCGCCGGGGCCACCTACCCCTACGGCACGGACCCGCGCGACCAGAACATCCGGCTCGCCCCCACCTTCCCGCCGCTCGAGGAGGTGCAGGTGGCCGTCGACGGCGTCGCCACCTGCGTGCTGCTCGCCGCGGCCGAGGCCGCCACCGCCTGAGGGCCGCCTACATGAAGTGCGGCGACGGCACGTACGTCGTCGGGGGACGCATGCCCTGCAGCGCCAGGTAGCCCTCCTGGCGGAGGGTCAGGCGTGCGGCCATGGCGACGTCGACCAGCCAGTCCTGCTCGCCGGTCACCTGACGGACGGCGAAGGTGTCGCCCTCGGTGCGGGCGATCGACTCCCAGAGCAGGGCGGTGGCGGTGCGCTCGGACGTCGCCGCGAGCAGGTAGGCGCCCGAGGGCGTGAGGTAGGCGTAGCCGGAACCGAGGTGGCTGTCGCTGACCAGCAGCGGCTGGGCGGCGCCCATGAACGCGTGGTCGGGCCCGTGCGTGGCGGCCCGGGTCTGGCGGTCCACCGACTCCATCAGGTCGAGGTCGGACTGCGAGCCCTCGCGCACGTGCTCGACCACCGGCAGCAGCGACCGGTCGATCGGCCCCTCGGCGCACATGGTGGGGTACAGCCGGAACCCGGCCCGGTGGTAGCGGCGCAGTGCGCGCGGGTCCGTCGTGGCGCAGAGCATGCCCCGGGTGCAGCCGATCGAGTGCGTGAGCGCGCCGTCGAGGAGCGCCTTGCCCACGCCGCGGCTCTGGGCGCCGGGACGGACGAAGAACGATGCCAGTCCCCACATCGTGTCGCGTCGCATCGATACGGCGAGCCCGAGCAGGCCCTCGTCGTCCTCGGCCACCCAGCACCCGGGCCCGTCGTGCTCCACCAGGTGCAGGGCGCGCCGCCGCCACTGCCCCTGCCACCAGTCCGCGCGCCGTGTCGCGGGCGGCCCGGCCGCGAGCCGGGTGCGCTCGCCGAGCTCGAGCATCGCGTCGGCGCTCAGCTGCTCGGCCGCGTCGACGTCGGAGGGGCGCATCGGTCGGATCTGCATGGCACGAGTCTGGACGACATGGGTGAGGATGGCGTCATGCGTGTGCTCGTGGCCCCGGACGCCTTCGACGGGACCCTGACCGCGCCCGCCGCCGCCCGGGCCATCGCCGACGGCTGGCTGCGCCGCGCCCCCGACGACCAGGTGACGCTCGCGCCCATGGCCGACGGCGGACACGGCTTCGTCGACGTGCTCCACGTGGCGCTGGGCGGGGAGCTCCGGGTGCTCACCGTCCCCGGGCCCCACGGTGCCCCCACCCCGATGACCCTCCTCGCCCACGACGGCACCGTCTACGTGGAGTCGACGCAGGCCTGCGGACCCCAGCTGGCCGGCGACGGAGACCCCGAGCGGGGGAGCAGCCGCGGCGTGGGCGAGGCCGTCGCCGCGGCCCTGGCGATGGGGCCCGAGCGGGTCGTCGTCGGCATCGGCGGGTGCGCCACCAGTGACGGCGGGGCCGGGCTCCTCGCCGCGCTCGGCGCGACCGCCGACGTCCCCCTGGACGCCGGCCCGTCGGCCCTCGACGGCCTGACGCGGATCGACGCGACGGCCGCTGCCGCAGCCGCGCGGGGCGTCGAGCTGGTCGTCGCCACCGACGTCACCACCGTGCTGCTGGGCATGTTCGGCACCACCAACGTCCACGGCGGCTCACGCGGTCTCGACGAGGACGCCCGTCAGCGCGTCGACCGGGTGCTCGACGGCTACGTCGACGCGCTCTGCGGGCGCACGCCCGCCGAGCGCCGGGTGGCCGACGCCCCCGGCTCGGGCGCCGGAGGAGGCCTCGGGCTCGCGCTGATGCACCTCGGCGCGACCCGACGGTCCGGGATCGAGGTCGTCGCCGAGGCCGTCGGCCTGCGCGACCTGGCCGGCGCGCACGACGTCGTGGTCACCGGCGAGGGCGCCTACGACTTCTCGTCACGCGAGGGCAAGGTCGCCCACGCGGTCGCGATCGTGGCCGGCGAGGCCATCCGGCCCTGCGTCGTGCTCGCCGGGCGCGTGCTGGTCGGGGCCCGGGAGATGAGGGCGATGGGCGTCGAGGCCGCGTACGCCGTGGTCGACCTGGTGGGGGAGGAGGCCGCCGTCCGCGACCCCGCCGCGTCCCTGTCGACCCTCGCCACCCGCGTCGCCCGCACCTGGTCCTTCTGACGCTGTGTCGGACACCTCCTGGTACGGCTGCGGATGCGGCGTACGATGGGTGGAGCCGGCGACGAACGATCCGCAGTGGTCGGCCCACGACGCACCCAGGTGAACACCACCGACCCCGGGAGACCTCACACATGACCGTCAACGACACCGAGACCACCCAGGCCACGCAGGGCGTGACCATCACCGACGGCGCCGCCGACAAGGTCCGGAGCCTCCTGCAGCAGGAGGGTCGTGACGACCTGCGTCTGCGCATCGCCGTCCAGCCCGGCGGCTGCTCCGGCCTGCGCTACCAGCTCTTCTTCGACGAGCGCGACCTCGACGGCGACGAGGTCAAGGACTTCAGCGGCGTCGCCGTCGTCGTCGACCGGATGAGCCTGCCGTACCTCGGCGGCGCGACGATCGACTTCGTCGACACCATCGAGAAGCAGGGCTTCACCATCGACAACCCGATGGCCACCGGCTCCTGCGCCTGTGGCGACTCGTTCCACTGAGTCGACCCCCACGCTCTAGTCTGAGAGGCGTCGTCCCCACCGGGGGCGGCGCCTCTCGTCATGCCCCAGCAGCGCCCTCGTAACGGAGCCCCCATGCCGATCGCCGTGACCGGATCCATCGCCACCGACCACCTGATGAAGTTCGAGGGCCGCTTCGCGGACTCCCTCGTGGTCGAGCAGCTCGACAAGATCTCGGTCTCCTTCCTGGTCGACGACCTCCAGGTCCGACGCGGCGGGTGCGGCGCGAACATCTCCTTCGGCCTCGCGGCGCTCGGCCTGCGGCCGGTGCTGGTCGGTGCGGTCGGGCGCGACTTCGACGAGTACCGCGGCTGGCTCGAGGACCACGGCGTCGACTGCGGCGGCGTCCTCGTCTCGACGACCCAGCACACCGCGCGCTTCGTCTGCACGACCGACGAGACCCACGCCCAGTTCGCGACGTTCTACGCCGGGGCGATGAGCGAGGCGCGCGACATCGACCTGGCCGCCCTGCACGCCGAGCGCGGCTTCGACCTCGTGCTCGTGGGCCCGGACGACCCCGACGGCATGCTGCGGCACACGCAGACCTGCCGCGACCTCGGCATCCCGTTCGCCGCCGACCCGTCCCAGCAGCTGGCCTTCGCCGACGGCGAGACCATTCGCGGGCTGGTCGACGGGGCGACCTACCTGTTCACCAACGAGTACGAGGCCGCCCTCACCGAGCGCCGCACGGGGTGGAGCGCCGACGAGATCGCGGCACGCGTGGGCACCCGCGTCATCACCCGAGGCGCCGACGGCGTCACCGTCCAGGCTGCGGGGCAGGCGCCCGTCGAGGTCGCCGCGGTCCCGGACGTCCTGGCCGTCGACCCCACCGGCGTCGGGGACTCCTTCCGTGCCGGGTTCCTCGCCGCCATCGAGGTCGGGCTGGGACTCGAGCGCGCCGCGCAGGTCGGCTGCGCGCTCGCCGCGGGCGTCGTCGAGACCACGGGCACGCAGGAGTACGAGCTGCGTCGCGGGCCGTTCGGCAAGCGATTCGCCGGCGCGTACGGGAGTGACGCCTGGGACGAGGTCGCGGGCGTCCTGAGCGTCCCCGAATGAGGCCCACCGGCACCGATCCTGAGGGTGACCTGAACGTCGCACCAGGGGGGTGCCGGGGTACGCTGCTCAGGTCTGTTAGCACCCTGCTGAACGCTCGAAGAGGAAGGCGCCCCGTGGGTCCTGCTCCTACTGCGCACAACGCCGGCCGCACCCGTGGCCGCCGCGCGCCCAAGGCTGCCGTCGCGGCCGTCGCCGGCCTGACGCTGCTCCTCACCGGGTGCTCGTCGACCGACCCCAGCGAGTTCAAGCGCCTCGCGCTGCCCGTCGCCGCGAGCGACCGCAGCGGCGCGATGTTCGACCTCTGGCTGGGCGCCTGGATCGCCGTGCTGGTCACCTTCGTGCTGGTCTTCGGTCTGATCGTCTTCGCGATGGTGCGGTACCGCCAGCGCTCGGAGGACGAGATCCCCTCGCAGGTGCGCTACAACCTCCCCATCGAGGTGCTCTACACGATCGCCCCGGTGATCGTGGTCGCGGTGTTCTTCTTCCACACCGTCGACACCCAGAACAAGATGCTCGAGAAGGTCGACGACCCCGACCACACCGTCGAGGTCGTCGGGTTCAAGTGGCAGTGGGCCTTCAACTACCTCGACGAGAGCGCCGTCGGCGAGGACGTCTTCGACCTCGGCACGCCCGCCGAGCCCACCGAGCTGTACCTGCCGGTCGACGAGTCGGTGCGCTTCGACCTCCGCTCGCCCGACGTCATCCACTCCTTCTGGGTGCCGGAGTTCTACTTCAAGATGGACGTCGTCCCGGGTCGCAAGAACACCTTCGACCTGACGCCCACCCGGACCGGCACCTTCACCGGCCGCTGCGCCGAGCTGTGCGGCATGTACCACTCGCGGATGATCTTCAAGGTCAACGTCGTCACCCGCGCCGAGTACGACGCCCACCTGCGCGAGCTGCAGCAGATCGGTCAGGTCGGCGCCCCGCAGGGTGGCGCGAGCGCGGACACCATCGACGGACTCGAAGAGAACGGAACCGAGTGATGGCGACCTACGCCGAGCGCAACACCGGGAGCGCCACGACCAGCCGGGCGGGCACCGCCCCGACCCGCACGCTGGGGCAGCAGGCCGTCCGCCTGATGACCACGACCGACCACAAGCTGATCGGCAACCTGTACCTCACGACGTCGTTCGCCTTCTTCATCATCGGCGGCATCCTGGCGCTCCTGATCCGCGCCGAGCTGGCCGCGCCGGGCACCCAGATCGTCGACGACGAGACGTACAACCAGCTCTTCACGATGCACGGCACGATCATGCTGCTGCTGTTCGCGACGCCCCTGTTCTTCGGGTTCTCCAACGCGATCATGCCGCTACAGATCGGTGCCCCCGACGTCGCGTTCCCGCGCCTCAACATGTTCAGCTACTGGCTGTACCTGTTCGGCGGCCTGACCGTCGTGTCGGGCTTCTTCGTCCCCGGTGGCGCCGCCAGCTTCGGCTGGTTCGCCTACGCGCCGCTGAGCGACGCGGTCAACTCACCGGGCATCGGCGGCGACCTGTGGATCGTCGGCCTCTACATGGCGGGTCTCGGCACGATCCTCGGCGCCGTCAACTTCATCACCACGATCTTCTGCATGCGCGCGCCCGGCATGACGATGTTCCGGATGCCGATCTTCACCTGGAACACGCTGGTCACCAGCCTCCTGGTGCTCATCGCGTTCCCGATCTTCGCCGGCGCGCTGCTGGCCCTGCTGGCCGACCGCCAGCTCGGGGCCCACGTCTTCGACGCCGCCAACGGCGGGCCGATCCTGTGGCAGCACCTGTTCTGGTTCTTCGGGCACCCCGAGGTCTACATCATCGCGCTGCCGTTCTTCGGCATCGTGACCGAGATCTTCCCGGTCTTCGCCCGCAAGCCGATCTTCGGCTACGTCGGCCTGGTCGGCGCCACCCTGGCGATCGCCGCGCTGTCGGTGGCCGTCTGGGCGCACCACATGTACGTCACCGGAGCGGTCGACCTCGCGTTCTTCTCCTTCATGACGTTCCTGATCGCGGTGCCCACCGGCGTCAAGTTCTTCAACTGGATCGGCACGCTGTGGGGCGGCTCGCTGTCCTTCGACACCCCGCTGATCTTCGCGCTGGGCTTCCTGGTCACCTTCCTGTTCGGTGGTCTGACCGGCGTCATCCTGGCCTCGCCCGCGCTCGACTTCCAGCTGTCCGACAGCTACTTCGTGGTCGCGCACTTCCACTACGTGGTCTTCGGCACCGTCGTCTTCGCGATGTTCGCCGGGTTCTACTTCTGGTGGCCCAAGTTCACCGGGCGCATGCTCGACGAGCGCCTCGGCAAGATCCACTTCTGGCTGCTCTTCATCGGCTTCCACCTGACGTTCCTGGTCCAGCACTGGCTGGGCGTCGAGGGCATGCCGCGTCGCTACGCGGACTACGCCGCCGCCGACGGGTTCACGGTCCTGAACCAGATCTCCAGCGTCGGGGCCTTCGTGCTGGGTGCCTCCACGCTGCCGTTCCTCTACAACGTGTGGAAGTCGCGGCAGAACCCGGTCGTCGGCGTCGACGACCCGTGGGGCTGGGGCCGCTCGCTCGAGTGGGCCACCTCCTGCCCGCCGCCGCGCCACAACTTCACCACCCTGCCGCGCATCCGCTCGGAGAGCCCGGCGTTCGACCTCCACCACCCCGAGATCGCGGCGATGGAGCTCGAGGACAACGAGGGCCTGGGCGGCGGCGGCATCGCCGACGCGCCCGACATGGCCGGTCGCGAGGACGCGCTGGGCGGCGCAGCCCGGAAGAACAAGGAGGGCGACGCGTGAAGATCGAAGCCTGGACCATCGGTATCTGCGGCATCTTCTTCGCCGCCGTCTCGCCGGTCTACTGGTTGATGAGCGGTGACCCCACGGGCACCAGCGCGCTCGTCATGACCACGCTGCTGGCCACCCTGCTGGCGTTCTACCTGGGCGTCGTCGCCAAGCAGATCCCGGACCGTCCCGAGGACCGCCAGGAGGGCGAGATCGTCGAGGGGGCCGGAGAGCTGGGCTTCTTCCCGCCCTACTCCTGGTGGCCGCTGTTCGCGGCGCTGGCCTTCCTGGTCATCGTCGTGGGCCTGGTCATCGGCTGGTGGATGTTCATCATCGGCGCCGGCATCGGCGCGGTCACCGTCATCGGCTGGGTCTACGAGTACTACCGGGGCGTCCACGCCCACTGATCCACGCGCGGCGTGGCGTGTCCGGTCATTCCGGTTCCGTCACGCCGCGTTGCTAAGCTGGTGAGGATCTGTACCAGTTTCTCCCCTTGGAGCGCCATGAGCCCGCGATCGAGCGTGCCCACCCCCGTCCGTCGGGGCCTCGCGGCCGCGGCCGTCGCCACCGCCCTCGTGACCCTCGTCGGGTGCACGGGATCGAGCTCGGGCGGTGGTGCCACCGACGAGTCCGGTTCGGACGCCTCCCCGGCGTCCTCCAAGCAGGCGGCCGCCCCCGCCTCGGTGACGCTGAACGTCGAGGACGGCGCGACGGTGGACGTCGACACCCAGGTCTCCGCGACCGCCCAGGGTGGCACCCTCGGCGAGGTGTCCGTCTACTCCGGTGACGCGCCCACCGACAAGACCACCGTGCCCGGCTCCGTCGACGCCGCCGGCACCACGTGGACGGCGCGCGACATGCTCGACCCCGGGCAGACCTACACGGTCGTCGCCGCGGCCACCAACGCCGACGGCCGCACCGTCGACCAGCGCAGCAGCTTCACCACCAACGACCTCACCCTCGACCAGCAGACGTTCCCGAGCCTGCAGCCGTTGCGCGGCGAGACCGTCGGCGTGGGCATGCCCGTCGTCGTCCGGTTCGACATCCCGGTCGAGGACAAGGCCGCGTTCGAGAAGCGCCTCGAGGTGGAGTCCACCCCGAAGGTCGAGGGCACCTGGAGCTGGATCAGCGACACCGAGGTCCGCTACCGCCCCCGCGACTACTGGCCCGCCGGTACCCAGGTGAAGGTCCGCGCCCGGCTCAACGGCGTCGCGGCCGGCAACGGCGTGTACGGCCAGGAGAACCGCTACACCGCGTTCACGGTCGGCAAGAAGGTCGTCAGCACCGTCGACGTCGGCGGGCACTCGATGACCGTCCGGGTCGACGGCAAGGTCGCCCGCACGCTGCCCGTCACGACGGGCAAGGACGGCCTGGAGACCCGCGAGGGCACCAAGATCATCATGGAGAAGTTCACCGTCAAGCGGATGGACGCCGCCACCACGGGCGTCTCGGAGGACTCCCCGGAGTACTACGACATCCCCGACGTCCGCTACGCCATGCGGGTGACGAACTCCGGCGAGTTCATCCACGCCGCCCCCTGGTCGGCCGGCTCGCAGGGCTCGGCCAACGTCAGCCACGGCTGCGTCGGCCTGAGCACGGCCAACGCGCAGTGGCTCTACGAGATCTCGCACCGCGGTGACGTCGTCAAGTTCGTCGACAGCCCGCGGTCCCTCGAGGAGGACAACGGCTGGACGGACTGGAACGAGTCCTACGACGCGTTCAAGAAGGGCTCGGCACTCGGCTGAGGCTCGCGCCCCCGCGGCGCTCACACGGCCACCTGCGGCCCCACGAGAGGACTCTCGTGGGGCCGCAGTCATGTCTCCCCGGCGTGGGGCGGCGGCGGGCGGTCGCCCAGCCACGATCCTCGGCGGCCCCAGCCACCGTCCGACGGTCGACCGTGGGTGCTGAGGCGCCACCGGGGGAGGGGAGGGGCACGAACGACGAGGCCCCCGACACCGTGCAGGTGTCGGGGGCCTCGTGCGGGCGGTGCGGGTCAGTGCTGGTGCGGCACGCCCGTCTCGCTGATGCCCTGGAACTCGTCGCGGGCGCCGGGCTCGAGCGCGTGGCCGTCGTGGTCGGCGTGGTGGTGCGCCGCCTCCTCGACCTCGTGCCGGGTCGGCTTCTCCGCGACGTCCTCGTGGTAGAACCGCGAGGCGCGGGCGTGGAGCCGGGCCTTGAGCCCACCGGGTGCGCGGACGCCGTGCTCGTCGGTGTCCTCCGGTGCCTCGATGACCCTGACCTCGTCGCGCGCCGAGACCGTGTAGGCCACGTTCGCCGGCAGCGGGGCGTGACGCTCGGAGTACCCGCCGTCGGGCGAGCGCTCCAGCACGCCGGTCTCGTATCCGTGGAGCAGCGTCTCGGTGTCCTGGCGCTGCAGCGAGATGCAGATCCGCTTGGTGACCACGAAGGCGATGACGGGGGCCACGAAGAAGCCGATCCGGCAGAGCCAGGTGATCGTGTAGATGTCCATGTGGAACTGCGTGGCGATGACGTCGTTGCCGCCGGCGATCCACAGGACGCCGTAGGCCGTCATGCCGGCCACGCCGAGGCCCGTGCGGACCGGGGCGTTGCGGGGACGCTGCAGCAGGTGGTGCTCGCGGTCGTCCTTGGTCACCCAGCGCTCGACGAACGGGTAGGCGGCCAGCAGGCCGAACAGCGCGGTCAGCAGCACCACGGCGGGGATGAACACGTTCCAGCTGAAGGTCCAGCCCAGGATCGTGGTCTCCCAGTTCGGCATGATGCGCACCGCACCCTCGACCCAGCCCATGTACCAGTCGGGCTGCGAGCCCGCGGTCACCTCGGACGGGTTGTAGGGGCCGTAGCTCCACACCGGGTTGAGCTGCAGCGTCGCCGAGACGAGGACGATGAAGCCGAACACGACGAAGAAGAAGCCACCGGCCTTGGCGGCGTAGACCGGCAGGACCGGGTAGCCGACGACGTTGTTCTCGGTGCGGCCGGGTCCAGGCCACTGCGTGTGCTTGTGGTAGACGAGCAGCAGCAGGTGCGCCGTGATCAGGCCGAGCAGGATGGCCGGGACCAGCAGGATGTGCGCCATGTACAGGCGCGGGATGATCAGCTCACCGGGGTACTCGCCGCCGAAGACGAAGAACTCGGCGTAGGACCCGATGATCGGGATCGAGCGGATCAGTCCGTCGACGAAGCGCAGACCCGTGCCCGACAGCAGGTCGTCGGGGAGCGAGTAGCCGGCGAAGCCCTCGATCAGCGCGAGGCTGAACAGGCCGACACCGATGAGCCAGTTGACCTCACGCGGCTTGCGGTACGCGCCGGTGAAGAACACGCGCAGCATGTGGGCGATCATCGAGGCGATGAAGAGCATCGCGGCCCAGTGGTGGATCTGCCGCATGAGCAGGCCACCGCGGATGTCGAAGGAGATGTCGAGCGTCGAGGCGTAGGCCTTGGACATCTCGAGGCCGCGCAACGGGGCGTAGGACCCGGTGTAGGTGACCTCCTCCATGCTCGGCACGTACCAGAACGTCAGGAACACGCCGGTGAGCAGCAGGACGATGAAGCTGTAGAGCGCGATCTCGCCCAGGAAGAACGACCAGTGGTCGGGGAAGACCTTGCGGACCAGGCCCTTGCCGGCCTTGGCCAGACCGAGGCGGGAGTCGAGCCACCCGACGGGGCCGGCCGCCTTCTTGCCGAAGGCTGACTCCTCCAGCGGTGTGTCAGTCGTGATCTGGGTCACTTGTCTTGCTCCACTTCAGGGAAGCTGGGTCCGACGGGGACCGTGAAGTCGCTCGTCGCGATGATGTAGCCCTCGTCGTCCAGCGCGAGCGGCAGCTGCGGGAGCGGCCGGTGCGCGGGTCCGAAGATGACCTTGCCGCCGTCAGAGAGGTCGTACGTGCTCTGGTGGCAGGGGCACAGCAGGTGGTGCGTCTGCTGCTCCCACAGGCTGATCGGGCAGCCGACGTGGGTGCAGATCTTGGAGAAGCAGAGGATGCCCTCGATGCCCCAGTTCTCCTGGCCCGGCGCCGGCGTGATGTCCTCCGGACGCATCCGGACCACGATGACGGACGCCTTGGACTTCTCCTGCAGGAGCTCGGCGCCGTGGATGACGTGCTCGCCCGACTCGTCGGTCTCGAAGAACGCGAACGGCTGGGCGTTGACGAGCTGGCCGACCTCGATGTCGGCGGGGCGCAGGGGCGTCCCGGCGACGTCGTTGACGACGCGCATGCCCGAGGCCCAGACGGTCTCGAACTGCTTCTTGCCCGGCAGCGGACCGAGGTCGCGCAGCAGGACGATGGCCGGGAGGCCCAGGACGCCGAGGGCGCCCAGCAGGGTGTTGCGGATCAGGGGGCGGCGACGGATGCCCGACTCGTTGACGCCCTGGTTGAACTTGGCGAGCATCTCGGTGCGGTCGTCGTCGTTGGAGACCGCCGGGTGGCGCATCTCCACCATCTCCTCGTCGGCCATCAGCTTCTTGGCCCACTGGACCGCGCCGAGACCGATGAGCAGGAGCGAGGCGCCCAGCGTGCCGCCGAGGGCGAAGTTGAGCCCGGACCAGCCGAGGAACGTCGCGTCGATCGGGACGACGAAGTACAGGACGCAGAACGCCAGGGCGAGCACGGTGGCCAGGAAGAACATCCCGGCGACCTGACGCTCCGCGCGGCGCTCGGCCTCGGGGTAGACGTCGGTGGGGCGGGGGAGGTGCTCGGGCAGGCCCGGGTTGTCCAGGGGCTCCGCGCGCTCGGCGAAGCTGCCCTGCTTGACCTCGACCTCGCCGTGCGGGTCGGCGTCGTCGGCGCGCTGGACGGCGTCACCGGGCTGGTGGGTGCTCACGAGCGCGACTCCTTGCGCTTGACCCGGGCGCCGTGGGCGGCGATCCAGGTGGCGATGACGACGAGGCCGCCGATGCCGATGATCCAGGTGAACATGCCGTCGACCACGGGGCCGAGGCCGCCGCCACCGAGGCCGCCGTAGGTGGGCTCGGCCTGGACGGTCTTGATGTAGGCGATGACCGCGCGCTTGTCCTCGGGGGTGATGACCGCGTCGTTGAAGACGGGCATCTGCTGCGGGCCGGTGACCATGGCCTCGTAGATGTGCTTGCCGCTCACGCCGGTGAGCTTGGGGGCGTAGCGGCCGCCGGGGAGGGCGCCGCCGGCGCCGACCGAGTTGTGGCAGGCGGTGCAGTTGGTGCGGAAGAACTCGCCGCCCTCGGAGATGACCTCGTCGGAGGCGCCGGAGGCGTCGGTGTACTCCTCGGACGGGATCGCCGGTCCGGGCGCGAGCGTCGCGACGTATGCGGACAGCTCGGAGACCTCTTCGGGCGTGTACTGCGGCTTCTTGCGCGGGGCCTGCTGCGAGGCGTTGGCCAGCGGCATGCGGCCGGTGCCGACCTGGAAGTCGACGGCCGCGGCGCCCACGCCGATGAGCGAGGGGCCGTAGTTGCCGCCGCTCTTGGTCTGGATGCCCTCGGCGTTCTTGCCGTGGCAGGTGGCGCACCCGACGAGGAAGAGCTGGCGTCCTGCCTCCACCTTGCGAGCATCGGTGGTCTCGGCGGTCGCGGAGTCGGGAGCGACGGCTGAGTACAGCCCACCGACCGCGATCAGGCCAAGGAGCAGCACGACGAGGCCGGCCAGCGGGTGGCGGCGACGCGTGGACAGGAACCGCACGACTGGGACCTCTTCCATCTCAGGGGATTCGTGGTGCTGCTGAGTTCATTCAACCCCGCAGGCTCTTCAGTTGTCCGATCAGGTGGGGCTAAGTCTCCACGCCCCTGCGACGGTCTTACTTGATCAGGTAGACGGTGGCGAACAGGCCGATCCACACGACGTCGACGAAGTGCCAGTAGTACGACACGACGATGGCCGAGACGGCCTGCTCGTGGGTGAACCGGCGGGCCATGAAGGTGCGGCCGAGGACCAGCAGGAACGCGATCAGGCCGCCGACCACGTGGATGCCGTGGAAGCCGGTGGCGAGGTAGAACACGCTGCCGTACGGCGACGACGCGAGCGTCACGTTCTCGTGGACCAGCTCGGCGTACTCGAAGGTCTGGCCGCCGATGAAGATGGCGCCCATCACGTAGGTGAGGCCGAACCACTCGCGCATGCCCCAGCCGGAGATCTGGAAGATGCTGCCCGAGCGGCCGACACGGCCCTTCTCGGCGGCGAAGACGCCCCACTGGCAGGTGACCGACGACAGGACGAGGATCGTCGTGTTGACCGTCGCGAACGGGACGTTGAGCTTCTCGGTCTCGATCGCCCACAGCTCCGGGCTGACGGCGCGGATCGTGAAGTACGCGGCGAACAGCGCCGCGAAGAACATCAGCTCGCTGGCGAGCCAGACGATCGTGCCGACCGTGACCATCGAGGGTCGGTTGGTCTGCCCGTGAAGGCGGGACGCGGGGATCGCAGAGGTCGTGGCCACGCAAGCATTATGAACGTACCGAGGTCCCGACGGCATCCCCGCCCCCTCACGAAACCTACGCGCGTGGCTACGATGCCTGCGTGAGCGACCACGACAGCCCCGCCACCCCCGTGCGCCCCCTCAAGGTCCTGCTCTACAGCGACGACTCGAGCACCCGGGCCCAGGTCCGTGCGGCGCTCGGGCGGCGCCCCCACCCGGACCTCCCCGAGCTCGACTACGTCGAGTGCGCCACCGAGCCCGTGGTCATCGCCACGATGGACGCCGGGGGCGTCGACCTGGCGATCCTCGACGGCGAGGCGTCGCCCGCCGGTGGGATGGGCGTGGCCCGTCAGCTCAAGGACGAGATCTACCGCTGCCCGCCGATCGTCGTGCTCACCGCCCGTCCCCAGGACGCCTGGCTGGCCACCTGGTCGCGCGCCGACGGCGTCGTCTCGCACCCGTTGGACGCGTTCGCCCTGGCCGAGTGCGTGATCGGGCTGGTCCGCAGCCAGGTGTCGTGAGCGACCTGAGCTGGCCGGTCGTCCTGACGGCCCTGGTCGCCGGGCGCGACCTCGACGTCGAGGCCACCTCCTGGGCGATGGAGGAGATCCTCAGCGGCGCCGCGACCCCGGCGCAGATCGCCGGGTTCGCCGTCGCCCTGCGCGCCAAGGGCGAGACCGTCGCCGAGGTCGAGGGCCTGGTGGAGACGATGTACCACCACGCGGCGCCGATGGACGTCGAGGGCCGCGTGGTCGACATCGTCGGGACGGGCGGCGACATGGCCCGCACCGTCAACATCTCGACGATGGCATCGGTGGTGATGGCCGGCGCCGGCGTCCCGGTGGTCAAGCACGGCAACCGGGCGGCGTCGAGCGCCAGCGGGTCCGCCGACGTGCTCGAGCAGCTCGGCGTCCGCCTCGACCTCACGCCCGCGGCGGTGGCCGAGGTGGTGCGCCGGGCGGGCATCACCTTCTGCTTCGCCCCGGTCTTCCACGCCTCCCTGCGCTACGCGGGCGCCCCGCGCCGCGAGCTGGGCATCGCCACCACGTTCAACTTCCTGGGCCCGCTGACTAACCCCGCCCGTCCGGCGGCGTGCGCCGTGGGCGTCGCCGACCGCACGATGGCGCCGGTGATGGCGGGCGTGTTCGCGCGCCGCGGCGTCGACGCCCTGGTGTTCCGTGGCGACGACGGGCTGGACGAGATCACCGTCACCACCACCACGTCGGTCTGGGTGGTGCGCGGCGGCGAGGTGGAGACCGCCACCCTCGACCCCCGCGACCTCGGCGTGGAGCTGTCGGCCATCGACGCGCTCGCCGGTGGTGACGCGGCCTTCAACGCCGCGGTCTTCGGCCGGCTCGTCGACGGCGAGACCGGCCCGGTCCGCGACGCCGTCCTGATGAACGCCGCCGCGGGCCTCGCCGCCCACGCCGCCGACCCCGGCGACCTCACCACCCGCATGCGCGCCGGCATGGACCGCGCCCGCATCTCCATCGACTCCGGCTCCGCCCGCCGCGTCCTCGACCGCTGGGCCACCGTCACCGCCGACCTCGCCACCCCCTGATCCCATCCGTCGGATTCCCAGGTAGGCACGGTCTTCCGACATGACCACGGAGAACTTCCCGGGTGTGGGTCGGATTCCCGTGCCAGGTGGTGCCCGCGTGGCGGGTGGGGCCGGTGGGTCGAGGGCCACGAGGTCCGTCCCACCAGCACCGTCCGTCCCACCTGGCCCGGAGAACCGACGAGAACCCGGAGAGTTCTCCGTGGTTCCGTCGGAAAGCCGTGCCTACCTGGGAATCCGACAGCAGGAACCCCGAGAGGGCTGAGGTTCACGGCGCCCGGCTGACGAGGCAGCAACGATGCCAGGCGAGATGCCGGGGGCCTCAGCCGCCGATGGAGAAGGCGGCGTCGAGGTCGTGCTCGGAGAAGGTCTGGAAGGCGATGTGGGTCTGGGTGGACAGGACCCCGTCGACCTTGTTGAGGCGGTCGGCGACGACGGCCGCGATGTCGTCGTGGCGGCGGACGCGCACGATCGCGATCAGGTCGATCTGGCCGGTGACCGAGTAGACCTCGCTGACGCCCTCGAGCGCGGCGATTGCCTCGCCCACCTCGGGGATGCGGGCGACCTCGGCGTTGACGAAGACGATGGCGGTGACCATGGCTGCAGACTACGCAGTCCGTGACGGCGGTGCACCGGCCCCGGCGCGTCGGGGCCGGTGCTCGGTGCGCCAGCCGCCGGAGCGTTGCTGCTCGTCGAACGGCACCAGGCTCGAGCGGGCGTCGGCCGCGGCGTCGAAGCGGGGGAGGAACCGGCTGGCGCCGCCGACGGGGCACACCCAGGGGCCGTCGATCTCGACCAGGCGCAGGCCGTCGAGCTCGAGCCAGCGCAGGACCAGCTCGGTCTCGGCGGCGGACGCGGCGGGCACCGGACCGGGCCCGTCCTCCACCGTCTCGGCGCCGGCCCGCAGCTCCTCGACCCAGGCGCGGACGTCGACCCCGCCGGGGATGCTGCCGCTCGCGGCGAGCCGGCCGTGCCGCACGACGTGGACCTCCCAGGTGCCGCGGTCGCCGATGCGCGCGGCGACGACCTCGGCGCGGGAGGTGAGGGCGCTGAGCCGCTGGGTGCGGGCGGCCGCGCCCAGGAACGTGGCGAGCCGGTCGCGGTGGGTGCCGGCGTCCTCGTAGCGCTCCTGCGACGCGAGGTCGGCCATCTTGGCCTCGACGGCCTCGACCACCGCCGAGGGGTCGGTGAGCAGGCTGGTGCGGACCCGGTCGACCTCGATCGCGTAGGCGTCGGCGGTCGCGGTGCCGTCGCAGGGGGACAGGCAGGCCCGCATCTCGGCCAGCACGCACGCCGCGCGGGACGCGGCCCGGGGGAGGCGTCCGGCGCACTGGCGGATGGAGAACGCCTCGTGCAGCGCGGCGACGGCGCTCTCGGCGGCCTTGCGGCGCCCGAACGGGCCGAGGTAGTCGGCGCCGTCGTCGATCACCTGGCGGACGATCGACAGCCGCGGCCACGGCTCGCGGGTGACCTTGACCCAGCTGACCTTCTCGGGGAACCGCGAGCGCCGGTTGTAGGGCGGCTTGTGCAGCCCGATCAGCCGCAGCTCGCGGACCTGCGCCTCGAGCGGGGTGGCGCACACGATGCCCTCGACGCGCACGGCGAGCGCCACCATCTCGCCCATCCGGGTGCGGGTCTCGCTCGAGGTGAAGTAGCCGCGGACGCGGGTGCGCAGGCTCTTCGAGGTGCCGATGTAGAGCGGCCGGTCGCGGGCGTCGCGGAACACGTAGACGCCGGGCGCGTCAGGCAGGTGGTCGCCGAGGTGGCGCTTGCGGCGTTGCTCGGGGGAGACCCGAGAGCTGAAGGTGCCGAGCTCCTCCAGCGTGTGGACGCCGACGGGACCGAGCCGCTCGAACAGCCCGTGCAGGACGTCGACCGTGGCCCGTGCGTCGTCGAGGGCGCGGTGCGTGGGCGTGGTGCTCGCCGAGAAGTGCGCCGCGAGGGTGCCGAGCTTGCAGTTGCGCACCTCGCCCGCGTGGAGGACCCGGCGGGCGAGCACCGCGGTGTCGAGGGTCTCGAACCCCGGCCAGGGGCGGCCGGTGGCGGCGCAGAAGTGCTTGAGGAAGCCGATGTCGAACGGCGCGTTGTGGGCGACCAGCACCGTGCCCCGGGCGAACTCGAGGAACGCCGGCAGCGCCGCGTCGATGCGGGGCGCGCCGGCGACCATGGCGTCGGTGATGCCGGTGAGCACCGCGATGAACGCGGGGATCTGGCCCTGCGGGTTGACGAGCGTCTGGAACTCCCCGAGCACCTCGCCGCCGCGCACCTTGACCGCGCCGATCTCGGTGATCATCGATCCCTTGGCGGCCGAGCCGCCCGTGGTCTCGAGGTCGACGACGCAGAACGTGACGTCGCGCAGCGCCCGCCCGAGCTCGTCGAACGAGCCCTGCACGGCACGGACCGCGGTCGTCTGCTCCATGTCCCGCAACCTAGGTCGACGCGCCGACAGAACCGTCCACCCGACGCGTGCGTGTCGGGGGCGGGACGCGCCGGACCGGTTTTGTCGGAGGCCCTGCCTAGCGTCGTCGACGTCCGACCCTTCCCCGCGGTCCACGCCGCCGGACACGTCCTGACGGACACCGACCAGAGGAGACCAGCGATGTTCGAGCCCGATCCCTTCAGCCCCTCCAGCCCCGACGCGGCCGACCCCGTGACCATCGACTGCGACAGCTGCCTGGTGCGCGGTCCACGCGCCTGCGGCGACTGCGTCGTCAGCGTGCTGCTGGGCGGGCCGCCCGACGGCGTCCACCTCGACCCCGCGGAGCAGGACGCGCTCGCGGCCCTCGCGTCGGTGGGCCTGGTGCCGCCGCTGCGGCTCGTCACGGCGGTCGACCCCGATCCCGAGCCCGGGTGGGCGTCGGCCTGAGGGCCGCCGCCGGTGCCGGCCGCGTTGATCCCCCGGCACGCGCCCCCTACGATGTGCAGTCGGTGCCCACGACAGTCGTCCTCCGCCGGACGGCGCGGTCACCGTCCCGGAGTCGAGGAGAACCGCTGAACGTGCGCAACGGTCGCCACCACCTGGCCAGGAACACCGCCTCGAAGGCCGCGGTCGTCGTCGCGTGCCTCGCCGTCACCGCGGGCGTCGCGGGTCTCCCGTCGGCCTCCGTCGCCGACCCGGCCGAGACCACCGAGCAGGCGCGCGAGCAGGTCGAGGCGTCGCACCACCTCGCCGAGCAGGCGCTGGAGCGCTACCTCGCCATCTCCGACCAGCTCGACGCCAACCGCGCGCAGGTCACGGCCATCGAGGCCGACGTCACCAAGCAGCAGCGGGCCTTCGACGTCCTGCGCGGCCAGATGGGCGCGACGATCGCGAGCCAGCTGACCGACAACCCGATGGGCCCGACGGCCCAGCTGATCGCGAGCGACGACCCCGACGCGTTCCTCGACGGGCTGTCCGCGCTCCAGGCCTACAACACCAACCAGTCCGACCGGCTGGCCACGTTCGGCGAGCAGTCCAAGCAGCTCGAGGTCCGCAAGGCTCAGCTGAAGGCCAAGACCGACGCCATCACGACCGCCCGCACCAAGCTGGCCCGCGAGAAGGACACGCTCGACCGTCGCGCCAAGGAGGCCGACGCGGTGCTCGCGTCGCTGACGGCCGCCGAGCGCGCCGCCGTCGACGCCGCCGAGACGGCCGCCGACGGCGCCACCGAGACCGTGCCCGCCGGCACCTCGGTCGACGCGAGCGGCAAGGCCAAGAAGGCCATCGACTTCGCGCTGTCCCAGCTCGGCGACCCCTACAGCTACGGCGCCACCGGCCCGGACAGTTGGGACTGCTCGGGCCTGACCGGCGGCGCCTGGCGCGCGGCCGGGGTCTCGCTGCCCCGCTCGTCCTCGGCCCAGGCCGGGGCCGGCTCGCCCGTCTCGACCGCCGACATGCAGCCCGGCGACCTCGTCTTCTACTACAGCCCGGTCAGCCACGTCGGCATCTACCTGGGCGGCGGCCGCCTCGTGCACGCCCCGCGCACCGGCAAGAACGTCGAGATCGTGTCGGTCAGCTCGATGCCGATCAACTCGGTGCGCCGCGTCGGCTGACGCGTGAGCGGTCCGCCGCCGTCGTCACGACGACGGGCCAACCTCGTCGCCGTCGGCGTCCTCGTGGTCGCCGTCCTCGGCGTCCTGCTGGTCGTCCGCGCCGGTGACGACGACGCCGCGCCGTCGCGTCCGTCGTCGGCCGCCATCGCCGACGGTGCCGACGACGTGTCGCGCGAGCGCGTGCTCGCGGCGCAGGTGCGTGCGCTGGGCGAGGCCTGGGACGCGCGCAGCGCCGACCGCTTCGCCACGGCCGCGGGCACCTCCACGCGGGCCGGCGCCTTCGCCCGCCAGACGTTCGCCGCGCTCACCGCGCTCGACGTCCGCGGGGTCGACCTGCGGCTCGTCGACACCCTGGGGGGCACCTCGCCGGACGTCGTCGAGGCCGCCGTGGCGGTGTCGTGGACGCCGGCACCGCGGCTCGGGCCGAGCCTGCCCACGGACGAGGCCGAGGTGACGCTCAGCTTCCGCCGCGGGGCGCAGGCCCGGACGTGGGACCTGGAGTCGGCCGGTCCCGGTGACGGCCCGGTGCCGCTCTGGCTCGCGGGGGCCGTGCAGGTCGTGCCGGTCGACGACGCCGAGGTCGTGGCGGTGGGCACGTCGCCCACGGTGACCGGTCGCGTCCGCGCGCTCGTGCGACGCGGCGTGGAGCAGGTGACCCGGACGCTCCCGGACGCCTCGCGGGCACCCGTCGTCGTCGCGCCGACGAGCACCGCGGTCGCCGCGGCCCTGCTGGGGGAGGACACCGCGAGCCTCGCCCCGCTCGCGGCGGTCACCTCCACGCCGGACGGCCGCGCCTCCACCGCCACCGGGTCCGTCGTCGTGCTGAACCCCGAGGTGTTCGCGCGGCTGGACGAGCGGGACGCGCAGCTGGTGGTCACGCACGAGCTCACGCACGCCCTGAGCGAGGTCCCCTGGCGGGCCCCGCTCTGGGTGGTCGAGGGGTTCGCCGACTGGGTGGCCCTCGGCGACGACGACCGGTCGCCGCGCGAGGTCGCGTCCGCCCTGCTGACCCGGGTGCGGGACCAGGGCGCCCCCGACGAGCTGCCGACCGCGGCCGAGTTCACCGCGTCGGCCGACGGCCTCGGCGCCACCTACGAGGCGGCCTGGCTGGTGTTCGTGGTCCTGCAGGAGCTCGGCACCCCGCAGGACGTCGTCGCGTTCTACGAGGACGTGCGCGACGGTGCCGCGGTGGGACCGGCCCTCGAGCGACGGTTCGGTGTCGACGAGCAGCAGCTGCTCGGTCGCTGGCAGCGGTACCTGCGGGAGCAGTCCGCCAGGTCCTGACCTGGTCCGGGGTGCCGGCGCCGGACTGCTGCCCGCGGGTCAGAGGTAGAGCGCCTCGACCTGGTCGACGAAGTCGCGCAGGACGAGCTGGCGCTTGAGCTTGAGGGTGGGCGTCACGTAGCCCGCCTCCTCGGTCCAGTCGGCCGGCAGCACGTGGAACTTGCGCACCGACTCCGCGCGCGACACCTGGCCGTTGGCGTCGTCGACCGCGGCCTGCACGAGGGCGAGGACGTCGGGGTCGGACGCGAGCTGCTCGACGTCGCCGGAGCGGCCGTGGCTCTCGGCCCACGCGGCGACGGCCTCGGCGTCGAGCGTGACGAGCGCGGCCACGAACGGCTTCCCGTCGCCGACGACCATCGCCTGGCTGATGACGGCGTGCGCCCGCATCCGGTCCTCGAGCACCGCGGGGGCGATGTTCTTGCCGCCCGCCGTCACGATGATCTCCTTCTTGCGGCCGGTGACCCGCACGAAGCCCTCGCCGTCGATCTCGCCGAGGTCGCCGGTGTGGAACCAGCCGTCGGCGTCGACCGCCTCGGCCGTGGCGTCGTCGGCCTGCCAGTAGCCGCCGAACACCTGCTCGCCGCGGAACAGCAGCTCGCCGTCGTCCGCGACGCGCACCTCGGTGCCCGGCACCGGACGTCCGACCGTGCCGACCTTGGTCTCGCCGGGGAAGTTGACGGTGACCGCGGCGGTGGTCTCGGTGAGGCCGTAGCCCTCGAGCACCGGGATGCCGATGCCGCGGAAGAAGTGGGCCAGGCGCTCGCCCAGGGGCGCGCCGCCGGCGATGGCGTGCGTGGCGCGGCCGCCGAGGGCCGCGCGCAGCCTGCCGTAGACGAGCCGGTCGAACAGGCGGTGCCGGACCCGCAGGACGAGCGGCACCGACCCGCCGTCGAGCGCCCGGCTGTAGGAGATCGCGGTGTCGGTGGCCGCGTCGAAGATCCGGCCGCGGCCCTCGGACTGCGCCTTCTGGCTGGCGCCGTTGTAGACCTTCTCGAACACGCGCGGCACGGCGAGCACGAAGGACGGCCGGAACTCGCCGAGGCTGCTGACGAGGTCGGAGACGTCGGCCGTGTGGCCGATCCGGGTGGTCGTCCGGACCGCCACCACCTGCACGACGCGGGCGAACACGTGCGCGAGCGGCAGGAACAGCAGGGTCGAGGCGTCGTCGGGGTCGACCAGGTCGCCGAGGACGTCGGCGACGCTGCCCGCCTCGAACATCAGGTTGGCGTGGGTGAGGTTGCAGCCCTTGGGGCGGCCCGTGGTGCCCGAGGTGTAGATGATCGAGGCGAGCGCGTCGGGCGGCGTCGACGCGCGACGCTCCTCCAGCGTCGCGTCCTCGACCCCGGCGCCCGAGGAGGACCACGCGGCGACGGCGCCGTCGTCGATCGTCCAGACGTGCTCGAGCGCGGGGAGGTCGCCGCGGACGCCCTCGACCCGCTCGCGGTGCCGGTCGTCCTCGACGACGACGCCCACGGCGCCGGAGTCCGAGAGCACCCAGGCGACCTGGTCGGCCGACGACGACTCGTAGATCGGGACGGTGACGGCACCGACCCACCAGATCGCGTAGTCGACCAGCGTCCACTCGTAGCGCGTGCGGCACAGCAGGCCCACGCGGTCGCCCGCACCGATGCCGGCGGCGAGCAGCCCGCGGGCGACGGCGCGGACCTCGGCGGCGAAGTCGGCCGCGGTGACGTCGACCCACCCCTCGTCGGTGCGGCGGCTGAACGTGACGTGCCCCGGGCGGTCCCGCTCGGCGGCCACGACGTCGTCGGTCAGGTTGCCGCTCCCGGGCACGCGGTAGGTCGCGGGAGTCGCGTAGGAGAGCACTGCGGCAGGCTACCGCTCACCAGGGGTAGGGTCGCCACGACCACCCAGCGCCGTCCCGCGGCGGCTCCGAGGAGGACCAGGCCGATGGCCAACCAGACCACGAGCGACATCGTCATCGAGTCCGACCCCCAGACCATCATGTCGACGATCGCCGACTTCAAGTCGTACCCGACGTGGGCCACGGGCGTGAAGGAGACCGAGGTCGTCTCGACGGGTGTGGACGGGCGGGCCGAGCAGGTCCGCTTCGTGCTGGACGCGGCCCCGATCCGCGACGAGTACGTGCTCGCCTACGACTGGACGAACGACTCCGAGGTCACCTGGAACCTCGCCGAGCACGGCAAGATGCTGCGCGCGATGGACGGGGCCTACGTGCTCGCCGACCAGGGCGACGGCACCACCCGGGTCACCTACCGCCTCGCGGTCGACGTCTCGATCCCGCTCCTCGGGATGCTCAAGCGCAAGGCCGAGAAGGTCATCATCGACACCGCCCTCAAGGGTCTGAAGAAGCGCGTCGAACAGGGCTGACGTGCGGATCGTCCTGTTCACGGGCAAGGGAGGCGTCGGCAAGACCACCGCCGCCGCCGGGGCCGCGGTGCTCGCCGGCCGGCGTGGGCTCAAGACGCTGGTGATGTCCACCGACGCGGCCCACTCCCTCGGCGACGCGTTCGGCGTCGCCGTCGGGTCCGAGCCGACCGAGGTCGGCGCCGGTGTCTGGGTGCAGCAGGTCGACGCGCAGCGACGCTTCGAGGCCTCGTGGCAGCAGGTGCAGGACTACCTGCGCTCGGTCCTCGACGCGGTCGGCGTCGACCCGATCGCGGCCGAGGAGATCACCGTGGTGCCCGGCGCCGAGGAGGTCCTGGCCCTGCTCGAGGTGCGGGAGCAGGCCGCGTCGGGGCGCTGGGACCTCGTCGTCGTCGACTGCGCGCCCACCGCCGAGACCCTCCGGCTGCTGGCGCTGCCCGAGGCGCTCGGCTGGTACATGGACAAGATCTTCCCGACCGAGCGACGGGTGGTGCGGGCGCTGAGCCCGCTGCTCAGCCGTGCGGCGGGCGTGCCGATGCCCGAGGGCAGGGTGTTCGACGCGGTCGAGCGGCTGCACCGCGACCTCGGCGAGGTGCACGACCTGCTGGTCGGCCCGCAGAGCTCGGTCCGGCTGGTGCTGACGCCCGAGCAGGTGGTGGTGGCCGAGGCCCGCCGCGCGTTCACCACGCTCTCGCTGTTCGGCTACACGGTCGACGGCGTGGTGGCCAACCGCGTGTTCCCCGCCGGGGGCGAGGACCCGTGGCGCGACCGCTGGGTCGAGGCGCAGTCGGCGGTGCTGGGCGACGTCGACGCGTCCTTCGCGCCCCTGCCGGTCTGGCGCTCGCCCTACCTGCCCGCCGAGCCGGTCGGGGCGGACGCCGTCGCCGACCTCGCCACGGAGGTCTACGGCGACGACGACCCCTTCGCGCCGGTCGAGGCCGGCGCCGGGCCGCTGACGGTCGAGCGCCGCGGCGACGACGTCGACCTCGTGCTCCGCCTCCCGTTCGCCGTGACCGGCGAGGTGGCGCTGGCCCGACACGGGGGCGACCTCGTCGTCACCGTCGGCTCCTACCGACGCCTGCTCGCGCTGCCGGCCTCGCTCGCGCGGCACGACGTGAGCCGCGCCAAGGTCGCGGACGGCCGGCTGCGGGTGCGCTTCTCCCGCGGTGAGCGCACGTGAGCGCCGACGACGGGCGTCCCGACGTCGGCACGCTCGGCGAGGAGACGCTCAAGCTGATCGGCGCGCTGACCGGTGACCGCGACGAGCCCCGCGGGCACACCGGCAGCAGCTGTCGGTGGTGCCCGGTGTGCCAGGTGGTCGACGTCGTGCGAGAGGCGAGCCCCGAGGTCCTGGACCACCTGGGAGACTCACTCGAGTCGCTCGCCGCGGCCGTGCGCGAGCTGACCGCTCACCTCGCGCGCCGCGACCACGAGCCCGACACCGACGAGCCACGCCGGACGGAGCCTCCGGCGCACGGCGGCGTGGAGACCATCGACCTGGAGGACGAACCGTGGGACTGAGCATCGGCGTGGACATCGGCGGCACCAAGATCGCCGCGGGCGTCGTCGACGAGGACGGCACGATCGTCGCCGAGGAGAAGGTCGAGACACCGGCGCAGGACCCGGCCGCGCTCGCCGCCGCCGTCGGCGAGGCGATCGTCCGCCTGCGCAAGGACCACGACGTCCAGACCGTGGGCATCGGTGCCGCGGGCTTCGTCGACAAGGCCCGCGCCACCGTGCTGTTCGCCCCCAACATCTCCTGGCACCACGAGCCGCTGGCGGCCCGCGTGCGCGAGATCGTCGACGTCCGGGTGATCGTGGAGAACGACGCCAACGCCGCCGCGTGGGGCGAGTTCCGCTTCGGCGCGGGCGCCGACGTCGACGACCTGCTGCTGGTCACCGTCGGCACGGGCGTCGGCGGCGGCATCGTCCAGGACGGCTCGCTCAACCGCGGTGGTTTCGGCGTCGCGGGCGAGATCGGCCACCTGCGCATGGTGCGCGCCGGCATCCGCTGCGGGTGCGGGCAGTACGGCTGCTGGGAGCAGTACGCCAGCGGTCGCGCGCTCGTCCGCGAGGCGCAGGACCGGATCCGGGTCGGCATGAAGGACGCCGCGCCGCTCGCGGCGATGGTCGACGGCGACCCCGAGCGGATCACGGGCCCGATGGTCACCCAGGCCGCGCAGGAGGGCGACCCGCTCGCGTGCGAGCTGATCGCCGACGTCGGCCAGTGGCTGGGCGAGGGCATCGCGTCGCTCGTCGCGGTGCTCGACCCGCAGGTCGTCGCGATCGGCGGCGGCGTCGCCGCGGCGGGCGAGCTGCTGATGGCGCCGCTGCGCTCGTCGTTCTGGCGGGCGCTGCCCGCGGGACCGGACCGCCCGCCCACCGGCCTGCGCTTCGCCACCCTCGGCAACAAGGCCGGCATGATCGGTGCCGCCGACCTGGCACGCGTCTGACGTCCGCGCAGGTATCCTCGTCCGGTGGCAGAGAAGCTCGCGATCGGCATCGACATCGGTGGCACCAAGGTCAAGGCCGGTGTGGTCGACCTCGACGGCCACGTCGTGCAGCGGGTCCGGCGCGAGACGCCGACCACGAGCCCGTCGGCCGTGCTCAACACGATCGCCGACATCGTCTCCGAGCTCCGCGCCCAGCACCACGTGATCTCGGTGGGCATCGGGGCAGCGGGGTTCGTCGACTCGACCCGCTCGACCGTGCTGTTCTCGCCGCACCTGGCGTGGCGCCACGAGCCGCTGCGTGACGCCGTGCGTCGCCGCATCGGCCTGTCGGTGATCGTCGACAACGACGCCAACGCCGCCGCCTGGGCCGAGTGGAAGTTCGGCGCCGCGCAGAACGAGGACCACCTGGTCTGCATCACCCTGGGCACGGGCATCGGCGGGGCCCTGGTCATCAGCGGCCAGCTGCACCGCGGCCGCTACGGCCTCGCGGGCGAGTTCGGCCACATGCAGGTCGTCCCCGACGGTCACCCGTGCGAGTGCGGCAACCGCGGCTGCTGGGAGCAGTACGCCAGCGGCAACGTCCTGATCCGCGAGGCGCAGTCGGCGGCGCGCGCGGGCTCGCCCCTCGGCCTGCGGCTGCTCGAGCTCACCCACGGCGACCTCGACGCCGTCGACGGCCGCGCGGTCACCGAGGCGGCACGCGCGGGCGACCAGGACGCCGTGCGGCTGCTGGCCGACGTCGGCCGCTGGCTCGGCGTCGGCATCGCGAACCTCGCCGCCGCGTTCGACCCGGGCATCTTCGTCGTCGGGGGCGGGGTCTCCGACGCCGACGACCTCCTGCTCGACCCGGCCCGCGACGCGTTCCGCCAGGGACTCACCGGTCGCGGCTTCCGGCCCGAGGCGCAGGTCGTGCGGGCCCACCTCGGCAACGACGCCGGGATGATCGGCGCGGCCGACATGTCGCGCGCGCTGCGCCGCCGACCACGACGCACCCGCAGCGACCGACGCGCCGCCCTCGCCGAGCGTCCCCGCCGCGCCGCGCGCGAGCCCGGCACCACCGCGTCGCTGTTCGCGGTCCGACGCGACCGCTGAGCGGGGCCCGGCCGGCGGCGGCTCCTACAGGACCGCGCCGTGGTCGGGGTCGTCGTCGCGGTGGTGGTTGCCGCGGAGGCCGATCAGGTACACGAGCGAGGCGATCGCCGTGAGCACCAGCACCGCCGACACGAGGCGGGGGAGCAGGTAGCCGATCACCGTCGCCACGACGAGGATCGCCGGCGGGCCCACCAGGCCCACCCAGGCCAGCTTCGTGCGGGTGTCGAGCGGCTCGCCGGGAGGAGTCTCCGGCGGCACGAACCGGCCCGCGCGGTCGTCGTCGTGGTCGTCGTCGACGTCCCAGCCCTCGGCCGGGGCCGGGTCGGACATCCGTGGCTCGAACACGTCGTGCTGCGCGGGGAGGTCGTCGGCGGGATCGTCGGCGGGCGGGGCGGGTCGCTCGACCGGTGCGTCGAGGTCGGAGGGGACGCTCAGGTCGAGGCCGGCGACGATCCGGTCGAACTCGTCGTCGTCCTGCGAGCGGGGCCGGTCAGCGGACATGCCCGGCGTGCTCCTCGGCGAACGCCAGCGACTCGGCGACCACGACGTCGGCGTCGTGGTCGAGCGTGGCGACGTGGTAGCTGTTCTCGAGCACGACCTCGCGGACGCCGGAGCCGACGTGGCGCCTGATCCACTCGCCCGACGTGGGGTCGACGACGTGGTCGACCCGCGACCTCAGCAGCAGTACGGGCGCCCGCACCTGGTCCAGGTGCGCGGCGACGTCCTTCCACAGCCGGGTCATCGAGTGCAGGGCGTGCAGCGGCGTGCGGTCGTAGCCGTACTCGTCGACACCGGGCTTCTTGATGTCGTTGCCGATGCCGGCGATCGAGGGGACGACGTGGCGCAGCAGCGGCACCGCGAGGAGACGGCGGTCCGTGCTGCGGACGGCGGGGTTGACCAGGGCGAGCGCGTCGACGTCGTCGGGCCGCTGCTCGGCCAGCCGCAGGGCGAGGGCGCCGCCCATCGACAGACCGGCCACCAGCACGTGGTCGCAGTGGTCGCGGAGCTCGGTGAGCGCGGCGTCGGCCTCGGCGTACCAGTCGTGCCAGGTGGTGCGGTTCATGGCCTGCCAGGTGGTGCCGTGGCCGGGCAGGCAGGGGACGCGGACCGTCAGGCCCTGCTGGTTGAGCGCGCGTCCCCAGGGGACCATCGACGCCGGTGCGCCGGTGAAGCCGTGCAGGAGCAGGGCCCCGGTGCGCCCGCCGTCGAGCGCGAGGGCGCGCGCGGGGTCGGTCGACGTCATGGCCACATCCTCGCCCACGCGGAGCCGACTCTCAACGCGGTCCGTCGAAGTGAGGCAGCCGGTGCGGCCGGGGGTAGTGTGTGCCCGTTCACCGTGCGGGCACCGAGGAGGAGTGAGTTGTTCTACTGGGCGCTCAAGTTCGTGTTCCTCGGACCCGTGCTGCGGCTCGTCTTCCGTCCGTGGGCCAAGGGTGTCGACCACGTGCCCGCGACCGGCGCCGCGATCCTCGCGAGCAACCACCTGTCGTACAGCGACTGGCTGTTCATGCCGCTCGTGATCTCGCGTCGCGTGACGTTCGTGGCCAAGGCCGAGTACTTCGAGGGCCCGGGCTTCAAGGGCTGGCTGCAGCGCACGTTCTTCTCCGGCGCCGGCCAGGTGCCGATCGACCGCACCAGCGGCCGCGCCGCCGAGGGTGCGATCAAGACCGGTCTGAAGATCCTCGCGGGCGGTGACCTGTTCGGCATCTACCCCGAGGGCACCCGCTCGCACGACGGCAAGCTCTACCGGGGACGCACCGGCATCGCGCGGATGGCGCTCGAGGCCAAGGTCCCGGTGATCCCCGTGGCGGTGATCGGCACCGACGTCGTCGCGCCCCCCGGCAAGATCTTCGGACGCTTCGCGCGTCCCGGCGTCGTGTTCGGCGAGCCGCTCGACTTCAGCCGGTACGAGGGCATGGAGGACGACCGCTACATCCTGCGCGCCATCACCGACGAGATCATGTACGAGATCATGTCGTTGTCGGACCAGGAGTACGTCGACATGTACGCCACGCGGGCCAAGCAGGTCGACAAGGAGCGCGAGCGCGAGGCGCGTCGGGCCCAGGAGACGCCCGACGCCGGTCCGGACGCCTCCGCGGGCGACGGGCCCGAGGCCCGCGTCTCCTGACCGCCGTGGTCGCCGACCAGGTCCGCGTCGCCGCGGAGCACGTCGACACCCAGTTCTTCCGCGCCCTCACGGTGCTGCGCGCGGTGACGCTCGCCTTCGCCCTGGCGCTCAACGCCGCCCGCTGGCAGGAGCTCGAGCGGCCCGCCCTCGCCGCGGTCCTCCTCGGCGCGATGGTCGTCTGGACGGCCGTCGTCACCTGGCTCTACGACCGTCCCGGACGCCGTCGGTCGTGGGTGTTCCTCGCCGACATGGCCGTCGCGCTGGTGCTCCTGCGCTGCACCGTGCTGGTCGAGACCGAGGCGATGATGGTGCGCCACGACTCCACCATCACGTCGTACTGGGTCTGCACGGCGGTGCTGGCCTGCTCGGTCCGGTGGGGCCCCGTCGGGGGCCTGGTGGCCTCGGTGCTGATGTCGGCGGCCGACGTGACGATGCGCCCCGAGATCACGAGCTCGACCGTGGGCAACGTGTTCCTCCTCGTCCTCGCCGGCGTCCTCGTCGGCTACTGCGCGGGCGCGGTCCGGCAGTCGGCGGTGGCCCGGACGATCGCCGAGCGGCGCGCGGCCGTCGCCGGCGAGCGCGAGCGGCTCGCACGCGCGGTCCACGACGGCGTGCTGCAGGTGCTGGCGATGGTGCAGCGGCGCGGCGCCGAGATCGGCGGCGAGACCGCCGACCTGGCACGGCTCGCCGGCGAGCAGGAGGTGGCGCTGCGCAGCCTGATCCAGTCGACCGTCGACGAGTCCGCCGCCGGTGACGCCGGCCCGGTCGCCGACCTCGCCGCCGGGCTCACCGCTCTGTCGTCGCCGCGGGTGAGCGTCGCGACGCCGAGCCACCCGGTGCTGCTCGACCGCCACGTCGTCGACGAGCTCGTCGCCGTGGTCTCGGCCTGCCGCGACAACGTGCGCGTGCACGTCGGCGAGGACGCGCCGATGTGGGTGCTGCTCGAGTCCGACGCGGGCGGCGTCGTGGTGAGCGTCCGCGACGAGGGGCCGGGCATCGAGCCCGGACGCCTCGAGCAGGCCGAGCGGGAGGGCCGGCTCGGCGTCGCGGCCTCGATCCGCGGCCGCGTCGAGGACCTCGGGGGGCGGGTCGACCTCGTCACCGCACCGGGGCAGGGCACCGAGTGGGAGCTCCACCTGGCGACCTCCGTCCCGGCTAGGGTGCGGCCATGATCCGGGTGATGGTGGTCGACGACCACCCGATGTGGCGGGACGGCGTCGAGCGCGACCTCACCGAGGCCGGCTTCGAGGTGGTGGCCACGGCCGGCGACGGCGAGCAGGCGCTCAACCGGGCCCGCGCGACGTCGCCCCAGGTGCTGCTGCTCGACCTCAACATCCCGGCGCCCGACGGCGTCGCGGTGACCAAGCAGGTGGTCGAGCGCGACCCCAGCATCCGGGTGCTGATCCTCAGTGCGTCGGGCGAGCAGCAGGATGTCCTCGACGCGGTCAAGGCCGGCGCCACCGGCTACCTGGTCAAGTCCGCGTCGCGCGAGACCCTCGTCGACGCCGTGCACGCGGTGTCGCGCGGCGAGACCGTCTTCACGCCCGGCCTGGCCGGACTCGTGCTGGGGGAGTACCGCCGCCTGTCCGAGGCGCCCGCGTCGGAGGAGCCCGACGCGCCCCAGCTCACCGAGCGCGAGACCGAGGTGCTCCGCCTGGTCGCCAAGGGACTGTCCTACAAGCAGATCGCCGAGCGCTTCGTGCTCAGCCACCGCACCGTCCAGAACCACGTGCAGAACACGCTGCGCAAGCTGCAGCTCCACAACCGCGTCGAGCTGGTCCGCTACGCGATCGAGCAGGGGCTCGACGACTGAGGCTCGCCGCCCGGCGGGCTGGGTGCGGGCGCGGCTAGGGTGCGGCGGTGATCTCGACGACCGCGCACGGCCCGGTGACCCTGCTGGAGCTCAACCGACCGGAGCGCCGCAACGCGCTGGACCTGGCGCTGTGCCGGGAGCTGCACGACGGCGTCGGGGCCGCCGTGGAGGACGGCGCGAGGGTCGTCGTCGTCACGGGGGAGGGCACCAGCTTCTGCGCCGGTGCCGACCTCGACGGCGTCTACGGCGACGCGTTCATCGAGGCGCTGTACGGCATGCTCGCCGCCGTGCGTGAGCTCCCGGTGCCGGTGGTCGCGGCCGTGAACGGGCCCGCGATCGGTGCCGGGACCCAGCTCGCGCTCGCGTGCGACCTGCGGGTCGCCGCACCGTCCGCACGGTTCGGGGTGCCCACCGCGCGCAACGGCCTGGCCGTCGACACCTGGACGATGCGCGCCCTGGCCGAGGTGGCGGGCGGGGGCGTCGCGCGTCGCCTGATGATCGGCGCCGAGCTGCTGGACGCCGACGCCGCCCTCGCCTGCGGGCTGGCCGACCGCGCCGGTGACCTGGAGGTCGCGATGACGTGGGCGCAGGAGGTCGCGACCTTCGCGCCGCTGACGCTGGCCTACAACAAGCTGGTGCTCGGCTCCGACCCGTCCGACGCCGGGGCCGGCGCGCGCATCGAGGCGGGGTGGAGGGCGTGCTGGGCCAGCGACGACGTCCGCGAGGCCCGGACCGCCCGGGCCGAGAAGCGAGCCCCCGTCTTCCGCGGGCGCTGAGCCCCCACCCCGACCTACCGTGGACCCATGGCCACCCCCACCTTCCTGTTCGACGGCGACTGCGCGTTCTGCACCTCGAGCGTGCGGGTGCTCGAGCGCTGGGTGCCCAACGACGCCCACGTGGTGCCCTGGCAGCGCGCGGACCTCGACGCGCTGGGCGTGACCCGGGACCGCGTCGAGGCCGCCGTCGTGTGGGTGGACGGCCGGCGACGCACCGACGGACCGCTCGCGATCGCCGACGTGATGCGCACCAGTCGCCCGTGGTGGCGGGCCGCCGGAGCCGTGCTCGGACGGCCCCCGGTGCTGTGGCTCGCCTGGCCGGTCTACCGCTGGGTGGCCCGCAACCGCGGGCGCCTGCCCGGCGGCACGCCGGCGTGCGGGCTGCCCCAGCGGTAGAGGCCCGGTCGCACGCTCACCGGCTCGGTGCCACGATGGCCCGATGGTGACGACGCACGAGTCCTACGCCGAGACCTACCGCCGCAGCATCGAGGACCCCGAGGGCTTCTGGATGGAGCAGGCCGGGCTGATCACCTGGATCGCCAAGCCCAGGAAGGCACTCGACGACTCCAGCCCGCCGTTCTACCGCTGGTACCCCGACGCGACGATGAACACCTGCTACAACGCGCTGGACCGGCACGTGATCGCCGGTCGCGCCGACCAGGTGGCGCTCGTCCACGACAGCCCCGTAACCGGCACGACGTCGTCGCTCACGTACGCGCAGCTGCTCGAGCGGACGGCGGCCTTCGCCGGCGCGCTGCGGGCGATCGGCGTCGGCAAGGGTGACCGCGTCGTCATCTACATGCCGATGATCCCCGAGGCCGTCATCGCCATGCTGGCCTGCGCGCGCCTGGGCGCGGTGCACTCGGTGGTCTTCGGCGGGTTCGCGCCGAGCGAGCTCGCCGCCCGGCTCGACGACGCGCGGCCGAAGGTCGTCGTGTCCGCGTCGTGCGGCATCGAGCCGTCACGCGTCGTGGAGTACAAGCCCATGCTGGACGCGGCCATCGCCCGCGCCGAGCACAAGCCCGAGCGCTGCATCGTCCTGCAGCGCCCCCAGGCCACGGCCGAGCTCGACCCCGACCGCGACGTCGACTTCGCCGTCGCGCTCCGGGCCGGTGCGTCCGACCCGGCCGAGTGCGTCGAGGTCGCGGCCACCGACCCGCTCTACGTGCTCTACACGTCGGGCACCACGGGACGCCCCAAGGGGATCGTGCGCGACAACGGCGGCCACGCCGTGGCCCTCGCCTGGTCGATGAGGAACATCTACGACGTCGGCCCCGGGCAGACGATGTGGACGGCGTCCGACGTCGGCTGGGTGGTCGGCCACTCCTACATCGTCTACGCGCCGCTGCTCGTGGGCGCCACGACGGTGATGTACGAGGGCAAGCCCGTCGGCACGCCCGACGCGGGTGCGTTCTGGCGGGTCGCCGCCGAGCACCGGGTCGACGTCATGTTCACCGCGCCGACGGCCATCCGCGCGATCAAGAAGGTCGACCCCAACGTCGAGCACCTCGCCGGGCACGACCTGTCGCACCTGCGCACGCTCTTCCTCGCAGGGGAGCGGCTGGACCCCGACACCTACCGGTGGGCCACCGAGAAGCTCGGCGTCCCCGTGGTCGACCACTGGTGGCAGACCGAGACCGGGTGGCCGATCGCGGCGAACCTGCGCGGTCTGGAGCCGATGCCCCTCAAGCCGGGGTCTCCGTCGGTGCCCGTGCCCGGCTACGCGCTCGAGGTGCTCGACGCGCAGGGCGAGCCGGTGCCCCCGGGCACCGAGGGCGCGATCTGCATCCGGCTGCCGATGCCCCCCGGCACGCTGCCCACCCTGTGGGGCGACGACCAGCGCTACGTCGACTCCTACCTGACGGCGTTCGACGGCTACTACCTGTCCGGCGACGGCGGGTACGTGGACGAGGACGGCTACGTGTTCGTCATGGGGCGCACCGACGACGTCATCAACGTCGCGGGCCACCGGCTCTCGACCGGCTCGATCGAGGCGGTGCTCGCGCAGCACCCGGCCGTCGCCGAGTGCGCCGTGGTGGGCGTCAGCGACGAGCTGAAGGGCCAGGCGCCACGTGGCTACGTGGTGCTCAAGTCCGGCGTCGACGTCGACGAGGACGAGCTCGCCGCCCAGCTGGTGGCCTCGGTGCGCGACGAGATCGGGGCGGTCGCGTCGTTCCGCAGCGTGACCGTCGTGCCGGGCCTGCCCAAGACCCGCTCGGGCAAGATCCTGCGCCGCTCGATGCGCGAGATCGTCGACACCGGCTCGACGAGGCCACCGTCGACGATCGAGGACCCGGACGTGCTCGAGGCCATCACGCCCCTGATCCACCGGCCCGCGTGATCTCCTTGGCGCCCCACGAGTAGGTCTGCTTGCGCAGGTCGAGGTAGATGAAGGTCTCGGTCGAGCGCACGCCGTCGATGGAGCGGATGCGTCCCGAGATGATCTCGAGCAGGTGCTGGTCGTCCTCGCAGACCACCTCGACGAGGAGGTCGTAGCGGCCGGTGGTGACGACGAGGTAGTCCACCTCGTCGATCTTCTCCACCTGCTGGGCGACCGCCTCGAGGTCGCCCTCGACGTCGACGCCGATCATCGCCTGACGCCCGAACCCCACCTCGATGGGGTCGGTGACCGCGACGACCTGGATGACGCCCGACTCGGTGAGCCTCTGGACCCGCTGGCGCACGGCCGCCTCCGACAGCCCGACCGCCTTGCCGATCGCGGCGTAGGAGCGTCGTCCGTCGACCTGCAGCTGGGCGATGATCGCCCGCGCGACGTCGTCGAGGAGCTGGCGGCGCCGTTCAGTCATGGGGGTCATCCTCGCTCACCGCAGGGCCTCCCACGCCAGGACCGCGAGATGCAGCGACAGCCGGTTCTCGGGGTCGTCGAGGTCGAGGTCGAGCGCCGCGGCGGCGCGGGCGAGACGGTCGTAGAACGACTGCCGCGACAGGTGCGACGCCTCGGCGGCCCGGGACTTGTTGCCGCCGTGCTCGAGGTAGGACCGGACGGTGGGGAGCAGCTGCGCCTGCGGGTGGGCCTCGTCGTGCGCCAGGAGCGGGCCCAGCTCGCGCTCGACGTAGGTCTGCAGGCGGGCGTCGTCGCGCAGCAGGTGGACCAGGCCGCGGACGTGCACGTCGTGCAGCCGGTGCAGGAGCGCCTCGCCGGGACGCGCCGACGCGGCGTCGGCCACCTGCAGCGCCTCCTCCAGGCTGCGCCGGGCCTGCGACGGCTGCGCGACCGTGCTGCCCACGCCCACCACGAGGGGGGTGTCGGCGATGCTCGGACGCCGGGCGGCCTCGGCGCGCACGTCGCCCACGATCGCGGTGACGAGGGACGACTCCGCGGCCCGGTCGGCGACGCGGCGGGGCGCCACCGACAGCAGCACGCCCACCCGGGTGTCGTCGAGCGAGCCGACGAGCGCGGGCACGTCGTGCCGCCGGCACACGAGCGCGACCACCTCCGCGAGGTCGCGCAGCTGGGCCTGCCCGGTGAGCGGGGCGGGCTCGGACGCCGACCCGGTGCGCAGCACCGCCAGGGCGAGCAGCCGCCGACGGACCAGCGGGACCCCCACCGCGTCGGCACGCAGCGCGATCTCGTCGGCGGGCACCTGGTGCTCGCGGAGCGCCACGAGCAGGCCGTGGTGGGTCTGGCGCTCCAGGCTGTCCGCCTCGCGGGTGACCAGACGGTTGACCGCGAGCGTCGCCGCCGCCCGCTCGGCCAGCACCTCGACGCGCGGCGGCGGCTCGCCGTCGTGGAGCAGCACCAGGCGGCCCCAGTCCTGGTCGCGCGCCCCGACGCGGGTGACGAGCCAGCCGCTGGCGGGGTCCCACGCGGTGCGCTCGTCGGGCTGGATCCGGCGCGACCGCGGCTCCCAGTCGGACAGGAAGCCGGCGGGGGGACGGCCGGCGGCGTCGTATGACAGCACCTGGTGGTTCAGGTTCTCGAGGACCGTCGGGCAGCCGGCGAGCTGGCTGACCTGGCGCAGGACCTCGCGCGGCTCGGCACCGTCGACGGACAGCTGGGTGAACCGGTGGTGCATCTCCTGCGTCGCGCGCAGCTCCTCGACCTGGCTGCCGATGACGATCGCGTGGACGGCCTCGGTGACGTCGACGAACCGGGTGGGGTCGCAGAGCGTGACGAGCGGGAGCGCCCGCGCGTCAGCGGCGCGCACGAGCGCGAGGGGCAGCCGGTCGCGGTACCGGCGGCCCAGCTCGATCACGAGGCCGACCGCACCGGCGTCGGCGAGCGTCCCGATGTAGCGGGTCAGCCCGTCGTGGTCGTCGGGCAGCGCGATGCCCGTCGACAGCACGAGCTCCCCGCCCTGCAGCTGGCCGGCGATGTCGACCACCTCGGCGCTGTGCACCCACCGGACGTGACTGCCCAGCCCGTCGCGCCCGGCGACGACGGCGGGGCCGCCGACGCGGACGGCGTCGAGCGCGAGGACGTCGGCGACCGTCGGGAGCACCGGCTCAGCGTACGGCTGGTTGCGCTACAGGACGTCCTGGGCGCGAGACAGCACATCGTGGAGGACGGTGTAGATCTCGTCGAAGTGCGCCTGGTCGCAGATCAGGGGCGGGGCGAGCTGGATCACCGGGTCGCCGCGGTCGTCGGCGCGGCAGTACAGGCCGGCCTCGAACAGGGCGGGGGTGAGGAAGCCGCGGAGCAGGCGCTCGGACTCCTCGTCGGTGAAGGTCTCCTTGGTGGCCTTGTCGCGCACGAGCTCGATGCCGTAGAAGTACCCGTCGCCGCGCACGTCGCCGACGATGTCGAGCGCGCCCAGCTTCTCGAGCGTGGAGCGGAAGCCGTCCTCGTTGGCGCGGACGTTCTCGTTGATCTGCTCGCGCTCGAAGATGTCGAGGTTGGCCAGGGCGACGGCCGTGGAGACGGGGTGGCCGCCGAAGGTGTAGCCGTGGGCGAAGGAGACCTTGTCGCGCAGGAACGGCTCCATCAGCGCGTCGGTGGTGATCATGCCGCCGAGCGGGGAGTAGCCCGAGGTCAGGCCCTTGGCGAAGGTGATGATGTCGGGCTGGTAGCCGTAGCGCTCGGCGCCGAACATGTGGCCGAGGCGGCCGAAGGCGCAGATCACCTCGTCGGAGACCAGCAGCACGTCGTAGCGGTCGCAGATCTCGCGGACGCGCTGGAAGTACCCGGGCGGGGGCGGGAAGCAGCCGCCGGCGTTCTGCACCGGCTCGAGGAAGACGGCGGCGACGGTGTCGGCGCCCTCGTACTCGATCGCCTCGGCGATCCGGTCGGCCGCCCAGACGCCGTAGGCCTCGAGGTCGTCGCCGTGCTGGGGCGCGCGGTAGTGGTTGGTGTTGGGCACCCGGAACGTCGACGGGACCAGCGGCTCGTACGGCGCCTTCATGGCGGGGATGCCGGTGATCGACAGCGCTCCGTGGGTGGTGCCGTGGTAAGCGGTCTGGCGGCTCAGCACCTTGTGCTTGCCCGGCCGTCCGGTGAGCTTGTAGTACTGCTTGGCCAGCTTCCAGGCCGACTCGACGGCCTCGCCGCCCCCGCTGGTGAAGAAGACGCGGTTGAGGTCGCCCGGCGCGTAGCCGGCAACGCGCTCGGCCAGCTCGATCGCGGTGGGGTGCGCGTAGGACCACAGGGGGAAGAACGCGAGCTGCTCGGCCTGCTTGGCGGCGGCCTCGGCGAGCTCCTTGCGGCCGTGCCCGACCTGGACGACGAACAGCCCGGCGAGCCCGTCGAGGTAGCGCTTGCCGTGGGAGTCCCAGATGTAGGCGCCGTCGCCCTTGACGATGACGGGCATCGGCTTGTCCTGGTACGTCCCCTGCCGGCTGAAGTGCAGCCAGAGGTGGTCGCGTCCGGCGCGGGCGAGGTCGTCAGGGTTGTCGTACGGTGTGGTCACCATGAGGTTCAGGATGCCTCATGAGTCCGATCCTGACAACGGGATCCGTCGCACCAATGCCCAGATTCCACGGAATCAGTAGGGGTGCGTCGCGCGCGGACGTGAAACGCCATGACGACGATGGGGACCTGAGATGCGGATCTTGCTCGTGGGGGCCGGGGGTGTCGGGTCGGCGTTCTGCGCGATCGCGGCCCGGCGCGACTTCTTCGACCACCTCGTGGTGGCCGACTACTCGGCGGAGCGGGCCGAGAAGGCCGTCGCCGAGGTGGGCGACGACCGGTTCGCCGCCGCGCAGGTCGACGCGTCCGACGCCTCCTCGGTAGCCGCGCTCGCTCGCGAGCACCAGGTGACGCACGTGATGAACGCCGTCGACCCGCGCTTCGTGATGCCGATCTTCGAGGGCGCGCGCGAGGCCGGGGCCGACTACCTCGACATGGCGATGAGCCTGTCGCGGCCGCACCCGGAGGCGCCCTACGAGAAGACCGGCGTGATGCTCGGCGACGAGCAGTTCGCCGTCGCCGACGAGTGGGAGGCCGAGGGCCGTCTCGCGCTGGTGGGCATGGGCGTCGAGCCCGGGCTCTCCGACGTCTTCGCGCGCTACGCCGCCGACCACCTGTTCTCCGAGATCGACGAGCTCGGCACCCGCGACGGGGCCAACCTCACCGTCGCCGGGTACGACTTCGCGCCCTCGTTCTCGATCTGGACCACGATCGAGGAGTGCCTCAACCCGCCCGTCATCTGGCAGAAGGACGACGAGCACCCCGACGGCCACTGGTTCACCACCGCGCCGTTCTCCGAGCCCGAGGTCTTCGACTTCCCCGAGGGCATCGGCCCGGTGGAGTGCGTCAACGTCGAGCACGAGGAGGTGCTCCTGATGCCGCGCTGGGTCGACACCAGGCGCGCCACCTTCAAGTACGGCCTCGGCGAGGAGTTCATCGACGTCCTCAAGGCGCTGCACAAGGTCGGGCTCGACTCCACCGCCAAGGTGAAGGTGGGCGCCGTCGAGGTGAGCCCGCGCGACGTCGTGGCCGCCTGCCTGCCCGACCCGGCCACCCTCGGCGACCAGATGACCGGCAAGACGTGCGCCGGGCTGTGGGTCACCGGGCGCGGCAAGGACGGCGAGCCACGCTCGACGTACCTGTACCACGTGGTCGACAACGAGTGGACGATGAAGGAGTACGGCCACCAGTGCGTCGTGTGGCAGACGGCCGTCAACCCGGTCGTCGCGCTCGAGCTGCTGGCCCGCGGCACCTGGAGCGGTGCCGGCGTCCTCGGCCCCGAGGCCTTCGACTCTCAGCCCTTCCTGGACCTCCTCACCGAGTACGGCTCGCCGTGGGGCCAGAAGGAGCTCGACCCCGCCTGACGCGTCGTTGACAGCCGGTCCCCGCGGGCGTGGGATGGGCACGTGGAGGACCGGCTCGATCGTCGCGCGCTGTTCTGGACGTCCACGTCCACGCTGGTGCTCGCGGCTCTGCTCGCCACCGTCCTGCACGAGGCGTCGCACGCCGTCGCGGGGCTGGTCGTCGGCCGCACGTCCACGCTCTACCCGTTCCAGGTGGTCTTCGACGGCAGCGCGACGACCGGCCAGGAGGTGGCGACCGCGGCCACCGGGCCCGCCTTCAGCCTGGTGTCGGGGCTGGTGCTGCTCGCGGTCTCGCGGACCTGGGGCCACGGGTGGGTCCGGCTGCTCTGGACGTGGCTGTCGCTGGTCAGCATCCAGAACGGCGTCGGCTACCTGCTCATCGCGCCGCTCGCGCCCGCGGGAGACACCGGGCGCGTCCTCGCCCTGACCGGCGCCCCCGGCTGGGTCTCCGCCCTGAGCCTCGTCGCGGGCGTGGTGGGCACGCTCGCGCTGTCGTGGGTGCTGGCCACGCGGGTGGTCCGGTGGACCCGGGACCCCGACGAGCTCAGGGCGATCGTGATCTTCCCGTGGCTCGCGGCGACCGGCACGGTCGTGGTCGTGCAGCTGCTCGTCCTGCTCCAGGTCGACGCGGGCGCCGACGTGGTCGTCACCGTGCTGGCCGCGGCGGTGGCGGTGGCGATCTTCGCCCCCATGTTCAGCTTCTTCTACCGTCGGGTGGACGTGCCGCACGAGGACCTCGGGCTGGGCCCGCCGCGGGTGCCGCTGGTCCTCGCGGCGGTCGCGGTGCTGCTGGTGGTGCTCGTCGTGGCCCGCGGCGTCCCGGTGGGGTGACCGGTCAGTCGGCGAGACCCTCGCCGATCGCGTCCACCAGCTCGCCGGCGGCCATGATGTTGATGCCGCTGACGAGGTCGTCGCCGATGTCGAGCACCTGGTCCTGCTGGACGGCCTGCAGCTGGGCCCACACCGGCCCGCCGGTCGCGGCCTCCACCTCGGACTGCTCGGCCACGGCCGAGGTGGCGACCAGGACGGCGTCGGCGTCGGCGTCGTCGAGGTTCTCCGGCGACAGCTCGACGAAGGTGTCCTGGCCGAGGGCCGCGGCCGGCACGGTCTTGCCCATGTCGCTCAGCACGACGCCGGGGAACGACCGGTCGGAGTACAGCCGGATGGCGTCGCCGGTGAAGCGGACGAGACCGACGCTCTGCGCGTCGATCGCGGCACCGACCTCGGCGGCCCGGTCCTCGTAGTCGCCCAGCAGGGTCGCGGCCTCGTCGCTGCGCCCGACCGCCTCGGCGTAGAGCGCCAGGCTGTCCTTCCACGCGACGCCGAGGTTCGGCGCCATCACCGTGGGGGCGATCTTGGAGAGCTGGTCGTACAGGTCCTCGTGGCGGACGGTGTTGGTGAGGATCAGGTCCGGCTGCAGCGCGGCGACGCGCTCCAGGTCGGGCTCGTTGATGGCGCCGACGTCCTCGATGTCCTCGGTCCGGTCGGCGAGGTACGTCAGGTACTCGTTGGCCGAGTCGATCTCGACCGCACCCACCGGCGTGATCCCCAGCGCGAGCATCGCGTCCAGCTCGCCGGTGTCGAGCACCACCACCCGCTGGGGGTCGACCGGCACCTCGCTGGTGCCGAGCGCGTGCTCCACCGAGCGCGTCTCATCCCCCTCCGTCCCGGTCTCCTCCGCCCCGCTGCAGGCGGCGAGCGCGAGCGCGAGGGTGGCGGCGGCGAGGGCGTGGGCGAGGCGCATGGGGTCTCCGTCGGTCGAGGTCTGGTGAGGCTACCCTAACCACGTGTCGGATTCCCAGGTAGGCACGGTTTCCCGACAGGACCGTGGCGAACTCTCCGTGGTTTCGTCGGAAAACCGTGCCTACCTGGGAATCCGACGGCGGGCCCACGAGGGCGGTGGGCTAGACCAGGCCGGCGTCGTGGACGCAGATCGCGATCTGGGTGCGGTTGCGGACGTCGAGCTTGGTGAAGATGTGCGACACGTGGGCCTTGACGGTGGCGAGGCTGAGGAACATCTCCTTGGAGATCTCGGCGTTCGACAGGCCGCGGCCCACGGCGACGGCGACCTCGAGCTCGCGCTCGGTGAGGCGGTCGACGCGCCGGCGGGACTCGTCGCGCCGCCGGTCCGAGCCGTTCTCGGTGACCCGGCGGATGAGGCTCTCGGTGACCGACGGCGAGAGCATCGGCTCGCCCGCGGCAACCTTGCGGACGGCCTCGACGATGCGGGCGGGCGGGGTGTCCTTGAGCAGGAAGCCGCTGGCGCCCGCGGCCAGGGCGCGCACGACGTAGTCGTCGGCGTCGAAGGTGGTGAGCACGATGACGAGCGGCGGGGGGTCCATCTGCTGGATCCGCTCGGTCGCGCCGAGCCCGTCGAGGTTCGGCATCCGGATGTCCATCAGGACGAGGTCGACCTCGACGCCGCCGGTGGTCAGCGCGTCCACGGCCAGCTGGCCGTCCGCGGCCTCACCGACCACCTCGACGTCGTCGGCGCCGCCGAGGATCAGCGCGAGGCCCGCGCGGACGAGCGCGTCGTCGTCCACGAGGAGGACGCGGATGGGCGCGGACGCGGGGGTGCTCATGCCGGCCACGGGAGCGTCGCCTCGACGGTGAACTCGCGGTCGGTGCGACGGCAGTCGAGCGTGCCGCCCGCCAGGCTCGCGCGCTCGGACAGACCGATCAGGCCGAGGCCCGACGGCGGCGTGCGCAGGGTGCGGGTGCCCACCTGCAGCGGGTTGGTGACGGTGATGACGACTCCCTCGTCGGGCCCCCCGGCGACGCGGACGTCGACCCGGGTGTGCGGGGCGTGCTTGCGGGCGTTGGTGAGCGCCTCCTGGACGATCCGGTAGGTCGTGCGGCCGAGGCCGACGGGAAGCTCGGCGCCGACGAGCCGGTTGTCGAAGTCGACGTGCGAGCCGGTGCTGCGGGCCTCCTCGACCAGCGTCGGGATGTCCTCCATCGTCGGCTGCGGCCGCTCGTCGGCGCTCGGCTCGTCCTCGCGCAGGACCCCGAGCACCTCGCGCAGGTCGACCAGCGCCTCGTGGGCGCTCTGCTGGATCAGGGTGGTGGTGCGTCGCACCTCCTCGGCCGGCAGGTCCGTGCGGTACGACAGCGCCCCGGCGTGCATCGCCACCATCGAGATGCGGTGCGCCAGGACGTCGTGCATCTCGCGGGCGATCCGCGAGCGCTCGGCCGTGCGGGCCTGGGCGACGCGCATCGTCTGCTCGCGCTCGGCCGTGGCGAGCTGGGTGCGCAGCGTCGCGAGGAGCTCGCGTCGCGAGCCGATGTACAGGCCCCAGCCGACGGTGAGCCCGACGATGACGAGCGTCGCGATGGTGTTGAACCACCAGGACTCGTCGGTGGCGGGGTTCAGCGTGGCGAGGACGGCACCGGCCACCACCGACAGCAGGCCCACCGGGACGATCTCGCGCCAGCGTCGGCGGGTCGCGAGCGAGACCAGCACCAGGGTGGCGGGGCCGCCGCTGGAGGCCGAGACCACCCCGAACAACGTGATGACGACCGCGACCATCAGCGGTCGCCGGCGTCGCCACTGCATGAGCACCAGGGCGGTGAGGCCGAGCGCGACGTCGAGCGTCAGCCACCAGGGGTCGTTGCGCCACTGCCACTCGGCGTAGGTGGCCCAGGCGATCCCGGAGATCGCGAGCACGACCACGAGCCGCCACGCGTGGCCCCACCGGGTCAGGGGCGGGGCACTGGACGGCTCGTCGGGCTCGGTGGTCGGCGTGACCGCGGCGAGCCGGCCGCGCAGGGCGGGCCACAGGTCGTGGCGCGAGCCGAGCGCGAGCCCCACGACGACGGTCACCACGGTGGCGAGCAGCGTCAGGGCCGCCGTCGTCGCCCAGGTGTCGTCGGTGCCGGGGTTGAGCGTGTCGCGGACGGTGTTGACGACCAGCGACAGCAGCGCCACCGGGAGCACCTCGCGCCACCGGCGGCGGGTCGCGAGCGAGACGAGCGCGAGCAGGCCCGGACCGGCGCTCGAGGCGGACACCAGGCCCATCAGCACCACCGCCGTCGCGACGGGCACCGGGTGCTCGCGGCGACGGTGCACCAGGACGAGCGAGACGAGCCCGAGGACGACGTCGAGCACGAGCCACCAGCGTGCGTGGTCCCACTGCCAGGGCAGGAAGGTCGACCAGGTCAGCCCCGAGACGAGCAGCACCAGGACGAGCCGCCAGACGTGGCCCCACGGCGTCAGGGCACGCGGCGCAGGGGGCTCGAGGGGCACGGGCGTCAGCCTAGGGCGGGGCGGACGGGGTCGACCACCGTCCCGAGGTGAGGTGGACCCCCTACTTTCGGCGCACGAGGTTCAGGCTTCGTCCTGATGCCGCGGGCCGTCCGGGGACGGCAGGCTGGGCCCATGATCACCGTTGAAGGTCTCTCCAAGCGTTACGGCGGCTTCGTCGCCGTCGACGACGTCTCGTTCACCGCCAAGCCCGGCCAGGTCACCGGCTTCCTCGGCCCCAACGGCGCCGGCAAGTCCACGACCATGCGCATCATCGCCGGTCTCACGCCCCAGGACCGGGGCACCGCCACCGTCGGCGGGCACCGCTTCGCCGACCTCCCCAACCCCAGCCGTCAGGTCGGCGTCCTGCTGGACGCGTCCGCCCAGCACGCCGGCCGCACCGGTCGCGAGGTGCTCACCATCGGCGCGCTCACGATGGGCCTGCCCATGTCGCGCGTCGAGGAGATGCTCGCCCTGGTCAGCCTGACCGGTTCGGAGTCCAAGCGACGCATCCGCAACTACTCGCTGGGCATGCGCCAGCGCCTCGGCATCGCGCACGCCCTGCTCGGCGACCCGCAGGTGCTGATCCTGGACGAGCCCGCCAACGGCCTCGACCCGGCGGGCATCCACTGGATGCGCGGCCTGCTCCGCGAGTACGCCAACCGCGGCGGGACCGTCCTGCTGTCGTCGCACCTCCTGCACGAGGTCGAGGTGATCGCCGACGAGCTGATCGTCATCGGCCACGGCAAGATCCAGGCGCAGGGCACCAAGTCCGAGCTGCTGCAGACCGCCGGCACCTTCGTCCGTGCCCTCGAGCCCGACCTGCTGGTCAGCGCGCTGAGCCAGGCGGGCGTCCACGCCACCCCGTCGGGCGACCGCGGGATGCGCACCGACGCCTCACCCGAGGAGGTCGGCAAGGTCGCGGCCGCGGCCGGCATCGTCCTCGTCGAGCTGCGCGCCGCCGAGGGCGCCGGCCTGGAGGAGATGTTCCTCCAGCTCACCTCCGACACCCAGCGAGAGAACGTCCCGCAAGGAGCATCCGCATGAGCACCGCCACCCTCGACCAGCCCACCGTGAAGGTCGAGTCCGACCCCATCCCGCTGTCCCGCCTCGTCAAGGTCGAGCTGCGCAAGCTCGTCGACACCCGTGCCGGCCTCTGGCTGCTCGTCGCGATCGGCGTCATCTCGATCGTGGCCACGGTCGTCGTCATCCTGGTCGCCGACGGCGGCCAGATGACGCACGACACCTTCGTCAACGCGATCGGCACGCCCCTCAGCGTGCTGCTGCCGGTCGTCGCGATCCTCTCGGTCACGAGCGAGTGGAGCCAGCGCACCGGTCTGGTGACGTTCACCCTCGAGCCCCGACGTGGACGCACCGTGGTGGCCAAGCTGCTCGCCGTGCTCCTCACCGGCCTGGTGACGATCGTCATCGCGATCGGCCTCGCCGCGGTGGCGACGCTGATCGGCAGCGCGATCAAGGGCACCGACCCGATCTGGAACCTCGGCTGGGACGGCGCCGGCAGCTGGGTCCTCGTCCAGCTCCTCGGCCTGCTGTGCGCCTTCGGCTTCGCCACGGTGCTCCGCAGCTCGGCCGCCGCGATCGTGGTCTTCTACGCCTACACCTTCGTGGTCACGGGCCTGCTGAGCGCGCTGGCGTTCTACCAGGACTGGTTCGCCGACCTGTGGCCCTGGGTCGACCTGAACCGGGCCCAGCAGCCGCTGATCACCGCCACCATGGACGGGCAGGACTGGGTCCACCTGGCCACCTCGTCGGGCATCTGGATCGTGCTGCCGATGGCGGTCGGCGTCTGGACGCTCCTGCGTTCCGAGGTCAAGTAGACCCTCCCGACCGGCTCGACGCTCCGGCCCCCACGGGGGTGGGCCGGAGCGTCGAGCCACGTCCGGGGCGCGGCTGCCAGACTGGGCCCATGCCCACCCACGGACGCCGCGACGTCGTCATCCTCGGCTCCACCGGCTCGATCGGCACCCAGGCGCTGGAGCTGGTCCGCGACAACCCCGACCGCTTCCGCGTCGTGGGGATCGCCGCCGGTGGCAGCGATCCCGCCCTGATCGCCCGCCAGGTGCTCGAGCACGACGTGCCGGTGCTCGCGGTCGCCCGGGCGAGCGCCGTGCAGGACGTGCAGCTCGCGCTCTACGCCGAGGTGCAGCGTCGCGGGTACGCCACGGGCGACGCGAGGCTCCCGCGCATCGTCGCCGGCCCGGACGCCGCCACCGAGGTGGGGGCCCTGCCCTGCGACGTCGTGCTGAACGCGATCACCGGGTCGGTCGGCCTGCTCCCGACGCTCGCGGCGCTCGAGGCCGGGTCGTTGCTGGCGCTGGCCAACAAGGAGTCGCTGATCGTGGGCGGCCCGGTCGTGACCGCCGCGGCCCGCCCGGGGCAGATGGCCCCGGTCGACTCCGAGCACTCCGCCCTGGCGCAGGCGATGCGGGGCGAGCGTCCCGAGGACGTCGCGCGGCTCGTCGTGACCGCCAGCGGCGGGCCGTTCCGCGGCCGCACGCGGGCGCAGATGGAGGACGTCACCGTCGCCGACGCGATGAACCACCCGACCTGGGACATGGGCCCGGTCATCACGATCAACTCCGCCAGCCTGGTCAACAAGGGCCTCGAGGTGATCGAGGCGCACCTGCTGTTCGACATCCCCTTCGACCGCATCGACGTCGTGGTGCACCCCACCTCGACCGTGCACTCGATGGTCGAGATGGTCGACGGCTCGACGATGGTCCAGGCCTCGCCGCCGGACATGAAGCTGCCGATCGGGCTCGGCCTCGCCTGGCCCGACCGCCTGCCGGGCGCGTCGCGGCCGTGCGACTGGTCGCGCCCGACGTCGTGGGAGTTCGCACCGCTCGACGAGAGCGCCTTCCCCGCGGTCGCGCTCGCGCGTCGGGCGGGGGAGCACGGACGCACGGCGCCCGCGGTCTACAACGCCGCCAACGAGGTCTGCGTCCAGGCCTTCCGCGACGGGCTGCTGCGCTTTCCCGCGATGATGGACGTCGTCGCCGACGTTCTCACGCAGCACCTTGGTGACGACGACGTACGCTCGACCACGGCGCTGACGGTGCACGACGTGCTGGCCGCCGACGCCTGGGCCCGCGAGCGCGCGGGCGCCATCGTGGACCAGCAGGAGGACCAGCAGTGACGGTGCTGCTCTACATTCTCGGCGTCGCCGTCGTGGCCGTCGGGATCATCGCCTCGATCGCGCTGCACGAGGTCGGCCACATGTACCCCGCGAAGAAGTTCGGGGTCAAGGTCACCCAGTACTTCGTCGGGTTCGGGCGCACCGTCTGGTCGGTCCGCCGCGGCGAGACCGAGTACGGGCTCAAGGCCTTCCCGCTCGGCGGCTTCGTCAAGCTCGTCGGCATGCTCCCGCCCGAGCCGGGCGAGGACGACACGCACGTCCGCAAGTCCAATACCGGCATGTTCACGCAGCTGATCTCGGACGCCCGCAGCGCCGAGTACGAGGACGTCGGGCCCGAGGACGGGCCGCGGATGTTCTACCGCCAGCCGTGGTGGAAGAAGCTGATCGTCATGGCCGGCGGACCGATGGTCAACATCGCGATCGCCTTCGTCCTGTTCCTGCTGCTGTTCTCGGTCATCGGCGCCAACACCCCGACCACCACCGTCAACGCCGTGTCGCAGTGCGTCATCGCCGACTCCGAGGCCGGTCGGGCGTGCGTGTCCACCGACCCCGCCGCGCCGGCCGCCGCCGCGGGACTCCGCGCGGGCGACGAGATCACCGCGTTCGACGGCACGCAGGTCTCGGGGTGGGAGCAGCTGACCCGGCTGATCCGCGCCAACGGGTCGGCCACCGTGCCCATCACCTACGTGCGCGACGGCGAGACCATCACCCGCCCGGTCAGCACCCAGGTCATCCCGCGCCAGGCCGTGAGCAGCTCGGGCGAGATCGACCCCGACCGGGTCGAGGACGTCGGCTTCCTCGGCGTCGAGCCGACGCGCGCCTACGTGCGCCAGGGCGTGGGGTACACCGTCCAGCAGATGGGCTCGCTGACCGTCGCCACGGGCGAGGCGATCCTGCACCTGCCGCAGCGCATGGTCAGCGTGGCCAAGGCGGCGGTCGGCGGCGTGCGGGAGGACGACAGCCCGATCAGCGTCGTCGGCGCGGGCCGGATCGCCGGCGAGGTGGCCTCGGACGACTCGGCGCCGGTCAAGGACCGGGTGGCCTTCGTCATCAGCCTGCTCGCGTCGATCAACCTGTTCATCGCGCTGTTCAACTTCATCCCGCTGCTCCCGCTCGACGGCGGCCACATCGTGGGCGCGCTGTGGGAGGGGCTCAAGCGGGCCTTCGCCCGGGTGTCCGGGCGACCTGAGCCACGTCCGGTCGACGTCGGGAAGATGCTCCCCGTGGCCTATGCGGTGGGCGCCGTACTGTTGGTGATGGGCGTCCTGCTGATCTACGTGGACATCGTCAACCCGCTGCAACTGACCTGATCCGAAGGGACCGAACTCCACCCATGAGCGTCGACCTGGGCATGCCCGCACCTCCGCCGGCGACGCTGGCGCCGCGGAAGAAGACCCGCAAGATCCGCGTCGGCACGGTGGAGGTGGGCGGCGACGCCCCCATCTCGGTGCAGTCGATGACCACGACGCTCACCTCGGACGTGAACTCGACGCTGCAGCAGATCGCCGAGCTCACCGCGTCGGGCTGCGACATCGTCCGCGTGGCCTGCCCGAGCACCGACGACGCCGACGCGCTGCCCGACATCGCGCGCAAGTCCAACATCCCGGTGATCGCCGACATCCACTTCCAGCCCAAGTACGTCTTCGCCGCGATCGACGCGGGCTGCGCGGCCGTCCGGGTCAACCCGGGCAACATCCGCAAGTTCGACGACCAGGTCAAGGAGATCGCCAAGGCGGCCGCCGACCGGGGCACCTCGATCCGGATCGGCGTCAACGCCGGGTCGCTCGACCGGCGCCTGATGGAGAAGTACGGCCGGGCGACGCCCGAGGCGCTGGTGGAGTCGGCCATGTGGGAGGCGTCGCTGTTCGAGGAGCACGGCTTCCACGACTTCAAGATCTCGGTCAAGCACAACGACCCGGTCATCATGGCCGCCGCCTACGAGATGCTGTCCGAGCGCGGTGACTGGCCGCTGCACCTCGGCGTCACCGAGGCCGGCCCGGCCTTCCAGGGCACGATCAAGAGCGCGACGGCGTTCGGCTACCTGCTCGGCAAGGGCATCGGCGACACCATCCGCGTCTCGCTCTCGGCCCCGCCGGTCGAGGAGGTCAAGGTCGGCATCCAGATCCTGCAGTCGCTCAACCTGCGCCCGCGCAAGCTCGAGATCGTCTCCTGCCCGTCCTGCGGACGCGCCCAGGTCGACGTCTACAAGCTCGCCGAGGAGGTCACCTCCGGCCTCGAGGGCATGGAGGTGCCGCTCCGCGTCGCGGTCATGGGCTGCGTCGTGAACGGCCCGGGGGAGGCCCGCGAGGCCGACCTCGGCGTCGCCTCCGGCAACGGCAAGGGCCAGATCTTCGTCAAGGGCGAGGTCATCAAGACCGTCCCGGAGTCGCAGATCGTCGAGACGCTGATCGAGGAGGCCCTGCGCCTCGCCGAGGACATGGAGCCCGTCGAGGGCGCCTCGGCCGAGGTCAAGATCTCCTAGCCCCCGCGCAAGATCTCCTCACCCCTCCGCGAGACACGGGTTCTGCACCACCGGAGCGTCCGCGGTGGTGCAGAAGCCGTATCTCGGCGACTCCGGGCGGGCGTGGTGTCGGCGTCCGCCGGTAGGGTCGGGGTGACAGGGGAGGTCGGTCTGGTGCTCGGTACACGGGACGGCGTGCGCACGCTCGGTCCCGCCGACCTGCCCGAGCTGACCCGGGTGGTCCGGCAGGACCCGATCCTCAACGTCTTCGTCGACCACCGCCTCACCACGACGCGGCTCGAGCCGCGCTGGTTCGGCGGACACATGTGGGGCTACTACGAGGGCGAGACGATGGTGTCGGCGTGCCACGTGGCGGCCAACCTCGTGCCCGTCTCGGCCACCCCGGCCGCGCTCGACGCCTTCGGTCGTCGCGCCGCCACGATGGCGCGGATGTCGTCCTCGCTCCTCGGCCCGCGCGACGACGTCCTCGCACTGTGGGAGCACGTGCGGCCGAGCTGGGGCGAGGCGCGCTCGCTGCGGCTCGACCAGCCGTTCCTGCTGATCGACGGCCCGCCGGCCGTCGAGCCCGACCCCCGCGTGCGCCGCGTCCTGATGGACGAGCTCGACCTGCTCTACCCGGCCAGCGTCGCGATGTTCACCGAGGAGATCGGCGAGAGCCCCGAGGCGCCCGGCCGTCACAGCTACCGGGCCCGCGTCGCGCAGCTGATCAGCAAGGGCTGGGCGTTCGCGATCATCGAGGACGACCTAGTGGTGTTCAAGGCCGAGGTCACCGCGGCCACCGACGCCGGCTGCCACGTGCAGGGCGTCTGGGTCGACCCCAGCCGCCGCGGCGAGGGCCTGTCCGAGACGGGCATGGCCGCCGTGGTGGCCGAGGCGATGCGCTCGATCGCGCCCACCGTCACCCTCTACGTCAACGACCACAACGTCGCCGCCCGCCGGTCCTACGCCCGCGTCGGGTTCCGCCAGGTCGCGACGTTCGCGTCGATCCTGTTCTGACGGGTCGAGCCTGACGTGCCCGGCCGCTGCCCCTGCCTGTCGGGCCTGCCCTACGACGACTGCTGCGGGCGGCTGCACCGTGGCGACGCCGTCGCGCAGACCGCCGAGCAGCTGATGCGCTCCCGGTTCAGCGCGTTCGCGGCTGTTAACCCGGCCTACCTGCTCGCGACGTGGCACCCGAGCACCCGGCCGGCGTCGCTCGAGCTCGACGCGGACCGTCGCTGGTACCGCCTCGACGTCCTCGCGACCAGCGCGGGCGGCCCGTTCGACACCGACGGCGTGGTCGAGTTCTGCGCCTTCCACCGCGGACCCGAGGGCCGGGGGCAGCAGCGCGAGCGGAGCCGCTTCGTGCGCGAGGACGGCCGGTGGCTGTACCTCGACGGGGTGGCCGCGGGGGGCTGAGGCGGGAGGCCGGGCGCCCCGGACCGGTAGGGTCCTCAGGTGCCCACCACGACCCTCGACGTCAAGGCCCTGACGGCGATCCTCGCCGTCGCGGGCGTCGGCCACCTCGCGCGTCCGGCGATCTTCGAGCCGATGATCCCGCGGAGCCTGCCGGGCTCGCCGCGGGCGATCGTCCACGCGTCCGGCGTCGCCGAGCTGGCCTGCGCCGCCGCGCTGCTGCACCCTCGCACGCGCCGTCTCGGGGGTCTGGCCGCCGCCGCGCTGATGGTCGGCGTGCTCCCCGGCAACGTCCAGATGGCCGTCACCGCGCACCGCAGCCCGCGCGCCACCCGTGCCTGGAAGCTGGGCACGCTCGCCCGCCTGCCGCTTCAGGTGCCCCTCGTCACCACCGCTCTCAAGGCCGCCCGACAGGGCGAGTGAGGAACACCATGGTCACCCGCATGTCCCGCCTCTTCGTGCGCACCCTGCGCGACGACCCCGCGGATGCCGAGGTCCCGAGCCACCGGCTCCTCGTCCGCGCCGGCTACGTCCGCCGCGCCGCGCCCGGCATCTACTCCTGGCTGCCGCTCGGCTGGACGGTGCTGCGCAACGTCGAGCGCGTCGTGCGCGAGGAGATGGACGCGATCGGCGCCCAGGAGGTGCACTTCCCGGCGCTCCTGCCCCGCGAGCCCTACGAGGCGTCGAACCGCTGGAGCGACTACGGCGACAACATCTTCACGCTGCAGGACCGCAAGGGCAACGACTACCTGCTCGGCCCCACGCACGAGGAGATGTTCACCCTCCTGGTCAAGGACCTGTACACGTCGTACAAGGACCTGCCGGTGATGCTCTACCAGATCCAGACCAAGTACCGCGACGAGTCGCGACCCCGTGCGGGCATCCTGCGCGGCCGCGAGTTCGTCATGAAGGACTCCTACTCCTTCGACCTGACCGACGAGCAGTTCATGGCGTCGTACCAGGCGCACCGCGAGGCCTACGTCCGGATCTTCGAGCGTCTCGGCCTCGACTACGTCATCGTCGCGGCGATGTCGGGCGCGATGGGCGGCTCGGCGAGCGAGGAGTTCCTCGCGATCGCCGAGAACGGCGAGGACACCTACGTCCGCAGCCCCGGTGGCTACGCGGCCAACGTGGAGGCCGTCCGGGTGCCCGTGCCCGATGTCGTGCCGTACGACGACGCGCCCGCGGCCCACGCCGAGCAGACCCCCGACACCCCGACCATCGACACCCTCGTCGACCACCTCAACGACGCCTTCCCGCGCGACGACCGCGCCTGGACCGCCGCCGACACCCTGAAGAACGTCGTCGTGGTGCTCCGGCACCCCGACGGCACCCGGGAGCCGGTCGCGATCGGCCTGCCCGGAGACCGGGAGGTCGACGAGAAGCGCCTCGGCGCGCAGGTGGAGCCCGCCGAGGTGGAGGCCTTCACCGAGGCCGACTTCGCCGCGAACCCGGCGCTGGTCAAGGGCTACATCGGGCCCGGGGCGCTGGGCAGCGACCACCCGTCGGGCATCCGCTACCTGCTCGACCCCCGCGTCGTCGAGGGCACGCGCTGGGTGACCGGCGCGGACGTGGCCGGCTCGCACGTGATCGACCTCGTGGCCGGACGCGACTTCACCGGCGACGGCGTGATCGAGGCCGCCGAGGTCCGCGAGGGCGACCCCGCCCCCGACGGCTCCGGTCCGCTCGAGCTGGCCCGCGGCATCGAGATGGGGCACATCTTCCAGCTCGGGCGCCGCTTCGCCGAGGCGCTCGACCTCAAGGTGCTCGACGAGAACGGCAAGCTCGTCACCGTGACGATGGGCTCCTACGGCGTCGGCGTCTCGCGCGCCGTCGCCGCGATCGTCGAGAACTCCCACGACGAGGCCGGGATCATCTGGCCGCGCGAGATCGCGCCCGCCCACGTGCACCTGGTCGCCACCGGCAAGGACGACGCGATCTTCGAGGCGGCCGAGACGCTCGCGACCGACCTCGAGGCCGCCGGCGTCACGGTGCTCTACGACGACCGCCGCAAGGTTTCGCCCGGCGTGAAGTTCAAGGACGCCGAGCTGATCGGCGTGCCCACCATCGTCGTGGTCGGTCGGGGGCTCGTCGACGGCGTCGTCGAGGTCAAGGACCGTCGCAGCGGGGAGCGCAGCGACGTGCCGCTCGCCGACGTGGTGGCCCGGCTCTCCTAGGGCTCCGTGGAGTCGCCGAGGCGCTCGTAGAACAGCGCGGCCCGGGCCCGGAAGGTGCCCATGCCGATGCCGCCGGTGACGACGAGCGTCGGCAGGCCGCGCTCGGCGGCCTGCTGGCGCTTGTTGCGCACGGTGCCCCACGACGAGCGCAGCTGGTCGGCGTCGACGCCCCAGCCGTCGGGCACGACGAGGGTGACGTTGCCGACGCCGCCGTGCACCTCGACGGCAACCACCCGGTGGGCGCAGGCCGCGCGCCGGAAGTCGAGGACGATGCTCGACACCTGCGGGTGGAGCACCAGCCGGGAGGGCACCGTCCAGCGTCCCCGCCGGGCCTGGTTGGTGCCGCCCGCGGTGATCGTCAGGGCCTCGTCGTGCGACCGCGCCGGCACCGCGGCGGGGTGGGCCGTGGTGCGCCAGGGGAGGTCGGCGTCGGGCAGGTCGGCCACCAGCGGCTCGAGCTCGGCGTAGGTGCGCGCGGCGAACGCGGCGTCCTGCCGCTCGTCCATCTCCTCGAAGGACAGCCGTCCCTCGGCGGCCGCGTCGCGCAGGATCTCCACCACGGCCTCGCGGTCGGCGTCGCTCGCCCGCAGGCCGCGGCGGGGGTGCGGGTCGCTCGACATGGCGTCCAGCCTAGGCCGTGCCGCCCGGTGGGGTGAGGACGCGCTCGAGCAGCAGCATGTCGACCACGGTGCCGTCGCGCATGGTCTCCGAGGAGGTCTCGCGCCCGTAGAGGGTGAGGCCGTTGGCCTCGGCCACGCGGCGGGACGCGGTGTTGCCGTCGGCGACCTTGACGTGGACGCGGCGCACGCCGAGCCCGTCTGCCTCGACCGGTCGCAGGGCCCAGGTGACGACGGCGTCGACGACCTCGGTCGACAGACCGGTGCCCCGCGCGTCGGGATGGGTCCAGTAGCCGATCTCCGCGGAGTGCCGGCCGAGGCGCGGGACGCCGACGGTGCCGAGCAGGCGGTCGTCGTCACGGGCCGTGACGGCCCAGACGACGGCGGTGCCCTGGGCGCGCTCGACCTGCGTGCGGTGCACGTACGCGACGGCGTCCGCACGGGTGAACGGCGCGGGCAGGAAGTTGAGCCAGTGCTGGGTGCGCGGGTCCGAGCACCCCTCCACGACGCGGTCGGCGTCGGTCTCGCGCAGCTCCCGGAGCCGGAACCTCGCCGTGGTCAGGTCGCCGGCCTCGAGCCAGGCGGTGACGGGACGACGTGGGTCGTCGCGGTGCAGCGTCGCGACCCAGGCGTCGACGTGGGTGCCGCGGTGGTCGAGCCAGCGCCGCATCGTCCCGGCGAACGTGAACCCGCTGCGCCAGGCGACCCGGCGCGACGCGACGTTGCCCGCCTCGGCCCACCAGACCACGGTCCGCAGACCGAGCGCGTCGAACCCGTGGTCCAGCAGGAGGTCGAGCGCGGTGGCCATCACGCCGCGGCCGCGGGCGTCGGGGTGCAGGCCGAAGGCCACCTCGGCCCTCGCGTCGCCCTCGTCCCTCAGGGACAGCGACCCCGAGAACCGTCGGACGCCGTCGGGGTGGGTGCTCTCGATCGCGAACAGGTGCTCGGTGCCGTCGCGCCACCCCTCGCCGACGCCGTCGGCGACCCACCCGAGCGCCATCTCGCGGTCGTAGCCGAGCGGCACGGTGGTCCAGCGCACGGACGCCGGGTCGGTGCACTGCCGGACGATCGCGTCGTCGTCGTCCGCCCGGTGCGGGCGCAGGACCACGTCACCGCGGGTGAGCGTGGGGACGTCGTCGGGGAAGGTGCGGGTCGGCCAGGCCATAGCCCACCCTGCCGTCCGCGACCCGGCCGGTCGAGCCGTTTACGGCCGTTCGAAGCCCGGGAGCGCCGTGGCCGAGCCGCCCCACCCGACGAGCCGCGTGGCGCAGTCGGTGAGCCAGCCGAGCGCCTCGGTGCGCCGGTCGCCGTCGGCGGCCGAGACCACGACCGCGTGCACGACGGTGCACCGGTCCTCGATCCGCTGGGCCACCAGCCGGGCGGAGCCGGCGTCGGTGACCGGGCCGCCGAGGTCGTAGGCCGGCGCGGGCTGGACCGGCGTGGCCCCGGCGTCGGCGACGCGGGCGGCCAGCGTGTCGCGGCGGGCCAGGTGGACGCGGTAGGCCCCGGTCGCGCGGACCTGGGCGGGGGAGTCACGGTCCAGACGCCCAGCCAGCACGCCGTAGCCGTAGACCGAGGCGTGCTCGGCGGCCAGGGCCTGCTGCCACGCCTCGACCAGCCCCTCGTCGGCCGTCCCGGCGCTCACGGCGCGGCCTGGAGGGTGCGGACGGCGGCGCCGAGCACGACGACGTGCTGGGCCTGGCCGGCCGACATCGCCGCGAGCATCCGGGCGAGGTCGCCGGACGCAGCCGTCGTGGCGTCCTGCCCCCGGGCCTCGGCCGCGGCCCGCTCGACCTCGCCGAGGGCGGCGAGCGCGGCGGCGGGGTCGGCCGGCGGGGGAGCCGTGGTCGCGGGGGAGCTCGACGTGGCGGTGCCGGAGGGCGTGGGCGTGCCGGTGGCCGGGGTCCCGCCCAGCACGCTCACGTGGGCGCGGTGGTGCTCGACGACCGGGTCGAGGGTGCCGGCGAGGGCGGCATGCGCCGTGCGGGTGGCGACGGCGGTGGCGAGCACCTGCTGCTGGTCGGCCAGCGCCGCGGCCACGAGGGGCTCGTCCGCGTCGGCCTCGCGGCGTCGCGGCGCGGGGCGGGGCACGCGGTCGAGCGCGCCGCAGCCGCCCAGCACGAGCGC
>JAURVT010000021.1 GCA_030655315.1 Nocardioidaceae bacterium | reverse complement strand
CATCGCGATCTTCCACCACGACGACCTCATCGAGTTCCGACACCTCGACCCCGACCGCAAATACCAACTCACACCCAAACGACTACCGTCACCGAAGTCATGACACACGTGTCACCGATGTCCTGACACATCACATGTCGGTTTCCCGTGCCTACCTGGGAATCCGACAGCCGGTGCCGGAGGTCCCGGGCTAGGACTCGTCGGCCTCGCGGTCGCGCTCGGCGTCGGCGGCGGCCTGCTCGCGGATGGCGGCCTCGCGGGCCTCGCGGCGGGCCTGGCGGCGCTGACGGACCTCGTGACGACGCAGGGCGAGGTTGTCGTCGGAGTCCTTGAGGTAGGCCTCGACGACCTCCTCGATGGGGCCGTCCATGGTCACCCTGCCGGCCTGCATGTACAGGCCGCGGGTGCAGAAGCGGGTGAGGTCGCGCTCGGAGTGCGAGACGAGGAAGAACGTCCGGCCCTCGGCGAGCATCTCCTCGATCCGGTCCCAGCACTTCTCGCGGAACGCGCGGTCGCCGACGGCCAGCACCTCGTCGACGAGCATGATCGGCTCCTCGAGGCGGGAGACGACGGCGAAGGCCACGCGGACCTTCATGCCCGACGACAGGTGCTTGTAGGGGGAGTCCAGCGAGCTCGCGATCTCGGCGAACTCGACGATCTCGTCGAACGCGGCGTCGATCTCGCGACGCGACATGCCGTGGAGCCCGGACACCACCTGGATGTTCTCGCGCACGGTGAGTTCGCCGACGAACCCGCCGGTGATCTCGATGAGCGGGGAGATGCCGCCGTGCACCTTGACCGAGCCCTGGTCGGGCAGCAGCGTGCCGGTGAGGGCCTTGAGCAGGGTCGACTTGCCCTGGCCGTTGGCGCCGACGACGCCGATCGCCTCGCCCGGCTGGACCGAGAACGAGACGTCGTCCAGTGCCCAGAACTCGCCCGCGCGCACGCCCGTCTGGCCCTTGAACAGCAGGTCGCGGATGCTGCGGTGGCGCCGCGACTTGTGGAACCGCAGCGACAGCCCCTCGACCTCGATGATCGGGGGCGCGTCGTGGTCGACGGGGGGACGGACCACCTCGCTGCTCATCAGATCTCCTTCAGGACCGTGCGCTCGAGCCGGGCGAAGACCAGCCAGCCGACGGCGAGGAACCCGAACGAGATCGCGGTGGCCGTCAGGGCGCCGCTCACCTGCAGCTGGTCGGGGAAGAACGCGGCCCGGAACATGCCGAGGATGCCGTTGAGCGGGTTGGCCACGGACGCCCACTCGTAGCCGGGCGGCAGGTCGCGGTGGCTGTAGATGATGGGGGAGGCGTAGAAGAGCAGCCGCACGACCACGTTGACGATCGGGTCGAGGTCCTTGATCAGCACGATCAGCGGCGCCAGGAGCAGGCCGATGCCCGTCAGCAGCACGATCATCACGAGCATCGCGACCGGCATCAGCAGGACGTACCAGGTGACGCCGGCCCCGTAGACCACCACGAACAGCGCGAGCACCGGCAGCGCGAACACGTAGGACACCGCGCCGGCGAGCACCGGCCGGAGCACCCAGATCTCCCGCGGGAGGTTCTGCGCGCGGATCAGCTTGGCGCTGGCATTGAGGGCCCGGCCCGACGTGTTGACGGCGCCGGTGAACCACTGCCACGGCAGCAGGCCCGCGACCAGGAAGACGATGTACGGCTCCGCGCCGACGTCGAGGCGCTGGAAGATCTGGGTGAAGACGAACCAGTAGACGCCCGCCATCAGCAGCGGGTCGAGCACGGCCCACACGTAGCCGAGCGCCGAGCTGGCGTACTTCACCTTGAGGTCGCGCCGGATCAGCAGCGCGAGCACCTTGCGGGCCGCCCAGATGCCCTTGACCCGCGCCCAGGGCGACCGGCTGACGGTCGTGTCCACTGTCACGTGCGTGTGTTCCTTGCTGTCGACGACGGACCCGGAGGTCCGACGGTGGGCGTGTGCGGGCCGCCGTCGGGCCCTGGGTCACGTTACCCTCGTCGCGTGGAAGCTCTGCGCAACGTGGCCGTCGTCCTCGCGGGTGGGACGGGGTCGCGCGTCGGCCTCTCCATCCCCAAGCAGCTCATCAAGATCGCCGGGAAGCCGATCATCGAGCACACGATCGCGACGATCAACGCGTCGCCGCTGGTCGACGAGATCATCGTGATGATGACGCCCGGCCACCTCGACCCGGTGCGCGCCATCGTCAGCAACGGCGGCTACGACAAGGTCACGCAGATCCTCGAGGGCGCCGACACCCGCAACGGCACCACCAGCCGTGCCCTCGACGCCCTCGGCGACGAGGAGTGCAACGTCCTGTTCCACGACGCCGTCCGCCCGCTGCTCAGCCAGACGATCATCGAGGACTGCGTCGCGGCCCTGGCCGAGTACGAGGCGGTCGACACCGCGATCCCGTCCGCCGACACCGTCGTGCAGGTGCACGGCGACCGCGAGGTCATCGCCGACGTCCTGCCGCGGCACCTGCTGCGCCGCGGCCAGACGCCCCAGTGCTTCCGCGCGTCGGTGATCAAGCGCGCGTACGCCGAGGCCGTCAAGGACCCCGACTTCGTCGCCACCGACGACTGCACCGTCGTGCTGCGCTACACCCCCGAGGTGCCCATCGGCGTCGTGCACGGCCACGAGCGCAACATGAAGGTCACCGAGCCGATCGACGTCTACATCGCCGACAAGCTCTTCCAGCTCACCTCCGCCGACAAGCCCACCGCGCTCGACGACGACCAGTACCGCGCCGCGCTCGAGGGCAGGACGGTCGTGGTCTTCGGCGGCTCGTACGGCATCGGGGGCGACATCGCCGCGCTGGCGGCCAAGCACGGCGCCCACGTGCACTCCTTCTCCCGGTCCTCGACCGGCACCCACGTCGAGCGTCGCGAGGACGTCGCGGCCGCCGCGGCCCAGGTGGTCGCCGAGCGCGGCCAGGTCGACTTCGTGGTCAACACCGCCGGCGTGCTGCCGCGCGGCGAGCTGGCCGACACGTCCGAGGAGGACATCTACAACGCCACCGAGGTCAACTACCTCGCGCCGATCTTCATCGCGCAGGAGTTCTACCCGCACCTGGTCGCCACCCGCGGCTCGCTGCTGCTCTTCACCTCGTCCTCCTACACGCGCGGCCGCAAGGGCTACTCGCTCTACAGCTCGGCCAAGGCGGCCGTCGTCAACCTCACCCAGGCGCTGGCCGACGAGTGGTCCGGGCAGGTGCGCGTCAACTGCGTCAACCCCGAGCGCACCGGCACGCCCATGCGCACCAAGGCGTTCGGCGAGGAGCCGGCCGGCACCCTGCTGAGCTCGCAGGAGGTCGCCAACCAGTCGCTCGACGTGCTCGTCTCGCAGCAGACCGGCCACGTCATCGACGTGCGCCGCGAGGACGGACCCGCCGCCATCGCCCATGGCTGAGGCTCCGGGCGTCTCGGTCTTCATGACCGTGCGCGACGAGGAGGCCGACCTGCGCGACTGCGTCGAGCGCATCCTCGCGCAGGAGTACGACGGCGACCTCGAGCTGGTGCTGGCCGTCGGGCCGTCGAGGGACCGCACCGCCGAGATCGCGGCGGCGCTCGCCGCAGAGCAGCCGCGCCTGACGGTCGTCGACAACCCGGCCGGGTGGACGCCCCAGGGGCTCAACCGGGCGGTCGCCGCCGCCCGCCACGACCTCCTGGTGCGCGCAGACGGCCACTCCCTGCTGCCGCCGGACTACGTGGCGCGCGTCGTCGACCTGCTGGTCGGCACCGGCGCCGCCAACGTGGGCGGCCGGATGCGGCCCGAGGGCACCACCACGCTCGGACGGGCCGTGGCCCGCGCGATGTCCTCGCGCTGGGGCATCGGCGGCGCCGCCTTCCACACCGGCGGCGAGCCCGGCCCGCAGCCCACCGTGTACCTCGGCTCCTTCCGCCGCGACGCGTTCGAGTCCGTCGGCGGGTACGACGAGTTCTTCCGCCGCGCCCAGGACTGGGAGCTCAACCACCGGCTGCGCGAGGCAGGGGAGACCATCTGGTTCGACCCCTCGCTCGCGGTGGTCTACCACCCGCGCAGCACGTGGCGCTCGTTCGCGCGTCAGCAGTACACCACCGGGGGCTGGCGGCGTCGTGTCGTCGAGCGCCACCCCCGCACCCTCAACGCCCGCTACCTCGCCCCGCCCGCGGCCACGGCCGCCGTGGTCGTCGGCACCGTCGCCGGCGTCGCCGGGCTCGTCGGCCCCCGCTGGCTCCGCCTCGGCCTCGCCGCGCCCGCGGCCTACGCCGCCGGCGTCACCGTCGTCGGCCTGCGCGAGGGCGCCGACCTCGACCCCGCGTCGCGCCGGCTCCTGCCGGCCGTCCTCGCCACCATGCACCTCTCCTGGGGCTGGGGCTTCCTGCGCAGGGCCTGAGGCCCACGGCGCACGACGCCGCCGCGGACCGGTCCGACCGCCGGGGGTGCCCGGCCCGGTTGGTAGCATCGCCGCTGGCCGGAAGCACCGGTGACGTCGACCCCGGGAGGCCCGACCGTGACGAGGATCCTCGTCCGTGCGCACAAGAGCCCGTTCCGCGTCGCCTCGGTCGAGGAGACGCGTCAGCGCAACCTCATCGGCGACAACACCGGCAACCTCGTCTTCAGCCAGTCGGTCTTCCGGCTGCTCTCGACCTCCGGCACCCAGATCGACGCCGCCCGCTTCGTGCGCGACAACGCCGACGCGATCAACGAGGGCTACGACCACGTCGTCATCCCCCTCGCCAACGCGTTCCGGGTGTCCTTCGCCAACCGCCTCGACCTGATGTCCGACATCATCGAGAAGCTGACGATCCCGGTCAGCATCGTCGGCGTCGGCGCGCAGGCCAGCCTCAAGGGCGGCTTCCGCAAGGCCGACGGCATGACGCCCCAGGTGACGCGGTTCGTCCGGGCCTGCCTCGACCGCTCGCCCTCGATCGGCGTGCGCGGCGAGTTCACGGCCGACTTCCTCAAGGGCCTCGGCTTCGGCGCCGATCACGTCGACGTGATCGGCTGCCCGTCGATGTTCATGTACGGGCCCGACCTGCACGTCGAGAAGAAGGTCGACGCGCTCGACGCGGACTCACGCCTCGCGTTCAACGTCTCGCCCTACGTGCAGAAGACCGGGCCGCTGTCGCTCCACCACGCGCAGGCCTACCGGAACCTCGTCTACATGGCTCAGGACCACCTGACGCTCGAGCTGATGGAGACGGGCACCTTCCCCGAGGTGAAGCAGACCTGGATCGACAACGGCGTGCCGGTCTACCTCGACCACCCGCTGGTGACGCAGGACCGGGTCCGGTTCTTCGTCGACCCGCGCACCTGGTTCGACCACCTCGCCGGCTACGACTTCTCCTTCGGCACCCGCATCCACGGCAACATCGCCGCGCTGCTCGCCGGCACGCCGGCGCTGGTGCTGGCCCACGACTCGCGCACCCTCGAGCTCGCGGACTACCACCAGATCCCCCGCAAGGCCGTGAGCGAGCTCAAGCCCGACACCGACGCCGCCGAGCTCTACGCCGCGTGCGACTGGGAGCCGATGAACCGCGGCCACCAGGCCAAGTGGGACACCTTCCAGCAGTTCCTCGCCCGCCACGACCTGGCCCACGTCTACGCCGAGGGCCAGGACGCCTCGGCGTTCGACGCCCGGCTCGCCGCGCTCGAGCTGCCGCCGCCGGTCCGCACGCTGATGGGGGCGCCGCCCGCCGACCTGTACGCGATGAAGAACGAGCTGGCCGCGCTGCGCGGGTCCGCCGACCCCACGCGCCGCGTGAGCGTCCGCTCGCTGGCCGCCGCGGCCGGCCGTCGGCTGCGACGCGACCCCGCCTGACCGCTAGCCCGGCACCGGGTGGTCGCGCGCGTAGGCGACGGCCTCGACCACCGCGTCGCCGAACCGTCGGGTGCCCGCGCCGCGACGGGTGTCGCCGAAGTAGTAGGCCGCGGTCTCGGACCGACGGGCGCGCGAGGCGTCGTCGTCGTCCGACGCGAGCGACGCCACCAGGTCGGCGGCACCGGACGCGTCCGCCACGTCGAGCACGGGCGTCGTGTCGAGCAGCGGCGACCGGGGGACGAACGCCCGCGGGTCGGCCGGCCGGGTCACGAGCAGCGGCTTGCCGGTGGCCAGCCAGTCGTAGGCCACCGACGACACGTCAGTGACGCAGACGTCGCAGAAGTCCCACTGCCAGCCGTACGCGCCGGTGTCGATCAGGTGCCGGTCGCCGTGGCGGGCCAGGACCGCCCGCACCTGCGCGTCGGCCTCGCGGGTGGCCGGGTCGTTGTAGCCGGCCCGGGGGTGGGGGCGGTAGACCACGCGGAACCGCGGGTCGCCGGCCAGCGCGGTGACGAGCCCGACCCCGTGCGTCGGCACCGAGCCGTACGACATCCGCGGCCGGTCGCCCTCCCACGTCGGCGCGTAGAGCACGCGGATGCTGTCGTCACGCTCCCAGCCGGGCGCACCGCGGTGGTCGTCGTCGAGCTGGGGGCTGCCGATCGTGCGCGTGAGCCGCTCGACGTCGAACCCGCGCAGATGGGTCGCGATGCGGTCCTGGGCCGCGCGCCCGGCCACCAGCACGCGGTCGTAGGCGCGGTTCTGGTTCGAGACGCTGGAGTCCTTGTCGCTCTCGCCGTGGCCCAGGTAGACGTGCACGGGGGAGGCGAAGCGCAGCATCCGGAAGTTGAGCTCGACGTGGTTGACGTAGAGCACCACCGGCACGTCCGCGTCGTCCAGCAGGGTCTCGAGCGCGCGTGAGCTGGGCGCGAACGCCACGGGCAGCGTGGTCGCGGCCATCACCTCGCGTCCGGTGTCGGGCCGGGCCACCACGACCGCGACGGGCACGCGCGTGGCCAGCCGCTCCAGCGGCCGCAGCCAGTGCGTGAGCTGGTAGGTGTTCTCCGGGCCGGAGGCGAACCAGACGCAGACCGCGCCGGACGGCACCGGGCCCCGCGCGGCACAGGCGGCGGCGAACGCGTCGGCGCCCACCCGGTTGCCGACGCTCGCGCGCAGCTGACGGGCGACGTGGCGCGCGCGGGCCACCCGGCGGCTAGCCATGCGCGCTCCCGACGTCGGCCCGGTGGGCCGCGCGCTCGGCACGGGCGCGGGCGGACAGGGCGGTCACGGCACGGGCGAAGGGCTCGCGCGAGCGGTCCTCGGGGGGCCCGAGCAGATAGGTGGCCAGGCGGGCGCGGGCCTCGACCAGGTCGTCGGGCGCGACGCCCGCGACGACGTCGAGGAACTCCGTGAGGCCCGAGCCGTCGCGTCCCAGCACGGTGGACGCGGACGCCGACGGGTACTGAGCCACGAAGTCCTCGCGCGGGCCCCGGGTCATGTCGAACACCGCGTAGGGCTTCTCGCTGGCCAGGAAGTCGCTGACCACGCTGGAGATGTCGGTGACGAGCGCGTCGGCGTCGTTGAAGCAGTCGAACAGCTCGCGGCCCGAGGGCCCCTGGACCACCTCGTGGTCGCCGCCGGCCTCGGCGAGCAGACGGACGATGCGGGCGTGCGCGCCGCGCACCTTGGGGTCGCGGACGCCCAGCAGCGGGTGCGGCTTGTAGACCACGCGCAGGCCCGAGGGGTGAGCCAGCGCGGCCTCGACGATGCGCACGCCGATCGGGCCGACCGAGGAGTACTCCTGCCCGAAGTTCCAGCCCTCCCAGGTGGGCGCGTAGAGCAGCGTCGGACGCGGGCCGGGCGGGCGGGCGCCGACCCGCTCGATGCCGGCGATCTGCGGTCGTCCGACCGCGACGAGCTGGTCCTCGTGGACGCCGACTCCGGCACGCCGCCACCGGTCGGCACCGGCCTCGCCGGCGACCCACAGCTCGTCGTAGACGCGGCCGTAGGGATTGACCGAGGCGTTCTTGTCGCTGTCCCCGTGGCCGATGAAGGTCGACATCAGCGAGGGCAGCCGCAGCACGTGGAGGTTGCTGCCCACGTGGGTGGGGAACAGCGCGACGGTGACGCTCGACAGGTCGAGGCTCATCACGTCGGTGCCGGCGACCACGCAGGCGGTGGGCAGCGTCGTCGGCGCGAGGTGGTCGAGCAGGGCGTCGTCGCGGAGCAGCAGCAGCACCCGCTCGTCCAGCGACTCCAGGGTGCGGAGCCAGACGTTCACCTGGTAGGCCGACGTGGCGTTGCCCGAGAGGTGGAGCAGCACCTCGGGACGGTGTGAGTCGACGAAGTCCTGCAGCGGCCGCAGCCGGGGGGACATCTCGCCCTCGGGCACCCGTGCGCGCCGGCTCGCCAGCACGTCGGCGACGGGTCCGACGACGAGCGCGACGAGCAGCGCGGCGGCGACGACGCCGAGCGCGAGCACCAGCCACACGTCGACCCACGCGGCCAGGACCGAGGGTAGGAGCACGACGAGCTCGGCGGGGAGCTCGAACCGCCAGCGGTGGCGCGGCGAGCCGCCGCGTGCGACGCCACGGAGCTCGATGTTGCGCACGCGCAGCGGACGGGCGTGGCGCTTCTCGAGCTGACGGGCGCAGAACACCGCCACCGCGTGGCCGACGAGCCACACCGCGAGGACGACCGCGAACGCCACGAGGTGGCCGGTGGACCAGAGCCCGACGCCGGCCAGGGCCGCGGCCAGCGCCCGCAGCAGCACGCGCGAGGTGCGTCCGACGGTGCCCTGGTCGAGGACGAGCTCGCGGTCGGGGCTCGTGCGGACCGTCCACACGTCGGCACCGACCGAGACCGCCAGGAGCAGCGCGGTGAGAACCTCGGGGCCGACCACCGCCGAGACGAGGGCCGCGGCGGTGGACGCCAGCACCAGGGCGGGGGCGGCGGCGGAGGGGAGGCGGGCCACGGCGTCAGGCCCTCAGGCGGGACGACGACATGATCGCCGCGACGTGGCCGACGACGGCCAGCAGCGCGAGGGGCAGCAGCGCGACCACGAGGACGCGGGTCGCCTCGAGGTCGCCCACGAACAGGTCGACGACCGTGGCCGCCAGCGCGAGCAGCGTCATCTCGACCGAGTGGTAGAGCCGGTGGAACGGCACGAAGCGGGCGGCCCGGCGGAGGCGCGCGACCAGGCCCGGGCGCGGGGCGGTGGCGGCGGCGCTGTCGGCGATCCGCGGCAGCCCCGAGAAGGTGCGCGAGACGTGCACCAGGTCGTTCAGCACCTTGTTGAACATGATGACGACCGACAGCAGCGCCCCGACGGCGAGCCACCCGGGGTGCTCGGCGGCGTCACCCACGCCGCCCGCGGCGCGGACGCCGAGCGCGACGGGGATCAGCGACTCGGTGGTGTAGTGGCCGATCTTGTCGAGGAACGTGCCGGCGGGCGAGAAGGTGCTGCGCCAGCGGGCCACCTCGCCGTCGCAGCAGTCGACCAGCATCTGCAGCTGGCCGAACAGCACCGCGAGCACCACGCCGGTGATCCCGGGCACGAGCAGCGAGCCGGCGGCCGCCCAGCCGCACAGGATCATCAGCACGGTGACCGAGTTGGCGCTCAGGCCCATCCGGACGAGGGGCCGGCTCAGGTACGGCGAGATGTCGCGCAGGTAGAGGTCCGCCGTCCAGTGCTCGGCGGACTTGCGGGCCCGGATCTCCGGCGGCTGGGCGATCGCCCGGTACTCGGCGAACGTCGGCCGGGCGGGGCGAGGGGCGTCGGACACGGCGGCCAACGTAGCACCGGCGGCCGCCGCGCCCGGTCAGACTCCCTGGGGCTCTGGAGCGGTTCCGTCGCCGAAGGGTCGACCGCCGAGGGCGGCCCGCGAGTGGGGGACGTACCAGTTGCCGGTGTCGGGGCCCTTGGGCACGATCTGCGTGGGGTTCAGGTCGGTGTGGACCTTGTAGTAGTGGTCCTTGATCTGCTGCCACTCGACCGTGTCGCCGAAGCCGGGCGTCTGGAACAGGTCGCGGGCGTAGTCCCACAGCACCGGCATCTCGCTGAGCTTCTGGCGGTTGGCCTTGAAGTGGCCGTGGTAGACCGCGTCGAAGCGGACCAGGGTGGTGAACAGGCGCACGTCGGCCTCGGTGATCGTGTCGCCGACGAGGAAGCGCTGCCCGCTCAGCCGGTCGCTGAGCCAGTCGAGCCGGGAGAACAGGCTGTCGTAGGCGCGCTCGTAGCCGCGCTGGGACCCGGCGAACCCGCACTTGTAGACGCCGTTGTTGACGTCGTGGAAGACCAGGTCGGCCACCTCGTCGATCTCGGCGCGCAGGGCCTCGGGGTACAGGTCGGGCGCACCGGCACGGTGGTGCTCGGTCCACTCGGTGCTGAGGTCGAGGGTGATCGTGGGGACGTCGTTGGTGACGACCTCGCCGGTGGTGGTGTCGACGAGCGCCGGCACGGTGATGCCCTTGGGGTAGTCGGGGAAGCGCTTCAGGTACGCGTCCTGCAGGCGCGGGATGCCGAGCACGGGGTCGACGCCGCCCTCGTCGAGGTCGAAGGTCCAGCTGCGCTCGTCGTGCGTGGGACCGCAGACGCCCATCGAGATGACGTCCTCGAGGCCCAGCAGGCGGCGCACGATGATCGAGCGGTGCGCCCACGGGCACGCGTTGGCCACGACGAGGCGGTAGCGACCGGCCTCGACGGGGTAGCCGAAGCGTCCGTCGCGGGTGACGCGGGTGCCGATGTAGTCGGTGTCGCGGTCAAACTCCTCGCCCGAGGCGACGTAGCGACCGCCCGTCGTGTGGTCGTCGGCGGTGTCCGTGGGGGAGGAGGTCATGGTCCTAGTCTGCCGAGCGGGTCCGACACCCGCCGGTCAGGGCCGGTCGGGAGCCGCGTGCCGGGTGTGAAGCACCAGCAGCGGCACCACGAGCACGGCCGCCGCGACGCAGAGCACCTCGAAGCCCGCGAGGGCGACGACGGCGCCCGCGAGCAGGCCGCCGAGGGCCCCGGCGAGGTTCATCGTGACGTCCGAGAGGCCCTGGACGGCGGTGCGCTCGGGACCGTCCACCGACGACGCGACCATGGCCGAGCCCGAGATCAGCGACGCCGACCAGCCGAGCCCCAGCAGGACCAGGCCGACGGTGATGCGGACCTCGGACTCGCCGGCCGTGCCCGCGACCGCCACGGCGACGAGCAGGACCACCTGGCCGAGGACCGCCGTGCGCGTCGCGCCCCTGCGGTCGACGAGCCAGCCCATGACGGGGGACAGGGCGAACATCCCGGCGATGTGGAGGCTGATCGTCAGCCCGATCACCTGCAGCGCGGCGCCGTGGCCCTGCATGTGGACCGGCGTCATCGCCATCACCGACACCATCACCGCGTGCGCGGTGGCGACCGTGGCCATGCCGGCCGTGGTGGTGGGGTGCGAGCGGACGGTGCGCCAGGCGTCCGCCAGGCCGGGCCGGGGACGGGGACCGGACGGCGCGCCGGCGGCGTCACGGTCGCGCGCGACCAGGAGCGGGTCGGGCCGCAGTGCGACGAGCATCAGCACCGCCGCGACGGCGAAGGACGCCACCGAGAAGCAGAACGGCCCGGCCAGGTCGGGCAGGCCCACGGAGCGCGCGACAGCGGCCCCGGGGCCGGTGAGGTTCGGGCCGAGCACCGCCCCGACCGTGGTCGACCACACGACCAGGCCGAGGGCGCGTCCGACGCCGGCGGGCTCGGCGAGGTCGGTCGCGGCGTACCGGGACTGCAGGTTGGTGGCGCTGCTGATCCCGCTGACCGCGAGGCCGAGCAGCACGAGCAGCACCGACCCCAGCGCGGCACCGGCGACCACGACCGCGCCGCCGGTCGCAGCCAGCGCCCAGCCGAGCGCCAGCCCCGGTCGTCGTCCACGGGCCGCGGCCAGGCGGGCCAGCGGCATCGAGCCGGCGGCGGCGCCGAGGGTCAGCATCGTCGTCGCGAGCCCGGCGACGGCCGACGAGCCCGACATGTCGGCCAGCAGCAGTGCCCCGACCGACAGCCCCGACCCGGTGCCGACGCCGCCCACCACCTGCGCCGCCGCGAGCACCCCCACCGTCCGCCGCTGCACCCCGCGCACGTCGGCCCCGACGCCGGTCGGGGGCCGGGAGGTGGGCTCGGTCGTCATCCCCGGAACCTATCCCGCCATCCGTCGCTCCGACCCCCGCCATCCGTCGCTGCGGCACCCGCGGCTCGGGCGGGAGCGACGGACCGGTGGGGCGGGAGCGACGGACGGGGGTCAGCGGGGGGAGAGGCGCTTGACGAGCTGGAGGGCGACGGTGGCGAGGACGGCGAGGACCACGGCGGCGACGACTGCGTCGCGGACCGAGGGGAACAGGGCGTCCCCGAGCATGCCGATGGCGGCGTAGACGATCGCCCAGACCGTGGCGGCGCCGACGTTCGCGACGGCGAACCGGTACCAGGGGTAGCCGCCGAGCGCGGCGGCCAGCAGGACGGGGATGCGTCCGCCGGGCACCAGCCGCGAGAGCAGGAGCACCCGCACCTCGTTCTGCTCGATCCGCGCGGTGGTGCGGGCCAGCGCGCCGTCGGGGTCGTCGCGGTTCAGCCAGCCGACGCGGTGCGCGAGGGGCTCGCCGAAGGCCCGCAGCACCGCGTAGGTGATGACGTCGCCGAGGTAGGCCCCGGCCGCGCCGACGACCACCACCAGCACCACCTCCCACGGCGCGGTGCCCTCGGCGAGGACGGCCGCGGCGCTGACGGCCGCGCCGGTGGGCACCACGGGCACCACCGCGCCGAAGGCCACGGCGCCGAAGAGGCTGAGCAGCGCGGCGAGGCCGAGGCCCTCGTCGATCACGGCACGCCCCCGTCGAGCACGAGGCGGTCGCCGTGGCCCGGCACCCACGCGCGGGTGGAGGGCGAGCGGTGCCCCAGCTGGACGGCGAAGCGGGTGCCGGGCTCGGTGAACAGCCTGCGGTGGCGCTGCAGCCGGGTCATCCCGCGCGGCCAGAAGGTGCCGTAGTGCACCGGGACGGCGTGCGCCGCCCCCACGCGTCCGACGGCGACGGCCGCCTCGACGGGTCCGAGGTGGGTGACGGGCAGCGTCGGCCCCCACCCGCCGACGGGGACGAGCGCGAGGTCGACGGCGTCCACGTCCCGCATCTCGGGGGTGAGGCCCGTGTCGCCGGGGAACCACAGCGACCGCGTGCCGTGGACGAGCCGGAAGCCGAGCGCGGGGGCGACCGCGCGTGACGCGACGTGGCGGTGCCCGTCGTGCGCGGCCGGCAGCACCTCGACGTCGACGCCGCCCACGACGACCCGCTCGCCGGGCACCACCTCGTGCACGCACGACGACGGCACGCCCGCCGCCCGCAGGTACCCGCCGGCCCCGCGGGGGACGACGAACGACGCGCCGTCGTCGACGAGCCGCAGCGACGGCACGTGCAGGTGGTCGGGGTGCAGGTGGGAGAGCAGGACGACGTCGGCCGCGCGCGCGTCCTCGGGCGGCGTCGGCGCGAAGCGACGCAGGTGCGCGAGCCGGTCGAGCAGCAGCGGGTCGGTGAGCACCCGGGCGCCGTCGAGCTCGACCGTGCACGTCGCGTGGCCCCACCAGGTGACGGCGAGGGTCACCGCGTCACCTCCCGGGGCGCCGGGGTGGCGGCGACCGCCGGCTCGCGCAGCCCGAGGTCGTCGAGCCGGCCGACGAGCGTGGCGTGCACCTCGGTGCCCGTGAGCGCTCGCCGCGTGTCCGCCCCGGGCACCTCCCAGCACGACGGGTGCACGAGCAGGGCCTCGGTCTGCGGGCCGCCGAGCCCGCCGTGCGAGCCGACGAGCTCCTCGAACGCCGTCACCTCGCCGAGCGAGCGGTCGTAGCGGCCGAGCAGCACCAGGTCGCCGACGTGGTCGCGGGCGTCGAGGTCGGCCAGGTCGGCCGCGGCGTGGGGACCGTAGTCGGCCAGCGGGTCGACGCCGGCACCGCCGGTGACCTCGCCGTCGGTGACCTCGCGCCACCCGTCCGCGCCGATCGCGACGAGCGGGCCCGCGGCCGAGCGCGCGACCACCAGGCCGACGCCGGGGTGCGACGCGAGACCCTCGACGAGGCCGGGGCAGCGCTCGTCGACGCGCTCGCGGGTCAGGCGTCCGGGCTCGTCGGCGAGGTAGACGTGGGCCAGGCTGCCCGAGGCGGCCACCACCACCTGGTCGACGTCGGGCGCGGCGACGCTGGACCGCCGGCGGTCGACGGTCAGCTCGTCCCGCGGGTCGTCGCGGTGACGACGACGCTGGGCCGACCGGGCCGCCGCGCCCACCACGCGGTTGGAGCGGGTGGCGCCGGTGAGCAGCACGTTGGCCGGCCCCCAGGGCTCGGACGGACGGGCGTCGTCCTCGGCCGCCGAGACGCTGTCGTCGCCGGCGACGAGCGACTCGACCACCTCGCGCAGCGTGCGCCCGCCCTGCTGCAGGAACGTCGCGCCCTGTGTCTGGCCGTGGTCGGAGACGATCGCGATCTCGTAGTCGCGCGCCACCTCGCCCGCGACCTGCTCGAAGAACTGGAGCACCCGGTCCATGCCCTCGAGCGTGCGCATCGACTCCGGGCGGCTCGGCCCCGCGTGGTGGGCGACCTCGTCGTAGTCCACGAAGTCCACGAACACGACCTTGGTGCCGCGGGCCATCTGCTCGGCGACGATCGAGACGTTGAGGTCGCGCAGGACGACCGTGGTCAGGCCGCGCAGCAGCACGAACACGCCGCCGCGGTGCACCCGCGGCTGGACGTCGCGCAGCCGCTGGCGTCGGCCCTGGTGCCACTCGGTGACCATCTGGCCGACGAACAGCACGATCGAGCGCGCGAAGCCGCTGCGCGAGGTGAAGAAGGACGCCGCGCCGCGGTCCGACGACGGCAGGCGCGCGTCACTCATCGTCACCAGACGGGTGGGGGCGTCGCCGGAGAACAGGTTGGAGACGCTGGTGCCGCCGTCGGCGAGCAGTCCGCGGCCGTCGCTCAGGCTCCGCTCGACCTCGGCGACGTCGGCGGGGTGGCTCGCGACGACGAGCCGCCCGAGCGCCTTGTCGTACCAGCGGAAGGACGGCACCGAGGTGACGTCGCCGTGGAGCAGGACCGCCTGGCCGGCGGGCGTCGTGGCGGGCAGCCCGGTGTGCCAACCGCGCAGCACGTGGTCGCCCGAGCGCAGCCACCTCGACAGCGTCGGCATCGCGCCCGCGGTGATGGCCTGCCGCAGCAGCGGCTCGCTGACGCCGTCGAGCTGGACGACGAGCAGGCCCGGGCCGCGGGTGTCGTGGGCGTGGGCGATCCGGACCACGCGTCCGAGCACCTGGCCGAGGAAGGCGTCGTCGGAGCTGGCGTCGAAGAGCCAGTTGACGCCCGCGGCGACCGCCGCGGCCGCCCACGACGCGACGACGACCTCGGGCAGCGAGAACGGCTGCACGCCCGGGACGATGCTCAGCGCGAGACCGAGAACCAGCGCCTGGGCCAGGATGCCCGCGACGAGCATGCCGAGCGACCCCGCGAGGACGGTCAGGCTGATCAGCAGCGGGCGCAGCAGCGCCCCGAGGAGGAGCACCGCGACGGCGAGCACCGCCACCGACCGGGCACCGGAGACCTGCTCGCCCGGCAGGGCCCACAGGCTGACGGCGAGCGCGAGGAACGACGTGACGAAGCCGCGCAGCAGCCCCAGCACGCGGGGCCAGGTGGGGCGCCAGGTGGCCAGCGACAGTCCGGCCAGCTGCAGCTGGCGGCGCAGCGGACCGCGTGCCGGCCTCACCAGATCGTCACGCGCTCGGACGGGTCCAGCCAGAGCGCGTCGGACTCACCCACCCCGAACGCGTCGTAGAACGGGTCGATGTTGCGGACCACCTGGTTGCACCGGAACTCCGGCGGCGAGTGCGGGTCGACGGTGAGCCGGCGCACCGACTCGGCGTCGCGCACCTTGGAGCGCCAGGCCTGGGCCCAGGCCATGAAGAACCGCTGGTCACCGGTCAGGTCGTCGACGACCGGCGCCTCGGCGCCGTCGAGCGAGAGGGCGTAGGCCTTGTGGGCGATCGTCAGACCACCGAGGTCGCCGATGTTCTCGCCGATCGTCAGCTCGCCGTTGACGGTGCGTCCGTCAGTGCCCTCGGGCGAGAGGGTGGAGTACTGGTCGACCAGACGGGCGGTGAGCGCGTCGAAGGCGGCGCGGTCCTCGTCGGTCCACCAGTTGGAGAGCCGCCCGGTGCCGTCGTAGTGCGAGCCCTGGTCGTCGAAGCCGTGACCGATCTCGTGACCGATCACCGCGCCGATCGCCCCGTAGTTGACGGCGTCGTCGGCGTCGGCGTCGAAGAACGGCGGCTGCAGGATCGCGGCGGGGAAGACGATCTCGTTCATCGTGGGGTTGTAGTACGCGTTGACGGTCTGCGGCGTCATGTACCACTCGTCGCGGTCGACCGGCCCCTTTAGCTTGGCCAGCTCGTGGTCGAGCTCGAAGGCCAGCGCGGCCCGCACGTTGCCGAGCAGGTCGTGGTCGGTGACCTCGAGCGCGGAGTAGTCGCGCCAGCGGACCGGGTAGGCGACCTTGGGCGTGAACGCCTCGAGCTTCTCGAGCGCGCGGCCCTTGGTGGTCTCGGACATCCAGGCGAGGTCGCCGATGCTGTGCCGGTAGGCGTCGACGAGGTTGTCGATCAGGCCGTCCATCCGCTCCTTCGCCGCCGGCGGGAAGTGCCGGGCGACGTAGACCTTGCCGACGGCCTCGCCCATCGTCCGCTCGACGAAGCCGACGCCGCGCTTCCAGCGCGCGCGCAGCTGGTCGGTGCCGCTCAGGGTGCGGCCGTAGAAGTCGAAGTTCTCCTCGACGAACGCCGTCGACAGGAACGGGGCAGCGGCGTGAACGACCTGCCAGCGGAGCCAGTCGCGCCAGGCGTCGAGGTGCTTCTCGGTGAGCAGCGACTCCAGCCCGACGAGGTAGGACGGCTGGCGCACCACGACGCGCTCGAGCGCGGAGAGGTCGATCGCCGCGGCCCCGGCCCAGGTCGTCCAGTCGAAGGACGGCGTGGCGGCGACGAGCTCGTCGAACGTGGTGGGGTTGTAGGTCTTCTGGGCGTCGCGGCACGCCACCCGGTCCCAGTGCTGGGCGGCCACGAGCGTCTCGAGCGCAAGGATGCGTTCGGCGCGGGCGGCGGGGTCGTCGACGCCGGCCAGTCCGAGCATCGTCGCGACGTGCTTCTCGTAGGCGGTGCGCGCGTCGACGAACCCGTCCTCGCGGTAGTAGGACTCGTCGGGCAGACCGAGCCCGGCCTGCAGCACGCTGACGACGTAGTGCTCGGGGTCGCCCTGGTCGGGGGAGACGTACATGCCGATGACGCCCGACACGCCGGTGCGCTCGAGGCCGCCGAGGGTGCGCACGAAGCCGGCGACGTCGGTGATGCCGTCGACGCGGGCCAGGTCGTCGGCCAGCGGGGACGCGCCGAGCTCCTCGACGCGGTCGGTGTCCATGAAGCTCGCGTACAGCGCGCCGATCTGCGCCAGCTCGCGATCGTCGGTGGTGCCGCGGTCGTCGCGGGCGGCCTCGACGATGGCCCGCACCTGCGCCTCGGCCTCGTCCACGAGCGTGACGAAGGAGCCGGCGGTCGCGCGGTCGGCCGGGATCCGGGCGGTGTCGAGCCAGCCGCCGTTGACGTGGCGGTACAGGTCGTCCTGGACGCGGACGGCGGGGTCGACATGGTCGTGGTCGATGCCGGAGCGGAGCACGGGGGGCCTTTCGACGCGGGTGGACGAGCAGGGACCCTCACCGGAGGGCTGTTAGGCTCCCCTAAGTAACGCTGTCCCGAGTGGTGCCGCCCGCGGTGCGATCCGGGTGGCAGACCCGAGTCTAAGGAGGCAGCGTCCTGATGGCAGACGCACCACGTCGTCGTCCCGCCCCGCAGCGCTGGGAGGTGGTCCGCACCGAGGACCTCACGCCGCACCTGCGGCGGCTGGTCGTCACCGGTCCGGGGATCGACGCCTTCCTCGAGCGCGACCAGGGCTTCACCGACCGCTACGTCAAGCTCTGGTTCCTGCACCCCGACCACACCTACCCCGACCCGGTCGACGTCGACGTCGTCCGCGCGACCATGCCGCAGGAGGCCTGGCCCGTCGTGCGCACCTACACGGTGCGCGACGTCGACGCGGCGGCGCGCGAGCTGACCATCGACTTCGTCGTCCACGGCGACGCCGGGGTGGCGGGCCCGTGGGCGGCCACCGCCGCACCCGGCGACGCGCTGTGGTTCGTCGGTCCGGGTGGCGCCTACCGGCCCTCGCCCGACGTCGACTGGCACCTGCTCGTCGGCGACGACGCCGCGCTGCCGGCGATCGCCGCGGCGCTCGAGGAGATCCCCGCCGACGTGCCCGTCCGCGCGGTGCTCGAGGTGGAGGGACCGGACGACACGATCGAGCTCGTCAGCGACGGCGACCTCGACGTCACCTGGCTGTTCCGCGGTGACGCGCCGCCGGTCGCGCTGCTCGACCAAGCGGTGCGCGAGATGCCGTGGCCCGACGGTCGCGTGCAGGCGTTCGTGCACGGCGAGTCCCGGGTGATGCGCACCGTGCGCCCGTTCCTGCTCACCGAGCGCGAGGTCGAGCGTGACCTGCTGTCGGTGTCGGCCTACTGGCGCTCCGGCGAGACCGAGGAGGGCTTCCGGGCCTGGAAGGCGGAGCAGAACGCCGCCGCCGCGGGGCAGGTGGCGTGAGCCCGGTCACGCCTCGGTGGACCTCGAGAAATCGTTAGGTTAGCCTTACCGAGCCATGTCCACGACCGTCCGTGAGGCGTCCGCAGCCACGCTGCCGCCGTCCTCCCCCCGCCGCAGGGCCGGGGCTCCCGTGCTCGCCCTCGGTCTGGTCGCGCTCGGCGTGGTGCTGGTCGGTGCGTGCCTGCTGAGCGTCCGCTACGGCAGCCGGCCGCTGTCGATGTCCGACGTGCTCGGCGCGCTCGGCAACACCCGGCCCGACGACACCGACCAGCTGGTCGTCCGCACGCTGCGCGTCCCGCGCACGATCGCCGGGCTGATGGTCGGCGCCGCGCTCGGGCTGTCCGGCGCGGTCATGCAGGGGGTGGCGCGCAACCCCCTCGCCGACCCCGGCCTGCTCGGTGTCAACGCCGGCGCGGCGCTGTTCGTCGTGATCGGGATCAGTGTCTTCGGCGTCACGACGGCCTCGGGCTACGTCTGGTTCGCGTTCGTCGGGGCCGCGGTCGTGGCGGTCGGGGTGTACGCGATCGGTTCCATCGGTCGTGAGGGCGCCACCCCGGTCAAGCTGGCGCTCGCCGGCGCCGCGGTGAGCGCTGCCCTCGTCTCGGTGACCACGGCCGTGCTGCTCACCGACGTCCAGACCTTCGACCGCTTCCGGTTCTGGACGGTGGGCTCGCTGGCCGCGGCCAAGCCCGCCCAGCTGTGGGACGTCGCCCCGTTCGTCGTGGTCGGCGTGGTCCTCGCGCTCGTCACCGGACGGCTGCTCAACGCGCTCTCGCTCGGCGACGACGTCGCCCGCGCGCTCGGGCAGAAGATCGCCCTCGCCCGCATCGTCTCGGCCCTGGCCGTCGTGCTGCTGTGCGGTGCCGCCACCGCGGTCGCCGGGCCGATCGGGTTCCTCGGCCTGACCGTGCCGCACCTCGCGCGCATCATCACCGGCCCCGACTACCGCTGGATCCTGCCGTACTCGGCACTGCTCGCCCCGATCCTGCTGCTCGTCTCCGACGTGCTCGGACGCGTGGTGGCCCGCCCCGGCGAGCTCCAGGTCGGCATCGTCATGGCCGTGGTGGGCGCACCGTTCTTCATCGCCCTCGTCCGTCGTCGCAAGCTCGCGGAGCTCTGACCTGCATGGCCGTCCTCGACCACACACCCCTCGGGCTCGTCGCCGCCCCGACGTCCACCTCGGCCGTCGTCGGCGGTCGCCGGCGCCGTCAGGCCCGGGTCGTCTCGGTGACGGCCTCGCTGCTCGCCGTGCTGTTCGCGCTGTTCTGCGTCGCGCTGTCGCTGGGCGACATGCGCATCCCGATCCTCGACGTCGTCCGCACCCTGGTCGGCGCCGGCGACCCGGCCAGCGACTTCATCGTCCGTGAGCTCCGGCTGCCGCGCGCCGTCCTGGCGGTGCTCACGGGCGCCGCGTTCGGCCTGTCGGGCATCGTCTTCCAGACGCTCGTGCGCAACCCGCTCGCCTCGCCCGACATCATCGGCATCTCCTTCGGCGCCAGCGCCGCCGCCGTGATCGGCATCATCGTCCTGGGGCTCGGGGGAGCGGCGGTCTCGCTGCTGTCGTTCGGCGGCGCGCTCGTGACGGCGCTGGCGATCTACCTGCTGTCCTGGAAGAACGGCGTCACCGGCTACCGCCTGGTGCTGGTGGGGATCGGCGTCGGCGCGATGCTCAGCAGCGTCGTCTCCTACGTCATCACGCGCGCGGAGATCACCAGCGCCGCCGAGGCGCTGGTCTGGCTGACGGGCAGCCTCAACGCCGCGTCGTGGTCCGCGGTGGGCGTGCTCGCCGTCTGCCTGCTGTTCCTGGTCCCGGCGACGCTCGTGCTCGGGCGCTACCTGCGTCAGCTCGGTCTCGGCGACGACGCCGCGCAGGCCCTGGGCGTCCCGATCGAGCGGGCCCGCCTGGCCCTCATGCTCGTCGGCGTCGCGCTCGCCGCGGTGGCCACCGCCGCCGCCGGCCCGGTCGCGTTCGTCGCGTTCGTCGCGGGTCCGATCGCCAAGCGCCTGGTCGGCCACGTCGGGCTCGCGCTCGTCCCCGCCATGGTGGTCGGCGCGGTGATGATGCTCGGCTCCGACCTCGTCGCCCAGCACGCCCTGCCCAGCACGCAGCTGCCCGTCGGCGTGGTCACCGGCATCGTCGGCGCCCCCTACCTGATCTGGCTCCTCGTCACCACCAACCGCGTCGGTCGCGGCGGATAGGAATCGGCCCCCATGACCCGTTCACACGCGCTCGGCACCGAGGACGTCTGCCTCGGCTACGGCGACCGCCACGTCGTCGACCACCTCTCCGTGCAGGTCCCGCCCGGCAAGGTCAGCGTGATCGTCGGTGCCAACGCCTGCGGCAAGTCCACGCTGCTGCGGGGCATGGCGCGGCTGCTGTCGCCGTCGGGCGGCACCGTCGTCCTCGACGGCGAGAGCATCCACTCCATGCCCACCAAGAAGGTGGCGACGCTGCTCGGCCTGCTGCCCCAGCACCCCGTCGCCCCCGAGGGGATCAAGGTCTCCGACCTCGTCGGGCGTGGCCGCTACCCCCACCAGGGCTGGTTCCGCAGCTGGACCGCCGCCGACGACCAGGCCGTCACCGACGCGCTCACCGTCACCGACACCCACGAGCTCGCCGACCGCCCGGTCGACGAGCTGTCCGGCGGGCAGCGCCAGCGCGTGTGGATCGCGATGGCCCTGGCGCAGCAGACCGACCTGCTGCTGCTCGACGAGCCGACGACCTACCTCGACGTGAGCCACCAGGTCGAGGTGCTCGACCTGCTCACCGACCTGAACCGGCGGGCCGGCACCACGATCGTGATCGTGCTCCACGACCTCAACCTCGCCTGCCGCTACGCCGACCACCTGGTCGCCATGAAGGATGGCCGCATCGTCTGCGAGGGCGCACCGGGCGACGTCGTCACCGAGGACGTCGTCGAGCAGGTCTTCGGCATGTCGTCCCGCGTCGTGCCCGACCCCGTCTCGCGGACCCCCATGGTGGTGCCCATCGGGCGCCACCACTCCCGCCACACCGATCGATCGGAGGTGCTCGCCGATGGCGCGTGAGCTCACCTACTCCCGTGCCGAGGTCCTGCGGACCCAGCGCCTGAGCCCCCACCTCGTCCGGATCGAGGTCGGCGGGCCCCTGATGGCCGGCTGGACGACCACCGGCGTGCCCGACGAGGCGTTCCTGCTCGGCGTGCCCGAGGCCGACGGGTCGGTCGTGCACCCCGACGAGGTGCCCGACGGCGAGGACGCCTACGCCCGCACCCGCTGGTACACCGTGCGGCGCTTCGACGCCGCCACCGGCACGATGACCTTCGACGTCGTCGTCCACGACGAGGGCGTCGCGACGCTCTGGGCGCAGCGGGCGGAGGTCGGCGACCAGGTCGGCGTCTCCACCACCTCCAGCTGGTACGACCGCCCGGCCGAGGCCACCTGGCAGGTGCTGTTCGGCGACGTCGTCGCGCTGCCGGCCATCGGACGGATGATCGAGGAGGCCCCCGAGGGCGTCCGCACCGTCGCGCACGTGGAGGTGCACGGGCCGCAGGACGAGCTGGCCGAGCTCGGCGACGCCGTCACCTGGCACCACACCCCGGCCCTCGGCCGCGAGAGCCGCCTCGGCGAGATCGTCGCCGCGACGCCGCTGCCCGAGGGCCCCGGCTACGTGTACGTCGCGGGGGAGGCCGCCGCCACCCGCGCGGCCAAGCGCCACCTGCGCCAGGAGTGCGGCCTGCCGCGCGGCACCTACGGCGTCGTCGGGTACTGGCGGGCGCGGGCCGAGGAGTGGATGCGCCGCTACGAGACCTCCGGCATCGACCTCGAGAAGGTCTACGCCGAGGGCGAGAAGGCCGGGCTCGACGAGGAGCAGCTGAGCGACGAGGTCGACCGGCGCCTCGAGGCCGCCGGCCTGTGACCGCCGCGGCGGCCCCCGACGGACCGCCGCACGGCATCACCGGCGGCGGCCTGCTGCGTCGGGCGTTCTGGCGCCAGCGGCGGCGGATCGCCCTCGGCATGGTGCTGGTGAGCCTGCACCAGCTGTGCGAGGCGATGGTGCCCGTCGTCATCGGGCAGGTCGTCGACCGCGCGATCGCGCCGTCGGACCGGACCGCGCTGGTGGTCGGCATCGGCGCGATGGTCGTGCTCTTCGCGGTGCTCACCTACGCCTGGCGGTTCGGTGCCCGGCTGATCGTCGCCGCCGAGATGAACGAGACCCACCTGCTGCGCGTCGAGGTGGCCCGCCGGGTGCTCGACCCGCGCGACCTCGACACCGACCTGCGGCCCGGCGAGCTGTTGTCACTCGCCACGTCCGACGCCGACCGTGCCGTCGACGCCGTCCCGGCCGTGTCGTGGGTCGTCGCCGGGGTGGTGGGCCTGGTGGTCAGCGCCGTGGTGCTGCTGCGCATCGACGTGCTGCTCGGGCTCGTGGTGCTCGTCGGCGTGCCGCTCGTGCTCGGCATCGTCCAGCTGACGACGCCGCTCGTCGCGCGTCGCACGTCCGACCAGCAGGCCTCGCTCGGTCGCACCGCCGCGGCCGCCACCGACCTCGTGGACGGCGGGCGCGCGCTGCGCGGTCTGGGTGCCGAGGAGCACGCCGCCCAGCGCTTCGTCGCCTCCAGCCAGGAGACGCTCGGCCTCACCCTGCGCGCGGCCACCTGGCGCGGGGTCTCGCTCGGTGCGTCCACGCTCCTGAGCGGGCTGTTCCTCGCCGCGGTCGCGGCGACCTCGGGATGGTTCGCGCTGCAGGGCCGGATCAGCATCGGCGAGCTGATCACCGTCATCGGGCTCGCCCAGTTCGTCGCCGAGCCGGTGGCCCTGGTCGGGGCCTGCCTGACGGCCGTCGCCGGCGCGCTCGCGTCGGCGCGACGGCTGGCCGACCTGGAGTCGCTGCCGCACGTCGCGGCCGACGGTGGCGCCGCGCGCGGCGACGGCGAGCCGCTGACGCTGCGCGGCCTCACCTACGGCTCGCTCACGGCGCTCGACCTCGACCTCGCCCGCGGCGAGCTGGTGGGGCTGGTCGCGCACGACCAGGCCGACACCGACGCCCTGACCACGGTGCTCGCCGGTCGGGCCCGGCCGGTCGAGGTCGGTGGGCGGGTGCTCGTGGCGGGCGTCCCCCTGACCGACCTGCCCGTCGCCGACGTGCGGGCGTCCGTCCTGGTCGAGGCGCACCAGGTGGAGCTCTTCGAGGGCACGGTGGGCGACAACCTGCTGCTCGGGCGTCGCGACGCGACCGCCGGGCAGCGTGACCTCGCCCTCGCGGCGTCGGGCGCCGACGACGTCGTCGCGTCCCACCCCGACGGGCTCGAGCGGCGGCTCACCGATCGCGGCGCGGGACTGTCGGGCGGCCAGCGCCAGCGCCTCGGCCTGGCCCGGGCCCTGCTCGCCGAGGCCCCCGTGCTCGTGCTCGACGAGCCCACGTCGGCCGTCGACGCCGTCACCGAGGCCCAGGTGGCCGACGGCCTGGTCGACCTGCGGCACGCCGACCCCGACGCCGCGACGCTCGTCGCCACCCACAGCCCGGCGCTGCTCGACCGCTGCGACCGGGTGGTCGTGCTCGCGGGCGGGCGCGTGGTCGCCGAGGGCACGCACCGTCACCTGCTCGGCACCGACCCCGCCTACCGGTCGGCGGTCACCCGATGACGGCGCCACGCGTCCTGCTGCCCGTCGCGGGGGCCCGGCAGACCGCCGCCGGCCTGGGCCGGGCCCTCCGTGCGCACCGCCTCGCCGCCGTGCTCACCGTCGTCGCGTTCGTGACGTCGGCCGGGTTCGGCCTGCTCGCGCCGCTGGTGCTCGGTGGGCTCGTCGACGACACGCTCGACGGGGCGGGCACCGAGACGCTGCCACGGACCGTCGTGCTGCTGGTGGTGTCGGCCGTCGGGGCCGGCCTCGCGCTGACGGCGGGCGTCGTGCTGATGTCGCGCGTCGCCGAGTCGGTGCTCGCCGGACTGCGCGAGCAGGTGGTCACCCGCGCGCTGCGCCTGCGCTCGACGGAGGCCGAGGCCACCGGCAGCGGCGACCTGCTCAGCCGGGTCGGCGACGACGTCTCGGTGGTGACCCAGGCGATCGGCAGCACCGTGCCGCAGGTCGTCCAGGCGGGTGCCGTGACCGTCGTGACGCTCGGCGGCATCTTCGGGCTGGACTGGCGCCTCGGCCTGGCCGGGCTGCTCGCCCTGCCCGTCTACGTCCACGGCGTGCGCTGGTACCTGCCGCGGTCGGCACCGATGTACGCCGCGGAGCGACGCGCGCTGGGCGAGCGCGCGCAGGCGCTCGTCGGTGCGATGAGCGGTGCGGACACCCTGCGCGCCTACCGCGCCGAGGCCGACCACGTCAACCGCGTCAACGCCCGCTCGGCCGAGGCCCGCGACATCTCGATCGACGTGTTCCACCTGCTCACGCGGTTCGGCGGGTCGATGAACCGCGCCGAGCTGGTGGCGCTGTCGGCCATCCTCGTCACCGGCTACTGGCTGGTCGACGCCGGAGCGATCACCGTCGGCGCCGCCACCGCGGCCGCCTGGTTCTTCCACCGGTTGTTCGGACCGTTGGGGACGCTGATGATGACGTTCGACTCGATCCAGTCCGCCGGTGCGAGCCTCGCCCGGCTGGTGGGCGTCATCGACATGCCGCTGCCGGCCGAGCCCGCGTCACCGGCCCGCCCGCGCGACGCGGCGGTCAGCATCGCCGGGGTCTCCCACGCCTACGACGACGGCCCGCTCGTGCTGCACGGGGTGAGCCTGGACATCGAGCCGGGGGAGAGGGTGGCGCTCGTCGGCGCGACCGGAGCCGGCAAGACCACCCTGGCGTCCGTCGTCGCCGGGCAGCTCGCCGCGTCCGCGGGGACGGTGCGGGTCGGTGGCGTCACCCAGGACGACCTGGGCGACCGCGGCCTGCGCCGGCAGGTGGCGCTGGTCAGCCAGGACGTGCACGTCTTCGCCGGCACCCTCGGCGCCGACGCGCGCCTGGGACGTCCGGACGCGACGGACGACGAGGTGCTCACCGCGCTCGACCGCGTCGGCGCGACCGGCTGGGTCTCGGCCCTGCCCGACGGGCTCGAGACCGTCGTCGGCGAGGGCGGCCGCGACCTCACCGCCCCGCAGGCCCAACAGCTCGCGCTCGCCCGCCTGGTGCTCGTCGACCCGCCCGTCGTCATCCTCGACGAGGCCACCGCCGAGGCCGGAAGCGCCGGCGCCCACGACCTCGAGGCCGCCGCCGCGGCCGCCGTGGAGGGCCGCACCAGCCTCGTCGTCGCCCACCGCCTCACCCAGGCCGCCACCGCCGACCGCGTCGTCGTCATGGAGGCCGGCCGCGTCGTCGAGCAGGGCACCCACGACGAGCTCGTCGCCCTCGACGGCGGCCGCTACGCCCGCCTCTGGCGTGCCTGGTCCGACACCTGACCCCACCCACCCCTCGCGTCGACTTCCGCGTCATCGGGAGTCGACGGCGCCTCGACCCCCGATGGCGCGGAAGTCAACGCGCTGGGGTCGGTGATGCCGGGGTGGTGATGACGAGGACGGCCTCGGCGGGGGTGGGGGAGGTGGCGGTGTAGGCGTGGGGGACGTCGGACGTCCAGCTCGCCGACGAGCCCGCCCCGACCGCCAGCACCCCGGCACCGGTGTCGACGCGGAACGCGCCGCGGGTGGCGGTGAGGTGCTCCACCACCCCCGCGCCGTGGGCGGGGGAGCGGCGGGTGCCGCCCGCGTCCAGCACGAGCCGGTAGACCTCGACGGTGGTGCCGCCGTCGTCCACGCGGGCGTCGAGCAGCGTGACGGTGGTGACGTCGTCCGCCGCGGTGCTGCCGGGGCCCTCGGCGAGCAGGTCGGCCAGGGGCACCGCCAGCCGCCCGGCCAGCCGGTAGAGGGTGTCGAGCGTCGGGTTGCGGGTGCCGCCCTCGATCTCGGACAGCGTGCCCTTGCCGACCCCCGCCTCGGCGGCGAGCCGCGACAGGCTCAGCCCGCGGGCCCGACGCACCTCGCGCAGGCGGACGCCCACGGCGGCGTGCGGTGACGTCATCGAGCCAGGCTATCGTTCCGTATACAGAACGATAGGGGACGACGTGCAGGAGCGGACGCAGTCGGTGCTGGCGGGCGTGGTCACCGCCGTCGTCGGGTTCACCAGCTCGTTCGCGGTCGTCCTCGCCGGCCTGCGGGCCGTGGGGGCCACGCCCGAGCAGGCGGCGTCCGGGCTGCTGGTGATGTGCCTGGTGCAGGCCGTCGGCATCGTCTGGCTGTCGCGCCGGTACCGGATGCCCGTCACGCTGGCGTGGTCGACGCCGGGTGCGGCCCTCCTGGCGTCCACCGGCGCCGTCGCGGGCGGGTGGCCGGCCGCGGTCGGTGCGTTCGCGACGGTCGGCGGGCTGATCGTCCTGACGGCGGCCTGGCCACGGCTCGGGGCGGTCGTGGCCTCGATCCCGCGACCCCTCGCCCAGGCCATGCTGGCCGGGGTCCTCCTGCCGCTGTGCCTCGCGCCGGTGACCGCGGTCGCCGAGCAACCCGGCTACGTGGTGCCGGTGGTGCTCACCTGGCTGGTGCTGCTGCGGCTCGCGCCGCGCTGGGCCGTGCCCGCGTCGCTCGCCGTCGCCCTGGCGCTCGTCGTCGGGTCGCTGGTCGCGAGCGGCGACGCGCCCGCGGCGTCCGCGCTGCTCCCGTCGATCGAGCTCACCCGGCCGTCGCTCACCGTGCAGGCGCTCGTCGGGATCGCGCTGCCCCTCTACGTCGTCACCATGGCCTCGCAGAACGTCCCGGGCGTCGCGGTGATGTCGTCGTTCGGGTACACCGTGCCCTGGCGGCCGGCCATGGCGGTGACGGGCGCCGGCACCGTGCTCGGCGCCGCGGCGGGCGTGCACGCCGTGAACCTCGCCGCCATCAGCGCCGCCCTGGCCGCCTCGCCCGAGGCCGGAGCCGACCCGTCGCGGCGCTGGCGGGCCGCGCAGGCGGCCGGCTGCACCTACGCCGTCATCGGTGCGGCGGCGGCGGCGCTGGC
>JAURVT010000005.1 GCA_030655315.1 Nocardioidaceae bacterium | reverse complement strand
TCAGTCCGTATACATCGTCTTACAACTTCGCACGGACCTGTGTTTTTAGTAAACAGTCGCTTGGGCCTGGTCTCTGCGACCCTCCCCGCTACCCACCGCAAGGGTGTTGACGGTTCGGGTCCCCCTTCTCCCGAAGTTACGGGGGCATTTTGCCGAGTTCCTTAACCATGGTTCACTCGATCGCCTTGGTATTCTCTACCTGATCACCTGAGTCGGTTTGGGGTACGGGCGGCGCATAGCTCGCTAGAGGTTTTTCTTGACAGCATAGGATCACCCACTTCCCCCATACGGGGTCGGCATCACGTCTCAAACTCGACATCAAAGTCAGCAGCCCGGATTTGCCTAGGCCACGTCCTACACGCTTACCCCGGGACAACCATCGCCCGGGCTGGGCTACCTTCCTGCGTCACCCCATCGCTTGACTACTACCGGATCGGATCCCACGCTCCCCCACACCCTCTCACCCCGAAGGGATCGATAAGCGTGGCTTCGGATGGTTAGCATCACCGGGCTCGTCATGGGCGCTACATTGCCGGTACGGGAATATCAACCCGTTGTCCATCGACTACGCCTGTCGGCCTCGCCTTAGGTCCCGACTTACCCAGGGCAGATTAGCTTGACCCTGGAACCCTTGATCATTCGGCGCACGGGTTTCTCACCCGTGATTCGCTACTCATGCCTGCATTCTCACTCGTGTCGCATCCACCCCTGGATCACTCCGGAGCTTCACCCGCGACACGACGCTCCCCTACCCACCCACACAACCAACCACCCAGTGGCCAGCACGTCATCAAAGACAGTGTGAATGCCATAGCTTCGGCGGATGACTTGAGCCCCGCTACATTGTCGGCGCGGAATCACTTGACCAGTGAGCTATTACGCACTCTTTCAAGGGTGGCTGCTTCCAAGCCAACCTCCTGGTTGTCACTGCGACTCCACATCCTTTTCCACTTAGTCACCGCTTAGGGGCCTTAGCTGATGGTCTGGGCTGTTTCCCTCTCGACGACGGAGCTTATCCCCCGCCGTCTCACTGCTGCGCTCTCACTTACCGGCATTCGGAGTTTGGCTAACGTCAGTAACCTGGTCGGGCCCATCGGCTATCCAGTGCTCTACCTCCGGCAAGAAACACACAACGCTGCACCTAAATGCATTTCGGGGAGAACCAGCTATCACGGAGTTTGATTGGCCTTTCACCCCTATCCACAGGTCATCCCCTCAGTTTTCAACCTAAGTGGGTTCGGTCCTCCACGCGGTCTTACCCGCGCTTCAACCTGCCCATGGATAGATCACTCCGCTTCGGGTCTTGAGCGCGCTACTGAAACGCCCTATTAGGACTCGCTTTCGCTACGGCTACCCCACACGGGTTAACCTCGCAACACACCGCAAACTCGCAGGCTCATTCTTCAAAAGGCACGCCATCACCCCCACTCCCCATACGGCTACAGGGTGGCTGGGCTCTGACGGATTGTAGGCACACGGTTTCAGGTACTATTTCACTCCCCGCCAGGGGTACTTTTCACCTTTCCCTCACGGTACTAGTCCGCTATCGGTCATCAAGAAGTATTTAGGCTTAACGGGTGGTCCCGCCAGATTCACACACCATTTCAGGGGTGGCGTGTTACTTGGGATGTGCTATAGGCAGGCATGATCCTACGACTACGGGGCTATCACCCTCTACGGCGCCGCTTTCCAACGGACTTCAACTTCAACCACACTTTCTTACTGCCCCACACGCCGGCAGACGCATGACAAACACTCCCACAACCCCAGAACCGCAACCCCTGCCGGGTATCACACGACCCTGGTTTGGCCTCATCCGATTTCGCTCGCCACTACTCTCGGAATCACTATTGTTTTCTCTTCCTACGGGTACTGAGATGTTTCACTTCCCCGCGTTCCCCTCTACCGCCCTATTTCATTCAGACGGAGATGACTGGACATGACTCCAGCCAGGTTTCCCCATTCGGACACCCCCGGATCACAGCTCGGTTGCCAACTCCCCAGGGCTTATCGCAGGCTCCAACGTCCTTCATCGGCTCTTGATGCCAAGGCATCCACCATGTGCCCTTTACTGCTTGCCAAACAAACACTCAACAAACAACACAACTCTCGTTGCACAAAGACACACACTACAAAAAACAAACAACCCACACCCCATGAACCCAGAACAACCTCCCCCCACAAACAAACAGGGGAATGCTCTCCGGACTCGGTGCGGGCTGATGCTCGCGTCCACTATCAACATGACAAACACCAAGAAACCAACCAGCCATGAGACCCCTCACGAGATCCCTGGGCCTGATGTCTCAGGGCCCAACAGTGTGCCAACCCACCCCACCAGAACCCCACCACCACGTTCCACACCCACCAACCGAAGCTGGACAGGCAGTACTAACAGCAGCCGGACCCCAACAGGCCAAGCATCATCGACGATTCCACTAGTGAACACCACGACGCCCCACAGACATTCGCTGCGAGTACAGAGTGTGTGCTCCTTAGAAAGGAGGTGATCCAGCCGCACCTTCCGGTACGGCTACCTTGTTACGACTTCGTCCCAATCGCCAGCCCCACCTTCGACAGCTCCCCCCACACAAGGTGGTTAGGCCACTGGCTTCGGGTGTTGCCGACTTTCGTGACGTGACGGGCGGTGTGTACAAGGCCCGGGAACGTATTCACCGCAGCGTTGCTGATCTGCGATTACTAGCGACTCCGACTTCATGGGGTCGAGTTGCAGACCCCAATCCGAACTGAGACTGGCTTTTTGGGATTCGCTCCACCTTGCGGTATCGCAGCCCTTTGTACCAGCCATTGTAGCATGCTTGAAGCCCTGGACATAAGGGGCATGATGACTTGACGTCATCCCCACCTTCCTCCGAGTTGACCCCGGCAGTCTCCTATGAGTCCCCACCATAACGTGCTGGTAACATAGGACGAGGGTTGCGCTCGTTGCGGGACTTAACCCAACATCTCACGACACGAGCTGACGACAGCCATGCACCACCTGTATAGAGCCCTTGCGGACCTGCTGTCTCCAGCAGTTTTCCCTATATGTCAAACCCAGGTAAGGTTCTTCGCGTTGCATCGAATTAATCAGCATGCTCCGCCGCTTGTGCGGGCCCCCGTCAATTCCTTTGAGTTTTAGCCTTGCGGCCGTACTCCCCAGGCGGGGCGCTTAATGCGTTAGCTGCGGCACGGAACTCGTGGAATGAGTCCCACACCTAGCGCCCAACGTTTACGGCATGGACTACCAGGGTATCTAATCCTGTTCGCTCCCCATGCTTTCGCTCCTCAGCGTCAGAATAGGCCCAGAGAACCGCCTTCGCCACCGGTGTTCCTCCTGATATCTGCGCATTCCACCGCTACACCAGGAATTCCGTTCTCCCCTGCCTACCTCTAGTTTGCCCGTATCGGAAGCACGAACAGGGTTGAGCCCTGAGTTTTCACTCCCGACGCGACAAACCGCCTACGAGCCCTTTACGCCCAATAATTCCGGACAACGCTCGCACCCTACGTGTTACCGCGGCTGCTGGCACGTAGTTGGCCGGTGCTTCTTCTGCAGGTACCGTCACTTGCGCTTCGTCCCTGCTGAAAGAGGTTTACAACCCGAAGGCCGTCATCCCTCACGCGGCATTGCTGGATCAGGCTTTCGCCCATTGTCCAATATTCCCCACTGCTGCCTCCCGTAGGAGTCTGGGCCGTGTCTCAGTCCCAGTGTGGCCGGTCACCCTCTCAGGCCGGCTACCCGTCGTTGCCTTGGTGAGCCATTACCTCACCAACAAGCTGATAGGCCGCGAGCTCATCCTTCACCGCCGGAACTTTCCACCACCAAGGATGCCATCGGTGGTCGTATTCGGTATTAGCCCCAGTTTCCCGGGGTTATCCCAAAGTGAAGGGCAGATTGCTCACGTGTTACTCACCCGTTCGCCGCTCGTGTACTCCCGAAGGAGCCTTACCGCTCGACTTGCATGTGTTAAGCATGCCGCCAGCGTTCGTCCTGAGCCAGGATCAAACTCTCCGTTGAAAAACTTCACAGCCCGGTGCAAGCACCGATGCTGCTCAACGCGTTTTGCAAACCTGACAAATTACTTGCTGACAAATAATTGTCGGAATCCATCGACCGCTCTCGTGTGGGCACCTCGGTGAGGCGCTTCTTCGATCGCCGCCGACGGGGTTTACTGATTATCTCGTCGACTTTTGGCACACTGTTGAGTTCTCAAGGATCAGACGCGCACCATAGAGCCGGCCTGGAGGGCCGAACTCGTCCGGGGCAACCTGGTGAAACTTACCGGAGCGACTTCGCCGAGTCAAATCGGCGTGTGTTGCTCTGGTTCGCTTCCCCCGGCGCGCACCACATCGTCCTCGGCTCGTCTCGCACAGAGCGATCCGGGCCTCGGATGAGGCGGTGGTAGTCGGGTTGTCGTCGGGACCGAGTGCCCGGCCACGCTATGATCACCGGTGATAGACACCGTGTGTTCCTGGGGCCTTGCTCTCCGCCGTTCCCGGCGACAGACAGAACATTACGCAGACGTGAATGGATCGTCAAATCGCGGCCGTGTGTGCTGGCTCACAATCGCATCGTCGCAGGTCAGAGGCGGTTTGGGCCCACGACGCCCCGGAGCGGCGGGCCGTCACCTTCCCACCACCTCCACGCCCGCCACCTGACGCTTTCCCTTGCGCAGGGCCGCCAACGAGCCGTGCAGCAGCAGCGATCCGTCCAGGACGGCCTCGGGATCGCCCACCCGCTCGTTGTTGACGTAGGCGCCACCGTCACCCACTGCGCGACGAGCCGCGGACCGCGACTCCGCCAACCCGGTGGCCACAAGCGCGTCCACCACGGTGGAAGCCGTCGCCGGCAGCTGCGTCAGCCCCGTCTCCGTGAGCGCGGCTCGAAGCGTCGCCTCGGGCAGCGCCGAGAGGTCCCCCCTCCCGAACAACGCGGCAGACGCCTCCTCCGCTCGACGGGCCTCCTCGGCCCCGTGCACGATCGTGGTCACCTCGGTGGCCAGACGACGCTGGGCCGCGCGCAGACCCGGGCGCTCCTCGTGGTCCAGCACCAGCGCGTCGATCTCGTCCACCGGCACGAAGGTGAACTGCTTGAGGTACTCCCCCACCTTGGCGTCCTCAGCCTGGATCCAGGACTGGTAGAAGGCGTACGGCGACGTAAGGTCGGGATCGAGCCACACCGCACCGGCCTCGGACTTGCCGAACTTGGTCCCGTCGGCCTTGGTGATCAGCGGCGTGGCGAGCGCGTTGACGCGATGGCCGTCCGCCCGACGCACGAGCTCGACGCCCGCGGTGATGTTGCCCCACTGGTCGCTCCCCCCCGTCTGCAGCACGCACCCGTGACGACGGTGCAGCTCGAGGTAGTCCATCGACTGCAGCAGGACGTAACTGAACTCGGTGTAGCTGATCCCTCCCTCCAGCCGGCTGCTGACCACGTGGCGGTCGAGCATCCGGTTCACCGGGAAGTGCTTGCCCACGTCACGCAGGAAGTCGAGGACGTCCAGGCCCGCGGTCCAGTCCAGGTTGTTGACCACGAGGGCTGCGTTGGTGCCCTCGAAGGACACGAACTGCTGCACCTGCGCGCGGATGCGGTCGACCCAGCCGGCGACGGTCTCGCGCGAGTTCATCACCCGCTCGCCCGACTCCTTGGGATCGCCGATCAGGCCGGTCGACCCGCCCACCAGGACCAGCGGTCGGTGACCGGCCTCCTGCAGGCGGCGCGCGGTGAGCAGCTGCAGCAGGTTGCCGAAGTGCAGGCTCGGCGCCGTGGGGTCGAACCCCACGTAGAACGTGACCGGCCCCGCCGAGAGGTCGGAGCGCAGGGCGCCCGGGTCCGTCGAGTGCGCGACGAGCCCGCGCGCCTCGAGGTCGTCCAGCACGTGCGTGGTCACGGTGAGGCTCCTTGGGTCGTGGGCCCGCGACGCGTGCCCTTCCGCCTGCGATTCTGCCCCGCCCGCGCCTGCTTCGTCGTGCGGCTCCCCCACCGGCCACGCGTACGGTGAGCGAGCGTGGCTCTGAGGGGAGCCACCACACCCTGGAGGGAACCCCATGCGCCTGCCCATCCCCGGTCCCCGGGACGTCCTGCGAGTCACCGAGCAGGGGTGGTCGGCTCTGGAGGAGGTCATCTCGATGGTTCCGCGCCTCGGCGCCGTGCTCACCGACGTCGAGCAGATCGTCGCCCAGGCCCGCCAGGTGGTCGCCGCCGTCGACCTGACGCGGGCCCGCGCCGACGCGGTCGTCGTCCACACCGAGCGCGTGGTCGAGACGGCCGAGGCGCTCGTCGGCGGTGCGGGGCTGCTCACCGCACGCGCCGAGAGGCTCCTGGACGCTTTTGAGCCCGCGCTGGCCACCCTGCAGCCCACGCTCCAGACGCTCGCCGACTCCACGAGCGAGAAGGAGGTCGACGCGCTGGTCGCGCTCGTCGACCTCACGCCCCAGCTGGTCAAGCACCTCGACGAGGACATCGTGCCGATCCTGGGCACCATGAACTCCGTGGCGCCCGACCTGCGCGACCTGCTCGACGTGTCCCGCGAGCTGAACGAGCTGATCGGCTCGCTGCCCGGCCTCGGCCGCGTCAAGAAGAAGATCGAGGAGCAGCAGGAGGACGAGGACCGCGCCCGCGAGGCCTGAGCCTCACCCGGCGGACGGTGCCCGCGGGCTGCGACGGTAGGCCGACACCGTCGGGTCGCCGTCGGTCCAGAACCGCCACGGGACGTCCGCCGCCCGCGAGACGCCCACCCTCGGCCCGGTACCCGTCACGGGTGCCGGGCCGAGGCGCGTCTCGAGGCGCAGGTGGTCGCCGGCGACCAGGTCGTGACCGTCGTCCCCGCCGCCGATCCCCAGCGCCGACGTGAGGTTCGCGGGGCCGCGAGCGAGCCCGACGTCCGGCACCCGGGGGCCGCGCCGCTCCCGGGCGACGTGGAGCCCGTCGACGACCTCGCCCGCGCGCAGCAGCACCGCGGAGGCGACGCCGTCGGTGCCCGTCACCACGTTGGCGCACCAGTGCAGCCCGTAGGAGCGGTAGACGTACAGCCGTCCGGCCGGCCCGAACATCACCTCGGTGCGCGGGGTGGGTCCGCGCCACGCGTGCGAGGCGGGGTCGTCCGCACCCGCGTACGCCTCGACCTCGGTGAGCCGGACCCGCACGTCCCCGTGCACGAGGTGGGCCCCGAGCAGCGAGCGCGCGACGTCGAGGACGTCTCCCTCCAGCTGCACGAGCGCCAGTCTCGTCCTCAGGCGCGCACCCCGCCCACCCAGGTCTCGCGCACGAGCGGGACGCCGGGCCGGTAGGCGAGGTGGACGTGGGACGGCGCGTCGAGGACCGCGAGGTCGGCGCGTGCGCCGACGGCCAGGTGGCCGACGTCGTCCCGGCGCAGCGAGGCCGCGCCGCCGCGGGTGGTGGCCCACAGCGCCTCGGCCGGGGTCATCCCCATCTCGCGGACCGCGAGCGCCAGGACGAACGGCATCGACGAGGTGTAGCAGCTGCCGGGGTTGCAGTCCGTGGCGACCGCGACGGTGACGCCGGCGTCGAGGAGCCGGCGCGCATCGGGGTACGGCGAGCGGGTGGAGAACTCCACGCCGGGGAGCAGCCCTGCCACGGTGCCCGTCGACGCGAGGGCGTCGACGTCGTCCTCGCTCAGGTACGTGCAGTGGTCGGCGGCCGCCGCACCGACCTCGCAGGCCAGCTGGACCCCCGGGCCGTGACCGAGCTGGTTGGCGTGGATCCGCGGCAGCAGGCCGCGGTCCCGGCCGGCGAGCAGGATCGCGCGGGCCTGGTCGGCGTCGAAGGCGCCGGTCTCGCAGAACACGTCGATCCAGCGGGCGTGGGGCGCGCAGGCGTCGAGCATCGGGCCGGTGACGAGGTCGACGTAGGCGCCGGGGTCGTCGGCGTGCTCCGGTGGCACCACGTGGGCGCCGAGGTACGTGGTCTCGGGGGTGAGGGCGGCCGCCACCTGCAGCGAGCGCGCCTCGTCGTGCACGGTGAGGCCGTACCCGCTCTTCACCTCGACGGTGGTGGTGCCCTGGCGGCGCATCTCGGCGACGTGGGCGCCGGCGCGGGCGGCGAGCTGGTCGTCCGTGGCGGCGCGCGTCGCGGCGACGGTGCTCCGGATCCCGCCCGCGGAGTACCGCTCCCCCGCCATCCGGGCGGCGAACTCGGCCGACCGCTCGCCGGCGAAGACCAGGTGGCTGTGGGAGTCGACGAAGCCCGGCACGACGGCGGCGCCGGCGACGTCGTGCACGTCGTCGCAGGCGGGCGCGTCCACGGACCGGCCCACCCAGGCGACGCGACCGTCGTCGACGACCAGCGCGGCGTCGTGCAGGAGGCCGAGGAGGCTCCCGTCGCCGAGCGACGGGTCGCCGGTGACCAGCTCACCCACCCCGGTCAGCAGCGTGCTCATCGGCCCACCCTCGCCCAGCAGTCCTCGACGGCCCTGCGCAGCTCGTCGGCGACGGCGTGCGCCTCGTCGGGGTCGTTGACGACGTCGGCCGCGGTGGCCCCGAAGACCAGCCCCTCGGGGCCCTCCGGCACGCCCGCGAGGTGCGGACCGCCCCAGGCGACCTCGACGTCGTGGGAGCCGGGCAGGCCCAGCGACGCGTGCCCGTCCGGGCCGCCCGCGCGCAGCAGCCGGCTCGCCGACCAGGTGCCGCGCCGGCCGCTGACCAGGCGCTCGTCGTCCTCCAGCGCGCGCATCTCGGCGAACGGGTCGACGACGGCGTGCCCGTCCGACCCGAGCGTGAGGCGTGCCCCCGCCGCCTCCAGCGCCGGACCCGGACCCACCCCGTCGGCGAGGTCGCGCTCGGTGGTGGGGCAGAAGCACGCGAAGGACGACGCCGCGCCGATCGTCGCCACGTCGTCGTCGGTCAGGTGGGTGGCGTGGACGGCCGTGGTGGCCGGCCCCCAGAAGCCGTGCGCGTCCAGCAGCGCCGTGGGCGTCATCCCGTGGGCGGCGAGACAGGCCTGGTTCTCGGCCGGCTGCTCCGACAGGTGCACGTGCAGCGGTGCCCGGTGACCCTGCGCCCACGCGGCGACGGTGCCCAGCTGGTCGGCCGGCACCGCGCGGACGGAGTGCGCGGCAGCGCCGACCACGACGTCGGGCTCGCCCGCGTGCCGCGCCCGCATCTCCTCCACCCGCGACGCCCACGCGTCGGCGTCGCCGTCGGAGAACCGCGTCTGCACGCCCTGGGGCGCCTCGCCGAACCCCGACGCGAGGTAGCACGTGTCGAGCAGGCAGATCGCGATGCCGGCCTCGCGGGCGGCCGCCACCAGCGCGTCGCCCATGGCGTTGGGGTCGTCGTACCGACGCCCGCCGGGCCCGTGGTGCACGTAGTGGAACTCCCCCACCGCGGTCCAGCCCGCCAGCCGCATCTCGCCGTAGACGGCCCGGGCCAGACGGTGCAGCAGGTCGGGGTCGAGGGCGGCGGCGAGGTCGTACATCTGCTCGCGCCAGGTCCAGAAGGAGCCCGGCGCCTGGGCGCGCCCGCGCAGGGCACGGTGGAACACGTGGCTGTGCGCGTTGGCGAAGCCGCCGGGCACCGTGACGCTCACCGTGCGCCGGCCAGGTGCTCGATGGTGCGCGACAGGGCGTCGACGCCGGCCAGGCAGTCGGTCTCGTCGGCGTGCTCGTGCGGCGAGTGCGAGACGCCGGTGGGGTTGCGGACGAAGAGCATCGCGGTGGGCACCCCGTGGCGCGCCAGCACGCCGGCGTCGTGGCCCGCGCCGGTGGGCAGCACGGGCGCGTCGTCGAGCAGCGTCGACAGCTCGGCGGCCAACGCGGCGTCGAACGCGACCTCCGCGCTGACCGACTCGGCGGTGGTCTCGACGGCGGTGCCGTCCCGACCCGCACGGTCGGCGGCCTGCGAGGTCACCCGCGCGACGAGGTCCTCGAGCACGCCCTCGTCGGCGGCGCGCGCGTCCATCCAGGCACGCACCTGCGACGGGATCGCGTTGGTGCCGTTGGGGTCGACCTCGACGCGGCCGAAGGTGGCGCGCGCCCCGAGCAGGCGTGCCTGCTTGTTGGCCGCGAGGACCGTCATCGCGTAGGTGAGCATCGGGTCCTGGCGCTCGTCCATCGGCGTGGTGCCGGCGTGGTCGGCGCGGCCGGTGAACGTGAAGCGGTACCGCCCGTGCGGCCAGATGGCCGAGCCGACGCCCACCGCGGCGCCGTCGTCGAGGTCGAGCGCACGGCCCTGCTCCACGTGCAGCTCCACGAACGTGCCGATCCGGCCGAGCAGGTCGGGTCGCGGCCCGACGTCCTCGGGGCGACGGCCGCGGGCGCGCAGGACCTCGGCGAGCGTCAGCCCGTCGCGGTCGCGCAGGCCCAGCGCCTGCCCGGCGTCGAGCGAGCCGGTCATCAGCCGCGACCCGGCGCAGGCGATGCCGAAGCGGGCGCCCTCCTCGTCGGCGAAGGCGCCGACGACGAGCGGGCGGTCCAGCTCGACGCCGCGCGCGTCGAGGTCGTCGATCGCGGCGAAGGACGAGACCACGCCGAGCGGGCCGTCGAAGGCCCCGCCACCGGGCACCGAGTCCAGGTGGGAACCGACGAGCAGCGCGTCGTCGCGCGTCGTGTCCCCGCGCCAGGCCAGCAGGTTGCCGTTGCCGTCGTCGACCAGGTCGAGTCCTCGTGCGGCGGCCTCGCCCGCGAACCACTCGCGGAGCGTCAGGTCGGCGTCGGACCAGGCGAAGCGGCCGTAGCCGCCGTCGGCCTGGCGTCCCACGGGGGCGAGGGCGTCCCACATCGAGGTGAATGACATGCGGCCATCCTCGCGCCCGCCCACGGCCGTCCACACCGACGCGACCCACGGTGCTGTCTCGTCGGCGAGACAGCACCGTGGTCTCGGCGCGCGGGCAGGGCGTCCGCGCGTGGTCTGCTAGCGCCAGGAGACCGCCGACCGACAGGAGCACCCCGTGCCCGCGCACCTGCCACTCGAGGACCTCGCCGCCTGGGCCGTCGAGGGCGGCCCCGCGCCCGTCGAGCTGACCGCCGACGGCGTGGAGCGGATCTCGGCCGCCTGGACCGGCCTGCGCGCCGCCGGCCGCTCCGGCGCCGTCTACGGCCTGACGACCGGCGTCGGCGCGCTCAAGAACGTCCCCACCGAGATCACGGGCGACGACGGCACGTCCCACCCCCTGCGGCTCTGGCGCAGCCACGCCGGCGGCTTCGGCGCCACCTACGACGACGCCACCGCGCGCGCCGCGATGGCGATCCGCCTGCACCAGATCACGTCGGGCCGCTCCGGCGTCAGCGCCGGTCTCGCCTCGGCCCTCGGCGCCGCCGTCGCGACCGGGTCGGTGCCCGACCTGCACCGCTGCGGCTCCATCGGGACGGGCGACCTCGTGCCGCTGGCCGAGCTCGCCCTGACGCTGGTCGGCGAGCGCTCCTGGCGCTCCGGGGGCGTGCCCACGGCCGAGGTCGACGACGGCGACGCGCTGCCCTTCATGAGCAGCAACGCGCTGACGCTGGCCTCCTCGGTGCTGTCGCTACGCCGGCTCTCGGCCCTCGCCTCGGCGGCCGAGCGCGTCACCGCGCTGAGCGCGGCGGCCCTCCAGGCGTCGCTGCAGGCCTACGACCCCCGCGTGCACGCCGGCCGCCCCGACGCCGGGCAGGCGCAGGTGGCGGCCCGCCTGATGGCGCTGCTCGCGCCCGACGGCGGCACCGCCCACCCCGCCCGCATCCAGGACCCGTTCGGGCTCCGGACGGTGCCGCAGGTGCACGCGCCGTTCCTGGACTCGCTGCAGTGGACCGAGCGCGCCATCCGGCTCGAGGTGGACGACCCGAGCGAGAACCCGCTCGTCGTCGAGGACGGGACGCCGCTGCACCACGGCGGGTTCGTCACCGCGCGGCTCAGCGCAGCGCTGGACTCCCTGCGCCAGGCCACCTACCCGGTGCTGGCGCTGTCGTCGTCACGGCTGTCGGCGCTGACCAACCCCTCGCTCACCGGGCTGCCGGCCTTCCTCGCGTCGGGGCCCGTCGGCAGCTCCGGCGTGATGATCCTCGAGTACCTGGCCCAGGACGCGCTGGCGCAGGCCCGCACCCTGACCACGCCGGTCTCGACGGGCCATGCCGTGGTGTCCCTCGGTCTGGAGGAGCACGCGTCCTTCTCGACGCAGGCGGCCCTGTGGAGCGAGCACCTCGTGGGGCACGCGTCGGTCGTGCTGGCGTGCGAGCTCGTGGCCGCGGTGCGCGCGCTGCGCACCGACCCCGACCGCATCCCCGACGCCCCGGTGCGCGAGGTCTTCGAGACCGCGGCCGCCGCGCTCGACGCCGACCGCACCGACCGTCCCCTCGGCTCCGACGTCGAGCGCGCCGTCGTCCTCGTCCAGGCCGGCCTGGCCACCTGACGGAGCTCCCCACCTACGTCGACTTCCGGCTCAGTTACCGACCAGGTCGGATCTTGGGTAACTGAGCCGGAAGTCGACGGCAGGGGGAGGCGGTCGGGAGGTCGGGGTCAGCCCTCGGTCATGGGGACGCGGACGCCGCGCTCGGCGGCGACCTCCTCGGCGCGCTCGTAGCCGGCGTCGACGTGGCGGACGACGCCCATGCCGGGGTCGTTGGTGAGGACGCGCTCGATCTTCTGCGCGGCCATCTCGGTGCCGTCGGCGACGACGACCTGGCCGGCGTGGATGGAGCGGCCCATGCCGACGCCGCCGCCGTGGTGGATGGAGACCCAGGTGGCGCCCGACGCGGTGTTGACCAGGGCGTTGAGCAGCGGCCAGTCGGCGATCGCGTCCGAGCCGTCGAGCATCGACTCGGTCTCGCGGTAGGGCGAGGCGACGGAGCCGGAGTCGAGGTGGTCGCGGCCGATGACGACGGGGGCGGACAGCTCGCCCGAGGCGACCATCTCGTTGAACCGGACGCCGGCGCGGTGGCGCTCGCCGTAGCCGAGCCAGCAGATCCGGGCGGGCAGGCCCTGGAAGTGCACGCGCTCCTGCGCCAGCGTGATCCAGCGCCTGAGCCGCTCGTCGTCCGGGAACAGCTCGAGGACGGCACGGTCGGTGGCGGCGATGTCGGCCGGGTCGCCGGACAGCGCGGCCCAGCGGAAGGGTCCGCGCCCCTCGCAGAACTGCGGACGGATGTAGGCCGGCACGAAGCCGGGGAAGGCGAAGGCGCGGCCGTAGCCGGCCTTGCGGGCCTCGTCGCGGATCGAGTTGCCGTAGTCGAAGACCTCGGCGCCCGCGTCGGCGAACCCGACCATGGCCTCGACGTGGCGCGCCATCGACTCCTGCGCGCGCAGCGTGAAGCCGGCGGGGTCCTTCTCGCGCTCGAGCTCCCAGTCCTCGAACGCCATGCCGGCGGGAAGGTAGTACAGCGGGTCGTGGGCGCTGGTCTGGTCGGTCACGACGTCGATGGGCGCGCCCGTGGCGAGCAGGTGCGGCAGCACCTCGGCGGCGTTGGCGCACACCCCGATGGACAGCGCGCGACGCTCGCCCCGGGCCTGGACGGCCATCGCGAGGGCCTCGTCGAGCGAGTCGGCCTGCACGTCGAGGTAGCGGTGCTCGATGCGGCGGGCGATCCGGCCGGGGTCGACCTCGAGGCAGATCGCGACGCCGTCGTTCATCGTGACGGCCAGCGGCTGCGCCCCGCCCATGCCGCCGAGCCCGGCCGTGAGGGTGATGGTGCCGGCCAGCGTGCCGGTGCCGCCCTCGGTGCCGGCGAGCTTGTCGGCGACCGCGGCGAACGTCTCGAAGGTGCCCTGCAGGATGCCCTGGGTGCCGATGTAGATCCACGAGCCGGCCGTCATCTGGCCGTACATCGTGAGGCCGGCGGCCTCCAGCCGGCGGAACTCCTCCCAGTTGGCCCAGTCGCCGACCAGGTTGGAGTTGGCGATGAGCACGCGCGGCGCCCACGGGTTGGTGCGCATGACGGCCACGGGCTTGCCGGACTGGACGAGCATGGTCTCGTCGTCGGCGAGCGTCGTGAGCGTGCGGACGAGCGCGTCGTACGCCGGCCAGTCGCGGGCGGCCTTGCCCGAGCCGCCGTAGACGACGAGGTCGTCGGGACGCTCGGCGTTCTCGGGGTCGAGGTTGTTCATCAGCATCCGCAGCGGCGCCTCGGTCTGCCAGCTGCGGGCGGTGAGCTGCGTGCCGCGGGGCGCGCGGACGGGTCGGCTGCCGGTCATCGGGGGTCTCCTGTGGTGGTGAGGGCGGCGGTGCGGACGGTGCCGTCGGCGACGAGGTCGTGGGCGGCCTGGAGGTCGGGGGCGAGGAATCGGTCGGGCCCGGGACCCTGGACGCGCTCGCGCACGGCGGCGACGACGGCGGCGGTGGCGGGCGCGGGCGTCAGCGGGGCGCGGAGGTCGAGGCCGCGCGCGGCCGTCAGCACCTCGATGCCGAGCACGCGGGCCAGGCCGTCGACGGCCCGGCGCAGCTTGCGCGCGGACGACCAGCCCATCGAGACGTGGTCCTCCTGCATCGCGCTGCTGGGGATCGAGTCGACGCTGGCCGGCGCCGCCAGCCGCTTGAGCTCGGAGACGATCGCGGCCTGCGTGTACTGGGCGATCATGTGGCCGGAGTCGACGCCGGGGTCGTCGGCGAGGAACGGCGGCAGCCCGTTGCTGCGGGAGGCGTCGAGGAACCGGTCGGTGCGGCGCTCGCTGATGGAGGCGACGTCGGCGACGACGATCGCGAGGAAGTCGAGCACGTAGGCGACCGGTGCGCCGTGGAAGTTGCCGTTGGACTCCACCCGCCCGTCGGGCAGCACGACCGGGTTGTCGACGGCGCTGGCGAGCTCGCGCGAGGCCACCAGGGCGGCGTGGTCGACGGTGTCGCGCGCGGCGCCGTGCACCTGCGGCGAGCAGCGCAGCGAGTACGCGTCCTGCACGCGGGTGCACTCCGGCCCGCGGTGGCTCGCCACGATCGCCGAGCCCGCGAGCACGTCGCGCATGGTCGCGGCCGACACGGCCTGGCCGTGCTGGGGGCGCAGGGCCTGCAGGTCGGCGGCCAGGACGGCGTCGGTGCCGAGCAGGCCCTCGATGCTCATCGCGGCCGAGACGTCGGCGGTGTCGAGCAGCCCCCGGAGGTCGTCGATGGCGAGCAGCAGCATGCCGAGCATGCCGTCGGTGCCGTTGATGAGGGCCAGGCCCTCCTTCTCGGCCAGCACGACGGGCTCGATGCCGGCCGCGGCGAGCGCGTCGACGGCGGGTCGCAGGACGCCGTCCGCGTCGCGTACCGGCCCCTCGCCCATCAGGGCGAGCGCGCAGTGCGCGAGCGGGGCGAGGTCGCCGGAGCAGCCGAGGCTGCCGTGCTCGTGCACGACCGGCGTGACCCCCGCGTCGAGCATCGCGGCCATCGTCGTGGCGACGACGGGTCGCACGCCGGTGCGTCCGGTGGCCAGCGTCGACAGCCGGAGCAGCATCATCGCCCGCACGACCTCGGTCTCGACCTCGGGACCGAGCCCGGCGGCGTGCGAGCGGACCAGGCTGCGCTGCAGCTGGGTGCGCTGGTCCGAGGGGATGTGGCGGGTGGCGAGCGCGCCGAAGCCCGTCGAGATGCCGTAGTGCGGGACGGGCGACGCGGCCAGCGACTCGACGACCTCGCGGGAGGCGGCCAGCGCGGCCAGCGCGTCGTCGCCGAGGCGGACGGAGGCGCCGTGACGGGCCACGCGGACCACGTCGGCGGGCGCGAGGGGGCCGGTGCCCACGACGACCTGCTCCACGCGGGACTGGGGTGGTGCGGTGCTGGTGCTCATGGGTCCAGTGGACCCCGGGGCGCGGTGCCGTCGCGAGGCTCGACGGCCCTATGCTGTCTCGGATCCGAGATCGACGACCGGAGGACCGATGGCCCGCGACGTGCCCGCAGCGACCCAGGCGCTGCGCGTCCTGCGCTTCCTGTCCGCCCAGCCCCGGCCGGTGCCGGCGGCCCGGGTGGCCACCGCGATCGACGCGCCCCGGTCGTCGACCTACCACCTGCTGCGGGCGATGGCGGCCGAGGGCTTCGTGACGCACCACCGCGACGACGGCCTGTGGGGCCTCGGCGTCGCCGCCTACGAGGTGGGCACCGGGTACGCGCGACATGCTCCCCTGGCGCGGCTCGGACGGCTGCCGCTCGCGCGCCTCGTCGACGCGACCGGCGAGTCGGCGCACCTGGTGAGCCTGCACGGTCGCGAGGTGGTCTACCTCGTCGAGGACCGTGCGCCGCGACGTCCCCCGCTCGTCACCGACGTGGGCGTGCGGCTGCCCGCGCACCTCACCGCGTCCGGCCGCGCGATCCTGGCCGAGGCGCCGGCCGCGCAGGTGAGGGCGCTGTTCGCGGACCGCACCGCGTTCGTCGACCGTCACGGCGTGGGGCCGCAGAGCCTCAGCGCCCTGCGCTCGGAGCTGACGGTCACCCGCACGCAGGGGTACGCGTTCGAGGACGGCGAGGTGACACCCGGGTTCGCGTCGGTCGCGGTGGCGGTGCGCACGCCCGCGTCGCTGTCGCCGGCCGGGGTCGCCGTCACGTACGACACGACCCGGATCGAGCGGGGCTCGGCGACGTTCGCGGCCCTCGTGGCCGAGGTGACCGCCACCGCGGCCGAGCTCGCGCGCCGCCTATCGTGAGCGTCGTGGTCCGCTTCGCACTCGTCCCCGCGTCCTACCTGCTGATGCTGCGCGAGGGACCGTCGGGCGACGAGGTGCTGCTGCACCTGCGGCAGAACACGGGGTACATGGACGGACGCTGGGCGAGCCTGGCCGGGCACGTCGACGAGGGCGAGTCGGCGCTCACCGCGGCGTGCCGCGAGGCGCACGAGGAGGGCGGCGTCGTCGTCGCCGAGGACGACCTCGAGCCGCTGTGCGCCGTGCACCGCACCCAGCGCGGTGGCGGGCCCGTCGAGCAGCGGGTCGACTTCTTCTTCGTCGCCCGGAGGTGGTCCGGCGAGCCGTCCGTCCGCGAGCCCGAGAAGAACGGCGGGATGCGGTGGTTCCCGCTCGACGCCCTGCCCCTGGCGATGCCGCCGCAGGAGTCGCACGTCCTCGGGCTCCTCGCCGCCGGCTCCCCCGTCCCGCCCGTCATGGTGCGGGGCTTCTGAGGAGTTGTCGGTGCCTCAGGGGCCTCTAGGCCTGCGTGGCACCGACAAGTCCCGGGGTCAGGAGGCGCAGGCGGGGCCGTCGAGGGGCGGGAGGGGTGCGGGGACGCCGACCGTCGGCATGCCGAGGGTGACGCCGACCCTCTGCGGTGACGTCGTGCGCGACTCCCACGCGTCGCCGGCGCGGGTGCGGCGCACCGTCAGCACCGGCTCGTCGGCGACGAGGTGGTGCGGCGCGGCGTGGGTGATGCGGGTGGTGACGACGTCGCCGGGACGGACGGCGTGGTCGCCGGGCACGAAGTGCACCAGCCGGTTGTCGCGGGCGCGGCCGGTGAGACGGTGCGTGGCGCCGTCCTTCTTGCCCTGGTGGTCGGCGACGAGGAGCTCGACCTCGGTGCCCTCGAGACGCTGGTTCTCGCGCCACGCGGTGTCGTTGACCAGCGCGGCCAGGCGCTCGTAGCGCTCCTGGACGACGGCCTTGGGCACCTGCTCGTCCATGGTCGCCGCGGGCGTGCCGGGGCGCGGGGAGTACTGGAACGTGAAGGCGCTGGTGTATCGCGCCTCGCGGACGACCTCCATCGTCTGCTCGAAGTCCGCGTCGGTCTCGCCCGGGAAGCCGACGATGATGTCGGTGGTGATGGCCGCGTGCGGCATCGCGTCGCGCACCCGCTCGATGATGCCGAGGTACTTCTCGCGGCGGTACGAGCGGCGCATCGCCTTGAGCACCGTGTCCGAGCCCGACTGCAACGGCATGTGCAGCTGCGGCATGACGTTGGGCGTCTCGGCCATCGCGGCGATGACGTCGTCGGTGAAGTCCTTGGGGTGCGGCGAGGTGAACCGCACGCGCTCCAGGCCCTCGATCTCGCCGCACGCGCGCAGCAGCTTGCCGAACGCCAGCCGGTCGCCGAACTCGACGCCGTAGGAGTTGACGTTCTGGCCCAGCAGCGTCACCTCGACCACGCCGTCGGCGACGAGCGCCTCGATCTCGGCGAGGATCTCGCCCGGGCGGCGGTCGCGCTCCTTGCCGCGCAGGCTCGGCACGATGCAGAACGTGCAGGTGTTGTTGCATCCCACCGAGATCGACACCCAGGCCGCGAAGACCGAGTCGCGCTTGGTGGGCAGCGTGGAGGGGAAGACGTCGAGCGACTCCAGGATCTCGACCTGGCTCTCCTCGGCGACGCGGGCCCGGTCGAGCAGCGCCGGCAGGGAGCCGATGTTGTGGGTGCCGAAGACGACGTCCACGTAGGGCGCGCGCGTCGTGATGGTCTCGCGGTCCTTCTGCGCCAGGCAGCCGCCCACCGCGATCTGCATGCCGGGGCGCTCGGCCTTGACCGAGGCCAGGTGGCCGAGGTTGCCGTAGAGCTTGTTGTCGGCGTTCTCGCGGACGGCGCAGGTGTTGAGCACGACGACGTCGGCCGGCTCGTCGCCGTCCGCCGGGACGTAGCCCGCCGTCTCCAGCAGCCCGGTGAGCCGCTCGGAGTCGTGGACGTTCATCTGGCAGCCGTAGGTGCGCACCTGGTAGGTGCGACCGGCGGGCGCCGAGAGCGCGGTGGTCGTGGGTTCGTCGTGGAGCATCGTCATGGCAGTCCCAGGGTAAGCGCCCGCCCACGACGTCAGTCGCCGGTGGCCGCCTGCTCCTCCGGCGTGCGGACGATGCAGAACTCGTTGCCCTCGGGGTCGGCCATCACGAGCCAACCGCGTCCGCCTGCGGTCCGGTGGTCCTCCACCGGGGTGGCGCCCAGCGCGAGGACGCGGTCGGTCTCGTCGTCGCGCGACCCCTCGACGGCCATCAGGTCGAGGTGGATGCGGTTCTTGACCGTCTTCGGCTCGGGCACCTCGATGAACAGGAGCCGGTGCGAACCGTCGGCGGCGAGGATCATGCACTCGTCGTGGCCGGGCTCGTTCGGGTCGTCCTCCACGTCGACGTACCCGAGCACCTGCTTCCACCACTGCGACAGTGCGTAGGCGTCGTGGCAGTCGATCGTCGTGTGGCTCACCCGGCTCGTCATGGCTCGACGGTAGCGCCGCGCGACGACCTCGTCGCGTCCCGCACGCGGTCTGCGGCCGAAAACGGGCCCCAGGTGACGATTGGGTTGCGTCTGGGTCCCCCGGGCCGTTCTGGCTTGCCCCCACGACCCTCACCGCCGATAGGTTGCCGGGCATGGCGGACGAAGCGGGCACCCGCGCCCGGACCGGGACATCCATGGTCGCGCTCGACGGCGTGCAGAAGTGGTTCGGGCAGCTGCACGTCCTCCAGGACGTCGACCTGCACGTCGCCCCCGGCGAGGTCGTCGTCGTGATCGGGCCGTCGGGCTCGGGCAAGTCGACGCTGTGCCGCACGATCAACCGCCTCGAGACGATCGACGAGGGCGTCATCGCCGTCGACGGCCAGAAGCTGCCCGAGGAGGGCAAGGCGCTGGCCGGGCTGCGGGCCGACGTCGGCATGGTCTTCCAGTCGTTCAACATCTTCGCCCACAAGACGATCCTCGAGAACGTGACGCTGGGACCGATCAAGGTGCGCAAGCAGTCCAGGGCCGACGCGGAGAAGCGCGCGCGCGAGCTGCTCACCCGCGTGGGCATCGAGGCCCAGGCCGACAAGTACCCCGCCCAGCTCTCCGGCGGCCAGCAGCAGCGCGTCGCGATCGCTCGCGCGCTGGCCATGGAGCCCAAGGTGATGCTCTTCGACGAGCCCACCTCGGCCCTGGACCCGGAGATGATCAAGGAGGTCCTCGACGTCATGGTCGACCTCGCCAGGGGCGGCATGACGATGATCGTCGTCACGCACGAGATGGGCTTCGCCCGCACCGCGGCCGACCGCGTCGTGTTCATGTCCGACGGCCGGATCGTCGAGGAGAACACCCCCGAGGAGTTCTTCTCCAACCCGAGCTCGGACCGTGCGCGCGACTTCCTGGGCAAGATCCTCAAGCACTGACCCGCCACGACCAACACCAACCGGCGGGCCTCCCGTCGGTGGGTCCACCACCGAAGGGAACCCACGATGAAGGTACGACGGATGCGCTACGCGGCGGTCGCCGCTGTGGCCGCACTGACCCTGGCCGCCTGCGGCAACGCCGGCAGCAGCGAGACCGAGGGCGGAGCCGACGTCGACGTCGCCGACAACGCCGCCGAGGACTTCGAGGCCGGGACCAAGATGAAGGAGCTCGCCGACGCCGGCAGCATCACCATCGGCGTCAAGTTCGACCAGCCGGGCATCGGCTTCAAGAGCGCGACGGCCGACGCCCCCGCCGGCTTCGACATCGAGATGGGCAAGGTCCTCGCCGCCAGCCTCGGCATCGCGGCCGAGGACATCACCTGGAAGGAGACGGTCTCGGACAACCGCGAGCCGTTCCTGCAGGCCGACGAGGTCGACGTCGTGCTGGCGTCGTACTCGATCACCGACGAGCGACGCGAGATCGTCGGCCAGGCCGGGCCGTACTACATCACCGGCCAGCAGCTGCTCGTCAAGAAGGGCAGCGACATCACCGACGTCGCCGACGTGAAGGGCCAGGAGGTCTGCTCGGTCACCGGGTCGACGTCCCTCGACAACATCCGGGCCGAGGGCGCCACCCCGCGTGGCTTCGACACCTACTCCGAGTGCCGCGACCAGGTGCTCGACGGCACCGTCGAGGCGATGTCCACCGACGGCTCGATCCTGCTGGGCTACGCCGCCGAGAACCCCGACGAGCTCGAGGTCGTCGGCGAGCCGTTCTCCGAGGAGCGCTACGGCGTCGGCTACAACATCGAGAACACCGAGATGTGCCAGTGGATCGTCGACACGATCGGCGACGCCGAGGAGGACGGCGAGTGGGCCAAGGCCTACGAGGCGACGCTCGGCAAGGGTGGCGGCGAGACGCCGACCCCGCCCGAGTTCGACGCCTGCGCGGCCTGACGCTCCGCTAGTCCCGACGTCGGTGCGGGCGCCCTCCCGGCGCCCGCACCGACGCACGACCATCACCGACGAGGACCACTGATGACCTTCCTGGACGGGAACGTCGGGCTCATCCTGCAAGGGTTCTGGCTGACGATCCAGCTGCTCGTGCTGTCCGGCATCTGCTCGATCGTGCTCGGCACCCTGCTGGCGGCGGCCCGCGTCAGCCCGGTGCCGCTGCTCCGTGGCGCGGCCGTGGTCTACGTGTCCATCTTCCGCAACACGCCCCTGCTGGTCGTGTTCATCTTCGTCTTCATCGCCGGTCCCCGACTCGGACTGAACTACCCGTTCCTGGTCAAGGGCGTCCTCGCGATGACGCTGTACACCTCGGCGTTCGTCGCCGAGGCCCTGCGGTCGGGCATCAACTCGGTGCCGGTGGGACAGGCCGAGGCGGCCCGCTCCATCGGGCTCACGTTCGGCCAGTGCATGCGCGAGGTGGTGATGCCCCAGGCCCTGCGCGCCGTCATCCCGCCGATGGCCAGCGTGCTCATCGCGATGGCGAAGAACACGTCGGTCGCGGCCGCGTTCGGCCTCGCGGAGGCGACCGCCACCATGCGCGGCCTCACCAACAACAACGCCAACGAGCGGCTCATGATCTTCCTGGTCTTCGCGCTCGGCTACATCGTCATCGTCGAGCTGATGTCGTTCGCCGCCAACCGTCTCGAGCGCCGCTGGAGGGTCGCCTGATGAGCCTCGTCCTGTTCGACCAGCCCGGGCCCCGGGCACGCGCGCGCCAGCGGGTCTTCAACGTCCTGGCGCTCGTCCTCGTCGCCGGCCTCCTGGCCCTGATCGTCTGGCGTCTCCACGACCGGGGGCAGCTGGAGTACCGGCTCTGGGAGCCGTTCGTCACCCCGGCCTACATCCAGGCCATCCTGGTCGACGGGCTGCTCAAGACGCTGCAGGCCGCCGGGACGTCGATCGTGCTGGCCGTGGTCTTCGGACTGCTCTTCGGCGTCGGGAAGCTGTCGGACCACGCCTGGGTGCGCTGGCCGAGCTGGGCGGTCGTGGAGTTCTTCCGCGCCGTCCCGCTGCTGCTCCTCATCACGTTCGTCTTCTTCACCTTCGGCGTCGGCGACGGCTTCGGTCCCTACTGGTCCCTGGTGGTCGGCCTCACGCTCTACAACGGCTCGGTGCTCGCCGAGATCTTCCGGGCGGGCATCCTCGCGGTCCCGGCCGGGCAGGGCGAGGCCGCCTCCGCGCTGGGCATGCGCAAGACGCAGGTGATGACGCTGGTCCTGCTCCCCCAGGCGGTGAAGATCATGCTCCCGTCGCTGATCAGCCAGTGCGTCGTCGCGCTGAAGGACACCAGCCTCGGCGCCTACATCCTGGCCCCCGGCCTCACGTTCATTGGGCGCTCGGTCTACACCGAGTTCCAGAACCAGGTGCCGACGGCCATCGTGCTGGCGGCGCTGTACATCGCGGTGAACCTCGTCCTCACCGCCGTGGCGACCTGGGCGCAGCGTCGGTACGTCGGCGAGAAGTCCCTGGTCGTGCCGATGGTCGGGGACGGCGCCAGCGGTCTGGCCCCCGCCGGGCAACGCTCGATCTAGCCGCGAGCAGGCTCGGGCGTCACCCAGAGCCCGATGGTGCCCTCGACCACGGTGGTTCCGTCGGCGCGGGTGGCCCAGACCCTGACCGGGACGTCGGGCGCGCCGTCCCAGTCCGCCGGTGTCGTCCCCGCGTGGCAGACGACGGAGCTGTCGGACTTGGCGAGGTAGTCCACCTCCATGCCCTTGGGCAGCCACCGCATCCCCTCGGGCACGGTGGCCTCGGCCAGCAGGCCCATCGCCGCCTCGAGCCCGTTGCAGACCGCGATGGCGTGCACGGTGCCGATGTGGTTCTGCACGCCCCAGTGCTTCGCCACCCGCACCTCGGCTCGGTGCGGCTCCATCACCTGCACGTGGGGCAGCACCGTGCCGAAGTACGGGGCCTTGAGCGCGAACGCCGCGGAGAACAGCCGCGAGCCGACGACGGGGACGCTGCTGATCCTGCGGTACAGGTCGTAGGTGGCGGTCATGCCCGCATGCTACTGCTCGGTAACCGGTGCCGTCCGCCGCGCCGCCGACGCCGCCCGCGTCTCGGGCCGTGGACGGCTTGCGCGCCGTCCATAGACTCCGGACGCATGCACGCCGCACGGACGTCCGCCGCCGGTCTGCTGCTCGCGCTGGCGGCCTGCACGGCCGCCCCTCCGCCCGACGACGACGCCCCGACCACCGCGCCGTCGACGTCCCCGTCGGCCACCCCGGCCACGGAGGTCCCGCTGGCGATGCTCGCGCACCGCGGCCGCACCGGACGCGACGTCACGGCGGCGCAGGCACGGGCGGTGCTCGCGGACGGCGCCACCGACTGGTCGGCGCTCGGCTACGACGCCGCGCCGATGCGCGTGGTCACCGGCGACACCGGCGGCACGGTGGGCGACGCCGTGGAGGACGTCGGCTCCGCGGCCGCCGCCGTCGAGCTGGCCGCCACCCGCGACGACACCCTCGCCGTGGTGCCGGCCACCGCGGCCGAGCCCCGGGTGGACGCGCTCCGCGTCGACGGCGTCGACCCGCTCCGCTCCCCCGAGCGCTACGCGATCACGACTCCGGCCGACGCGGCGGCCGAGCCGGTCGTCACCGTGACGATCACCGGCGACACCATGCTCGGGCGCCGGGTGGGCGAGGAGATCGAGCGACGGGCCGATCCGGCGTACCCGCTCCGCCCCTTCGCCGACCGGCTCGCCGCCGCCGACGTCGCCTTCACCAACCTCGAGTCGACGCTGTCGCAGGCCGGTGCCGCCCAGCAGGGCGGCGACTCGTTCGGCGCGGCCCCCTCGGTGCGCCAGGGGCTGACCGCTGCCGGGATCGACGTCGTGGGTCTGGCCAACAACCACCTGGGCGACTACGGCGCCACGGCCATCGAGCGGACCCTCGCCCGGCTCGACGCCTTCGCCACCGTGGGCGGCGGACGCGACCTCGACGAGGCGAGACGCCCGGCCGTCGTCGAGCACGACGGGGTGCGCATCGGGTTCGTCGCGACCGACTCGATCGGCGAGACGCCCGCCGCGACCGCGACCCGTCCCGGGACCAACCGGATCGACGCGCCGCCCCGCACCGGCCCGCTCGACCGTGCGCAGCTGGACCGCGTCGCCGCGGACGTCCGCGCCCTCGACGCCGAGGTGGACGCCGTGGTGGTCGTCCCCCACTGGGGCACCCAGTACACGCACCGGCCCGAGCAGAGCCAACGTCAGATGGCCCGCGCCTTCGCCGACGCGGGCGCCGACCTCGTGGTCGGCGGTCACCCGCACTGGGTGCAGGGCTGGGAGACGATCGGCGCCGTCCCGGTGGTGCACTCGCTCGGCAACTTCGTGTTCGACATGGACTTCAGCCGGCAGACCCAGGAGGGCATCGTCCTGGAGGCGGTGTTCTGGGGCGGACGCCTGGTGGCGCTCGACCCGGTGCCGTACGTGATCGGTGACGACCTCGCCCCGCGCCCGGTCACCGGCGAGCGGGCGGCGTCGATCCTGCGCGACGTCCGCAGCGAGAGCCGCGCGCCCTACGACCGGCTGCGCTGAGCCCCGGAGGAGCGCTCAGCCGAGCCGCTGCATCCACGTCCAGGCGATGGTGCCGGTCCGGACGAGCTGGTTCTGCGACACGACCTCCACGGTGTCGCCCGGCGAGTGGTAGCCCGCATACGGGATCGAGCCGAGACGTGCGCCCGGCAGGCCGTCACGCTCGAAGGACCAGTGGTCGCTGGAGCGGTTGTCGCCGCAGGCGGTGTGCGGGGTGTCGGACGCCCGCGCGGCCCGCACCAGCTCGTCGCGGGTGCCGTCGTCGTCGCCGCCGTTGCAGACCGGGACGGCGGGTCCACGCACGCCCACCCGGTCGAGGGCGACCATGCCCACCAGGGCCTCGCGTTGGGCGTCGTCCAGCTGCGCGACGTACTCCTGCGAGCCGTAGTGGTGGTCGTCGTCGCTCGGACCCCGCGGCTCCTCGGCGCCGAAGGCGACCATCCGCACCGGGACGCCGGGCTGCTCGGCCCGCGCCATCCTGGCCAGCTCGAGGAGCACCGCGACGCCGGAGGCGTTGTCCTCGGCCCCGGGCGCTCGCGGGATGGTGTCGAGGTGGGCCCCCACCACGGCGTGCGGCCGGGTGGGGTCGAAGCCCGGCGGGTCGGCCACGACGTTGTCGACGGTGCCGGCGGGGACGTCGACGCCCCAGGTGTTGCCGGCCGGCACGTCGACCGGTTGCCGGCTCACGGTGTACCCGAGACCGGCGAACCGCCCCTCCACCCAGTCCGCGGCACGCTCGTAGGCGCGGGACGTCGCGTGCCGCCGGCCGATCGTCTCGCTCAGGTGGGTGACGGTGGCCATCGCGGCGTCCGCGTCCACGCGGACCGGTGCCGCCGACGACGGGGTGACCGTCGGGGACGGGCTGGGCGAGGCCGAGGGCACGGGCGAGGACGTCGCCGTGGGCAACGGGCGCCGCGCGTCGGTCTCGCCGCTGCACGCCGACAGCGCGGCCATCGTCACGACGGCCGCACCCAGGACGTGGAGGCGAGGGGTCCGCATGTGTCCCGACGCTAGCCACCGGGGCCAAGGCCGGTGCCGGTCACAGCGAGTCGAGCGCGTCCAGCTCGGCCTCGGCGCCGATCTCCTCGCGGATGACCCCGTAGGCCACCCCCGAGCCGTAGCCCTTGCGGGCGAGCATGCCGACGAGACGCTGGGTGCGCTTCGGCTCCTCGACACCGCGCATCGAGCGCAGCTTCTTGCGCACCAGGGCCCGGGCGGCCTCGCGCTCGGAGTCGGCGTCGATCTCCTCGGCGACGGTCTCGCGGACGAGCTCGTCGTCGACCCCCTTGCGCCGCAGCTCCTGGGCGATCACCCGACCCGACAGCCCCCGGGACCGCTGCCTCGACCTCGCCCAGGACCGTGCGTACTCCGCGTCGTCGATCAGGCCGACCGCGGTGAAGCGGTCGAGCAGCCGCACGGCGACGTCGTCGGGCACGCCCCGGCTCGCCAGCTGCTCGGCGAGGTCGGCCCGGGTGCGGGGCTGGTCGGTGAGCCGGCGCAGCAGGATCTGCCGGGCGAACGACTCGACGTCGGCGTGCGGCCCGAGGTCGATCTCGCCGTCGGGCGGCGCCTCGCGCGCCCGACGCCGCCCACGCCCCGAGGGGCGCGGGCCGGCGTGCGAGGTGGCCGGGTCGGACGGATCGGCGTGCATCGCGGGTCCGCGGCTCAGAAGTCGACGGCGACCACGTCGGCCGGCGCGTCGGCGGGCTCGTCGACCCGCGGACCGACCCCCAGCTGCTCCTTGATCCGCTTCTCGAGCTCGTCGGCGAGGTCGGGGTTGTCGCGCAGGAAGCTGCGCGCGTTCTCCTTGCCCTGGCCGAGCTGGTCGCCGTCGTAGGTGTACCAGGCCCCGGCCTTGCGGACCAGGCCCGCCTCGACGCCGACGTCGATCAGGGAGCCCTCGCGGCTGATGCCCTGGCCGTACATGATGTCGAACTCGGCCTGCTTGAACGGCGGGGCCATCTTGTTCTTGACGACCTTGACGCGGGTGCGGTTGCCGACCGCGTCGCCGCCGTCCTTGAGCGTCTCGATGCGGCGGACGTCGAGGCGGATCGAGGCGTAGAACTTGAGCGCCTTGCCACCGGTGGTGGTCTCGGGCGAGCCGAACATGACGCCGATCTTCTCGCGCAGCTGGTTGATGAAGATCGCCGTGGTGCCGGCGCTGTGGATCGCACCGGTGAGCTTGCGCAGCGCCTGGCTCATCAGACGGGCCTGGAGGCCGACGTGGCTGTCGCCCATCTCGCCGTCGATCTCGGCGCGGGGCACCAGGGCCGCCACGGAGTCGATGACGATGATGTCGAGCGCGCCGGAGCGGATCAGCATGTCGGCGATCTCGAGGGCCTGCTCACCGGAGTCGGGCTGGGAGATCAGCAGCGCGTCGGTGTCGACGCCCAGCTTCTTGGCGTAGTCGGGGTCGAGCGCGTGCTCGGCGTCGATGAAGGCGGCGATGCCGCCGGCCTTCTGCGCGTTGGCCACGGCGTGCAGCGCGACGGTCGTCTTTCCCGAGGACTCCGGGCCGTAGATCTCGACGACACGGCCGCGCGGCAGGCCGCCGATGCCGAGGGCGACGTCGAGCGCGGTGGCGCCGGTCGGGATCACCTCGATGGGGACCACGCCGCGCTCGCCCATGCGCATCACCGAGCCCTTGCCGTGAGCGCGCTCGATCTGGGCCATCGCGTTGTCGAGAGCCTTGCCACGGTCGTTTGCAGCCATGTGCGTGATCCTGTTCTGTCGTGTCGGAGTGCGGCCACCTACGACGCTAGAGGGAGCCACGGACAGTCCGTGGCCACGTGATCGCCACCTGTGGACGAAGGCCCCTCGCACGTCGGCCTGTGCACGAGACTAGTCCGAACACCTGTTCGACGCGGGGCGACACGCCGACCTCGCGACGGCGTGGTCCAGGTAGGCCGCCACCTCGTCGCGCGACAGGCCGCTCCCGGCCAGCCCGTCGGCCACCACCTGCCGGTAGGCCTCCCCCGGCGAGCCGCCCGCGAGGTCGCGCGAGGTGGTCAGCGTGACCACGGGCAGCCCCTCGTGGTCCGGCAGCCGGAGCACGGTGTCGTACTTGCCGCGGGCGGGGCCGAGCCCGGCGGGGAGGCTGAACCGGTGGGTGCCACCGACCTCGAGCCCGCCGACGTCACCGTCCCAGCCGAGGTCGGGCACGTTGTTCTCGACCGTGGCGACGTGCGCGAGCTGCGACGCGGTCAGCTCGTGCAGCCGCAGGTGCGACACGGCACCGGCCTCGGGTCGCAGCCCGAGGAACGCGACGGCGCCGTCCCAGCGCACGGAGCGCCCGGCGAAGCCCAGCGCGTGGTCGCAGGTCGCCCAGGCCGTCCGCCCCGTGGCGCCACCTCCGAGGTGGGCGGGGTGGGCGGGGTGGGCGCCGAAGCGGGACGACGTGGCGGACCCGTCGAGGTACGCGCGGAAGCGCTCGTCGAGGGTGTTGGAGCCGTAGCCGGCGTACCAGAGGGTGACCGGGGAGCCGCTCAACGGGCGGTGGCGGGCCGCTCGAGGACGGCGACGGTGCGCCCGCCGGAGCAGATCACGTCGCGCGTGACGAGCCGGGTGGCCGCGGTCAGCTCGGGCAGCGCGTCGACGCCGACGTAGGCCCACCGGAAGTGGCCGCTCATCCGCTCGCCGATGCGCAGGCGGACGTCGTGCCGGGTGAGGCCCGTGCCGGTGGGTCCCAGCTCGACCAGGATCGAGCCGCCCGGCCGCACGAGGCGGCGGGCGTGGGTGAGGAGCTTGACGGGGTCGCCGCCGATGCCGATGTTGCCGTCGGCGAGGAGCGCGTGGTCCCACATCCCCATGCCGAACATGCTGGCGTAGACGTCGCGCTGCAGCGCCGCGGCGCCGCGGACGCGGGTCTGGCGCACGGCCTCGGCCGAGATGTCGACGCCGACGGCGTGGATGCGCTGGGCGGCCAGCCCGGCGGTGAGCCGGCCCGGGCCGCAGCCGAGGTCGAGCGTCGTGCCGGAGCACGCGTCGATGAACAGCTCGTGGTCGATCTTCGTGGCGTCCTGCACCCACTCGTGCACGGCGAGCGGGATCGAGCCGCCGTCGTGGTGGACGAGCTCGGCGGGATGTCCCGCGAACGCTGCGTCCATGGCCTCGATGGGGCTCAGGTCGTCCAGGTCGAGCATCTCGGTCACGCGACTCCCTCCTTGGCGCCGTGGGGGGCGGTACCGGTCTCGTCGTGGTCGGTGTGGGTGTGGTGCGCGTGCAGGGCCCGGGCGAACCGGGTGGTCGGCGCCAGGGCCGCGACGGCCTCGGCGTCGGCCAGCGTGTCGACGTCGGCGAGCACGGGGAGCGTGGCGACCCGGGCCCCGGAGCCGGTGAGGGCACGGAGCGTGAGCTCGCCGGTGTCGTCGGTGGACATCGGGACGTCGGCCAGGCAGGTGGCGAGGCCGCCGTGGCGGACCGCCAGCACCCACCAGCCGCCGTCCTCGGCGAGGCCGAGCGCGGCGTCGTGGTCGTTCAGCGCGTCCCCCGCCTGGCGCAGGAGGTCGGCGGTGACCTGCGGGGTGTCCATGCCGACCTGCACCACGCCGTGGCCGACGTCGGCCTCGCTGTGGGCGGCGACGAGGCGCTCGGCGAAGGTGTCGCCCCGCTGCGGGACGACGTGGTGCGGCGCGATGGCCGCACGCACCTCGTCGGCGCGCTCGGCGGCGGTGAGGTCGCCGGTCATCGCGACGACGACCGGCCAGGTGGTGGCGGCGGCGGCGTCGAGGGTGTCGAGCAGCGCCGCTGCTGCCAGGTCCGCTGCTGCCTCATGTCCGAGATTCGTGCCCAGGCGGGTCTTGGCTTGGCCGGCGACGGGAGCCTTCGCCACGACCAGGACGGTCGGCGCGCTCATCTCATCACCTTCGCGAAGTCGTGGATGGTGCGGACGGTGCCCCGCACCGAGCCCGACACCTTGGACTTGGTGCCCTTGGCGCGCTCACGGTACGACACGTCGATCTCGCGGATCGACCACTTCGCGGCCGCCGCCCGACGCATCAGCTCGAGCGGGTAGCCGAACCGCCGGTCCTCGACACCGAGGTCGAGCAGCGCCTGGCGGCGGCACACCCGCATCGGGGCGAGGTCGTGGATGTCGACGCTGCTGCCCCGACGGATCGTCCACGCGAGCGCGGCGGTGCCGGCGCGGGCGTGCCAGGGCCACACCGAGGACGAGACAGGACGACGGCGGCCGACGGCCATGTCGGCGTCGCCGTCGCGCACCAGCTGGAGCATGGGGACGAGGTCGGCGGGGTCCATCGATCCGTCGCCGTCGATCACCGCGACGAACTCGGCGGTGGCGGCGAGCATGCCGGCGTGGACCGCGGCCCCGTAGCCGGGGGCGTCCTCGCTGACGACGCGGGCGCCGTGGGCACGGGCGACGTCGGCGGTGCCGTCGGTGGAGCCGTTGTCGACCACGATCGCGCCGAAGCCCTCGGGCACGGCCGCGAGGACGGGGGGCAGAGCCGGCGCCTCGTCTCGACAGGGGATCACCAGGTCGCACACGATCGCCGCTCGGGCATCGGGACCGTGCGTCATGAACACGAACGTACTGGGAACACGGTGGTTTCGCGCACTGAAGAGCACGTGGCGCGGCTGTGACCAGGAAGGATGCGGCGGGGCGCTCGGACGCACCCCCTACCCTGGGGCGCGTGACGACGCCGACGCAGACGCCGGTCCGCCCGCCGAGCCGGACGACGCGCCGCACGTGGATCGCCGTGGCCGTCGCCGTCGCGCTGGTCGCCGCGTCGATGCTCTTCCCCGTGATCACGGGCGAGGACGTCCGGGTGCACGCCCCGCCGCTGCACGCCGACTGGGGCCCCGACGTCGGCTGGCACACCCTGCTGCCCCTCACGGTGGGGGTCGCGCTCCTGCTGACCTGGCGCTACTTGGTGGAGCGGCTGCCCTGGCCGGCGTTCCTCGGCGCCTCGTACGCGATGGCGTGGCTGTGGCCATTCTCACTGGCCATCTCGCTCGGCCGGGAGGGCTTCGCCCGCCTCTACGAGCGTCCGGGCGAGTACCTCCACGACGCCGTCCGCGTGCAGGACGTCGGCGTGATGATGCACGAGTTCGTCGAGCGGATCCCCTACACGCACCCCGACAACTGGCACGTGCACGTGGCCGGCCACCCGCCCGGCGCGCTGCTGTTCTACATCGGCCTCGACCGCGTCGGCATCGACGACCCGTTCTGGGTGGGCGTCGTGGTGATGACGCTCGGTGCCACCGCCGTCGTCGCCGGCACGCTGTGCGTCCGGGTACTGGCGGGCGAGACCTGGGCCCGGCGGGTCGCGCCGTGGCTGGTGCTCGCGCCCCTCGCCATCTGGATGAGCCAGGGCGACGCGCTGTTCATGGCCGCGGCGGCGTGGGGGCTCGCGCTGCTCGCCGTCGCCGCGACGCGGGGGTCCGCCCGGTCGCGGGCGGCGTGGGGCGTCGGCGCCGGTCTCGTGCTCGGCCTGTGCGTCTACCTGTCGTACGGCCTGGTGCTGCTCGGCGTCCTGGCGCTCGCGGTACTGTTCCTCGCCCGGCGCTGGTCGGTGCTGCCCTGGGCGCTGCTCGGAGCGCTCGTCGTGGCCGCGGTGTTCACCGTGGCGGGCTTCTCCTGGTGGGAGGCCTACCCCGTGCTCGTCGAGCGCTACAACGCCGGCATCGCGTCCGAGCGGTCGTACCACTACTGGGTGTGGGCCAACCTCGCCGCGTGGACGTTCAGCGTCGGCCTCGTGACGTGGGCGGCGCTGCCCGAGGTCTTCGCCGCGGTGCGGCGGCGCGAGCCCGTCGCGGTGCTCGCGGCCGCCGGGTTCGCCACCATCGTGGTGGCCACGGTCTCGGGCATGAGCAAGGCCGAGGTCGAGCGGATCTGGATGCCGTTCTCGCTGTTCGTGCTGATGGGCTGCGCCTACCTGCCCGCGCGGTGGCGGATGCCGGCGCTGGCCACCAACGTGCTGCTGGGACTGGCGATCCAGAGCCTCTACGTCATCCCCGTGCTCGCGCTGGCGCGGAGCCCGCAGTAGCGCTGCCTACCGCGTGCGCAGCGGCGCCGTGGCGAGCTCGGCGATGCCGTCGTCGGGATCGACCTGGGCGGTGAAGCCCAGCTGGTCGCGGGCCTTGTCGGGCGACGCGGCCACGTGCCGCACGTCGAACGCGCGGTAGTCGCCGGTGAGCACCGGCTCGGCTCCCCCGGCCGCCTGCGACAGCCGGCCCGCCATCTGGCCGATGGTGTACCGGCGGCCGGAGCAGACGTTGTAGGCCTCGAGCCCCGGCGCCTGGTCGCCGACGGCCTCGATCGCCGCGAGGTTGGCGCGGGCGAGGTCGTGCACGTGCACGAAGTCGCGCACCTGCTGCCCGTCCTCGAACACCCGCGGCGCGTCACCGCGGGCGATCGCCGAGCGGAAGATCGCCGCGACGCCGGAGTAGGGGGTGTCCGCGGGCATGCCCGGCCCGTAGACGTTGTGGTAGCGCAGCGCGATGGCGCGCGACCCCTCGAGCGTGCACCACGCGTCGGCGTAGTGCTCCTGGGCGACCTTGGAGGCCGCGTAGCTGGTGCGCGGCGCGAACGCGGTGTCCTCGCCGATGAGGTGCCACTCGATCGGGCCGTCGCAGTGCGGGCAGCGCGGGTCGTAGCGCCCCGCGGCGAGGTCGTCCTCGCGCCGGGTGGCCGGCGGGACGTCGCCGTGGGTGGGGCAGGTGTAGCGGCCGTCGCCGTAGACCACCATCGACGACGCGAGCACGAGCCGTCCGACACGGGCGCGGGCCATCGCCGCGAGCAGCACCGCGGTGCCGAGGTCGTTGTGCGTGGCGTAGTCGGGCAGGTCCTGCGCGTCGACGCCGTTGCCGACCATCGCCGCCTGGTGGCACACGACGTCGACGTCGGCCAGCAGCGGGTCGAGGTCGGCGGCAACGCGCACGTCGCCGCGCACGGTGCCCTCGGGCAGCGTCGCGTCGGGCCCGTGCGCCTGCAGCAGCAGGGCGTCGAGGCCGACGACGTCGTGGCCGGCCTCGCGGACGACCCGCGCGACGTGCTGGCCGATGAAGCCCGCGGATCCCGTCAGCAGGACCTTCACGGCAGCTCGAATGGCAGGTGCAGGCCGTCGAGCGCGGAGAACGCGGGGTCGTCACCGTCGACGTCGACGGTGGCGGCCACGCCGCGCAGCGTGTCGCGGAGCAGGTCGGTGTAGCGCGCGAAGACGGCGAAGACGTCGTCCTGGTTGACCGAGGTGCCGGTCTCGACGCCCGCGTCGTGGTCGGTGACGAGCGCGACGGTGGCGTAGGCCATCGCGAGCTCGCGAGCCAGGACGGCCTCGGGGTGGCCGGTCATGTTGACGACGTCCCAGCCCTGACGGGCGTACCACTGCGACTCGGCGCGGGTGGAGAAGCGCGGACCCTCGATGACGACCATCGTGCCGCCGTCGACGGGCTCCTGGCCGGCGGCGCGGAGCCCGTCGAGCAGGGCGCCGCGCAGGGCCGGCGAGTACGGGTCGCCGAACGACACGTGGTTGGCGCCGGTGTCGTAGAAGGTCTGGGTGCGCCCGGTGGTGCGGTCGACGAGCTGGTCGGGCACGACGAGGGTGCCGGGGCCGTGCTCGGCCTGCAGCCCGCCGACGGCGCAGGGGGCCAGGATCCAGCGGACGCCCAGGCTGCGCAGCGCCCACAGGTTGGCCCGGTAGTTGACCCGGTGGGCCGGGAACTGGTGGTCGCGGCCGTGGCGGGGCAGGAACGCGACCCGGCGCGGGCCCGCGTCGGTGTCGACGGTGCCCACCGCGACCGGCGCGGACGGGTCGCCGAACGGGGTGGTCACCTCGACGTCCTCCGCTCCGTCGAGGAAGGTGTAGAAGCCGCTGCCACCGATGACCGCGAGCTGCGGCCTGCCGTCGTCCGTCATGGGGATCAGCGTAGGTGCGAGGTGCCGGAGGGCTCCGTAGGGTTGGCCGCATGGCCTCCCACGCGCTCACCGGCATCGCCGAGACCCTGCTCGACAAGACCATCCTTCCCGGCTACTCCAAGATCGGCTACTCCCTGCGCCGGCGCTGGTGGCCCGCCGACGCCGAGCCCGGCTCGCTGATCGGCAAGCGGATCGTCGTGACCGGCGGCAGCTCGGGCCTCGGCCGCGCCACGGCCGCCGGCATCGCCGAGCTCGGGGGCATCGTGCACCTCGTCGGGCGCAAGGCCTCGCGGCTGGAGGAGTCCGCCGGGCTGATCCGTCGCGACGTGCCCACGGCCGACGTCGTGATCGAGGAGTGCGACGTCAGCGACCTCGACGCCGTCCGCGCCTGGTGCGCCGACCTGCGGGGCCGGATCGGCGCGCTGCACGCGATCGTCCACGACGCCGGCGTGATGCCCCCCGAGCGCACCGAGACCGCCCAGGGCCACGAGATGGCCCTCGCGACCCACGTCCTCGGTCCGTTCCTGATGACCGAGCTGCTCCGCGAGAACCTCGCCGAGGAGGGCTACGCCCGCGTGGTGTGGATGTCGTCCGGCGGCATGTACTCCGCGCCGTTCACGCACGAGGTCGCGCAGGACCTGGAGTTCCGCCGGGGCGAGTACAACGGCACCCGCTCCTACGCCCGGACCAAGCGCATGCAGGTCGTCGTCGCGGCGATGCTGTCCGAGCGCCTCGCCGGCGACGGGATCTTCGTGCACAGCCTCCACCCGGGCTGGGCCGACACCCCCGGCGTCACCGACTCCCTCCCGGGCTTCGCCAAGGTCGTCAAGCCCATCCTGCGCACCGCCGAGCAGGGCGCCGACACGGCCGTCTGGCTCGTCGGCTCCGACGACGCCGTGCGCACCACCGGCCAGTTCTGGCAGGACCGCCGGCCCCGTCCCATGACCTTCCTCCCCTCCCAGGTGGAGGAGGCCGAGGACCGCCAGACGCTGTGGGACTACTGCTGCGAGGCCACCGGCGTCACGCCGCACTGACGGCGCGGGGCGTGCCGGGCCCGGCCTCCAGCGCTGCTGCCGGCGGTGGCCCGGTCGCGCCGGAGGGCGCGGCCGAGGGCGTCGGCCTCCGTCGGGACGGGCCCTCAGCGCTCCCGCTCGGGCAGCTCGAGCGACGCCCAGACGGCGCGCCAGACGGTCTTGGGCTGCTCGCCGGCGTCGAGGGCCTCGTCGACGGTGCGGCTGCCGAGGTCGCCGAGCACCTGGGTGCTGGCCCAGACGCGCGCGTAGCCGGCACCGAGGTGGTGCTCCATCCGGTCCCAGAACTCGCTGTGCCTCACGCCGCCAGTATGCGACCCGGGCACGACACCCCCGGACCGCGAGGTGGGCACCCCCCGCCGGCACCACCGGTCCCGTGCCGACCCGGGAGTCCGACGTCACGTGCCCGGCGGGTGTCGGACCCGTGGGCGAGGATGGACCGATGAGCGACAGCCCCGGCCACGACCCGGTCCTCGACCGGTTCTCACCGGCGACCCGCGAGTGGTTCGCCGGCGCGTTCGCCGCGCCCACGTCGGCGCAGGTGGGGGCGTGGGAGGCGGTGTCGGAGGGGTCGCACGCGCTCGTCGTGGCACCCACCGGCTCGGGCAAGACGCTCTCGGCCTTCCTGTGGTCCCTCGACCGCCTGGCCACCACCCCGCCGCCCGACGAGCCGATGCTGCGCACCCGCGTCCTGTACGTGTCCCCGCTCAAGGCGCTCGCCGTCGACGTCGAGCGCAACCTGCGCGCTCCGCTCGTCGGCATCACCCAGACCGCCAAGCGCCTCGGGGTCGACGCCCCCACGATCACCGTCGGCGTCCGCTCCGGCGACACGCCCCCGCAGGAGCGCCGGGCGCTCGCCACCAAGCCGCCCGACATCCTCATCACCACCCCCGAGTCGCTGTTCCTGATGCTCACGTCGGCGGCGCGCGAGTCGCTGGCCGGGGTCGAGACGGTGATCGTCGACGAGGTGCACGCCGTCGCGTCGTCCAAGCGCGGGGCCCACCTCGCGCTGTCGCTGGAGCGCCTCGACGACCTCCTGCGCGAGCGCGACACCCGCCCGGTGCAGCGCATCGGCCTCTCGGCCACCGTGCGCCCGCACGAGGAGGTGGCCCGGTTCCTCGGCGGCCAGGCCCCGGTGCGGATCGTGGCCCCGCCCTCGACCAAGGCCTGGGACCTGTCGGTCGTCGTCCCGGTCGCCGACATGACCGAGCTCGGCACCGCGGCCCCCGTCGAGGGCTCGGTCGCCGGCGACGTCGAGCGGCAGGCGTCCATCTGGCCGCACGTCGAGGAGCGCGTCGTCGACCTCGTCTACGCCCACCGCACCTCGATCGTGTTCGCCAACTCCCGTCGCCTCGCCGAGCGGCTCACCGCCCGCCTCAACGAGATCCACGCCGACCGCACGGCCCTGCTCCAGGCGAGCCCGGACGACGTCGTCGGCGCGTCCCGTCCGCCGGCCCAGCTGATGGCCCAGGCCGGGTCCACCGAGGGCGCCGAGCCCACGCTCGCCCGCTCGCACCACGGCTCGGTGTCCAAGGAGCAGCGCGCCCTCATCGAGGACGACCTCAAGTCCGGCCGGATCCCGTGCGTCGTGGCCACCAGCTCGCTCGAGCTCGGCATCGACATGGGCGCGGTCGACCTCGTCATCCAGGTCGAGTCGCCGCCGTCGGTGGCGAGCGGCCTGCAGCGCGTCGGCCGGGCCGGCCACCAGGTCGGCGAGACCTCCACCGGCGTCGTGTTCCCCAAGCACCGGGCCGACCTCCTCCAGGCCGCGGTCACCGTCGAGCGGATGCGCGAGGGCGCCATCGAGTCGCTCCGCGTCCCTGCGAACCCGCTCGACGTGCTGGCCCAGCAGACCGTCGCCGCCTGCGCGCTCGAGCCCATCGACGTCGACGACTGGTACGCCGCGGTGCGGCGCACCGCACCCTTCTCGGGCCTGCCCCGCTCGGCCTTCGACGCCACCCTCGATCTCCTCGCCGGCCGCTACCCCTCCGACGAGTTCGCCGAGCTGCGCCCGCGCATCGTCTGGGACCGCGTGGGCGGCACCCTCACCGGGCGCCCCGGCGCCCAGCGCCTGGCGGTCACCTCCGGCGGCACCATCCCCGACCGCGGCCTCTTCAGCGTCTACATGGTGGGCGAGAAGGCCGCGCGCGTCGGCGAGCTCGACGAGGAGATGGTCTACGAGTCGCGCGTCGGAGACGTCTTCGCCCTCGGCGCCACCAGCTGGCGGATCGAGGACATCACCCACGACCGCGTCCTCGTCAGCCCCGCCTACGGCCAGCCAGGCAAGCTGCCGTTCTGGAAGGGCGACAGCCTCGGACGTCCCTACGAGCTCGGCCGCGCCGTCGGCGCCTTCACCCGCACCCTCACCGGCGCGAGCGCGCCCGACGCCCGCACCCGCTGCCTCGACGCCGGCCTCGACGCCTGGGCCACCGACAACCTCCTGTCGTTCGTGCACGAGCAGCAGGAGGCCACCGGCCACGTGCCGCACGACCAGCTGCTGCTGCTCGAGCGGTTCCGCGACGAGCTCGGCGACTGGCGCCTGGTGCTCCACTCCCCCTTCGGCATGCAGGTCCACGCGCCCTGGGCGCTGGCCGTCGGCGCGCGCGTCCGCCAGCGCTACGGCACCGACGCCGCCTCGATGGCCGCCGACGACGGCATCGTGGTGCGCCTGCCCGACACCGACGACGAGCCGCCCGGCGCCGACCTCTTCGTCCTCGAGCCCGACGAGGTCGACCAGATCGTCACCGACGAGGTCGGCGGGTCGGCCCTGTTCGCGTCACGGTTCCGCGAGTGCGCCGCCCGCGCCCTGCTGCTCCCCCGACGCAACCCCGGCAAGCGCTCGCCGCTGTGGCAGCAGCGCCAGCGGTCGGCCGCCCTGCTCGAGGTCGCCCGCCGGTACCCCAGCTTCCCGATCGTGCTCGAGACCGTGCGCGAGTGCCTGCAGGACGTCTACGACGTGCCCGCGCTGGTGTCGCTGATGGGTGACATCGACGCCCGCCGCGTGCGGGTCGTCGAGACCACCACGCAGCAGCCGTCGCCGTTCGCCCGCTCCCTGCTGTTCGGCTACGTCGCCGCGTTCCTCTACGAGGGCGACAGCCCGCTCGCGGAGCGACGCGCCGCCGCGCTGTCCCTCGACACCTCGCTGCTGTCCGAGCTGCTGGGTCGTGCCGAGCTGCGCGACCTGCTCGACCCCACGGTCCTCACCGACACCGAGGCGGAGCTGCAGCGGCTCGCCGACGACCGCAAGGCCAAGGGGCTCGAGGGCGTCGCGGACCTGCTCCGCGTGCTCGGGCCGCTCACCACCGAGGAGGTCGAGGCCAGGCTCACCGAGCCCGGCCAGGCCTCGGCCTGGCTCGTCGACCTCGCCCAGGACCGCCGCGCCCTGCGGGTCTCCTTCGCCGACCACCAGTGGTGGGTCGCGGTCGAGGACGCCGCCCGGCTCCGCGACGCCCTCGGCGTCCCGATCCCGATGGGCACGCCGGACGCGTTCATCATGCCGGTCGACGACCCGCTCGCCGACCTGGTCAGCCGGTTCGCGCGCACCCACGGCCCCTTCGTCACCACCGACGTCGCCTCCCGGCTGGGTCTCGGCGTCGCCGTGGTGCACGACGTCCTGGTGCGGCTGTCGGCCGCCGGCCGCGTGGTCGAGGGCGAGTTCCGGCCCGGCGCGCAGGGCGCGGAGTGGTGCGACGCGGAGGTGCTGCGCCGCGTCCGTCGTCGCTCGCTCGCCGCGCTCCGGCACGAGGTCGAGCCGGTCGAGACGTCCACGCTGGGCCGCTTCCTGCCCAGCTGGCAGCACGTCGGTGGACGCCTGCGCGGGGTCGACGGCGTCATCACCGTCGTCGAACAGCTGGCCGGGGTGCCCGTGCCGGCGTCGGCGCTCGAGCCGCTCGTGCTCCGCTCCCGCGTGATCGACTACGCGCCGTCCATGCTCGACGAGCTCACCTCGACCGGCGAGGTGGTCTGGGCGGGGTCGGGGTCGCTGCCGGGCAACGACGGCTGGGTCGGCCTGCACCTCGCCGACACCGTCGACCTCACCGTGCCCGACCCCGCGCCGCACGACCTCGACCCGCTCGAGACCACCGTGCTGGAGGCGATGGCCGGTGGCGGTGCGTACTTCTTCCGCACGCTGTCCGACGCGGTCGGCTCCACCGACGACCAGGCGCTCGCGGCGGCGCTGTGGCAGCTGGTCTGGGCCGGCCACCTCACCAACGACACGCTCGCCCCGCTGCGTGCCCTGATCGGCGCCGGACGCACCGCGCACCGCACCAAGGCCGCCACGCCCCGCAGCCGCTCGGTCCGAGGCCGCCGCCCGATGCGGCCCGGGCGCCCGTCGATGCCCTCGCGCACCGGTCCCCCGGCCGTGGCCGGGCGGTGGTCGCTCCTCGAGCGTCCCGTCGTGGACCCGACGGTCCGTGCCGCCGCCACCGGCGAGCTGCTCCTCGACCGCTACGGCGTGGTCACCCGCGGGTCGGTGCAGGCCGAGCACGTGCGCGGGGGCTTCGCGGGCGTCTACAAGGTGCTCAGCGGGTTCGAGGACGCCGGTCAGTGCCGACGCGGCTACTTCGTCGACTCCCTCGGGGCCGCCCAGTTCGCCACCGTCGGCGCCGTCGACCGGCTCCGCTCGTTCTCCCGCCAGGTCGGCGACGAGACCGAGGTCGGGGCGCCCTCGGCGCTCACGCTGGCCGCCACCGACCCGGCCAACCCCTACGGCGCGGCCCTGCCGTGGCCCGACCCGTCGGGGACGCACCGGCCGGGCCGCAAGGCCGGGGCCCTGGTGGTGCTGGTCGACGGCGAGCTCGCGCTCTACGTCGAGCGCGGCGGCAAGACGCTGCTCACCTTCGTCGACGCGCCCGACCGGCTCCAGCCCGCCGTCGACGCGCTCGCGCTCGCGGTCCGCGACGGGGCGCTCGGCCGGCTGACGCTGGAGAAGGCCGACGGCGAGCAGGTGCTCGGCACCCCCCTGGCCGACGCCCTCGAGCAGGCCGGCTTCCATGCCACCCCGCGTGGCCTGCGGATCAGGTCGTGACCGGTGCCTGAGGGCGACACGGTGTTCCGCGCCGCGACCAACCTCGCCACGGCGCTCGACGGCGAGATGCTCGTCAAGACCGACTTCCGGGTGCCCCAGCTCGCGATCACCGACCTCTCGGGGCGCCGGATCGAGTCCGTGCGCAGCCGGGGCAAGCACCTGCTGATGGATCTGGGCGACCACGTCGTGCACTCGCACCTGAAGATGGAGGGCTCCTGGCACCTCTACCCACCGGGTGGCACCTGGAAGCGTCCCGCGCACCAGGCGCGCGTGGTCCTGCACACCGCGGACCGGGTCGCCGTCGGGTTCAGCCTCGGCGTCCTCGAGGTGTGGACCGCCGAGGAGGCGACCACCGCGCTGGACTACCTGGGCCCGGACCTCCTGGGTCCGGACTGGGACGCCGAGAGAGCCACCCGGGCCGTCGCGTCCGACCCCGACCGCGGTGTGGCGATGGCCCTGCTGGACCAGCGCAACCTCGCCGGCGTCGGCAACGTGTACGCCCACGAGCTGTGCTTCATCGTGGGCCTGCACCCCGAGGCGCCGGTGTCCGTCGTCCCCGACGTCGCGCGCCTGGTCGACAAGGCGGCCCGTCTGCTCAAGGCCAACTCGCTCCGCGCGATGCGCTGCACCACCGGCGACCTGCGCTCCGGCCGCGAGCTGTGGGTCTACGGCCGCTCGGGCCGCCCCTGCCGCCGCTGCGGCACCCGGCTGCTCAAGGGCGAGATCGGCGAGGACCCGCTGATGATGCGCGTCAGCTTCTGGTGCCCCCGCTGCCAGCCGGCGCCCGACTGACCAGGCGCCGCCACGATGGCGCACCGGTGTCGTGCGTCGACGTGGCGAGCAACGCCGTCAGGCGGGATGCCGGGGCGCGCGGCTAGGGCTCGTGGCGGGAGACGAGGCCGTTGCGGACGGCGACGGCGACGGCCTCGACACGCGAGTGCGCGCCAAGCTTGGAGAGCACGGCGCGCACGTGGGTGCGGACGGTGGTGATGCTGATGCCCATGGAGTCGGCCATCACCGAGGTGCTCTGACCGGCGCACATCCGGGCGAGGGTCTCGCGCTCGCGGCTCGTGAGGGTGGGCATGCCACCGTCGAGCTCGCGCGGGCCGGGCGTGGTGAGGGCGACCATCGAGCGCTCGTTGGCGCCGCGCCCGCCGCGGGCGTCGACCGCCGCGCGGGTGGACGGGTCGAGGCGGGCCTCGCGGGCGCGGTGCAGCGCCTCGGCGACGAGCGCCGCGGGCTCCCCGTGGTTGCCCTCGGCGTAGGCCGAGGCCACGCCGCTGCCGATGCGGATGGTGTCGCCGCCGACGGAGAAGGGCTCGCCGATGGTGCGCGAGATCCGGGCGATGACGATGTCGAGGTCGAGGGGCGTGCGCACCTCGACGAGCACCGCGATCTGGTGCTCGGCGACCTGGACCACCGAGTCGCCGGAGCGCGCCACGCTGGAGATGCGGGCGGCCGCGTGGGTGTAGGACTCGCGCAGCTTGTCGGCGAGGGTCGGGTCCTGGCTGGCGGACTCGTCAGCCCGCTTGAGGTCGACGCCGACCACCCCCACGACGCCCGACTGTCGCGACAGGCGCGACATCGAGTACCGCACCCGCTCCACGAAGTCGTCGAGATCGTTCTGTCGTCGCTGATCGTTCATCGCAGCCCCCTCGCTCACGCTGGCGATCCTGATGATGGCGTAGTCGGACTCCGGTCCGTCGCCCGCGCGGACCATGTCCCACCGGACGGGTCCGGTCGCCCGCGAGATCCCCGCCGGCATCTGCACGGTGCCGGTGTGGTCGGCGAGGTGCTCGAGCATCTGCTCGACCGCGTCAGCGTGCTCCTCGGGCGCGTGGTTGCGCACGAGGTCGCCCGGTCGCACCGTCCAGGCCGCGCCTCGCCGGTTGCTCCAGCGGACGCGTCCCCGGTGACCGGGGCGCAGGTCCACGACGGCGATCGGGTCGCGGGTGTCGCGGCTCACTCGCTCCAGCACGCCGGCCAACGCCCGCTCGACCATGGGTCGAGCGGCCACGGGCTCGCGGCGGCGTGAGTCAACAGCATCGGGTCGCACCTGGGCATTGTGTCAGTTTTCCCGCAGGAACGTCTTCAAACCCGCCGTTGCGACGCTCAGGCGGCGAACGCCGGTGCCGCCCCCGTGGGTGCGGGCACCGTCGACAGCGCGGCGGCCTCGTCGACCTCGAGCAGGGCGCCGACGTCGCGCAGCACCTGCGACAGCGGCACGTCCAGAGCGCGGCAGAGCGACGCGAGGAGCTCGGACGACGGCTCCTTGTGGCCTCGCTCGACCTCGGAGATGTATCCCAGGCTCACGCGTGCAAGCGAGGAGACCTCGCGCATGGTCAGGCCGAGGGCGAGGCGGCGTTGCCGGAGCACGTCGCCGACCAGCTGGCGCAGCAGCACCATGGCTCTCCCTCCCTGGGACCCGTCGGGTCCCTCCATCATCTCACCGAACGCCGGATCTGCGCGCTTTCTTCCAGGCGCCGCCCGTGCGGGTCAGCGCTGGACGGTGCGGGCGAGCAGCGCGAGGGCCTCGCGGACCGCGGCGGCGCGGACCTCGCCACGGTCTCCCCTGAGGTCGAGACGCTCCACGGCGGTGCCGGTCGGGGACGCGACGGCGACGTAGACGGTGCCCGGCGGGTGCCCCTCGCTGGGGTCGGGTCCCGCGACGCCGGTGGTCGACAGGCCGTAGGTGGCACCGAGCCGGTCGCGCACGCCCACCGCCATCTGGCGCGCGGTGCCGGCGTCGACGGTGCCGGCGCGCTCGAGGTGCGCGGCGTCGACGCCGAGCAGGCTGGCCTTGAGGTCGGCCGCGTAGGCCACCACCCCGCCGCGCACGACGTCGGACGCGCCCGCGACGGCGACCAGGTCGGCGACGACGAGCCCGCCCGTGAGCGACTCGGCGACGGCCACGGTGGAGCCGGCTTCGCGGAGCGCGTCGACCACGTCCGCCGAGGTGGTCATGCCGACGCCCGGGCGTCGCGGCGCATCCGCACGGCCTGGGCGACGTAGTCCACGGCCGTGACGACGGTGACGGCGACCGCCAGCACCATCGCGACGTGGGTGACCCAGAGCAGGACGGTCGAGACCGGTCCGCCCCACAGCTCGAAGGGGATCAGGTAGCCGCCGAGGGCGATCGACTGCAGCGTGGTCTTGATCTTGCCGCCGCGGCTCGCGGGCATCACGCCGTAGCGGATCACCACGAAGCGCATCAGCGTGATGCCCCACTCGCGCACCAGCACGAGGATGGTGACCCACCACCACAGGACGCCGATGATCGAGAGGCCGACGAAGGCCATGCCGGTCAGCGCCTTGTCGGCGATGGGGTCGGCGATCTTGCCGAAGTTGGTGACCAGGCCGCGGCTGCGGGCGATCTCGCCGTCGATCCGGTCGGTGATCATCGCGAGCGCGAAGACCACGAAGGCGACCAGCCGCAGCGTGACGTCCTCGCCGCCCTGGGCCAGCAGCACCCAGCCGAACAGCGGGACCAGCGCGATGCGCAGCACGGTGAGCGCGTTGGCGATGTTGAGGTTGCTGACCGGCTTCTCGGCGACGCCGGTGTCCGGGCTCGGCTCAGCCATCGGTCCTCCCTGGCGCGACGGGCTCGGCCACGAGGTCGATGCCGTCGTGGCCGGTGACGATCGCGGCCACCATGGACCCGATCCGGGGGGTCTCGCCGGTGCCGACGAGGCGGACGCAGCCGTCCACCTCGGGGCCCTGGTGCGCTGCTCGGCCCACCACGCCGTCGGTCAGGTCCTCGACGAGCACCTCGACGGTCTCGCCGATCCGCTCCTCGGCGCGCTGGTCGGTGAGCTCCTCGACCAGGCGGCTCACGTGGTCCACCCGGGCCAGCACCTCGTCCTCATCGTGCTTGCCGTCGAGGTCGGCGGCGGCGGTGCCGTCCTCGTCGGAGTAGCCGAAGACGCCGGTCGCGTCGAGCCTCGCGGCGACGAGGAAGTCGCAGAGGATCTCGAGGTCCTCCTCGGTCTCGCCGGGGAAGCCGACGATCACGTTGCTGCGGATGCCTGCGGCGGGGTCGTGCGACCGGACCTGCTCGAGCAGCCCGAGGAAGCGCTCGGGATCGCCGAACCGGCGCATGCGGCGCAGCACGGGCGCCGAGGCGTGCTGGAAGGAGAGGTCGAAGTAGGAGGCGACGCCCGGGGTCGTGGCCATCACCTCGACGAGGCCGGGGCGGGTCTCGGCCGGCTGCAGGTACGACACCCGCACGCGCTCGACGCCCGGCACGGCGGTGAGCTCGGGGAGCATCGTCTCCAGCAGCCGCAGGTCTCCGAGGTCCTTGCCGTAGGAGGTGGAGTTCTCGCTGACCAGGAACAGCTCCTTGGCACCCTCCGTCGCGAGCCAGCGGGCGTCGGCGAGCACGTCGGACGGGCGACGGGAGACGAAGGAGCCGCGGAACGCCGGGATGGCGCAGAACGTGCAGCGACGGTCGCAGCCGGAGGCGAGCTTGAGCGGCGCCATCGGGCCGCTGGTGAGCCGCATGCGCGCGGCGGCGGGACCGCCGGCGGGGACGAGTCCGGCCGGCAGGTCGGGCTCGGCGACGCGGTGGCCCGGCACGACCGTGGTGGAGGCAGCGCGCTCGACCGGCGTGATCGGCAGCAGCGTGCGGCGGTCGACCGGCACGTGCGGCTCGGGCGCGTCGCCGGCCAGGATGCGTCGGAGCCGGTCGCCGATGTCGGGGTAGCTGTCGAAGCCGAGGATCGCGTCCGCCTCGGGCAGCGCCTCGGCCATCTCGTTGCCGTAACGCTCGGCCATGCAGCCGACGGCGACGACGGCGCGCGCCTTGCCGTCCTTGAGGTCGGCCGCGGCCAGGACGGTGTCGACCGAGTCCTTCTTGGCGGCCTCGACGAACCCGCAGGTGTTGACCACGACGGTCTCGGCGTCGGCGGGATCGGCGACCAGGACGAACCCGTCGCCGGCCAGGCGCGCGGCCAGCTCCTCGGAGTCGACCTCGTTGCGGGCGCAGCCCAGGGTGACCAGCGCGACGCTGGTGGGGGCGGGGGCGTTCTCGGTGGCAGTCATGCGACCCCCAGGATAGGCGGCCTCCGCCAGCCCGCGATCCCACCCCGACCTCCGGGGCCCGCCGCCGACCTCGGATCCGCAGGCCACCTCCGGTGCCTGGTGCCGCTCCGGCAAGGCCGACGAGCGAAGGCGAACTGCCCTTGGTCGTCGAGCGGAGGAGAACGCCGCCGGGGCGGATGCCGGTCCGCAGGCCACCTCCGGTGCCTGGCGCCGCTCCGGCAAGGCCGACGAGCGAAGGCGAGCTGCCCTTGTTCGTCGAACGGAGGAGAACGCCGCCGGGGCGGATGCCAGGTGCCGGAGGCTAGCGCTTGCCGATGGGACGCTCGACACGCTCGCCGGCCTCGCCGAGACGGCCGAGGGAGCGGTCGTTGACACGGGCCGCGATGACGCCGCCGTCGGACGCGGTGACGGTCCCCCGGCCGACGAGTCGGACGGTCGCCGAGTCGCCGTCGGCGAGGCGTCCGGACCAGACCGCCTCGCCCTCGGAGTCGCGGACGACGACGCGGGTGGACTCCCCGCGTCCGCGCAGCACCAGCTGGTTGGTGGTGGGCGCGCCGAGACCGGCCATCGTGGACGGGTCGACGGCGGGCTCGGTGGCGGCGGCGCTCGGTGCCGGGACCACGGAGTCGGCCGGCTGCTCGCCGCGGTCGGTGAGCAGGTGGCCGAGGCCCCAGATGATCGCGAGCACCATCACGACGCCCAGCAGCGCGCCCCAGTTGGGGCCGCCGGTGGTCAGCCGGATGGAGGGCTTGGGCCCGGTGGCCAGCTCGGCCTCGAAGACGCGTCGCGCGCCGACCGGGGCCTGGGCGTAGTGCGCGTCGTAGTCCGCCACCAGCGCGTCGGCGTCCATGCCGAGGATGCGGGCGAGGCTGCGCAGGTGTCCGCGGGCGTAGAAGTCGCCTCCGCACGGCGCGAAGTCGTCGATCTCGATGGCCTCGATGACGTGCGGGCGGATGCGGGTGCGGTCCGACATCGCGTCGACGCTCAGGCCGAGGCGACGACGGGCCGTCGCCACCTGCTCGCCGACGACGGCGACCTCGGGGACGTCGGGGGTCCAGACGACGGGCGGCGGGCCCTCGACGGGCTCGGGCTCGCGCAGCGGCGGCGCGGCCTCGAGCACCAGGCCGGGGCGGTCGGTGCGCGGGTCGAGGTGACGCGCCTCGGGCAGCCACAGGTGGCCGCGGTCGTGGTCGAGGTCGAGGTCGTGCTGCAGTGCGGTGGCCCCCATCGTGGGCGGGGTGTCGCGCACCAGGTTGGCCCGGATCGCGCGGCGCGCGACGGCGGCGGTGGCGGTGGCGACGAGCCGCGCGGCGGGACGCAGGGGGCGCTCCTGCTCGGGCTCGGGCGCCTCCTCGGGCTCGGGCTCGGCGGCCCGGGCCGGGGTGCCCTCGTGGCCGCGCACGGGCTCGGGGTCGAGCTCCTGGTCGTAGACCTCGTCGTAGACGTGCTCCGACGGCCGCGGCTCGGCGGCCTCGAACGGCTGCGGGACGTCGCCGGCCTCGACCGGGACGGCCTCGACCGTCTCGACGGCGGGTGCGGCGCCGGACGCCGGGACGACCTCGGCGACGACCGCACGGCCGTCGGCGAGCTCGCGCAGGCGGCCCACGACGTCGGGGGTGACGGGGGTGGACAGACCCACCCGGGTGGTGAAGCGCTCGCCGGACCGCAGGTCGACGTCGACCTCGCCGTCCTGCCACGGGCGGCGGTGACGGGTCACCGACACGGCGACGACGTCCGACCACGGCACGCCGGTCCAGGACCGGCCGTCGCGGTAGCGGAAGCCGTGCAGGTCGACGACCATCACGGGGCTGCGGGCGTCGAGGGCGGCGACGACGAACACCGCGCCCACCAGCAGCAGGGGCACCGCCACGACGAGCGCCAGCGGCGACCCGTCCAGGCCGCGCCAGCCGTACGCGAGCGCCAGCGCCACGGCGCCGACCCCCACCACGCCGAGCAGGGCGCCGTTGCGCCGCACCTCGACCGGGTCTCCCACGTGCTGCTCGTCCATCGCGATCACTCCCCCTGGATGGTGGCGACGACGCCGTCGACCTCGTCGGGCTTGACGAGGACGTCCCGCGCCTTGGAGCCCTCGCTGGGGCCGACGACCCCGCGGGACTCGAGGATGTCCATGAGCCGGCCCGCCTTGGCGAACCCGACCCTGAGCTTGCGCTGCAGCATCGACGTCGAGCCGAACTGCGTCGAGACGACCAGCTCGATCGCGGCGACCACGAGGTCCATGTCGTCGCCGATGTCGTCGTCGAGGTCGCGCTTGGCCGTCGCCTGCACGGTGACGTCCTCGCGGTAGACCGGCTGCAGCTGCTCCTTGCAGTGCTCCACGACGTGCTGGATCTCGGTCTCGGTGATCCAGGCGCCCTGCATGCGCATCGACTTGCTCGCGCCCATCGGCAGGAACAGGCCGTCGCCCAGGCCGACCAGCTTCTCGGCACCGGGCTGGTCTAGCACGACGCGGCTGTCGGCCAGCGACGACGTGGCGAACGCCAGCCGGCTGGGCACGTTGGCCTTGATCAGGCCGGTGACGACGTCGACGCTGGGTCGCTGCGTGGCGAGCACCAGGTGGATGCCGGCCGCGCGGGCGAGCTGGGTGATGCGGACGATCGCGTCCTCGACGTCGCGCGGGGCGACCATCATCAGGTCGGCGAGCTCGTCGACGACGACCAGCAGGTACGGGTACGGCGTGAGCACGCGCTCGCTGCCGGGGGGCGCCTCGAGCTTGCCCGAGCGGACCGCCTTGTTGAACTCGTCGACGTGGCGGAAGCCGAAGTTGGCGAGGTCGTCGTAGCGCATGTCCATCTCGCGCACGACCCACTGCAGGGCCTCCGAGGCCTTCTTCGGGCTCGTGATGATCGGCGTGATGAGGTGCGGGACGCCCTCGTAGGCGGTGAGCTCGACCCGCTTGGGATCGACCATGATCATCCGGACCTCGTCGGGCGTGGCCCGCATGAGGATCGAGGAGATCATCGAGTTGATGAAGCTCGACTTGCCCGAGCCGGTGGCGCCGGCCACCAGCAGGTGCGGCATCTTGGCGAGGTTGGCGACCACGAAGCCGCCCTCGACGTCCTTGCCGAGGCCGACCACCATCGGGTGGTGGTCGCCGCGGGCCTTGCCCGACCGGAGCACGTCGCCGAGCGACACGATCTCCTTGTCGACGTTGGGGATCTCGACGCCGATCGCGGACTTGCCCGGGATGGGCGACAGGATCCGGACCTCGTTGGAGGCGACGGCGTACGAGATGTTCTTGGTCAGCGCGGTGATCTTCTCGACCTTGACCGCCGGGCCGAGCTCGATCTCGTAGCGGGTGACCGTGGGACCCCGGGTGTACCCGGTGACCTCGGCGTCGATCTGGAACTGCGAGAGCACCTCGGTGAGACGGCCGACGACGTCGTCGGAGGCCTTGGAGCGCGCCTTGTGGGGCGTGCCCTCGCGGAGCACGTCGCTGCTGGGCAGCGTGTAGACCACGTCGCCGGACAGCGCGAGCTGCTCGGCGCGGGCCGGGAGCGGGGTCATCGGCGGAAGCTCGACGGCCTCCTGCTCGTCGACGACCGGCTCGGGCGCGACCTCGTCGGGCACGACGCCCGGACGGGCCGGTGCGCGGCGGGGTGCGGCGGTGCCGTGCAGGTCGGGCACGGGGTGGGCGGCGTCGACCGGCGCGGCTGCGGGGTCGACGTCGTCGACGAGCGCGCTGTCGTAGGCGCGCAGGCGCTCCTCGCGCTCCTCCTCGGTCTCTCCGGCCGGCGCCTTCTTGCGCCGGGTGCGGGTGAGCGGCTTGGTGGAGGCGTCGGCCGCGATCTGGCCGTCGTCCTCGGCGGCCTCGTCGTCGTGCCGGCCGAGCGCGGCGTCGCGCAGCTCGGCGAGCCGGCGCGGGATCGCGTAGATCGGGGTGGCGGTGACCACCAGGACCCCGAAGACGGTGACGAGCACCAGCAGCGGCACCGCGACGTAGGTGGTGCGGAACAGGTCGACGAGCAGCGCCGAGACGACGTAGCCGACGGCACCGCCGGCCTCGCTGAGCACCTGCGGGTCGGTGGCGCGGTCCGAGGGCCGCGGCAGGCCGTGGGCGATGTGCACCAGGCCGAGGACGCCGGCGGTGATGGAGCCCCAGCCGATGACCTGACGGCCCGCGGGACCGTTGGCGTCGGGGTGGCGCAGCGTGCGCCACGCGATGACGAGCAGGACGATCGGGACCGCCCACCCGAGCACGCCGACGCTGCCGGTGACGGCCTCGCGCAGGAAGCGGCCGACGCCTCCGGGCACGTGCCACCAGATCGACGCGGCGACGACGACCGACAGCCCGATCAGGCCGAGCCCCACGCCGTCCCGGCGCTGCTCGGGCTCGAGGTCGCGGGCGGCCGACCCGATGCTCCGGGCCACCGCCCCGACCACGCCGGCGACGCCCAGCCACAGGGCGACGAGCCCTCGGCCGAGCGCCATCAGGGCGCGCGGAACTGGTCCAGGTCCGGTGCGCCGGGGTGGCGTGCTCCGCTTGTTCTGCGAAGGACGCTTGCCCTGGGGCGCTTTCTTGGCCTGGCTGCCGGACGACCGCGTGCGCGCGTTGCTGCGCGCCCGCGGTGGGGAAGACGTGCGGGTCGCCATGTCAGCACCCTAGGGTCGGACCACACCAGCCCCAGGCATCCCACGCCGGGCGCGGGCACCCAAACCCAGGGCGGACATGGAACTCGACGACACCCTCACCGGCCTCCCCCCGCACCGCAGGGAGGTGCTGGAGGCGCGGGTCGAGCGCTGGCGGCCCGACCTGGTCGAGGCCCTCACCGGGCTGTACGACGACCCCGAGGCCGTGGCCGACCGGCTCGTCGGGCTCGCCGCCGACGGCTTCGCGGCGCGGGACGACGAGCTCCACGCCCTCGACCTGAGGCGCTCGCTCGCGCCGGACTGGTTCCAGCGCCCGGACGCCCTCGGCTACGCCGCCTACGCCGAGCGGTTCGCCGGCACGCTCGCCGACGTCGCCGCACGCGTCGGGTACCTGGACGACCTCGGCGTCACCTACCTGCACCTGATGCCGCTGCTGCAGCCGCGGCCGGGCAACAGCGACGGCGGCTACGCGGTGATGGACTACGGCACCGTCCGTCCCGACCTCGGTACGACGGCCGACCTGCGCGGGCTGACGTCGACGCTGCGCGCCCACGGGATCAGCCTGTGCCTCGACCTCGTGCTCAACCACGTGGCGCGCGAGCACGAGTGGGCCCGCAGGGCGCGCGCCGGGGAGCAGCGCTACCGCGACTACTTCCTGGTCTTCCCCGACCGCACCGTCCCCGACGCCTACGAGCGCACGCTGCCCGAGGTGTTCCCCGACTTCGCGCCCGGCAGCTTCACCTTCGACGCCGAGCTCGACGGCTGGGTCTGGACCACCTTCAACGACTTCCAGTGGGACGTCGACTGGTCCAACCCCGACGTGCTGGCCGAGTACGCGGCGGTCGTGCTCGACCTCGCCAACCACGGCGTGGAGGTGCTGCGCCTCGACGCGATCGCGTTCATCGCCAAGGAGATGGGCACCAGCTCGCAGAACCTCCCGTCGGTGCACGCCCTCACCCAGGCGCTGCGCACCGTCGCGCGGATCGCCTGCCCCGCGGTCGTCCTCAAGGCCGAGGCGATCGTCGGCCCCCAGGACCTCCCGGCCTACCTGGGCCGCGGGCGGCACCACGGCAAGGTGAGCGACCTCGCCTACCACAACGTGCTGATGGTCCACCTCTGGTCGATGCTCGCGACCCGTGACGCCCGGATGTCGTCCCACGCGCTGCAGCAGCTGCCCGCTCCCCCGTCGACGACCGCCTGGGTGGTCTACGCCCGCTGCCACGACGACATCGGATGGGCGGTCTCGGACGAGGACGCCGCGGCCGCGGGCCTGGACGGGTTCGCCCACCGGCGGTTCCTGTCGGAGTTCTACGCCGGCGACTTCCCGGGCTCCTGGTCCGACGGGCTGGTGTTCCAGGAGAACGAGGCCACCGGCGACCGGCGGATCTCGGGCAGCCTGGCGTCCCTGGCCGGCCTCGGCTCGGGCGACCCGCACGGCCGCGACCGGGTGCTCCTCGCGCACGCCCTGGTGCTGGGCTTCGGCGGCCTCCCCGTCCTGTGGATGGGCGACGAGATCGGGCTCACCAACGACGAGTCCTGGGCCGACGACCCCGCCCACGCCGACGACAACCGCTGGGCGCACCGCCCGCCGATGCCCTGGCCCGCGGTCGACGAGCACGCCGTCCGCCCCGGTCTCGACGCCCTGGTGGCCGCCCGCCGCGGCCTGCCTCGCCTGCACGCGTCGGTGGCCACCGAGGTGCTCGACCCGGTCGACCCGGCGGTCTTCACCACCCTGCGCCGCCACCCGCTCGGACCGCTGCTCAGCCTCTACAACGTCGGCGACGCGGCCGTCCGCGTCCCGGCGCACGCGCTGGCAGCCGTCGGGCTGGACGGGTCGGCGCACGACCACGTGGGCGGGGGACCGCTGCCTCGTGAGGGTGACGACGTGTGGCTTCGGCCCTATGGGGTGGCCTGGCTGACCGCTGCCGAGCGGTGAGCGCGGCGGGCCGGGCCTCGCGGCCGGCACGGCCAGCCGGCTCCCACCCCGTCCGTCGGTGCCTGTCGGCGCGCACCTCTGCGGCGCCGCACCAGAACCACCGGACGAAGAGGCTCAGGCCTCGAGCACCACCGGCAGGATCATCGGACGACGCCGGTGGGCGCCGGAGACCCAGCGACCGACGGTGCGGCGCATGACCTGCTGCAGCTGGTGGGGGTCGCGGACGCCGTCGCCGAGGGCGGTCGTGAGTGCCTCGGTGATGCGGGGCACGACCTCGGCGAGGACGGCGTCGTCCTCGGCGAAGCCCCGCGCCTGGACCGACGGCCCGGTGATGATCGTGCCGGTGCCGGAGTCGATCGCGACGATCACGGAGATGAAGCCCTCGTCGCGCAGGATGCGGCGGTCCTCGAGCTCGGCCTCGGTGACGGCACCGACCGAGGAGCCGTCGACGTAGACGTAGCCGCAGTCGACCCGGCCCACCACGGACGCGCGACCGTCGACGAGGTCGACCACGTCGCCGTCCTCGACGAGCAGCACCCGGTCGGCCGGGACGCCCGTGGCGCGGGCCAGGGCGGCGTTGGCGTGCAGGTGCCGCACCTCGCCGTGCACCGGCATCACGTGGGACGGGCGGACGACGTTGTAGCAGTAGAGGAGCTCGCCGGCCGAGGCGTGCCCCGAGACGTGCACGAGCGCGTTGCCCTGGTGCACCACCCGCGCGCCGAGGCGTGTGAGGCCGTCGATCACGCGGTAGATCGCGCTCTCGTTGCCCGGGATCATCGACGACGCGAGCACGACGGTGTCGCCCTCGACGATGTCCACGCGGTCGTGGGTGCTGCCGGCCATCCGCGACAGCGCGGCCATCGGCTCGCCCTGGCTGCCCGTCGAGACCAGGACGAGGTCCTCGGGGCGGTGGTCCCCGATCTTCCGGCCGTCGACGAGCACGCCGTCGGGCACGTGCAGGTAGCCCAGCTCGCGGGCGATGGCCATGTTGCGGACCATCGAGCGGCCGATGTAGGCGACCTGGCGCCCGTGCCGGACGGCCGCGTCGAGCACCTGCTGCACGCGGTGCACGTGCGAGGCGAAGCAGGCGACGACGATCCGTCCGCTGCTCGCGGCGAACGCGCGGTCGAGCGCCGGGGTGATGTCGCGCTCGGTGGTGGTGAAGCCCGGCACGTCCGCGTTGGTCGAGTCGGTCAGGAACAGGTCGACGCCCTGCTCGCCCAGCCGGGCGAACGCGCGGAGGTCGGTGATGCGTCCGTCCAGCGGCAGCTGGTCCATCTTGAAGTCGCCCGTGTGCAGCACGACGCCGGCGACGGTGCGGATCGCGACCGCGAGCGCGTCCGGGATCGAGTGGTTGACCGCGACGAGCTCGATCTCGAACGGCCCCATCTGCAGCACGTCACCCTCGGCCACGACGTGGGTCGGGACGTCGCGCAGGCGGTGCTCGCGCAGCTTGGACGCGACGAAGGCCAGGGTCAGGCGGCTGCCGACGACCGGGATGTCGCCGCGCTCGCGCAGCAGGTACGGCACGGCGCCGATGTGGTCCTCGTGGCCGTGCGTCAGCACGATGGCGACGACGTCGTCGAGGCGTCCGCGGATCGCGTCGAAGTCCGGGAGGATCAGGTCGACGCCGGGCTGGTCGTCCTCGGGGAACAGGACGCCGCAGTCGACCACGAGCAGCTTGCCGTCGTGCTCGAAGACGGTCATGTTGCGACCGATCTCCCCGACCCCGCCGAGGGGCGTGACCCGCAGTCCTCCCTCGGCGAGCGGCGGGGGTGCGGACGGCTCGGGGTACGACCGGCTCATCCGGCGGGTCAACCCTTCAGCAGCCCGGCGCGGTCGAGCACGGACCGCAGGCCGGCGACCTCGTCGTCGGTGGCCTCCACGAGGGGCGACCGGACGGTGCGGTGCTCGATGACGCCCTGGAGCTGCAGGCTCGCCTTGGAGGTGATCGCGCCCTGCGACGTCGGGCTCATGATCGCCCCGATCACGGGCAGCAGCGCGCGGTAGATCGCGACCGCGTCGACCAGACGTCCCTCGTCGACGGCCGTCACCATGGCCGCGAGCTGGGGCGCGGCGACGTGGCTGACGACCGAGACGATGCCCGCGGCACCGTGCGTGAGCCAGGCGAGGTTGAGCGCGTCATCGCCGGAGTACAGGGCCAGGCCGGTCTCGGCCATCACCCACGACCCGCCCGCGACGTCGCCGACGGCGTCCTTGACCGCGACGACCCGGGCGTCGGCCGCGACCGCCACGTAGGTCTCGGGCGCGATCCGGACGGCGGTGCGCCCGGGGATGTCGTAGAGCATCACCGGGACGCCGCCGCCGGCCTCGGTGACGGTCTCGAAGTGCCGCAGCAGGCCCGCCTGGGGCGGCTTGTTGTAGTACGGCGAGACGAGCAGCAGGCCGTGCGCGCCCTCGGCCGCGGCCTGGCGCGCGAGGCGGGCCGACGCGGCGGTGTCGTTGTTGCCCACGCCCGCGACGACGGTGGCGCGGTCGCCGACCGCCTCGAGCACGGCGGTGAGCAGCCGGCCGTCCTCCTCGGGGTTGGTCGTCGGCGACTCGCCCGTGGTGCCGCTGACGACGAGGCCGTCGTTGCCGGCGTCGACCAGGTGGCTCGCCACCTTCTGCGCGGCCGGGAGGTCGAGCGACCCGTCGGGGGCGAAGGGCGTCACCATCGCGGTGAGCACCCGTCCGAACGGCGCCGCGGGCGTGGCGAGCGGGGAGGTCATGGGCGCGAGCCTATCGTTCTGGCCCCGGACGGGAGTCGTCCCGGTGCTGTCCGCTCGGGGGCCCGGACAGCACCGGGACATGCGCTACATCGTCGCCGGGCCTCCGAGCGTTACAGGTCATCCACCCCCGGTCCGGGCGGCGCGGCAGGATGGCCCCGTGACCGACCACGAGCTCGACGTCGACACCGCGTCCCGCGCCACCGCGCCCGGCACCCGCGAGGGCGAGGTGACCGACCGCTGGAACACCCCCAACGGCACCCCCAACGGCGGCTACCTGCTGGCCCTCGCGCTGCGCGGCCTGGCCGAGGAGGTGGACGCGCCCCACCCGCTCGTCGCCGCGATGACGTACCTGCGCCCGGCGCGTCCCGGCCCGGTGACGCTCGAACAGTCCGTGCTCCGTGCCGGGCGCCGGGTCTCCACGGCCCGGTCGACGACGCTGCAGGACGGCCAGGCCGTCACCCACCTGGTGGCCAGCTTCGGCGACCGCGACGCCGACGTCGGACCCGACGTCGAGCTCGGCTCCCCTCCCGACCTGCCGCCCCCGGCCGAGTGCCGCGACCCCGGCCTGGCGGCGCTGGCCGGCCCGAACGGCCCGATGACGATCGCCGACCGGGCCGACTACCGCCTCGCCTCGCCGCCCGGCTGGGCCCAGGGCACGCCCACCGGCGACCCGACCCAGGAGTACTGGGTGCGGTTATCCGACGGACGACCCGTCGACCGCCTCGCCCTCGCCTTCCTCGTCGACGCGTGGCCCCCCGCCGTCGCGGACCTCGGCCACCTCGCCGCCGTGACCGTCCAGCTGACGGTGCACCTGCACCGCGAGCCCACCACCGCCTGGGTCGCCTGCCGCGTCACCACCCGCCACGTCGTCGGCGGCTACCACGAGGAGGACATGGAGATCTGGGACGAGGCGGGCCGCCTGTGCGCCCAGTCCCGCCAGCTCGCCCTCATGGTCTGAGGTGCGAGGTCAGGCGCGGACGTAGGTGACGACGGTGTAGCCGTCCTCGGGCTCGCGGGACGTCGGCGTCCAGGCGGTCCAGTCGACGTCGGGGAAGAACGTGTCGCCGTCGAAGGCCCCGTCGACGTGGCTGACGACCATGGTGTCGACGAGACCGACATCGAGGGCGTCGGCGTAGATCCGGGCGCCACCGACGACGAAGACCTGGTCGTCGAGCCCGAGGCCGTGGGCGACGGCCTCGCCGACGAACGGGAGGACGGGGACGCCCTCGCCGAACATCCGGCGCTGGCGCGAGACCACGATCGAGGTGCGGCCGGGCAGCTGCCCCATCGAGTCGAAGGTGCGCGAGCCCATCACCATGACGTGGCCGGTGGTGAGCGCCTTGAAGCGCGGCAGGTCGCCGGCCAGACGGGGCCAGGGCAGGCCGCCGTCGCGTCCGATCACACCGTTCTCGGCGACGGCCACCACCAGCGTCACGCTCATACGGCGATCGGCGCCTTGATGCCGGGGTGCGGGTCGTAGCCGGTGATCTTGACCGAGTCGACGCCGAACCCGTCGATCGAGGTGACCTGCGGGTCGAGCCACAGCTCGGGCAGCGGACGCGGCTCGCGCGTCAGCTGCTCGCGGGCCTGGTCGAGGTGGTTGAGGTACAGGTGCGCGTCGCCGAGCGTGTGGACGAAGTCGCCCACCCCGAGCCCCGCGACCTGCGCCACCATGTGCGTCAGCAGCGCGTAGGAGGCGATGTTGAACGGCACGCCGAGGAACACGTCGGCCGAGCGCTGGTACATCTGGCACGACAGCAGGCCCGGCCCGTCGTCCTGCGGCTGCACGTAGAATTGGAAGAACGCGTGGCACGGTGCGAGCGCCATGGCGTCGAGGTCGGCGACGTTCCAGGCGCTGACGAGGTGGCGGCGCGAGTCGGGGTCGGTCCGCAGGTTCTCGACGACGCCCGCCAGCTGGTCGATCGTACCGCCGTCGGGCGTGGGCCAGGAGCGCCACTGGTGGCCGTAGACCGGGCCGAGGTCGCCGTTCTCGTCGGCCCACTCGTCCCAGATGGTGACACCGTTCTCGCGCAGCCAGGCGGTGTTGGTGTCGCCGGCGACGAACCACAGCAGCTCGTTGACGACCGAGCGCACGTGCACCTTCTTGGTGGTGACGAGCGGGAACCCGGCGCGCAGGTCGAAGCGCATCTGGTGGCCGAAGACGCTGAGCGTGCCGGTGCCGGTGCGGTCGCCCTTCTCCACGCCGTCGTCGAGGATCTTCTGCAAGAGGTCGAGGTACTGCTGCACCCGGCGATCGTACTCCCGGCGACCCTCCGGGCTGCTTCACTGCACCCGTGACCACTCCCTCCCCCGCGGGCCCGAGCCAGGCCGCCCGCTCGCTGCGCATCCTCACCGTCGCGCTGGCCGCCGCGCCGGTCGTCATCACGGTCGCGGTGCTGTCCGTCCTCGGCCTGTCAGGCGGCCCGGACATGGTGGCCGTGGCCTGCCTCGGGCTCGTCGTCCTCGGTGCGGTGGCGGCCGAGACCGTCGGGTTCGTCGTGCCGGCGATCCCCGCCGGACGGGCGGACGACCCGCAGCAGGTCGCGAACCGTTCGGTCGCCGCGTTCCAGGCGGCCGCGATCCGACGCTTCGTCGCGATCGAGGCACCGTTCATCCTGTCGATCGCGCTGGCCTTCTCGTTCAGCGAGACCGCCTGGCCGGTGGTGCTCACGGTCGTGCCGACGGTGCTCCTGGTCCTGCTCGAGGTCTCCCCCAGCCGCCGCAACGCCGACCGCACCGCGGCACGGCTCGAGCGGGACGGCGCCACGTCCCACCTGCACCGGGCGCTCGACCTCGCCTAACGTGACGACCATGGCCGACCTGACGTACCCCGAGGTCGGCGCCACGGCGCGCGACCTGCCCGCCGGGTACCACCACGTGCGGGACGCACGGGTCGTCGGCCACGGCCGGCAGCACTTCGAGCGCGCCGCGGACGCGCTGCTCGCCGGCGAGGTCCAGCGGCGGGCCGGCACGCGCGTCCGGCTGTCGGAGACCCCGCTGCGCGAAGGCACCCACGTGCAGATGCGGCTACGTCTCGGGCCGCTGGCCTTCGACGCCCCCTGCCGGGTCGTCTGGGCCGAGCGGACGGACGGCTCGTGCGGGTTCGCGTACGGCACGCTGCCCGGCCACCCCGAGCGCGGCGAGGAACGGTTCGAGCTCCGCCTCGGCCCGAGCGGCGACGTGACGTTCACGATCACCGCGTTCTCGGCCCCGGCCCGCTGGTTCACCCGGCTCGGCGCACCGGCGGGTCGTCTCGTCCAGGCCCGCATGACGCAGCGCTACCTGCGCGCGCTCGTCGCGCCCACGGCCTGACAGGATGGACCGATGAGCCCCACCGCCGACGTCAGCGTCCGCGTCGCGTGGTCGGCCGACGCCGCCGCCGTGGCCCGCTGCCAGGTCCGCGCCTGGCGCGAGTCCTATGCCGACGTCATGCCCGCCGACGTGCTCGAGGCGCTCGTCGAGGACGACGTCGCCGCGGCGTGGCAGGGCTCGATGGACCGGCCCGGCGACGCCCGCAACCGGGTGCTGGTCGCCCTGGCCCGCGCCGACGTCCGCGGCTTCGCGGTGACCGCCCCGTCGGGCGACCCCGACGCCGACCCGGTCGCCGACGGCGAGGTCAGCGAGCTCGTCGTCCACCCCGACCACCGGGGCGAGGGCCACGGCTCGCGGCTGCTGCAGGCCGCCTCCGAGACGCTCGCCGCCGACGGGTTCCGCCGGGCGTCCATGTGGGTGCCGGCCGCGGCCGACGACCTCCGCGCCTTCGTCACCGGCACCGGCTGGGCCGCCGACGGCGCCCACCGCGAGCTGGCCCTCGACGCCGACGGCGAGGTCACCCTCAAGCAGGTGAGGCTGCACACCTCCCTGGTCGACGAGCCGTCGTGACGGCGTTCGCCGGCGTCCCCGTCGACGCCCTCGACTTCTACGACGACCTCGAGCAGGACAACTCCAAGGTCTTCTGGTCGGCCCACAAGGAGCGCTACGAGACCTCGGTCCGCGGCCCGGTCGCGGCGCTGGCCGCGGCCCTCGAGCCCGAGTTCGGCGGCGCCAAGCTGTTCCGGCCCTACCGCGACGTCCGCTTCGCCAAGGACAAGACGCCCTACAAGACCCACCAGGGCGCGTTCGTCCAGACCGCGCCGGCGTGCGGCCTCTACCTCGAGGTCAACGCCGCGGGCCTACGTACCGGTGCCGGCTGGTACCACGCCGAGCCCGACGCCAAGCGACGCTTCCGCGACGCCGTCGACGACGACGCGTCCGGGGCCGCGCTCGAGGCGCTGCTCGACGAGGCCGCCACCCACGGCTTCGAGGTGGGCGGCGACCGCCTCAAGACCTCGCCGCGGGGCTGGGACGCCGACCACCCGCGGATCGGCCTGCTGCGCCACAACACCCTGACGCTGGGCAAGGTCTACGAGAACCCGTCGTGGCTGCCCACCGCGGAGACGCTGGAGCGGGTCGCCGCCGACTGGCGCGCCGCGCGGCCGCTGCTGCTCTGGCAGGCCCGGCACGTCGTCGATCCCGTCGATGACGACGGGGTCTGACCGCCAGGTCGTCGTCGACTCGCTCGGGGTCGGGATCGCGACCGGCGTCTACGGCGTCTCGTTCGGCGCCATCGCGACGGCCTCGGGCCTGGACGTGTGGCAGGCGTGCGCGCTGTCGCTGCTCGTCTTCACCGGCGCGTCGCAGTTCGCGTTCGTCGGCGTCGTGGCCGCCGGCGGCTCGGCGCTCACCGGTGCCCTGACCGCCACCCTGCTCGGCAGCCGCAACACGTTCTACGGCCTCAGCATCGCCCAGCGGCTCGACGTCCGCGGCGTCCGCCGGGCCGCCGCCGCCCACCTGGTCATCGACGAGTCGACGGCGATGTCCGTCACCCGCGACACCCCGCACCAGGCCCGCCTCGGCTTCTACTGGACCGGCGCCTCGGTGTTCGTGCTCTGGAACGCCATGACCCTGGTCGGTGCCCTCGCGGGCGAGGCCATCGGCGACCCCCGCGCCTACGGCCTCGACGCGGCCGTCGCGGCGGCGTTCGTCGGTCTGCTGTGGCCGCGCCTCACCTCGACGACGACGCGCCTCGTCGCCGCCACCGGCGCCCTGGCGGCCACCGCGCTCGTGCCGCTCACGCCGTCCGGGGTCCCGATCGTCCTGGGCGGCGCGGTCGCGGTCGCCATGGGCCTCGCCCTCCCGGCGCGGGCGGCGTCGTGACCGCGTCCTCGCCGATGCTCTGGATCGGCATCGCCCTCACGGCCGCGCTCTGCTACGGCCTGAAGTACGCCGGTCTCGCGGTGCCCCAGCGCGTCCTGGACCACCCGTGGACGGTGCGCGTGGCCGACCTGATCCCGGTCGGTCTGCTCGGCGCGCTCGTCGCGGTCCAGCTGCTCCAGTCCCCGTCGGGCGGCGCCCTGGTGCTCGACGCCCGGGTCCTCGGGGTCGCGGTGGCCGTCGTCCTGCTGCTCCTGCGGGCGCCGTTCCTCGCCGTCGTCGGCGCCGCGGCGCTCGTCGCCGCGCTCGCGCGTCTCCTCTGACGGGGCTCGCGGGCTGACGGCCCAGTTCAGGCGAGGCCCAGCACGGTGTCGAGGCCGACGGTGACGCCACGGAGGTCGGAGACACCGCGGAGACCGGCGACGACGCCCGGCATGAAGGACTCGCGGTGGATGGAGTCGTGCCGCAGGCTCAGCGTCTCGCCCTGGTCGCCGAGCAGCACCTCCTGCGACGCGACGATGCCGCGGGCGCGCACCGCGTGGACGCGGATGCCGGACACGTCGGCCCCGCGGGCGCCGAGCTCGTCCTGGGTGGTGGCGTCGGGGACGGGCGCGCTGCCGGCGTCGCGGCGCGCGGCCGCGATCAGCTCGGCGGTGCGGACGGCCGTGCCGGACGGGGCGTCGACCTTGTCGGGGTGGTGCAGCTCGATCACCTCGACGGACTCGAAGAACGGCGCCGCCACCTGCGCGAAGCGCATCATCAGCACCGCGCCGATCGAGAAGTTCGGGACCACCAGCACCCCCACCCGGGGGTCGTCGCCGAGCATCGCACGCACCTCGTCGACCTTGGCGTCGGTGAAGCCCGACGTGCCGACCACGGCGTGCACGCCGTGCTCGACGCACCAGCGCAGGTGGTCCATCACGGCGTCGGGGCGGGTGAAGTCGAGGGCCACCTGGGCACCGGCCGCGGCGGCGTCGTCGAGGTCGTCACCGAGGTCGATCCGGGCGACGAGCTCGAGCCCGTCGGCCGCGTCGATGGCCGCGCAGGACTCCGCACCCATGCGCCCCCGGGCCCCGAGGACGGCCACCTTCACCACGTCAGCGCTCATGGGTGCATCGTTCCACGCGGCCCGGGGCTCAGTCGTCGACGCCCTCGTCCTCGTCGTCGTCCCACCCGTCGACCGGGTGGGACGCCTCGGACACCCGCGGTCCGGAGCCGAGCAGGCTGCGGGTGAGGGCCTCCCCCTCGGACAGCAGCCCGTCGAGGGCGCTCGTCAGGTCGGCGTCCGCGACGTCGCGGTCGTCGAGGGCGGCGGTGAGCACGGCCCGTCGCACGAGCTCCTTGGCGAACGACGCGGTGACGCCCTCCGCGCGGGCGGCGGCGTCGGCGATGGCGGTCTCGGAGATCGGGAGCCCGCGGGCGTAGAGCGCGAACAGACGTCGCCGTGCCGGGAGGTCGGGCAGGGGCACCTCGAGCGCGAGGTCGACGCGGCCGGGTCGCTGCACGAGCGCCTCCTCGAGCAGGTCCGCCCGGTTCGTCGTGAGCAGGAAGGTGACGTCGGCGTCGCCGCCGAGCCCGTCCATCGCGTCGAGCATCTCGAAGAGCATCGAGTCGGCGCCCGAGGACATCTCGCGGTCCTCGGCGATCAGGTCGCAGTCCTCGAGCACGACGATGCCGGGCTGCATGGCGCGCGCGATCTTGGTGGCCTCGCGCACCAGTCCCAGCGAGCTGCCCGACAGCAGCACCGCGGTGGTGCCCGGGGTGCGGGCCAGGAGGTGGCGGACGGTGAGCGTCTTGCCGGTGCCCGGCGGGCCGTAGAGCAGGATGCCGCGCTTGAGGTGCTGGCCCGCGGCGAGCATCCGCTCGCGTCGCTCGCCGAGGTCGACCACGTGCCGCACCAGGCGGTCCATCGTCCCGTCGGGCAGGACGACGTCGTCGGCCCCCACGTCGGGGCGGTGGTGGAACGTGATGCCGCCCAGCGTCGACTCGTACTCGTCGCGGCTGAACGACATCACCTGGCCGCGCAGCACGCTGTGCTCGACCATCATGCGGCGCACCTGCTGCAGCAGGGCCCCGGCGAGGTACGCGTCGGGCGTCAGCACCTCGATGCTGGCCGAGTCGTGGCCGTACTCCTCGTCCGCCGCACGCTGCAGGACGGCGACCGGTCGTCCGTCGAAGACGAACAGGTGGAGTCCCCACGACACCACCTGACGCTCCTCGCCCGGCCCGATCGGCATGTTGGCGTAGGCCACCGGGCCCGGCTCGAGCGGTCCGGCCTCGCCCTGCAGGATGCCCGCGAGCCCGGTGTGCCGACGGCCGCCGGCGCCCGTCGCGCCGACGAGCTGCGTCGCACCGCCCCGTGCGGCGAGCAGCCCGAGCGCGATGTCGACGTCCGGCAGCCGGGGCGCCGCGACCTGCTCGGACACGACCGGCAGGCCCCTCGGGTCGACGCCCAGGTGGGTCTCGACGAGGCGGGCGAGACCTCCGCCGTCGCCACCGCCCTCCCCCATCTCGTCCGAGACGTGGTCGAGGAAGCGCTTGAAGCTGGCCATGAACTCGCGGTCCTGGGGGTCCATGGGCCTCAGGGTGCCACGCGCGGCGAGAACGCCTCGAGCGCCTCGCGGTCGCTCGGCGGGGATCGCAGGTAGGACCTCACCCAGGCCACCCGGCCGGGGAACGTCGACCGCGCGACCACCTCGTCCGCGACCGCGTCGGGGTCGACCGCCGTGCGCCGCAGCTGGACGCCGTCGGACGTGACCAGCGCCCACACCGCCGGCCGGCTCCCGTAGGGCATGCCGATGCTGCCCGGGTTGACGACGGTGCGCCGGTCGACCTGGCGGACGAACGGCATGTGGGTGTGCCCGCAGGCCACCACCGCCACCTCGTCCGGGACGCCGGCGAGCGCCGACGCCCAGGCGTCGATCGGGCTGTCGACGAGCAGCACCTCGTCGTCGTCGCGCGGGGATCCGTGGCAGCAGAGCACGCCCCCGAGCCCCTACACCTCGACCGTCACGGGGTGCGGCAGTCCGGCCAGGAGGTCGAGATGACGCGCGTCGAGCTGGGCCGCCGCCCACCGGTCGACGTCGGGCAGGCCGTCGGGCACCACCTCCCCGCGGGCGATCCCGACCAGGTCCCGGTCGGCGTTGCCCCTCACCAGCACGCAGCGGCCCCCCAGCGCCACGAGCCGGTCGAGCACCTCGCGCGGCTGGGGCCCGGCCGCGTGGTCGCCCGTGACGACGACGAGGTCGGCCGCGCGCACGTCCGGCTCCTCCAGGACGGCTCGCAGGGCCGGATCGACGCCGTGGACGTCGGACAGCACCGCGAGGCTGCGCACGGCTACTGCTCGGCCCACACGCCGAGCTCGTTGCCGCTGGGGTCGGCGAAGTGGAAGCGGCGTCCACCGGGGAACTCGTAGGGCCCGGTCGTGACCTGCCCACCCGCTGCGGTGACTGCCTCGACCGAGGCGTCGAGGTCGTCGGAGTAGAGCAGCACGAGTGGCCCGCCCGGACGCACCTCCCCGTGCGCGTAGAGACCACCCACCTCGGCGGCGTCCGCGTCGGCACCCTGGATCCCGGCGTACTCGGGCCCGTAGTCGTTGAAGGCCCAGGCGAACGCGTCGGCGTAGAACCGCTTGGCGCGGTCGAGGTCGGTCACGGTGAGCTCGACGTAGTCGATCGAGTGGTGGCGGTGTGAGGGCGACATGCGTCAGGCCTATCCAGACGGGGCCTGACTCGTCAAGGTCGCGAGGCTAGGTCCGCAGCCTGGTGGTGAGTCCGTGGGCGACCTCGAACACCTGGCCGGTGGGGCTGGTCCAGGTGGTGACGCCGGGGGCGGTCTTGGTGGCCCGCCATCGGCCGTGGGTCTTGACGCGGTGGTGGTAGCGGCACAGCAGGTGGGTGTTGCTCGACGTGGTGGCGCCACCTGAGTCGAACGGGGTGACGTGGTCGACGTCGAAGCCAACGGTGCCGTGGCGGTCGCAGTGCGGGAACGCGCAGAGGTTCCGTTGGGCGAGGCGTAGCTGTTCGCGGAGGCGGGGTGGGGCGACGTAGCCGGTGGTGGTGATCTCTGCGGCGAGGTCGATGACGGGCTTGATGGTCACGTTGCCGTGCCCGACGATCGTCTCGGCCTCGTCGACGCTGATGGTGCCGATGTCGTCGGCGGACCAGGTGCCGCTCAGGCGGTCGAGGTGGACGTAGAGGACGGTCTGGGCGAGGCCGGGGTGGACGACGAGCCGGCCGAGGGCCTCGGCCCGGCGGACACCCTTGGAGCGGGTGTCGCCCTCGACGTCTGCCATCTCGGTGGCGGTGTGGTCGAGGTGCTGCTCGAGGCGGCGGGCGTCCTCGTTGGACAGGGTCCCGGTGATGTCGGTGGTGCCGTCGAGGCCGGGCTTGAACGCGATGTACCGGCGGGCCTGGGCCTCGTGGTGGTCGTCGGTGGTCTGGGCAGAGTCGGTGTGGGCGCGGACGTGGTGGTCGATCACGTCCTGCAGCGTCGACCTCGTCAGACGCACGATCCGCGGTGGTGCACCGCGGCGCGCGGGGGCGGCGAGCTGGCAGTCGATGATCCCGGCGACGGTCTCGGGTAGCTCTCGGGTGGCGGCGGCGACCATCCGGACCTTCCACGCGTCGACCTCGCCGTGGTCCAACAGGGCGAGGAGGTCGGGGAGGCGGTGGACCAGGGACAGCGCGTCCGAGAGCAGCTTCTGGGCGGCGAACGTCGACAGGCCCAACGTGGCGCCGAGCTCGGCGGGGAGGAACTCCGGGACGTCGGGCGATCCGGGGCCGCCGAACGGGACGCGCCGCTCCTGCCCGGGCAGCACCCGCAACGGCCCGCGCTGGGACGTGGTCCGGGCTGCGGCCCAGGCCGCGATGCCGCGCACCTGCTCGGCCTCGGCCCGGCGGACCGTCGCCCGCGACGCCAGGACGTCGGCCAGCTCCTCACGAGCGTCGAACCAAACCTCTGCGGCCATGGATCGAACATACGGTCGACCTCTGACACTTCTCGACGCCGATCGAACGGCCCTTCCGGCCGCGCTCAGCGGTCGATCGGGCATCCTGGCGCGATGACGTCCCCGGTGCCCGAGCGAGGCACGTTGGCCTCCGTGGTCTCCGGCCTCGCCGTCGTCGTGGGCATGTCCGCCGCCGGCGCGGCGGCTCTGCTCACGGTGTGGCTCTGGGTCGTGCCGTCGGAGGACACCTGCGCCACGTCGGCGCCGCTCGCCGACGGTGACCGGGTCGCGATCGAGGTCGAGGTGGCGCACACCGCCGGCTGGCAGTACGTCGCCACCACCGACGTCGACGGTGGCTACTACTCGGGGCCGGACCGCGAGATCGCCGGGGAGAGCGACGAGATCACCGTCCTCGCCCCGGGCAGGCATCCCGCCGTCGTGGTCAAGGACGGCGACGCGCTGACCATGACCGTCGCCGGTCAGGACGTGCCCCTCACCGACGTAGGTCGCTGCTCGGACTGAGGGGTTCGTGCGGCGATACGGATCGACCTGCGCCGGGTGGTGCACCAGGGCTGGACCACGGCGCCTCCCACCTGGCCAGCGCACTGCCGGGTCGGGGTGCTCGCACGACGGCGCCGGCCCGTCGGTTCGACCGCACCCATCCGCTCGGAGGTCCCATCTCTGACGGCAGACGTCCGGGGCGGATGGGTGCAGTCGACCAGACGGATCTGCTCCCCGGTTGCCGTCACCTGTGGGGGCGGATGGGTGCGGCCGAACAGACGGATCAGCTCCCCGGTTGATCCAACACAGACAGCGCCGTCAGCGGGGCAGCTGCTGGGGGTCGGGGCGGGCGAGGGTGGAGGGCGGGAGGGTGGTGGGGAGGGGGGCGGTGGCGGCGGACTCGCGGGTGAAGCGGACGCGGCCCGGCACCTCGAGGGACGTGCGGGCTAGGTCGAGCGTGTAGGTGCTGCGGCTCTCGTCGACGGTGTCGAGCCACTGGGGCGAGGCGCCGACGACGACCAGGCCGAGCCGGTGGCCGGCGGGCACCTCGGTGTCGTCGGCGGTGAGGTCGACCCGGACGTCGTGGGTGCGGGCGCCGTCGAGGCGGGCCCAGCCGCGGGCGAGGACGCCGAGCGGGGTGGTCTGGACGTTCTTGGTCACCACCTTGTAGCAGGCGTCGTCGGTGGCGGTGGACTCCCCGTGGCAGGTCTCGGTGGTGCCCGTGGTGACGCCGTCGCGGGCGGCGACGACCCGCGGCGCAGGTCCGTAGTCGACGAGCGCGACGCCGACCTGGCCGGTCGGCACGGTGGTGCGCACCCGCAGCCTCGCGAGCGCCGAGCCGCTGATCCGGGTGGACGACGCCAGCGGCGCGCTCGTCCAGAGCAGGCGGCCCGGCTGGGGGCCGGGCACCAGCGTGGTGGCCTCGCGCTGGGCGGGGTCGTTGACGAACGAGCCGTCGCCGCGGGCGGCGCGTCCGGTGCCGAGGGCGCCGCCCGTGCCGACGGTGAGCGTCGTCGACCCGCCGGCGGGCCACGTGCGGGAGTCCACCCAGCGGTCCGGCGCCACCTCGGCCGAGACGGCGGGCTCGCGGTCGATGCCGTTGCGCAGGCCCCAGAGCTCGTGGTCGAACCAACGGTGCAGGGTGTCGACCCAGCGGTCACGCTCGGAGTCGAACGGGTCGACGTGGCCGACGCGCATCAACCACATCTTGCGGTCGACGCCGGCCCGGCCGAGCGCGGTCCACCAGCGGGAGAAGTTGGGGGTCTTGACGTTGGTGTCCTGCAGGCCGTGCACGACGAAGACGCTGGCCCTGACCTTGCGGGCGTCGGTGGTGGTGCCGCGGCGGTAGTCGCGGTCGGCCCAGAACCGGGTGGACGCGCCGGTGTCGTCGGCGTCGTCGCGCGAGAGCTGCGCGTTGCGGACGGTGCAGTCGACGGCCTCGCTGCGTCCACCGGCCACGTACTCCGACAACCAGGTCGGGTAGTCCTGGCTGAACGGCAGCCCCTGATAGCGGTCGTAGTCGTACCAGGACGAGATGCCGCCGATCGGGACGATCGTCTCCAGTCCCTGGACGCCCGTGGCGGCCACGGCGTTGGCCAGGGTGCCGTCGTAGGACTTGCCGATCATGCCGGTGCGACCGTTCGTCCAGGTGGCGCGAACGGGCTCGCCGGCGCGGTCGACGGCCCTCGCGTCGCCGTTGAGCCACTGCACGACGGCCTTCACCGAGCCGACGTCGGAGCGACCGCCCTGGTCGACGCACCCGGTGGAGCGGGCGGTGCCGGCCATGTCGACCGCCGCGTAGGCGTAGCCCCGCGGCACGAAGTAGTTGTCGTAGTACAGCGGCAGCCGCTCGGGGTCGCCGTCGGCGTCGTAGGTCTTGAGCTCGCTCTCGTTGCCGCGGCCGCAGCACGAGTAGTAGGGGCTGGCGTCCATGACGACGGGCACGCGGGCCCGCCGGTCGAGCTCGCGAGGTCGGGCGATGTCGACGGCGACCCGGTCCTTCTCGCCGTCGCCGTCGGCGTCCGGGGCGAGCACCCAGACGGTCTCGCGGATCGCGTCCTCGTAGGAGAAGACCGGCTGGGTGCGGCCGTCGCGGACGGTGAGCGCGCGGGTGTCGATCCGCTCGCTCGAGGCCGCGGGCGCCGACGGGACGGGTCCCGCGGACGCCGGGGCGACGACGCCCGTCAGCAGACCGGCGAGGAGGGCGAGGACGGTGGTCGCGAGCAGCGGTCGGAAGCCGCGGGGGGACGCCATGGCCCCCTCTTGCCCCCGTGACGTCGACCCCAAACACGCCGCACCACGGCCCCGATGCGCGAGTGTGGGCCCCTGACGGGGAACAATCGGGTGGTCGGGGTGGCCTCCCAGGGTCTTCCCCCTCCCCACGGCACGCTGTGCCAGTCAGGATGGAGCACGTGCAGATGCCCGGAGCCGGACTCAAGGACCGCATCGGTGCGGTCGTCCTGCGCTGGGGCTCGCGCCGCGAGGTCGACCTCTCCAAGGTCCGCTTCCTGCCGTCCCGCATCACGATGCCCCTGCGTCGCGACGGGCTCGACCCGCTGCCCGCCCTGCGCCGCCTCGCCGACGAGACCCCGGTCTCGCGGCTCCGGATCCCGTTCGGCCCGACCGCGTGGCTCGTCACCTCCCACGAGGTCGCCCGCACCGTCCTGGCCGACAAGGACACCTACAGCACCGACGTCAGCCACCTGCTCGGCGAGGACGCGAAGCGCGAGCAGGGCGGCCTGGGGTTCACCGACCCGCCCGACCACACCCGTCTGCGCAAGTTCCTCACGCCCGAGTTCACGATGCGTCGCCTCGCGCGCCTCGGCCCCCGCATCGACCAGATCGTCTCCGACCGCCTCGACGCCATGGCCGAGGCCGGTCCGACGGTCGACCTCGTGCAGGAGTTCGCGATCCCGATCCCGTTCGAGGTGATCTGCGAGCTGATCGGCCTGGACGACCTGCAGCGCAAGCGCCTCGAGGGCCTCGGCCAGGCACGCTTCGACATCAGCGCGGGCGGCACCGGCGCGTTTGGCGCGGTGTCGCAGTCCCGCGAGGTGCTCGCCGACGCCGTCGCCCAGCAGCGGATCGACCCCGGCGAGGGCCTGCTCGGGCAGATCATCCGCGAGCACGGTGACGCGATCTCCGACCACGACCTCACCGGACTGCTCGACGGCCTGTTCACCGGCGGCTTCGAGACCACCGCCTCGATGATCGCGCTCGGCACCGTCCTGCTCCTGCGCGAGCAGGGCCAGCTCGCCACCGTCGCCGCGGCCGACGACGAGGCCGTCCACCGCACGGTCGAGGAGATGCTGCGCTACCTCACCGTCGTGCAGGTGGCGTTCCCCCGCTTCGCGCGCGTCGACCACGACCTCCACGGCACCCAGGTCAGCAAGGGCGACGTCGTGATGTGCTCGCTGCTGGCCACCGACCGCGACCGCGCGCTGGTCGACGGCGACCCCGACCTCTTCGACCCCACCCGCCCGGCGTCGCAGCACGACGCGTTCGGGTACGGGTTCCACCGCTGCGTCGGCGCCGAGCTGGCCCGGATGGAGCTGCGGGCCGCGTTCCCCGCCCTCGCCCGGCGGTTCCCCGAGCTCGCGCTCGCGGTCGACGCCAAGGACGTCGAGTACCGCAAGCTGTCGCTCGTGTTCGGCGTCGAGTCGCTGCCCGTCCGCCTCGGCTGAGGCGTCAGACCAGGGCGGAGAAGCGGTCCGCGTCGTCGAACGGTCCCACGACCGCCACGGCGGGGTCGGCGGCCAGCAGGGTCGCGACCTCGCGCACCTCGTCGGGCGTGACGGCGTCGATGCTGCGGAGCACCTCGTCGACGGACGCGAGCTCGCCGTGCAGGAGGTCGGCCTTGCCGATCCGGCTCATCCGCGAGCCGGGGTCCTCCAGGCCGAGGACGACGGTGCCGCGCATCTGGCCGCGACCGCGCTTCACCTCGTCGTCGGTGAGGCCGTGCTGGGACACCTGCAGCAGCTCGGCGCGGCAGACCTCCAGGGCCTGGTCGACCTTCGCGGGCGCGCAGCCGACGTAGAGCCCGATCATGCCGGCGTCGGCGAAGCCCTGGGCGAAGGAGTAGACCGAGTACGCGAGGCCGCGGTTCTCGCGCACCTCCTGGAACAGCCGTGAGGACATGCCGCCGCCGAGGGCGGCGTTGAGCACGCCGAGGGCGTAGCGACGACGGTCGCCGCGGGCCAGGCCGGGCACGCCGAGCACCACGTTGGCCTGCTCGGTCGGGCGCTCGGCGAGCGAGACGCCCGGGCGGAACGGCGTGGGGCGCGCGCCGGCGGTGCGGCGGGCGCGCGGAGCGACGTCGGCGCCGAGCACGGACGCGAACGCGCGGCGCACGCCCCTCACGACGGCGGCGTGGTCGACGTTGCCGGCCACGGCCACGACGAGCGCGTCGGGCGTGTAGTGCCTGCGGTAGAACCGGCGGATCGGGTCGCGGCCGAGGCTGCGGACCGTGTCGGGCTCGCCGGCCACCGACCGGCCGAGGGGCGTGTCGCCCCACGCCTGGGCGATCGCGAGGTTGTGGACGACGTCGTCGGGGTCGTCCTCGTTCATGGCGATCTCCTCGAGGATCACCTCGCGCTCGGACTCCACGTCGTCCGTGGCGACGACCGAGGACACCACCATGTCGGCGAGGACGTCGACCGCGAGCGGCAGGTCCTCGTCGAGCACCCGTGCGTGGTAGCACGTGTACTCCTTCGCGGTGAACGCGTTCATCTCGCCACCGACCTCGTCGAGGGCGGCGGAGATGTCGAGCGCCGAGCGCGTCGGCGTGCCCTTGAAGAGCAGGTGCTCGAGGAAGTGCGAGGCACCGGACTGGCGGATCGTCTCGTCGCGCGAGCCGACCCCGACCCAGATCCCGATGGTCGCGGACCGGACCCCGGGCATGTGCTCAGTAACCACCCGCAGCCCGCCGGGCAGGACGGTGCGGCGGACGAGTCCGCCGTCGTCCTGCCCGAGCAGGGTGCTGGTGGTGCCGGGCCGGGGTGCCGCGTCGATGCTGACCGGCACGGTGGTCCTACTCCGCCGGGGAGGCCTCGACGTCGGCCGAGGCACCCTCCTCGACGACCGGGATCAGCGACAGCTTGCCGCGGTCGTCGATCTCGCCGATCTCGACCTGGATCTTCTGGCCGACGCTGACGACGTCCTCGACGGCCTCGACGCGACGACCGCCGGCGAGCGAACGGAGCTTGCTGATGTGCAGCAGGCCGTCCTTGCCGGGCAGCAGCGACACGAAGGCGCCGAAGTTGGTCGTCTTGACGACGGTGCCGAGGTAGCGCTCGCCGATCTCGGGCATCGTCGGGTTGGCGATGGAGTTGATCATCGCGCGGGCGGCCTCGGCGGCCTCGCCGTTGTCGGCGCCGATGTAGACCGTGCCGTCGTCCTCGATCGAGATCTGGGCGCCGGTGTCGTCCTGGATCTGGTTGATCATCTTGCCCTTGGGGCCGATGACCTCGCCGATCTTGTCGACGGGCACGCGGACCGTGATGATGCGCGGCGCGTACGGCGACATCTCGTCGGGCGCGTCGATGGCCTCGGCCATCACGTCGAGGATGGTGATGCGGGCGTCGTGCGCCTGCGTCAGCGCACCGGCGAGCACGTCGGCGGGGATGCCGTCGAGCTTGGTGTCCAGCTGCAGGGCGGTGACGAACTCGCGCGTGCCGGCGACCTTGAAGTCCATGTCGCCGAACGCGTCCTCGGCGCCGAGGATGTCGGTGAGCGTGACGTACTCGGTCTTGCCGTCGACCTCACCGGAGATGAGGCCCATCGCGATGCCCGCGACGGGGGCGCGCAGCGGCACGCCCGCGTTGAGCAGGCCCATGGTGGACGCGCAGACCGAGCCCATCGAGGTGGAGCCGTTGGAGCTCAGCGCCTCGGAGACCTGGCGGATCGCGTACGGGAACTCCTCGCGCGTCGGTAGGACGGGCAGCAGCGCGCGTCCGGCCAGGGCGCCGTGGCCGATCTCGCGGCGCTTGGGCGAGCCCACGCGGCCGGTCTCACCGGTCGAGTAGGGCGGGAAGTTGTAGTTGTGCATGTAGCGACGCGAGGTCTCGGGCGACAGCGTGTCGAGCTTCTGCTCCAGGCCGAGCATGTTCAGCGTGGTGATGCCCAGGATCTGGGTCTCGCCGCGCTCGAACAGCGCCGAGCCGTGGACGCGCGGGATGACGCTGACCTCGGCCGACAGGGTGCGGATGTCGGCCAGGCCACGACCGTCGATGCGGACCTTGTCGCGCAGGACGCGCTCGCGGACGAGCGACTTGGTCAGCGAGCGGATGGCCGCGCCGATCTCCTTCTCGCGACCCTCGAACGAGGCGCCGAGCTTGTCGAGCGCGTCGGCCTTGATCTCGTCGAGACGGTCCTCGCGCTCGGCCTTGCCGGCGATGGTGAGGGCCTGGGTGACGTCGGCCTTGACCGCGCCCTCGACGGCGGCGTACGCGTCGTCCTCGTAGTCGAGGAAGACCGGGAAGTCCTGGACGGGCTTCGCGGCGGCGGCGGCCAGCTGGGCCTGCGCCTCGCACAGCTGCTTGATGAAGCCCTTGGCGGCCTCGAGGCCACCGGCGACGATCTCCTCGGTGGGCGCCTGGGTGCCCGACTGGACGAGGTTCCAGGTGGCCTCGGTGGACTCGGCCTCGACCATCATGATCGCGACGTCGTCACCGGCGACACGGCCGGCGACGACCATGTCGAAGACGGCGTTCTCGAGCTCGGAGTGCTTGGGGAAGGCGACCCACTGGCCCTCGATCAGCGCGACGCGGACGCCGCCGATCGGGCCGGTGAAGGGCAGCCCGGAGATCTGCGTGGAGGCCGACGCGGCGTTGATCGCGAGGACGTCGTAGGCGACGTCGGGGTTCAGCGCCATCACCGTGAGGACGACCTGGACCTCGTTGCGCAGGCCCTTCTTGAAGGTCGGGCGCAGCGGGCGGTCGACCAGGCGGCAGGTGAGGATCGCGTCCTCGGAGGGACGGCCCTCACGACGGAAGAACGAGCCCGGGATGCGACCCGCGGCGTACATCCGCTCCTCGACGTCGATCGTCAGGGGGAAGAAGTCGAAGTGGTCCTTGGGCTTGCTGCCGGCCGTGGTGGCCGAGAGCAGCATGGTGTCCTCGTCGAGGTAGGCCGCGACGGCGCCGGCGGCCTGACGGGCCAGCAGGCCGGTCTCGAAGCGGATGGTGCGGGTGCCGAACTTGCCGTTGTCGATGACGGTCTCGGCGATGTGGACGGTGGGCTCTGTCATGGGGCCCCTTCCTGGCACGGCTCGTTGCCGTGCGCGTCGTGCGGAGCGGTGCACGCCGGCGAGGCGTGCGGCCGGCGGGCCGTCGTGGCGGGCCGGGCCTGGTGTCGGTCTTCGATCGAGGCCCGCGGATCCCTGCAGGTGCAGGGAGCTCCGAGAGCCACTACCGAGGACCGAGCGTTCGCGGTGCCGTGCGGCTGCTCCGCTGATGATGGGTGCTGCTCAGGTGGTGCGGGTTCGTGCGAGGTGGTGCGGGTGCTGCTCGCGCCCGGTACGGGACGAGCGGCCGCTCCGTGGTGGAGGGCCGCTCGTCACGCGGTCAGCGACGCAGACCGAGACGCTCGATCAGCGAGCGGTAACGCCCGATGTCGGTCTTCTGCAGGTAGTTGAGAAGACGGCGACGCTGACCGACGAGGAGGAGGAGACCACGACGGCTGTGGTGGTCGTGCTTGTGCTCCTTCAGGTGCTCGGTGAGGTGCGCGATGCGACCGGTGAGGAGCGCGATCTGGACCTCGGGGGACCCGGTGTCGCCTTCGGCCGTCGCGTACTGCGAGATGATGTCCGCCTTGGAGGCGTCCTTCAGGGGGTTCGGGACAGACTTCGTTGCCACGTGTTCCTCTCGAGGTGTCGTTGCACGGCGCGCCGGGGCCTGTTCACCCGGGCACTACGATCCGTGGCCGTTCGACGGCACCGACCAGCCTATCAGCGGGCCCTCGGGGCGTCCTAATTGCCGCAGACACCCTGCTGACAGCATGGTGGCATGCCTCGGCCCTCCCTCTCCCCCGTCGTCGGGCTCGCCCTGGCGGTGCTGCTCGGCCTGACGGCGTGCAGCGGGTCGGGCCCGGCCGACGACGCCGCCGTCCCGTCGTCGCGCACCGCCGACGCGAGCCCCGCGCCGACGACGTCGGCGACGCCCGGCGGCGCGTACGACCAGTACGTGGCGCTCGGCGACTCCTACACCTCCGGGCCGTTCGTCCCGCTGGTCCGTCTGGACCCGGTCGGGTGCGCCCGCTCGACGTCGAACTACCCGGCCTACGTGGCCGAGCTGCTGCGCGTCGGCAGCTACACCGACGTCAGCTGCCAGGGCGCCGAGACCGCCGACATGACGGCCACCCAGGACACCGGCTTCGGCACCAACGTCCCCCAGCTCGACGCCGTCACCGCCGACACCGACCTGGTGACGCTCGGCATCGGCGGCAACGACTTCGGGATCTTCGCCCAGCTGACGCAGACGTGCTCGCGGCTGGCGCAGCAGGACCCCGCGGGCGCGCCGTGCCGGGCCTCGTTCGAGCGCGGCGGCACCGACACGCTGCTCGGGCGGACCGAGGAGGTGGGCGACCGCGTGGCCGCCGTGCTGGCGGAGGTGGCACGCCGGGCCCCCGACGCCGAGGTGGTCGTGGTCGGCTACCCGCGCATCCTGCCCGCGTCCGGCACCTGCCCCACCGTCCCGTTCGCGGCGGGCGACTACGCCTGGGCCAGCGACGTCGAGCGCTCGCTCAACGGGTCGCTGCGTCGTGCGGCCGAGGGGTCCGGCGCCACCTACGTCGACACCTTCGGCCCCTCGCGCGAGCACAGCGCCTGCGCCGGCGACGACGCCTGGATCAACGGCAGCGAGCTCGACGCCGAGCGGGCGCTGTCGTTCCACCCGTTCCGCGAGGGCATGCAGGCCACCGCGAGCGAGGTCGTCGAGGCGCTCACCGGGCGCGTCGAGCGGGCCACCACCCCCTACGACAGCGGCGCGCCCACGATGTCGACGGCCGACCAGAAGCAGCTGGCCGCGCGCCTGGCCGGCGCCGCACCTGCCTCCTAGCCGGCGTCCCGTCCGGGTTTGGACCCGGCGTCGACGGGGTACACCGACCGGTAGCCGACCCTGGGAGCACCCGTGCGACTCCGTCCTGCCGTCACCGCCGCCGTCACCGCGCTCGCCGCCGCCGCGGCGGTCCTCGTCCCGGCGGGTGCCGCGACCGCCGGTGGCACCGACCGGCCCTACGACGACTACGTGGCGCTCGGCGACTCGTTCACCGCGGGGCCGCTGATCCCCCTGCAGCGGCTCGACCCGCTCGGCTGCGCCCGGTCCGTCCGCAACTACCCGGCCTACCTCGCGTCGGCGCTGCACGTCGCCCGCTACACCGACGTCAGCTGCTCGGCCGCCGAGACCGGCGACATGACGGCCCCGCAGACCACCTTCGCGGGCGTCAACCCGGCCCAGCTGGACGCGCTCGACGCGGGCACCGACCTGGTGACGCTCGGCATCGGCGGCAACGACTTCAGCCTGTTCGGCGACCTGATCGAGGTCTGCCAGGAGGTCCGCGACTCCGACCCCGAGGGCACCCCCTGCAAGGACCGGTTCACCGTCGACGGCGTGGACACCAAGCTGCGCGACGCCGCCGCGATCGAGGGCCGCGTGGCGGACGTGCTCGCGGCGATCGAGCGGCGTTCGCCCGACGCGCGCGTGGCCGTCGTCGGCTACCTCGACCTGCTCCCCGCGAGCGGCACCTGCACCGACGTGCCGTTCGCCCGCGGCGACTACGCGTGGGGACGTCAGGTGCAGGCCGCGCTCAACGCGTCGCTGCGTGACGCGACCGCCGGGGCGGGCGCGACCTTCGTCGACCTCGGCCGCGCGTCGGCCGGCCACGACGCCTGCGCCGGGCGCGACGCCTGGGTCAACGGCGCCACCACCAAGCCGCTGCGCGCCCTGTACTTCCACCCCTTCGCCAGCGGCATGCGGGGCATCGCCGCCGAGTCCTACCGCACACTCACCGGCGATCCCGCTCCTGCGGGGGTGGTGCCGTTCGACACCGGCGCCCCCACCGGGTCGCCCGACGCGAACCGTCTCGCGTCGCTGCTCGAGGCGCAGGCGGCACGCTGAGTCAGCGACGCAGCGCCGCCTGGTAGACGGTGCTGACCGCCACCGCGCGGGCCAGCTCGCGCGCGACCGCGGAGAAGAACTGCTCACGGTAGGTGGAGTCGGTGACGGCGTAGACGGTGAAGTAGAGGCCGGCGAACGACGCCAGGAACAGGCTGACCTGGAACAGGTCGTTGCTGACGAACGGCACCTGCAGGCCACCGAAGAGCGTCAGCGGGGCCGGGTCGCGCGACAGCCAGGACACGATCACCTCGTCGCGGATCGCGAGGCTGCCGAAGCAGAGCAGGAACACGAGCACCGCGACGGTGAGCAGCAGCACCTGCACCGCCTGGCTGAACAGCAGGACGAGCACCAGGTTGACGCGCGCCAGCCGCGGCAGCTCGGGCGCCTCGGTGTCACCGGCCTCGTCGAGGACGGCCCGGACCATCCCCTCGGCCGGGGTGCCGGCACACGCCTCGACGAGCCGCTCGCCGCGCGTCTCGGCCGCGACGGCGCGCACCTCGTCGGGCAGGCGCACCAGCAGGAAGACCGTGGCCAGCCCCGCGAAGAGCAGCACGATCGCCCACAGCGACGGGCGCGGGAGGCTCGAGCCCACCTGCCAGACCTCGGTGTTGATGAACAGGAACGTGATGAACAGGAGCAGCAGCGGCAGCGCCCGGGTGGCCAGCGGCACGAGGAGGCCGAGCGACCCCAGCGAGCGACGCACCGCCCACCGCAGCACCACGGTCATGCGCAGCAGTCCGCCGGCGTAGAACGCGGCGACCGCCGCGAACAGCACGCAGCCGACCAGCGTCCCGATCGAGCCGGACTCGCTCAGCTCTGCGACCCCCACCCCGGCGGCGACGCTGACGGCGAGCAGCACGACGAGGAACGCGACGATCCGGCGGTTGCCGAGCCAGGCCTCGAGGTCGTGGGCACGACCGGCGACCAGGTAGGGCAGGCCGTTGTCGTCGAACCACGCCTCCAGGGCGCGGACCTCAGGCAGGGTCACCGGACAGCAGCCGCCGGGTGCGGTCGACGTCGTCGGCCATCTGCACCAGCAGGGGGTCGATGCCGTCGAAGCGCACCTGGCCGCGGATCCGGCCGACCAGGCTCACCTCGACCAGGGCGCCGTAGAGCGCGAGGTCCGTCCGGTCGAGCACGTAGGACTCCACCCGCCGCTCGAGCCCGTCGAAGGTGGGGTTGGTGCCGACGCTCACCGCGGCCGGGAGCGGCGCCGACCCGGGCTCGTCGAGCCGGCGCAGCCAGCCGGCGTAGACGCCGTCGGTGGGCACCGCGAAGCCGGCGGCGACCGGCAGGTTGGCGGTCGGGTAGCCGAGCTCGCGGCCGCGCTGGTCGCCGCGCACCACGACACCCTCGACCGCCGGGGCGTGGCCGAGCACGTCGGCGGCGCCCTCGACGTCGCCGGCGGCGAGCATCTGGCGCACCAGCGTCGACGACCACGGACGCGAGCCGCCGTCCAGCGGCAGCGCCTCGACGACGAAGTCGTGCTCGCGACCCAGCGCGGCGAGCAGCGCGACGTCACCGGCCGCCCGGTGCCCGAAGCGGAAGTTCTCGCCGACCACGACCCCGGCGGCGTGCAGCTGGTCCACCATCACGTGGCGCACGAACTCCTCGGGCGTCCAGGCCGCCATCTCGTGGGAGAAGGCCAGGGAGCAGACGACGTCGGCCCCCGCCTCGCGCAGCAGCCGGGCGCGCTGGCCGGGGGTGGTGAGCCTCAGGGGGGCACGGTCGGGGGCGAGCACGGCCAGCGGGTGCGGCTCGAAGGTCGCGGCCACCACGGGGAGCTGCTCGCCCGACGACGCCGACAGGGTCGCGGCGAGCTCGCGAGCACGCTTCAGCACGTGCTGGTGCCCACGGTGCACGCCGTCGAAGTTGCCGACCGACACCACGCAGCGTCCCGGGAGCGGGAGGGACGTGACCCCGACGACCTCGTGCCACACGTCCACGGGCTCACTCTCCCACGGCGGGTAAGAGTCTTCTCATCAAGGTCTCATGGTGTCCTGACCCGCCGGGACCAGGCTGTCCCCATGACCGGCCACACGAAGATCGGACTCGCGGTGCTCGCCGTCGTCGTGATGGTGCTCGGGGGGATCGTCGGCGCCCGCGCCCTCACCTCGTCCTCGCCGCTGCCCGACGTGGGCGACGCGGTCACGGTCGCCCCGCCCACCACCTCCCCCACCACCGACGCCCCCACCACCGGTGCCCCCGCGACGACCGCCCCGGGCCCGTCCACCGCGCCGACCACGGCCGCGCCCACCCCGCGCGGGGACGACGACGATGACGACGACCGCGACGACGACGATTTCGAGAAGTCGGGCTCGGAGACCCGCGACCTCGACGACGATGACGACGACCGCGACGACGCCGACGACGACTAGGCCGCTCAGGGCGCGGTCCGCCACGCTGCGGCACCCTAGGCTGGACGCTGCCATGAAGCGACTGTCCGCGTTCTCCGTCCGTGCACGGATCACCGCTGCCGTCGCCGTCCTCACCGCGCTCGCCCTCGCCGGCGCCGGGTTCGCGGTCTACACCGTCGAGCTCGGGCGGCTCGACCGGACCATCGCGAGCGAGATGGCCCAGGAGATGGGCGAGGTACGCGCCTACCAGGCCCAGGGCGTCGACCCCGACACGGGCGAGCCGTTCACGAGCGCGGACCGTCTCCTGCAGACCTTCCTCCAGCGCAACCTGCCGGCCCAGAACGAGATCCTCTTCGGCTACCTCGGGACGGGGAGGACGCGCTACCAGGGCGGCGCCGACGTCCGTCCCCTCCGCGACTCGACCGCCTTCGGCGACGCCGTGGACGAGCTGCGGTCCACCGGCGGCGGCTCACGCTCCCTGTCGGTGGGCGGCGACACCTACGCCCTGGCCGTCCTGCCGGTCCGCGGCGGCTCCACCGAGGCGGCCTTCGCCGTCACCCACAACGTCACCGCGGCCCGTGCCGAGCTGCGCAACGTCATCGGCACCTATGCGTTCATCGCCGGCGTCGCCCTGCTCGTGATCATCGGGGCCGCCTGGTTCGTCGCGGGCCGGCTGCTCGCACCCGTCCGGCGGCTGCGCGAGACCACCCAGCAGATCTCCGAGGGCGACCTCTCCGGGCGGATCGAGCCGAGCGGCAACGACGACCTCACCGAGCTGACCGTGACGGTGAACGAGATGCTCGACCGCCTGCAGGGCTCCTTCGAGCAGCAGCGGCACCTCCTCGACGACGCCGGGCACGAGCTCCGCACGCCGTTGACCGTGCTCCGCGGGCACCTCGAGCTGCTCGACGTGCACGACCCCGACGACGTGAGCTCCACCCGCGCGCTCCTCGTCGACGAGATCGACCGGATGTCGCGGCTCGTCGACGAGCTGCTCCTGCTCGCGAAGTCGCGGCGTCCCGACTTCGTCGTGGCCCGGCCCGTCGACGTCGGCGTGCTCACCGTCGACGTGCTGGAGAAGTGCCGGGCCCTCGCTCCGCGTCGCTGGACCCTGGACCAGCGGGCCGACGTCACCGCACCGGTCGACGGCCAGCGCCTCACCCAGGCCCTGCTCCAGCTCGCCCACAACGCGGTGCGCCACACAGGTCCCGGCGACGAGGTCGCCGTCGGCTCCCGCGTCGCCCACGGCGACCTCGAGCTGTGGGTCCGCGACACCGGGTCCGGCGTCGCACCCGACGACCGCGACCGGATCTTCGACCGGTTCCAGCGGGGCGCCGGCTCGGGCGGCGACGACGGCTTCGGCCTCGGGCTGTCCATCGTCTCGGCCATCGCCGACGCCCACGGAGGCACCGTCGTCCTCGACGACACCGTCGTCGGCGCCACCTTCCGCGTGCGCGTCCCCCTGGCGGTCGAGGACCCGACCACCACCCAGACCGACTCCACGACCAGCAGCACAGCGAGGATGGGCGCGTGAACCGGATCCTGATCGTCGAGGACGAGCCGCGCATCGCGTCGTTCGTCTCCAAGGGGCTCAAGGCCGACGGCTACACGCCCACGGTCGTCGAGGACGGCATCACCGGCCTCGACTACGCCCTCACCGGCGAGTTCGACCTCGTCGTGCTCGACATCGGCCTGCCGGGGATGGACGGCTTCACCATCCTGGAGCGGGTCAGCGCCGAGCGCCCCGACCTGCCCGTCATCGTCCTGACCGCGCGCGACTCCGTCACCGACACGGTCGCTGCGCTGGAGGGCGGAGCCGCGGACTACATGTCCAAGCCGTTCCGGTTCGACGAGCTGCTCGCCCGGGTCCGGCTCCGGCTGCGCTCGCACGCCGGTGCGGCGGCGGTGTCCGACGTCATGGAGCGCGGCGACGTCAAGATCGACCTGCGTGAGCGCCATGCCTGGGTCGGCGGGAAGCAGGTCGAGCTGTCGGCCCGCGAGTTCAAGCTCGCCGAGGTCTTCCTCACCAACCCCGGTCAGGTGCTCTCCCGCGAGCAGCTGCTCTCGCACGTCTGGGGCTACGACTTCGACCCCGGCTCCAACGTCGTCGACGTCTACGTGGGCTACCTGCGCAAGAAGCTCGGGGCCGACTTCGTGGCCACCGTCCGCGGCATGGGATATCGGCTGACCCGCGAAGGCTGAGGGCCTACCGTCTGGAGGGTGCTGACCGACCTCCTGCCCTTCGTGGGCACCGTGCTGCTGCTCCTGGTGTTCCCCGGGCCCGACCTGGCGATCATGGTGCGCAACGCCGCGTCGGGCGGTCGGCGCTCGGCGCGGGCGACGGCCGCCGGCATCGTCGTCGGCAACGCGGTGCTCGCCACGGTCGCGGTCCTCGGCCTGACGGCCGTCCTGCGCAGCTCGGAGGTCGCCTACACCGCGCTGCGCGTGGCCGGCGCCTGCTACCTGCTGTGGCTCGGCGTCGGCGCACTCCGGGAGTGGTGGAGCCTCGGCCGTCGCCCGGCCGCGGACGAGACCGTCGCCCCGGCCACCGTCGCGGTGCCGCGCTCGCGAGCCTTCCGCCAGGGCCTGACCAGCAACCTGCTCAACCCCAAGGTGGCGATGTTCTACCTCGCCCTGTTCCCGCAGTTCCACCTCAGCGGACTGGGTCCGACGGCCGGGTCGGTGGTGCTCGCCGCGACCATGCTCGGCCTGGTCGTGATCTGGTACGTCCTGCTGCAGGCCGCCGTCGGCGCCGTCGAGTCGTTCCTCGCGCGCCGTCGCACCCGGCGCGTCCTCGCCGGCGGCAGCGGCGTGGCCCTGACGGCGCTCAGCGTCGTGCTGCTCGCCGACCGCTGATCGCACCCTCGTGCGGTGAGCACGTGCCTGGCCGGGCGCGTGCTCAGAGGCTGATCTTGAAGCCGGAGAGTCGTGCCTTGGGCAGGGCCGCCATCAGGGGCTCCATCTGGTCGGCGAACGTCGACGGCAGCGGACGGGCCGCGGGGTCGGCGTCGAGGCAGCCCATGACGAGCTCGTCGAGCACCTCGGGCGTCCCGTCGGGCAGCGCGTACGGCGCGTCGACGAGCTGGGGCCAGCGCACCGGGCCCGACCCGGCGGAGGCGTCGCCCCGGTCGAAGGCGCGGTAGCCGGCGACGGCCTTGAACAGCGTGGCGCCGAGGCCCCACATGTCGGCCTCGGGCCCGACGCCGCCGTGGGCGACCGGGTCGCACTGCTCGGGCGCCATGTACTCGTCGCTGCCGATCGGGTGGTCGAGCGCGCGGGCGGCGGTGACGTCGCGGGCGACGCTGAGGTCGATCAGTCGGGCGGGTGCACCCATGATCACGTTGGACGGCTTGACGTCCAGGTGCGTCAGGCCGACCCGTCGCAGGTGGTGCAGGGCCGAGCAGAGCTCGATCGCGAGCGGCAGCAGCTGCTCGAGCGGCAGCGGGCCGTGCCGGCGCAGCAGCTGCGAGAGGCTCGGTCCGTCGATGTTCTCCAGCACCACGTGGGGCCGGTCGGTGGTGTCGCGTCGCTGGTGGGAGAAGGCCCGGACGATCGCGGGGTGCGCGGCCCGGGCGAGCACGTCGATCTCGCGGTCGAGACCGGCCAGCGTGGACGCGTCGTCGATCTGGTCGGGGCGGACGACCTTGACGACGACCGGCGCGTAGAGCCGCTCGTCGAAGGCGACCCACGCCTCGAAGGCGGTGCCGCCGCCGACGCTCTTGAGGGCGGTGAGCCCCGGCACGATGTCGTCACCGTGCCGGAGCCCCCAGGTGGCCGGCTCGCTCATGCTCAGCGGCCGGTGTCAGCGGTGTCGGCGGTGTTCTGGGTCGGCTGGTCGGCCGTCTGCGCGGTGTTCTGGGTGGGGTCGTCGACCGTGTTCGCGGTGTTCTGGGTCGGGTCGTCCACCGTGTTGGCGGTGTTCTGGGTGGGGTTCTCGTCGCGCGTGTTGTTGGTCGGCGCGGTGTTGGCGGTGGGCTGCTCGCCGCGGGTGTTGCTGGTGGGGGTGTCGTCGAGGTCGTCGAGGTCGTCGTCGGTGTCGGCGACCCAGACGCTGCTGGTGTCCTCGCGCTTGACGGCGGTGTCGCCGGCGTCGGCGTTGGCGACGCTCGCGGCGCCGAAGCCGATGGCTCCGAGGCTGACGGTGGCGGCGAGGGTGACGATCCCGGTGCGGACGTGGCGGTTCATGGTGGCTCCTAGGGGTGAGGGTGTCGGTCCTGCTGACACCCCTGACTCTGGTGGGGCCCGGTGAGTCGGCCGTGAGACCGCCGTGAGAGGCCTCTCATCTGCTCCGCGCGCTCAGAGCAGCGGGCGCAGGGGCGCCAGGACGGCCTCGCTGAAGCGCGCCACCACGGTCCGGTCGTGCCACTCCTGGGCCGGCAGCCGGCGGGCGTTGGTGAGGTCGTTCTCGAAGATCCGCTCCAGGTGCGCGGCCACCCCGTCGTCGTGGATCTCGACGTTGACCTCGTAGTTGCCGGTGAGGCTCAGCCGGTCGATGTTGGCGGTGCCGATCGTGCTCCACTGCCCGTCGATGGTGGCGGTCTTGGCGTGGACCATCGCGTCCTGGAACAGCCACAGGCTGACCCCGCCGCGCAGCATCGCCGAGTAGAACCCGCGCGACAGCCAGTCGGCGACCACGTGGTTCGACGTCTCGGGCACCAGCAGGCGGACGTCGACGCCACGCGCCGCCGCGGCGAGCAGCGCGTCGAGGATCGCGCGGTCGGGGATGAAGTAGGCCTGGGTGATCCAGATGTGGTCGCGGGCCCGGTCGATGGCCTCGAGGTACATCCCGCGGATCGGGTAGACCAGCTGCGAGGGCGCGTTGCGGTGCACCCGCATCCTCGGCTCCCAGGACGAGGTGCCCTCGTCCTGCAGCTCGGGCTGGTCCTCGCGGCGGTGCGCGTTCCAGAAGTCGACGAAGGCGTTCTCCAGCTCCCATGCCGACGGCCCCTCGATCCGCACGTGGGTGTCGCGCCACTCGGTGGCGTAGAGGTGGCCCACGTTGTAGCCCCCGACGAAGCCGACCTCGCCGTCGACGACGAGCAGCTTGCGGTGGTCGCGGCCGGACTTGCGCACGTCGAGCAGCAGGATGCCCGGCCGGAACACCGGGTACTTCAGCACGTGGATGCGCCCGGAGAAGTCGAAGAACGACGGCGAGACGACGAGGTTGGCGAACCCGTCGTAGACGATGAACACCTCGACCCCACGCCGTGACGCCTCCTCCAGCGCCCGCTTGAAGGCCCGCCCGGTGGCGTCGTTCTTGACGATGTACGACTCGAACAGCACCCGCCGCCGAGCGCCACGGATCGCGGCGATCATGTCGGCGTAGACGTCCTCGCCGTACGTGTAGACCCGCGCCACGGACTCCCCCACCGGCAGGTCGTTCGGCTCGGTGCGCGGGAAGTCGACCGAGTGGGGCTTGATCCGCTTGCGGTAGTTGTCCACGCTGATCAGCCCCGCCACCACCCCCACCTGGGCGGCGAGCAGCGCGACGAGCGCGCGGCGCACGAGCGTCCGGATCCGGCGGCGGTTCTTGCGGCGCAGCGGCATGCCCCCGAGCCTAGGGGGTCTCACGTCCGCCTCGGTCGGTATCTCGTGCCGGCCCGTGGTCGTCGGTGAGGGTCGAGGCGTGCCGGTGGGATGAATGCCGGCCGTCGGTCCTCGGTGTCGAAGGTGATGACCCAGTCGTCCTCGTGAATCATCCGGTGGTGGAACGCGCACAGCAGGACGCCGTCCTCCAGATCCGTGGCCCCGCCGTGGGCCCAGGCTTCCCGCGCGTGGTGGGCCTCGCACCACGACGGCGGCCGGTCGCAGTCCGGCATCGCGCACCCCCGGTCCCGGTGCGCCAGAGCGACCCGCTGGGCCGGACTGAACAGTCGCTGCTTGCGGCCCAGGTCCAGCGGGAGGGACTGGCCGCCGAGGACCTGAGGGACGATCCCGACCCGGCAGGCGTGCCGACGGACCTGGGAGGCGGACATCCGCTGCCCGGTGGAGGTGGTCGCCGTGCCGATGCCGTCGATCAGCTGCTGCAGGTCCAGATTCACCGTCACGGTCATCCCGGACCCGCCGGCGTCGGGCAACCCGTCGGTGGGCAGATGGTCGACCAGTGCCACGAGCGCACGTCCCTGGCGCTGGGGGTAGGTCAGGTCGGCGTCGCCCTGGCCGTCATCGACATGCCGGCGGCGCGGCGCCGAGAACCCGTCCAGGACGTTCCTCAACGCGGCCGCCTGTGCCGCAGGGATCCGGAAACGGCCGAAGAACGTCCCGTCCTGGTCGTCCTTCATCCAGAGCTCTGACCGCTCGTACGCCAGACGCTCCCGGTCCTCGACCGTCCGGCCCTCGTCCACATCGACCTGCTCGACCGGCTTGAACAGGTTGGTGATCCGGTCCGCGCGGTGCTGCAGGTCCCGCATCGTCAACGTCTTCGCGTCCTCGATCAGCGCCCGCTCGCACTTCTCGCGCGTCTCAGCCGGAATCTCGTCGGGCAGGATCCCGATGGTCCGGGCGATCAGCCGGGCCTGCTCCTTGGAGATCAGCCCGTCCGCCAGGGCCTGCTCGGTCAGCGACGCCCTCTCCAGCGCCCGGCCCAGGTGAACGTCACGGGCGGCCGCGTGGCGGTCACCACCGAACTGGCTCGCCAGCAGCGACCCCGTCGAGGAGGAGCCGGCCTTCCTGGCAGCCCCCGACCGGTCCACCGAACGTGTCGCGGCCATCGCATGCGCGGCCACGCGGGAGTTCACCCGGCTCCACCGACCCGCGAGGGTCACCGCGTCCTCGGCCGACAACCCGTCGTAGACCGACAGGTTCGTGCCGGCCAGCGCGCCCTCGACCGCGTCGAGCACCGCGAACGCGGGGTGCTCGGTTAGCGGGAGAGCGGAGGCCGTCATCAGGAGTCCTCGGTGAGTCGAACGTATGCTCGATTCTACCAAGATCGGGAGGGCCAGGAAAGGGCATTGCGCCCATCTGTGGACGGCGCAAAAGGCGGCCCACACCCGGCCGCGACCCCAACCGCCGCGGACCGCCCCCGGCCCGTAGCCGCCAGGCAGCACCCCGACGAACCACCAGCCAGGAGCACCTCACCCCTCAGCCGACGAAGACCGCCACGGGACGCGCGTCGGCGCCCCTCTGCTCGTAGAGGGCCAGGAACTCGGCACCATCGAACACGGCCACCGCGCCGGTTGCTCCGAGGTCGAGGCCGGGCAGCGGGCGGCCGAAGCGGACGTCGCGGGCGGTGTCGGCGTCGAGGTCGAGCGAGGGGAAGGCGGCGCGGGCGGCGTCGTCGATGGAGACCATCGAGAACGAGACGGCCAGCTCGTCGAGGGTGCGGGCGACGTCGAGGCCGAAGCCCCCGACGCGGGTGCGGCGCAGGGCGGTCAGGTGGCCGCCGACGCCGAGGTCCTCGCCGAGGTCGCGGGCCAGGGCCCGGACGTAGGTGCCCGAGGAGCAGGTGACGCGCACGTCGAGGTCGATGCACCCGTCGACGTCGGCCGGCCGCAGCGGCCCCACGTCGAACCGGGCGACGTGGACGTCGCGGGGCGGGATCTCGACGGTCTCGCCGTCGCGGACGCGCGCGTAGGCCCGCCGGCCGTCGATCTTGACCGCCGAGACCGACGACGGCACCTGGGAGATGTCGCCGACGTGGGCCAGGGCCGCGGCGGCCACCCGGGCATCGTCGAGGCCGGACGCCGACGTGGACCGGACCAGCTCGCCCTCGGCGTCGTCGGTGGTGGTCACCTGGCCGAGACGGACGGTGGCCTCGTAGTCCTTGTCGGCGAGCGTCAGGTGGCCGAGCAGGCGGGTGGCCCGGTTGACACCGAGCACCAGCACACCGGTGGCCATCGGGTCGAGCGTGCCGGCGTGGCCGACCTTGCGGGTGCCGGCGAGACGACGGGTGCGGCCGACGACGTCGTGCGAGGTCCATCCCCCGGGCTTGTCGACGACGACGAGCCCGGAGGCGGGGGCGTCGCTCACTCGGCGCGGCGGCTCTCGTCGTCGGCGGTGTCGTCCGCCTCGTCCTCGGCCGCGTCGCGCACCCGGTAGGGGTCGGGGTCGCCGGCGTGGACGGCCCCGGCGGCCGCCGCGGCCACGGCCGCGTCGGACTCGCGGGCCCGCGCGAGCAGGTCCTCGATGGCGCGGGCGTTCTCGGGCACCGCGTCGAGCACGAACTCGATCGACGGCGTGTGGCGCGTGCCGAGCTGCTTGCCCACCTCGGACCGGATGATGCCGGTCGCGCTGACGAGCGCGGCGCCGGTGCCGTCGATCGCCTCCTGGTCACCCATCACGGTGTAGAACACCGTGGCGTGCTGGGTGTCGCCGGTGACCCGGACGTCGGTGACGGTGACGAACCCCAGACGGGGGTCCTTGATGCGGTGCTCGAGCATCTGGGCGACGACGACCTTGATCCGGTCGGCCACCTTGCGCACGCGGGGTGATGCCATGGGGGTCCTGCTCCTTGTTCTCGTGCTTGTCGTGCCGGACGCGGAACGGGCGGCCGGTCGCCATGACCGACCGCCCGTCCCACCAGATCGTCACCGTCAGCTGCGCGGGACCTCGCGCAGCTCGAAGGTCTCGACGACGTCGTCGATCTTGATGTCGTTGAACCCGCGGAGCGTCAGACCGCACTCGAAGCCCTCGCGGACCTCGCTCGCGTCGTCCTTCTCGCGTCGCAGGCTCGACAGGTCGAGGTTGTCCGCGACGACGTTGCCGTCGCGCAGCAGCCGCGCCTTGGAGTTCCGCTTGATCGTGCCCGACATGACCATGCAGCCCGCGATGTTGCCGATCTTGGACGACCGGAAGATCTGACGGATCTGCGCGGTGCCCAGCTGGGCCTCCTCGTAGATCGGCTTGAGCATGCCCTTGAGCGCAGCCTCGATCTCCTCGATGGCCTGGTAGATCACCGAGTAGTACCGGATCTCGACGCCCTCGCGGTCGGCGAGCTCGGCGGCCTTGCCCTGGCCCCGGACGTTGAACCCGATGATGATCGCGTCCGACGCCGCGGCGAGGTCGACGTTGGTCTCGGTGATCGCACCGACACCGCGGTCGATGACCCGCAGGTTGACGTCGTCGCCGACATCGATCTTGGCGAGCGCGTCCTCGAGTGCCTCGACCGAGCCCGAACCGTCACCCTTGAGGATGAGGAGCAGCTCGTTGTTGGCGCCCTTGGACATGTTCTCCATGAAGTCCTCGAGCGTGCGACGGCTCGTGCGCTTGGCCAGGGCGGCCGTGCGCTCGCGGGCATCACGCTTCTCGGCGACCTGACGGGCCACGCGGTCGTCGGCGACGACCATGAAGTTGTCACCCGCACCGGGCACGGCCGACAGGCCGAGCACCAGCACCGGGCGGGCCGGCATGGCCTCCTCGACATTGTTGCCGTGCTCGTCGAGCAGCGCACGGACACGGCCGTAGGCCGGGCCCGCGACGATCGAGTCGCCGACGCGCAGCGTGCCGCGCTGGACGAGGACGGTGGCCACGGGGCCACGTCCACGGTCGAGGTGGCCCTCGATCGCGAGACCCTCGGCGTTCTGCGTCGGGTTGGCCCGCAGGTCGAGCGACGCGTCCGCGGTGAGGACGATGCCCTCGAGCAGACCGTCGAGGTTCAGCTTCTCGCGCGCCGACACGTCGATGAACATCGTCGTGCCGCCGTACTCCTCGGGCACCAGGCCGTACTCGGTGAGCTGTCCGCGCACCTTGGTCGGGTCGGCGCCCTCCTTGTCGATCTTGTTGACCGCCACCACGACGGGCACGTTGGCCGCCAGGGCGTGGTTGAGCGCCTCGACCGTCTGCGGCATGACGCCGTCGTCGGCCGCGACGACCAGCACCGCGATGTCGGTGGCCTGCGCACCACGGGCACGCATGGCGGTGAACGCCTCGTGACCGGGGGTGTCGATGAAGGTGATCGCGCGGTCCGTGCCGTCGACCTCGGTGTGCACCTGGTACGCACCGATGGTCTGGGTGATGCCGCCGGCCTCCTTGTCGACCACGTTGGCGTCACGCAGCGCGTCGAGGAGCTTGGTCTTTCCGTGGTCGACGTGACCCATGACCGTGACGACCGGCGGACGGGCGATGAGGTCGGCCTCGTCGCCCTCGTCCTCGCCGAACTCGAGGTCGAAGGACTCGAGCAGCTCGCGGTCCTCCTCCTCGGGCGAGACGACCTGGATGTCGTACTCCAGCTCCTCGCCGATGATGGCCAGCGTGTCGTCGTTGACCGACTGGGTCGCGGTGACCATCTCGCCCAGGGCGAACAGCACCTGCACCAGCGATGCCGGGTCGGCGCCGATCTTCTCGGCGAGGTCGGTCAGCGACGCGCCGCGACGCAGACGGATCGACGCGCCGTCGCCCTTGCGGACGCGGACGCCACCGGCCTGCGGCGGTGCGCTCTGGTCGAACTCCTGGCGCTTCGCGCGCTTGGACTTGCGTCCCCGGCGGACCGGGCCTCCGGCGCGACCGAAGGCACCCTGCGTGCCACCACGGGCTCCCGGACGACCGCGGCCGCCGAAGCCACCGGGACGCCCGGGCGCACCTGCACCGGCGCCGGGAGCGCCGCCGCCACCGGGTGCACCGCGACCGCGGGCACCACCGGGACCGCCGCGACCCGGAGGGCCACCACGGGCCCCGCCGCGACCGGGCGCGCCACCGAGGGCGGGCGAGGACTGCTTGGGCATCATCGCCGGGTTGGGGCGAGGCATGCCGCCGGGACGCGGCGCGGCCGCGTCACCGCCACGTGCGGCGGGCGGACGCGGGGGCATGCCCTCGCGGTCGCGCGCCGGGGGCGCGGTGGAGTCGGTGCCGCGACCGGGGCGCTGCATGCCCTGGCGCGACGAGAACGGGTTGTTGCCGGGGCGGGCGTTGCTGCCACCGCCGCGGGCGGCCGGCGGACGCGGCGTGGTGCCGGGCGCCGAGCCGGGACGGGGACCGCCG
>JAURVT010000002.1 GCA_030655315.1 Nocardioidaceae bacterium | reverse complement strand
CGAGGGCGGCCCCGCCGACGACCGCGAGGCCGCCCGCGAGGACGAGCGCGACGGCCGGGTCCAGGCCGGTCGCCAGCGCGACGACGGCCACCGGGCCGACGATGAACACCACCTCGTCGACGACGGCCTCGAACGCGAACCCGGTCTGCATGGTGGCGCGGTCCGGCGCCACGTGGCGCCAGCGGGTGCGGACCATCGCGCCGGCCTGGGGGAGCCCCGCGCCCGCCAGCGCCGCCCCGACGAACCCCAAGGGGACGACCCGGTCGGTCGAGGCGGCCACGAGCACCAGCGCGAGGCCGACCGCGAAGACCGCCGCGGCGACGAGCAGCACCCGTCCCTGCCCGACGCGGTCGGCCAGCCGGCCCTGCAGGGGCGACCCCACCGCGCCGGCCACGCCGACGCACGCGGACACGGCCCCCGCGAGCCCGTACGACCCGGTGCGCGACTCCACCAGCAGCACCATCCCGAGCCCCGTCATCGAGATCGGGAACCGCGCCACGAGCCCGGTCAGGCTGAACGCGAGCGCGCCCGGGATCGCCAGGATCCGTCGGTACGGGGCGAGCATGGGGTCCTCCGGAGGTCCGTCGGGAGCCGCGCTCGACGCCCGCGGTGGGAGCGGGCGTGACGTTCGCGACGTCGCGACGGGTGACGCGGGCAGCCTAGGACGCGCGATGGGACGATGAGTCCATGCCCCTCGACGCACGACCCTTCGATGCTCTTCTCCTCGTCTCCTTCGGCGGGCCCGAGCAGACCGACGACGTGGTGCCGTTCCTGGAGAACGTCACGCGCGGCCGGGGGATCCCGCGCGAGCGTCTGGTGGAGGTCGGCGAGCACTACTTCGCCTTCGGCGGCCGCTCGCCGATCAACGACCAGAACCGCGACCTGCTCGCCGCCATCCGCCAGGACCTCGACGCGGCCGGCGTCGACCTGCCCGTCTACTGGGGCAACCGCAACTGGGACCCCTACCTGGCCGACGCGATGCTGCAGATGCGCGAGGACGGCGTGCAGCACGCGGCGTGCTTCGTCACCAGCGCCTACTCGTCCTACTCGGGCTGCCGCCAGTACCGCGAGAACCTCTTCGACGCGCTCGAGTCGACCGAGGGCACGGGGCCGAGGCTGTCCAAGCTGCGCCACTACTTCAACCACCCCGGCTTCGTGCAGCCCTTCGTCGACGCGACGATCGCCGCGCTCGCCCGGCTCGACGAGTCCGTGCGCGACGAGGCCGAGATCGTCTTCGTCACCCACTCCATCCCCACCACGATGAACGAGGCGAGCGGCCGCCACGACGGCAGCTTCGGCGGTGCCTACGTGCACCAGCACTCCGACGTCGCCACCGAGGTGGCGCGTCGCGTCCACGACCTCAGCGGCGTCGACCGCGAGTTCACGCTCGTCTACTGCTCCCGCTCGGGGTCGCCCCGCACCCCGTGGCTCGAGCCCGACGTCAACGACCACCTCCGCGAGATCTCCAAGGCCGGGCGCCGCGCGGTCGTCGTCGTGCCGATCGGGTTCGTGTCGGACCACATGGAGGTCGTGTACGACCTCGACACCGAGGCGCGCGAGACCGCAGCCGAGCTCGGCCTCGCCTTCGAGCGGGCCTCCACGCCGGGCGTCAACCCCCGGTTCGTCGCGATGGTGCGCGACCTGCTGTTCGAGCGCGCCGCGCACGAGCGCGGCGACCTCGCCGTCGAGCAGGAGTCGGTGGGCGCGCTCGCCCCCAGCTGGGACCGCTGCCCGGTCGGCTGCTGCGCCAACGCCCGCGGCGAGCGTCCGGCCGCGTGCGGGGTCGACGCGTGAGCGCGGCTCCGGACCGCCAGGACCTGCTCGTCCTGGCCCTCGACGTCGCCCGGGAGGCCGCGGCGTTCGTCGCGGACCAGCGCCCCGTCGGGCGCGTCGACGTCGCCCAGACCAAGAGCAGCCCGACCGACGTCGTCACGTTGATCGACCAGTCCACCGAGCGGCTCGTCCGCGACCGCCTGGAGGCGGCCCGCCCCGGCGACGGGTTCCTGGGTGAGGAGGGTGGCCTGCAGCCCGGCACCTCGTCGGTGACGTGGGTCGTCGACCCGATCGACGGCACGGTCAACTTCGTCTACGGCATCCCGCACTACGCGGTGTCGATCGGCGCCGAGGTCGACGGCGAGGTCGTCGTCGGCGTCGTGATCGACGTCGTGAGCGGCGAGGAGTGGACCGCGGTGCTCGGGGGCGGCGCGCACGTCGCCCCGCGCGCGGGTGCCGAGCGTCGCCGGCTGCGGGCCACGGCCCCGTCGTCGCTCGCCCAGGCGCTCGTCGGCACCGGCTTCAACTACGTGCTCGAGCTGCGGCTGAAGCAGGCCGCCGCGGTGACGCAGATGCTGGCCCACGTGCGTGACGTTCGTCGCATCGGGTCGGCCGCGCTCGACCTCTGCGCGCTGGCCGACGGCCGTCTCGACGCCTACGTGGAGCAGGGCCTGAAGCCGTGGGACCTTGCCGCGGCGGGCCTGGTGGCCCGTGAATCCGGGGTCCTGATGAGCGGCGTCGACGGCGGACCCGACGAGCGGCTCACCGTGGCCGCCCCGCCCGCCATCGACGAGGAATTTTGCGCCCTCGTGCGCGCTTGTGGTTTCTGACCGAAGGTGGGGGGCGGACCCACGGTCGTTGTGACACAATCCGCCTGCCCGACCGACTTCGGACCAGCTGGTCCGACGAGGTCCGGGCAACCACTGACGAGAGGAAGAAGGGGGAACCATGGCTACCGACTACGACGCTCCGCGCAAGACCGAGGAGGAGCAGTCCGAGGACAGCATCGAGGAGCTGAAGGCACGGCGTCACGAGAAGAACTCGGGCAAGGTCGACGAGGACGAGGTCGAGGCGGCCGAGTCGTTCGAGCTCCCCGGCGCCGATCTCTCCCACGAGGAGCTCTCGGTGCAGGTCGTGCCGCGGCAGTCCGACGAGTTCACGTGCTCGTCGTGCTTCCTGGTGCACCACCGCAGCCAGCTCGCCGAGGAGACCAAGTCGGGGCTCGTGTGCCGCGACTGCGCGGCCTGAGGTCTCGCACCACCTACCGTCCTGCCACCCCGACCGGATCCGTCCGGAGAGGGTTGCAGGACGTTCGTGCGTCCGGGGTCAGCCGCGCCGGGTCGTGACGGTGGAGACGAAGTCGAACGCGAGCTCGTCGGAGAGGTCGCCGCGCTCGGCCGCCGAGACGTCGGACGAGACGTCGCCACCGAGCGCCCGCTTGTCGTAGCTGATGACGTCGGTGCTCTGTCGTCCCGCCAGGGCGCCGAGGCACGACTGGGGCAGGACCACGCGGACGTACCCGCGGCGGCCGGCCTTGACCGTCGTCCGGGCCGCCGGGCAGCGCAGCGGGGCCGCCTCCTCCTCGCCGGCGCCGGCGATCACGCGCGTGCTGAACCGGCCCTTCGAGACCGGGAAGACGTCGACCAGGAAGCCCGCCTGGGCGTTCGGCGTGCGGCCGGAGCCGAACGCGACGGCGGTGCGTCCGGGGCGGACGTCGGCGAGGCGGACCGTGACGGCGAAGCGGTCGGCGGTGTTCTGCACCTTGACGCCGGTGATGTCGGTACGGGCGGGCGAGTCGCCGCGCGGGTCCGCGCGGACCTTCGTCTGCGCGGAGGCCGGCGAGCCCGCGAGGGCGACCACCACCCCGGTGGCGACCAGGGTGACGACGACGCGACGCAGCATGCGGACCTCCAGCTCACCGGCGCCGCGGTCGCGGCACCGGTCACAGGCTAGGGCCTGTCTCCGCGCCCTGGCGATCAGCGCTTGCGGATCCGCTTCTTGACGGCGGCGAGGTCCTTGGCGCGGGCGGCGGCGTCGTCCTCGTCGGTCATCGCGGACATCGGCTTCATGCCGGGGGGCAGCTGGCCGGTGGAGCGCACCCAGTACTGCACCGCCTTGCGGTTGATCAGCACCTTGGAGAGCTCGACGGTGGCGCCGGCGAGAGCGGCCCAGGTGACGGCCTCGATGGTGCGCAGCTCGGGGTGCTGCGTCGGGGGACGGTGGCCGGTGGCCGCGCGCCAGGTCAGGCCGGAGACACGGGTCGCGACGACCGCGGCCGCCACCTTGGCGCCGGTGTCGAGCAGCCGCCAGGTACCCCGCCCGGACTGCTTCTTCTTGCCGCTCTTCTTGCTGGACGCCACCGTGCTCCTCCCGTCGGACCACCCGTCTGCGGACCGGGTCGACAGTCTGCCACCCTCGAGCGCCCCCGCACCGCCCGAGTTGTCGGTGCGTGGTGATGCCCCGGCATCACCAGCCACCGACAGGTCGTCAGGAGGGGCGGCGGGAGCGCAGCGCGGTGGCGAGGCGCTGGGGGTGGCGCGAGCCGACGAGCCAGTAGGGCGTGGGGTCGCGGGGGTCGAGGATCTCGACGCGCACCGCGGTGTGGACGTAGGGACGGACGCAGAAGAAGGCGCGGGCGTCGGCCTGCGGGCCGTGCAGGGCACGGGTCTGCGCGACGTCCAGCGCCTCGACCTCGCCGCAGTGCTGCAGCGCGATCCGCGCCGTGCCCGCGCGCAGGTGCAGCCGGGTCACCTCGACGCGGGCGCTCCCGTACTGCCACAGGCCCGCCCCGATCGCGACGCCGCCGACGACGGCCGCGCCGATGGCGAACCACGACGGCGTGGCCAGCACGAAGATCCACCACAGCGTCAGCGTGGTGAAGGCGCCGACCAGCCACCACGACGCCGGGACGCTGAGCCGCTCGACGTACGCGTGCTCGTCGGGCGGGCTGGTCATGACGCCAGCCTGCCATGCAGAGGGGCGCGTGCCCACGCCGGTAGGCTCGACCGCCGACGGCGCGCCCGGGCCGTCGTCCCGGCGATGTGCGGAGGTGGCAGCGGTGCAGCACGAGGGTGTCGAGGTGCTCCTGCGCCGGCTCGACGACGGGGTCCCGGTGCCCGCGTACGCGCGTCCCGGCGACGCCGGTGCCGACCTCTCCACCACCGTCGACGTCGAGCTGGCGCCGGGGGAGCGGGCGCTCGTGCCCACCGGGATCGCGATCGCCCTGCCCGAGGGGTTCGCGGCGTTCGTGCACCCCCGCTCGGGCCTCGCCGCACGCTGCGGCGTCTCCATCGTCAACACCCCCGGCACCGTCGACGCGGGCTACCGCGGCGAGATCAAGGTCCTGCTCGTCAACCTCGACCCGCGCCAGCCCGTCCGCCTGGGCCGCGGCGACCGCGTCGCGCAGCTCGTCGTCCAGCGCGTGGAGCGTGCGCGGTTCGTCGAGGTCGACGACCTGCCGCCGTCCGAGCGTGGCGCCGGGGGTTACGGTTCCACGGGTGGTTTCGCCGCAGGACCAGACGCCGACCCCGACCACGCTGACCCCGACGCACGCAGAGGATGAGGACCGCATGAAGTTCGGCCGCCGCAACAGGGACGAGGTCGTCGACGACGCGTCGACGACCGACGTCGACGCCACCGACGCCGAGGCCGCGGTCGACCCCCGGGCCGACGGCCCCTGGGACCACACCGAGTTCGAGATCCCGGCCGACCAGCCGGCGTTCATCGACCTCGGCGGGCTCGTGGTCCGGGGTCGCGTCGGGCTCGACCTGCAGATCCCCAAGGACGAGGGCACCGACCGCCTCGCCGCGGTCCTGCTCGTCACCGAGGACGCCGCGGTCGAGATCCGCGCCTTCGCGGCGCCGCGGACCGGTGGCCTCTGGGACGAGGTCCGTGCCGAGATCGCCGAGGAGGTGCAGCGCCTCGAGGGCCAGGTAGTCGAGGTCGACGGACCTCACGGCCCCGAGCTCCAGGTGCAGGTGCCCGCCCGCACGCCCGACGGCCAGGAGGCCGTCCAGCCGTCGCGGATCGTCGGCGTCGAGGGCCCGCGCTGGTTCCTGCGCGGCACCTTCATGGGGCGCGCCGCGCTCGAGCCGGCCACCGACGGCGTCCTGGAGCGTGGCTTCCGCGAGGTCGTCGTGCGCCGTGGCAACGACGCGATGCCACCCCGCGAGCCCATCGAGATCACCCTCCCCGCCGGAGCCGTCCCGGCCGGCGAGCAGGTCGTGGCGGACGACTCGGCGGAGTCCGACCAGGACCCCACCGAGCGCGACGTCTGACGCGTAGGCTGGACGCATGGGTCTCTTCACACGCACCGTCGAGCGCATCTCGGCGAGCGGACGCTCCGAGGACGCCGACCTTCGCGAGGACGCCGCCCGCGCGGGCTGCGACCTGATCGCGCGGCACGGCTCCCGCGAGCTGGTCACCGTCCACGGCGTGCTGCGGTCGGTGACCCTGCGGCCGCGGTCCGGCGTCTGCGCGCTCGAGGCCGAGCTGTACGACGGCTCGGCCTGCCTGCGCGTCGTGTGGCTCGGACGCCGCCAGATCGCCGGCATCGCGACGGGTCGCCAGCTCACCGTCGTGGGGCGCCTCAGCGTCCAGGAGGGCGAGCGCGTGATGTTCAACCCGCGCTACGAGCTGACCGCGTGAGCGATTCCGAGCAGGTCTGGACCGGAGGGACCGGCCCGTCCGAGCCCGCGCACGACCCCGCGCACGACACCGTCGAGAAGGTCGTCCGTGCCCAGCTCGCCAAGGCGCTCGGCGGTGCCCGCGGCATGCTCGAGGGCGCCGTCCCCACGATCGCCTTCACCATCACCTACCTCCTGACCCGCGAGGTCCGCACCGCGTTGATCGTGGGCGGGTCGCTCGCGGCCGTCCTGCTCGTGGTGCGGCTGGTGCAGCGGCAGAATCCACAGTTCGTCGTCAACGCGCTGGTGGGCATCGGCATCGCCGCGGTGTTCGCGCTGCGCTCGGGCGACGCCGCCGACGCCTTCCTGCCCGGCATCATCTACAACGCCGTCTACGCGGTCGTGCTGATGTTCTCCGTCGTCGTCGGCTGGCCCGTCGTGGGCTTCCTGGTCGGCAGCGTCACGGGCGACCCCACCGCCTGGCACCAGGACAAGCCGATGGTTAAGCTGTGCGGCCGCCTCACCTGGCTGCTCGCGGCACCGTGCCTGGTGCGCGTCGTCGTCCAGCTGCCGCTGTACCTGCTGGCCCGCGGCGCCGACGACGGCCTGTGGTTCGCCCTGCTGGGTGGCTCCAAGGTCGTCCTGGGCTGGCCCCTCCAGGTCGCGGCGTTCGCGGCGATGGCCTGGGTGCTCGGACGCGGGCGCACGCCCGTCGCCCGTCCCGCACAGGCCTGACCCGCCCCGCTCACGCCGAGCGGCGCAAACTGGTCGGTTACCGGGCAGTAGGGCGACCATCTTGCGCCACTCGCCGGACGGTTTGCGCCGCTCGACGTCCGGAGCGAGCGACGAGGACCCGCGGGGTCCCGTTCCGCCCGTCGGACCCCCGACCCGGCCGGCGGCGCCGAGCGGCGCAAACCTCCCGCCGACCGGCGCAAAGACGCCCACCTACTAGGCGTTAACCGACCAGTTTGCGCCGCTCGGCGGTCGCGGGGACGGACCGGGCGGGTCAGACGGTGCGGGAGGCGGGCTTGGCGGGGTGGGTCGAGGGGGACAGGAGCGAGGCGATCTCGTCCTCGACCTCCTCGTTCGCCACGAGCAGCAGCTCGTCGCCGGCCTCGAGCGAGCGGTCGGGCTCGGGGGTCTGGATGCTGTCGTCGCGCAGGATGGCCACGAGGACGACGTCGGCCGGCCACGGCACCTCGGCGACGCGGCGGCCGACGAAGGGGGAGTCCTCGGGGAGCGTCAGCTCGACGAGGTTCGCCGTCGACTGGCGGAACGTGAACAGCCGGACGAGGTCGCCGACCGTCACCGCCTCCTCCACGAGCGCCGACATCAGGCGCGGCGTCGAGACCGAGACGTCGACGCCCCACGACTCGCTGAACAGCCACTCGTTGGACGGGTGGTTGACGCGGGCGACGGTGCGCGGCACGCCGAACTCGGTCTTGGCCAGCAGGGAGATGACGAGGTTGGCCTTGTCGTCGCCGGTGGCGGCGATGACGACGTCGCAGCGCTGCATCTGCGACTCCTCGAGCGAGGACAGCTCGCACGCGTCGGCGAGCAGCCACTCCGCCCCGGGGACCCGGTCGGCCTTGATGGCCCGCGGGTCCTTGTCGATGAGCAGGATCTCGTGGCCGTTCTCGATCAGCTCCTGGGCGACCGAGCGCCCGACGGCGCCGGCTCCGGCGATGGTGACGAGCATCAGTCCTCCTCGGGGCCCTGGCTGAGGGCGGCCATGATCGTCTCGTCGTCGGTGTCGGAGAAGACGTGCAGGAGGTCGCCCTCCTGGATGCGGGTCGTGCCGCTCGGCATCATGCCCGCGCCGAGGCGCGTCAGGTGCGACACGCGTCCACCGGTGGCCTGCTCGAGCGAGGCGACCGTGTGGCCCACCCAGACGTCCGGCGCGAGCACCTGGTCCATCCGGATCCGGCCCGTCGGGTCGCGGTAGGTGGGCTCGGTGCCGGCGGGCAGGACGCGCCGCAGCACCTGGTCCGCGGCCCACGTGACCGTGGCGACGGTGGGGATGCCGAGACGCTCGTAGACCTCGGCGCGGCCCGGGTCGTAGATGCGCGCGACCACGGTGGGGACGTTGAACTGCTCGCGCGCGACGCGCGCGGAGATGATGTTGGAGTTGTCGCCGCTCGAGACCGCGGCGAACGCGTCGGCGTGCTCGATGCCCGCCTGGGTGAGCACGGCGCGGTCGAAGCCCGGGCCGGTCACGGTGGTGCCGCCGAACGACGGACCGAGGCGACGGAACGCGTCCGGGTTGCTGTCGATGACGGCGACCGTGTGGTCGCGCTGCTCCAGGCTGCGCGCCAGCGTGGAGCCCACCCGGCCGCAGCCCATGATCACGATGTGCACGCGGTGACCGTACCCCAGACGGGCCCTGGGTCGACGGTGTACGGGGACCGCCCTCGGGCGCGGTGGTCCTGGGCCTACGATGCCGACGTGGGACTGGCTGAGGCGGGCAAGCGCATCCTCGTGGGCCGCAAGCTCCGCAGCGCCCAGCTGGGGGAGACGCTCCTCCCCAAGCGCGTCGCGCTGCCGGTGTTCGCGAGCGACGCGTTGTCGTCCGTCGCGTACGCGCCCGACGAGATCCTGCTGACGCTGTCGATGGCCGGGCTGTCGGCCTACGCCTTCAACTGGAAGATCGGCATCGCGGTCGCGCTCGTGATGCTCACGGTGGTCGCCTCGTACCGCCAGAACGTGCACGCCTACCCCAGCGGCGGCGGCGACTACGAGGTCGCGACGGTCAACCTCGGCCCCAAGGCCGGCGTCACGGTGGCCAGCGCGCTGCTCGTCGACTACGTCCTCACCGTCGCGGTCTCCATCTCCTCGGGCGTGCAGAACGCGACGTCGGCCCTGCCGTTCCTCAACGGGCACGAGGCCATCGCCGCCTGCGTCCTGGTGGTGCTGCTGATGGCGATGAACCTGCGCGGGGCCAAGGAGTCCGGCACCGCGTTCGCGATCCCGACCTACCTGTTCATGTTCGCGATCTTCTCGATGTCGGTGTGGGGCTTCATCCGCTACGCCGGCGGCACGCTGCCGGCCGTCGAGAGCGCACAGTTCGACATCGCCGCCGAGCCGCCCTACGAGGGCGCCATCACCACGCTCGCCATGACGTTCCTGATCGCGCGCGCGTTCTCGTCCGGCTGCGCGGCGCTGACGGGCGTCGAGGCGATCAGCAACGGCGTGCCCGCGTTCCGCAAGCCCAAGAGCAAGAACGCCGCCACCACGCTGTTCCTCCTCGGCAGCATCTCGATCACGATGCTGATGAGCATCATCGTGCTGGCCGACGTCACCGGCGTCCGCTACGCCGAGGACCCGCAGAGCCAGCTGCTCCTGAACGGCGAGCCCGTCGGGCCCTCGTACTCCCAGGACACCGTGATCGGCCAGCTCGCCAAGGCCGTCTTCGACAACCTGCCGATCATGTTCTACTTCACGATCGCGTGCACCGGCATCATCCTGGTGCTGGCGGCCAACACCGCGTTCAACGGCTTCCCGGTGCTCGGCTCGATCCTGGCCCGCGACGGCCACCTGCCGCGCGCGCTCGACACCCGCGGCGACCGCCTCGCGTTCAGCAACGGCATCGTCGTCCTCGCGTTCGGCGCGATCATCCTGATCCTCGCGTTCGACGCCGAGGTCACCAAGCTGATCCAGCTCTACATCGTCGGCGTCTTCGTCTCGTTCAACCTCAGCCAGCTGGGCATGATCAAGCACTGGACGCGGCACCTCAGGACCGAGACCGACCCCGCCGAGCGACGGCGGATGATGCGCTCGCGCGCGGTCAACACCTTCGGCCTCGCGATGACGGCCACCGTGCTCGTCATCGTGCTGCTCACCAAGTTCCTCCAGGGCGCCTGGATCGCGATCACCGCGATGATCGTCATCTACGTGATCATGCGCGGCATCGGCCGGCACTACCGCCACGTCGAGACCGAGCTCGAGATCAGCGACATGGACGTCGCGCTCCCGTCGCGGGTGCATGCGATCGTGCTGGTCAGCAAGCTGCACAAGCCGACCATGCGGGCGCTGGCCTACGCCAAGGTGTCGCGCCCCAGCTCGCTCGAGGGCGTCACGGTCGACCTCGACGCCGAGACCACCGCCAAGCTGCTGCGCCGGTGGGACGAGCTGGGCATCCAGGCCCCGCTCAAGGTGCTCGACTCGCCGTACCGCGAGCTCGTGCGTCCCGTGGTCCGCTACGTCCGCGAGCGTCGCAAGGCCAGCCCGCGCGACGTCATCTGCGTCTACATCCCGGAGTACGTCGTGGGCAAGTGGTGGGAGCAGCTGCTGCACAACCAGACCGCGCTGCGGCTGAAGGGCCGGCTGCTCTTCACGCCCGGCGTGATGGTGACGAGCGTCCCCTACCAGCTGACGTCGGCCAAGCAGGCCGGCCCGCCGCGCGTGCGGTCGGTGCCCGGTGACGTCCGCCGCGGCGACCCCACCCCCGTCCGAAGGGACGACGAGTCGTGAGCCTGGTCGGAGAGCGGCTGGCCGTCGAGGTGGGCCCCGTCGCGCACGGGGGCCACTGCGTCGCGCGCCACGAGGGCCGCGTGGTGTTCGTCCGCCACGCCCTGCCGGGCGAGCGCGTCGTCGCCACCGTCACCGAGGGCGACGCGGACTCGCGCTTCCTGCGGGCCGACGCCACCCAGGTGCTCAAGCCCGCCGAGGGACGGGTGGAGCCGCGCTGCCCCGTGTCCGGCCCCGGTGGCTGCGGCGGCTGCGACTTCCAGCACGTCGACCTCGCCGTCCAGCGCGAGCTGCTCGGTGCCGTCGTGGCCGAGCAGCTGCAGCGGCTCGCCGGCCTCGAGGTCGACGTCGTGGTCGAGGCCCCCGACCACGGCGACGGGCTGGGCTGGCGCACGCGCGTCGGCTACGCCGTCGGCGACGACGACCGTCTCGGGCTCCGCCGGCACCGCTCGCACGACGTCGTCCCGGTCGACCCGTGCCCCATCGCCCACCCGGCGCTGGCGGACCTGACGTCGCTGCCGTGGCCCGCCGTCCGCGTCGAGGGCGTCGTGTCGTCCACGGGCGAGCGGCTGGCCGTCGTCGAGGGCGCCCGCGGCGACCTCCCGTCGCTCGACCTCCACGGCGTGGTCGACGAGCGCGGACGCCACGTGAGCGGGCACGACCAGGTGACCGAGCGAGTGCGCGACCGCTCGTTCCGGGTCAGCGGCTCGGGCTTCTGGCAGGTGCACCCGCGCGCGGCCGGCGTCCTGGTCGACGCGGTGCTCGACGCCGCCCGTCCGGCTCCCGGCGAGACCGTGGCCGACCTCTACGCGGGGGTCGGGCTGTTCGCGGCCTTCCTCGGCGAGGCCGTGGGGGAGTCCGGCCTGGTCGTGGCCGTCGAGTCCGGTGGACGCGCCACGCAGGACGCCGAGCACAACCTCGCCGACCTGCCGCAGGCCGTCGTCGCCCGGGCGGGCGTGCAGCCGGCGCTGGACCACCACACCGTGCCGCCCGAGGTCGACGTCGTCGTCCTCGACCCGCCGCGCACCGGCGCCAAGGCCAAGGTCGTGCGAGCCATCGCGGCCCGCCGTCCGTCGCGCGTGGTCTACGTGGCCTGCGACCCGGCCGCCCTGGCGCGCGACGTCGCGACGTTCGCCGAGGAGGGCTACGTGCTCGACCGCCTCCGCGCGTTCGCGCTCTTCCCGATGACCCACCACGTGGAGTGCGTCGCGCTGCTCGTCCCGGCGCCTGAGTAGCCGTACCCACCGCACCGGAGTAGCCGAACGCTGCCGCGGCGACCCGTCCCTGGTCGACCCTGGTGGCATGAGGACGTACGCCGACCCCACCACCTGCCCCTCCTGCGGCACGCCCGCCTCCGCGGCCGAGCGCTGCGGGCGGTGCGCCGTCGTGCTGCGCGGTGACGACGCCCGCGAGGTGCTGCGCCTGCTGACCGGCGTCGACCGGCTGCTGGGGTCGATGCGCGCCGAGGCGGCGACGTGGCAGGCCGCGGCCCCGGCGCCGCAGACCGGTCCGTTCGTGCCCTCGGCCCGCTTCCCCGCCCCGGGGCCCCCGCCCCCGGCGGTCGGCGCGGCACCGGCGCGGCGCTCGTGGTCGGTGGGCGCCGTGCTGCTCGCGCTGGGCGCGCTGTTCCTGGTGGTCGCGGCGTTCGTGTTCGTGAGCGTGGCCTGGGGGTCGCTCGGCACGGGCGGCCGGACCGCCGTCCTGGTGCTGGTCACGGTGCTGGTGGGCGCGGTCGCCGCCGGCGTCACCTGGCGGCGGCTGCGCGGGTCGGCCGAGGCCCTGTGGGCCGTGACGGCCGGGCTCGTGACGCTCGACTACTGGGCCGCCCGCGGCTACGGGCTCGCCGGCCTCGACGCGCTCGACGGGGCGCCCGCGACCGTGGTGTTCGGCGTCCTGATGCTGGCGGGGGGCGTGGCCGTCGTGCTGGTCTCGCGGACCCGGCTCGGATCGACGGTCGTCGTCGCCGAGCTCGCGTCGGTGCTCGGCGTGGCGTGCGTCGCCGTGGGACTGGCCGCCGCGGAGGGCGGGTCCTTCTGGACCGCCCTCGCCGGCGCGGTCCTGGCCGCGCTCGTGGCCGTGGGGGCCCGCGCCTCCGGTCAGCGGATCCTGGTCGTCGGGGCCGCCGTCGTCGCGGGCCTGGAGTACCTCGGGCTCAGCCTCGGCCAGGTGGTGGTGCTCGGCGCGGCCTCCGACGCCGGCGGGCTGCGCTGGTCCGACCACGTGCTGGAGCGCTCGGCGGCCCTCGCCGTCGTCGCGGTCGTCGTGGCCGTCACGGCGTCCGTGCTGGGCTCGCGACGACCCGTGCGACGCGTCTCGCTCGACGGCGTGCTCAGCGCGTCGGTCGCCGTCGTCGTCGCGCAGCTCGCCGTCCCCGCGTACGTCGGTGCGCTGGCCGACGCCCGGGTCGTCGACCACTCGCTCGCACTGACGGCGGCGTCGTCCGTCGTGCTGCTGCTGCTCGTCCTGGTCTCCTACCCCGCCCGGGGCGCCTGGTCACGCGGTCTGCGGGTCGCGTCGGCCGGGGCCGCCCTGCCGGTCGCCGGCCTGCTCGCCGGGTGGCTGGCGCTCGCGGCGGTCGCGGCCGCCGACACCGTCCTGCCGGCGTGGGCCGGACGGGCCACCGACCCGGTCGTCGTCGATCCCGCCGACCCGCTCGGTCCCGCCTGGGCCTCGCTGCTGCTGGCCGCGGTGCTCGCCGTCTCGCTCGTCCTCGCGTCCCTGTGGCGCCGGGGCCCGATCACCGCGGAGGTGCGCCGCGTGCTCGTGCGGGCGGCCGTCGCGGTCGTCCTCGCCATGGTGCTCGTCCAGCCGCTGCTGCACCCCGTCGACGCGTGGGTCCCCGTGGCGGTGGCCGTCGTCGCGGCGGTGGCCGCGCTGGTCGGAGCCGTGGCGCGCCGGTCGAGGGCGGGCGAGTGGGTCGTCCTCGCCGCGGTGGCCGCGGCCTGCGGCCTGGCGCTCGTGGACCAGGCGCTGTCCGCGGGCACCTGGGTGCTCGGTGCGGCGCTCTGCGGGGTGCTGGCGTGGCGGGCCGCGGGCCGCTGGGCCGTCGTCGCGGCCTCGACGGCCGGCGCCGCGCTCGTGCTGGGCGCCGTGCCCGCCGGCGTCGACCTCGTGGCCGGCTCGGACCGGGTCACGCACCTGCTCGCCGCCGTGGGCGTGCTCGTCGTGGCCGCCCTCGCCCAGCTGGTCCCGCACGTCGTCGCCGCCGGGCGTCGGACCGAGGTGCGGGTGCCCGTCGAGGCGGTGACGGCCGCGGCCGCGCTGGTGGTGCTGGTGGCGGTGCCGGGGGAGACGCTGGCGTGGCGGGCCCTGGTGTGGACGGTGCTCGGCGCGGGGGCGGCCCTGCTCGGGCTGCTCGTGGTCGACCGCCGGCGCGTGGGCGTGGCGGGGTCCCTGGTCCTCGGGGGTGCGTACGTGATGCGGCTGCTGGCCAGCGACGTCGGCGTCGTCGAGGCCTACACGCTGCCCTTCGCGGTGGCGCTCGCCGTGGCCGGCGTGCTGGTGCTGCGCCGCCGTCCGCGCACCCGCAGCTGGGCGGCGCTGGGCCCGGCCCTCGCGCTGGCCCTGCTGCCCAGCCTGCCGGCGGTGCTGGTGGACCCCACCACCCTGCGCGGCCTGCTCCTCGGGCTGGGTGCGCTCGCCGTGCTCGGCGCGGGCGTCGCCCTGAGGTGGCAGGCCCCCGTCGTCGCGGGTGCCGCGGTCACCGCGGTCGTGGCACTGCGCCACCTCGGCCCCTACGCCGACGCCGTGCCGCGCTGGGTGGTCCTGGCCGTCGCCGGCCTCGCCCTGCTCGCCGTCGGCATCACCTGGGAGAGCCGCGTCCGCCAGGCCCGCGCCGCCACCCTCGCCCTGCGCGCCCTGCGCTGACGGCGTGTCGGGCGTGGGTTGAACAGGTGGTTCGACGTCGTGTATCTTGACGTCAAGAGACATGGTGACCGCCAGCACGGGTCGCGGTCCGCGAGGTTAGGTGAGCCTGAGCCTGCGCGGGACGTCGCGGCTCGGCAGGATGGGCCCTGCCGGACGACCGAGGAGAGACGATGGCCAGCGTCAACAGCTTCAACGCCAAGGACACGCTTCAGGTGGGCGACGACGCCTACGCGTACTACCGGCTGGACGCCGTGAGCGGCGACGGCCTCGACGTCGCCTCGCTCCCGTACAGCCTCAAGGTGCTGCTCGAGAACCTGCTGCGCACCGAGGACGGTGCCAACATCACCGCGGACGACGTCCGCGCCCTCGCCGGGTGGGAGGCCGACGCCGACCCCAGCAAGGAGATCCAGTTCACGCCCGCGCGCGTGATCATGCAGGACTTCACCGGCGTCCCCTGCGTCGTCGACCTCGCCACCATGCGTGAGGCGATGGCCGACCTCGGCGGCGACGCCACCAAGATCAACCCGCTCGCGCCCGCCGAGCTCGTCATCGACCACTCGGTCATCGCCGACGTCTTCGGCACGCCCGAGGCCTTCGAGCGCAACGTCGAGATCGAGTACGAGCGCAACCGCGAGCGCTACCAGTTCCTGCGCTGGGGCCAGGGCGCCTTCAGCGACTTCAAGGTCGTCCCCCCGGGCACCGGCATCGTCCACCAGGTCAACATCGAGCACCTGGCGCGCACGGTCTTCACCCGCGACATCGACGGCGAGACCGTCGCGTACCCCGACACCTGCGTCGGCACCGACTCGCACACCACCATGGTCAACGGCCTCGGCGTCGTCGGCTGGGGCGTCGGCGGCATCGAGGCCGAGGCCGCGATGCTCGGCCAGCCGGTCAGCATGCTGATCCCGCGCGTCGTCGGCTTCAAGCTGTCGGGCGAGCTGCCCTCGGGCGCCACCGCCACCGACCTCGTGCTGACGATCACCGAGCAGCTGCGCAAGCACGGCGTCGTCGGCAAGTTCGTGGAGTTCTACGGGTCCGGCGTCGGCGCCGTCCCGCTGGCCAACCGCGCCACCATCGGCAACATGAGCCCCGAGTACGGCTCGACGATCGCGGTCTTCCCGATCGACGAGGAGACCACCAAGTACCTCGAGCTCACCGGTCGCACCCCCGAGCAGATCGCGCTCGTCGAGGCCTACGCGAAGGCCCAGGGTCTGTGGCACGACGCCGACCACGAGCCGCGCTACTCCGAGTACCTCGAGCTCGACCTCGCGACCGTCGTGCCCTCGATCGCCGGGCCCAAGCGTCCCCAGGACCGCGTCTCGCTCTCCGACGCCAAGGCCGGCTTCCGCGGCGCGCTCGCCGACTACGTCACCGCCGACAGCGACCCCGCCGACGGCTACGACGAGGCCGTCGCCGAGACGTTCCCGGCGTCCGACCCCGTCTCGAGCCACGACGACGGCCAGTCCCGGCCCAAGGACTACGTGTCCGCGGCCCCCAGCGACGGCGGACGTCCCTCGAACCCGCAGCTGGTGACCATGGAGGACGGCACCCGCTACGAGCTCGACCACGGCGCGGTCACCATCGCGGCCATCACCTCGTGCACCAACACGTCCAACCCGTCGGTGATGATCGGCGCGGCGCTGCTCGCCAAGAACGCCGTCGAGAAGGGCCTGCAGCGCAAGCCGTGGGTCAAGACCACGCTGGCGCCCGGCTCCAAGGTCGTCTCGGACTACTACGAGCGCTCGGGCCTCACGCCGTACCTCGACAAGCTCGGGTTCAACCTGGTCGGCTACGGCTGCACCACCTGCATCGGCAACTCCGGCCCGCTGATCCCCGAGGTCAGCAAGGCCGTCAACGACGGCGACCTCGCCGTCACCGCGGTGCTGTCGGGCAACCGCAACTTCGAGGGCCGCATCAACCCCGACGTGAAGATGAACTACCTGGCCTCGCCGCCGCTGGTCGTCGCCTACGCCCTCGCCGGCTCGATGGACGTCGACCTGTTCAACGACCCGCTGGGCCAGGACACCGACGGCAACGACGTCTTCATGGCCGACATCTGGCCCTCGCCGTCGGAGGTCGAGCAGGTCATCGCCGAGTCGATCTCGTCCGACACCTTCGCCTCGGAGTACGCCGACGTCTTCGCCGGTGACGAGCGCTGGCAGTCGCTGCCCACCCCCGAGGGCGACTCGTTCGCGTGGGAGGACGACTCCACCTACGTCCGCAAGCCCCCGTACTTCGACGGGATGTCCGCCGAGCCGTCGCCCGTCGTCGACATCACGGGCGCCCGGGTGCTGCTCAAGTTGGGCGACTCGGTGACCACCGACCACATCTCGCCCGCCGGTGCGATCAAGAAGGACAGCCCGGCCGGCACCTACCTCGCCGAGCACGGCGTGCAGCAGCGCGACTTCAACTCCTACGGCTCGCGCCGCGGCAACCACGAGGTGATGATCCGCGGGACGTTCGCCAACATCCGTCTGCGCAACCAGATCGCGCCCGGCACCGAGGGCGGCTTCACCCGCGACTTCTCCACCGACGGTGAGGTCACCAGCGTCTACGCCGCCTCGGAGTCGTACGCCAAGGCCGGCACGCCGCTCGTCGTCCTCGCGGGCAAGGAGTACGGCTCGGGCTCCTCGCGCGACCGGGCGGCCAAGGGCACCTCGCTGCTCGGCGTCCGCGCCGTGATCGCCGAGTCCTACGAGCGGATCCACCGCTCCAACCTGATCGGCATGGGCGTCATCCCGCTGCAGTACCCCGCGGGCCAGAACGCCGAGTCGCTCGGGCTGACGGGCGAGGAGACGTTCGACTTCTCCGGCATCACCGTCCTCAACGACGGCTCGACGCCCAAGACGGTCCACGTCACCGCCACCTCGCCGTCGGGCGACGTCACCGAGATCGACGCGGTCGTCCGCATCGACACCCCCGGCGAGGCCGACTACTACCGCAACGGCGGGATCCTGCAGTACGTGCTCCGCTCGCTCATCTCCTGACGCATCCGGCTCCCCGCCGGCCGCGTCAGGCCCGAGGCACCACCGACGCCCCGCACCGACACCGGTGCGGGGCGTCGGCGCGTTCAGCGCAGGTCGCCCTGGGCGATGCTGGTGGTGTGGGCGGGGTCGGCGTCCAACGGCTCGAGCGACAGGTCGACCGAGGAGTACGTGGCCAGGTCGAGGTCGGCGGGCACGGCCAGCCGGGCGCGGTCACCCGCGACGACGCCGACCGAGACCATGTCGAGCGTGGCCGGGTCGAACAGCCACGCCTCGACGTAGTGGTCGGCCGGGACGTCGCCCAGCGCGACGAGGTCGAGGTCCAGCACCGGCCCGCCGGAGGTCCGCACCAGTGCCGCCGACCCGGTCGTCGAGGCGCCGCCGATGGGCGTCACCTCCGCCCGCGCCAGCACGGTGGCCGTGGGGGAGGGGGCTGTGGGGGGAGTTTCGGAGCCGCCGCCCGTGGCCGCGAGCACCGTGCCGCCGCCCACGACCGCACCCACGACGGCCGCCGCGACGAGGCGCGCGGCCACCGGCACCCGGCGACGCGCGGACGCCGCCGGCTCGACCGGGGCGACGGGTGCCGTGGCCTCGGCGACGGCCTGCCAGACCTCAGGACGGACCGGGGGACCGACCGGCACGTGGGTGCTCGCCCGCAGGCGCGTCGCGACGGTCGCGAGCGAGCGCACCTCGTCGGCGCACCACGCGCAGCCCACGACGTGCGCGGCGACCTCGTCGGGCAGGTGGTCGCCGATCGCGGCGCCCGCCAGGACCTCGGCGTCAGGATGCTCCATCGTCGCCCCCGACCAGGTCGCGCAGCTGCAGGAGCCCGCGGCGGACGTGGCTCTTGACCGTCCCGAGCGGCAGGTGCAGGCGGGCCGCCACCTCGGCATGGGTGAGGCCCTCGACGAAGGCGAGCCGCACGACGTCCTGACGTGGACGACCGAGGCGTCCGAGAGCCTCGTCCAGGGCGAGGGCGTCGAGCAGCCGGTCGTCCGGCGCCGGGGCGCGGACCGGTGCGGCCCGTTCCACCAGCCGCCGCTCGCGGGCGGTGGCGGCGTGGTGGTCGGCGAGCACGTGACGGGCGATGCCGACCAGCCACGCCGGCAGTGGTCGGTGCTCCGGGTCGTAGCGCGCGCGTCCCTGCCAGGCCCGGACGAAGACCTGCTGGGTCACGTCGTCGGCCGCGGCGGAGCTGCCGGTGGAGCGGTAGGCCAGGGCGTGCACGAGCGAGGACCAGCGGCGGAACGCCTCCTCGAGGGCCTGGTGCGAGCCCGCGACGAGACGCGCACCCACGTCGTCGGCCCCGCTCTCGCCGAAGCCGACGGTCTCGCCCACGCTCACAGGACCTCCCGGCCGCTCGGCACCGATCGTAGGGGACCGGAGCGGGGGTGGTGCATCCAAGCGGGGCCCGACGGGCGAAGTGGGGGCAGGCCGTGCGCACCTGCCCGGCCCGCACCCTCCCGAGAAGAGAGCACGACATGAAGCGCATCGCCCTCACCCTGCTCGCCAGCGCGCTGGCCGTCGGCGGCCTCGTCGCCGGCGCGGGCTCGTCCTCCGCGGCCGACGCGGGCACGTCCCGGCTCGGCTCCACCACCGTGGTCATCTCGCCCAAGGTCTACCGCCTGGTCGCCGGCGCGGGGATCACGCCGGCCACCACCGGTCAGGCCGCAGCCCGGCCCACCCGGGGCACCCTGGCGGTCGACTTCCCCATCCGGGGCTTCAAGTCGTCCAACCTGCGCACCACCCACAAGGGCGGCATCCGCCTGACCGCCCCCGGACGCAGCATCAGCATCAGCAAGCTGGCCGTCGACCTCGGTCGGGCCCGCGTCAGCGGCCGGGTCTCGGGCAGCGAGGTCGGCAAGGTCGGACGCGTCGACCTGTTCACCATCAGCCGGGCCACCAGCGACACCTACGGTCCCGCGCGGCTCAAGCTGACGCGGGCCGCGGCCGGCGCCCTCAACGCGACGTTCGGCGTGGAGGCCTTCGCCGGCGGCGACGTGTTCGCCTACGCGACGCCGTCGATCACCCGCGCGGGGCTGCGCAACAACGCCGCCGAGAAGATCGCCGCGGCGCTCGGGGAGTTCGTCACCGGCCACTGAGGCGGCGCCCTTCGTACGGCCCGTCCACCGAGTCCCGGTGGGCGGGCCGTCGTCGTGGGTGGCCGCTCTCGTCAGGACGGACGGGACGTCGACGGCCGGGCGGGGGATTCGTCCGGTTCGCTCCGACCGAGACCAATTTGTTGTCTGAAACCACTGGACGACCCCTGTGACGCCGGTTACGTTGTGTCGAACAACAATTACGCGGACGTGACACCGGGATGTCCTGAGGATGACCGGTCGGCCGCACCCACACCCGAGAACTTAGGAGGCGGTCTGCGTGAAGCGGATCCCCATGCTGGCAGTGTCAAGTCTGGCGATCATGGCCCTCTCGCTCACCGCGTGCGGTGGCGACAGCGGCGGCGGCGGCGACGCGGGCAGCGACGGCGGCAGCGCCGAGACCGGCAAGGTGGGCGTCATCCTGCCCGACACGCAGTCGTCGGTCCGCTGGGAGAGCGCGGACCGTCCCGCCCTCGAGAAGGCCTTCAAGGACGCCGGCGTCGAGGCCGACATCCAGAACGCCCAGGGCAGCGCGAGCCAGATGCAGACCATCGCCGACCAGATGATCACCAACGGCGTCACCGTCCTCGCGATCGTCAACCTGGACTCCGAGTCCGGCGCGGCGATCGAGAAGAAGGCGGCCACCGAGGGCGTCAAGACCATCGACTACGACCGTCTGACCCTCAACGGCTCGGCCGACTACTACGTCTCCTTCGACAACACCAAGGTCGGCGAGCTCCAGGGCGCCGGTCTGCAGAAGTGCCTCGGCGACAAGGCGGCCAACATCGCCTACCTCAACGGCTCGCCCACCGACAACAACGCGACGCTGTTCTCCGCGGGCGCCCACAGCGTCCTGGACAAGGTGACCGAGTACAAGCAGGTCGCCGAACAGGCCGTCCCCGACTGGGACAACGAGCAGGCCGCGACGATCTTCGAGCAGATGTACACCTCGAACCCCGACATCAACGGCGTCCTCGCCGCCAACGACGGCCTGGGCAACGCGGTGATCTCGATCCTGAAGAAGAACGGCGCCGCGGGCGAGGTCCCCGTCACCGGTCAGGACGCGACCGTCCAGGGTCTGCAGAACATCATGGACGGCACGCAGTGCATGACCGTCTACAAGTCGGCCAAGGACGAGGCCGCCGCCCTGTCCGAGCTGGCCATCTCGCTCGCCAAGGGCGAGGAGGGCTCGGCGACGGGCACCACGAAGGACTCCGAGAGCGGCCGCGACGTGCCCTCGGTCCTGCTCGACCCGGTCTCGATCACCAGCGACAACGTGGCTGACGTCGTCAGCGACGGTGGCGTGACCAAGGAGGAGCTGTGCACGGGCGACTACGCCCAGAAGTGCACGGACGCCGGCATCTCCTGATCCGGTCCAGGTCGCCCCGCCGGCACTCCGCCGGCGGGGCGACCCCCGTTCCGCCACCCTCACGCCCGATCAAGGAGCACCCCTGTGTCCACCCCTGAGGCCACCGGCCAGCCGCTGCTGGAGCTGCGCGGCATCAACAAGAGCTTCGGCGCCGTCCACGTCCTGCACGACGTCGACTTCGCCGTCTACCCGGGCCAGGTGACCGCCCTGGTGGGCGACAACGGCGCGGGCAAGTCCACCCTCGTGAAGGCGCTGGCGGGCATCTACCCCGCCGACTCCGGCGAGTACCTGTTCGAGGGCAAGCCGGTCACGGTGAACGGTCCCAAGGACTCCGCCGACCTCGGCATCGAGGTCGTGTACCAGGACCTCGCGCTGTGCGACAACCTCGACATCGTCGAGAACATGTTCCTCGGCCGCGAGCTGCACCGCGGCAGCGTCCTGCTGGACGAGCCCGAGATGGAGTCCAAGGCGCGCGAGACGCTCGCGTCGCTGTCGGTCCGCACCGTGAAGTCGGTCCGCCAGAGCGTGGCCAGCCTGTCCGGTGGCCAGCGCCAGACCGTCGCGATCGCCAAGGCGGTCCTGTGGAACTCCAAGGTCGTCCTGCTCGACGAGCCGACCGCCGCCCTCGGCGTCGCGCAGACGCGCCAGGTCCTCGACCTCGTGCGCCGCCTCGCCGACCGCGGCCTCGGCGTCGTGCTGATCTCGCACAACATGGTCGACGTCTTCGAGGTCGCCGACCGCATCACCGCGCTGTTCCTCGGACGGGTGGCCGCGGACGTCCCGGCCAAGTCCGTCAACCACACCCAGGTGGTCGAGCTCATCACGTCGGGTCGTTCCGGCGAGATGGGCATCGCCCCCGCGACCGCCGCCCAGTCGGCCTGAGAGGGGAGCGACACATGAGCGTCGACACCCAGACCCCGTCGCCCGCGCCCGCGGCCGACCCCGGCTTCTCCGGTGACCAGCGCGCCACCACGGTCGGTGGCGCCGTCCGCGAGTACGCCGACAAGATCCGCGGCGGCGACATGGGCGCCCTGCCCGCCGTCCTCGGCCTGATCGTGCTGCTGATCGTCTTCAGCGCCATCCAGCCCGACACCTTCCCCTCGCCCCGCAACATCGCCAACCTCACCGTGCAGGCCGGCGCGATCTGCGTGCTGGCCATGGGCCTGGTGCCCGTGCTCCTGCTCGGCGACATCGACCTGTCGGCCGGCGTGTCCGGTGGCACCGCGTCCGCGGTCACCGCGCTCGCGCTGGCCAACCACGGCCAGTCCTGGCCGGTCGCCGTCGTCGTCGGTGTGCTCACCGGCGCCGTCATCGGCCTGCTGATCGGCATCATGGTCGCCAAGGTCGGCATCCCGGCCTTCGTCGTGACGCTGGCCTTCTTCCTCGGGCTGCAGGGCGTCAACCTCAAGCTCATCGGCAGCGGCGCGTCGATCCCGGTCCGCAACGAGACCATCCTGAACATCTCGAACAGCAACATGAACGTGGTGCTCGGCTGGGTCGTCGCCATCGTGGCGATCGTCCTCTACGGCCTCCTCGCGCTGCGCAAGCACCAGGTGCAGGTCAAGCGCGGCCTGCAGCACGGTCCGCTGGCCCTCGTCCTGGCCCGCATCGTCGGCCTCGCGCTGCTCGTGGTGGCCTTCACCGCGATCCTCAGCGTCGACCGTGCCCCGGCCGTCGGCGTCGTCCTGGCCGGTGTGCCGTGGGTGGTCCCGCTCGTGGTCGTGCTGCTGATCGTCCTGACGTTCATCTTCTCCAAGACGAGCTACGGCCGTCACGTCTACGCCGTCGGCGGCAACAAGGAGGCCGGTCGTCGAGCCGGCATCAACGTCGACGCGATCCGCGTCTCGGTGTTCGCCATCGCCTCGTCGATGGCCGCGATCAGCGGCATCATCACCGCGTCCCGCCTGAACGGCGTCTCGCCCGACGCCGGAGCCGGCAACACGCTGCTCTACGCGGTGGGCGCGGCGGTCATCGGAGGCACCAGCCTCTTCGGTGGTCGCGGCAAGGTGCGCGACGCCGTCATCGGCGGCTTCGTCATCGCGACGATCGACAACGGCCTCGGCCTGCTCGGCCAGGAGGCGTACGTCAAGTTCATCGTCACCGGCGTCGTCCTGCTGATCGCCGCCAGCGTCGACGCGCTGTCGCGTCGTCGTCGCACTGTCACGGGAACCTGACCGTGACCGGGCGCGCACGCCCGGGATCTGGCACCAACCAGGAGGCGGTCCGCCGCCACAACCTCGGCACGCTGCTGGGACACGTCCACCGCGAGGAGCTGATCTCGCGGGCCGACCTCACGGCGCGGATGGGGCTCAACCGCAGCACGATCGCGGCCCTGGTCGCCGAGCTCGAGGGCCTGGGAGTGGTCCGGCAGGAGATGCCGGTGGGGGAGCGCAGCAGTGCCGGGCGGCCGTCGATCGACGTGTCGCCCGGTGAGCGCCAGGTGTTCGTCGTCGCGGTCGAGCTGCGGGTGGAGCGCGTGGAGGTGGCCCGGGTCGGGCTCGCCGGCCACGTGCTCGCCCGCGGCGGCGGCGCGATGCCCCGCTCGCGCGAGCCCCGCGCGGTGGCCTCCGTGGTCGCCTCGCTCGTGCGGGAGATGGTCGACGGCGCGCCCGACGGCGCGGCGCTGGTCGGCATCGGCGTCGGCCTGCCCGGCGTGGTGTCCGGGGCCGGCGTGGTGGGGTTCGCCCCCAACCTGCGCTGGACCGCGGTCGACCTGCGCCGGCTGCTGCGCGACGCGCTCGGCGTCGACGTCGCCATCCTGATGGGCAACGACGCCGACCTGGGCGTGCTGTCCGAGCACGTCCGCGGTGCGGGCGTCGGGTGCGACGACCTGATCTACCTCTCCGCCGACATCGGCGTGGGCGGCGGCGTCGTCGCCGACGGCCACACGCTGCGCGGCTTCGGCGGCTTCGCCGGCGAGGTCGGGCACATGCGCACCGGCAGCAGCGGGCTCGTCTGCCGCTGCGGCAGCCGGGGCTGCTGGGAGACCGAGATCGGCGCGTCCGCGGTCGCGGCCGCCGTCGAGTGCCCCGACGACGACCTCGCGGTCGTGGCCGAGCGCGTGCGCGCGATGACCGAGCCCAACGACGCGATGGTCACGGTCGGCCGCGAGCTCGGGGCCGGCCTCGCGAGCCTCGTCAACGTCTTCAACCCCGAGGTGGTCGTGCTCGGCGGTCTGCTGCGGGACGTCTACCCGCTGGTGCGGCGCGTCGTCGCGCGCACCCTCGAGGAGGGCGCGCTCGGCGACCCGGCGGCGCAGGTGCGGATCGTCCTCCCGGCCCTCGGCGCGGACTCCGTGCTGCTCGGTGCCGCCGAGCTCGCCTTCGGCCCGCTGCTGGAGGACCCCGCCTCCGTCCTCGCCGACACCCCCGTCCCGCACCCCGTCTGACCCGCCCGCCGGAGTCGCCGAGATACGGGTTCTGCACCAGGATCCGGCTCCAGGTGGTGCAGAAGCCGTATCTCGGCGACTCGTCAGGGGGCCGGGAGGGGGACGCGGGCGTCGAAGACGTCGGACAGGACGTGGGCGGCGGCGCCGGTGGCGGCGGCTCGCAGGCCGAGCGTGCTGGTCCGGACCGCGCAGCCGCCGGCGAAGACGTCGCGCGCGAGCCGGTCGCGGACGGTGGGCAGCAGCCACGGCGCGAGCGTCGCGAAGTACCCACCGAGGACGATGGTGCCGGGGTCCAGGGCGTTGGCCAGGACGGCGCACCCGCGGGCGAGGTCGTCCGCGAGCAGGGCGAGGCCGGCGCGGACGTCGGCGTCGACGGCGGCACGGCGGGCGACCTGCTCGGCGACGAGGAGGGGGTCCACGTCGGGCTCGTGCGGCATGCCGACCCGGCGCAGCATTGCGAGGAGCCCCACCTGGGACTCCCAGCACCCGCGTCGACCGCACCCGCACCGCTCGTCGGAGTCACCGAGCCGCATGTGGCCGATCTCGCCGGCGAACCCGCGCAGCCCATGCACGACGTCACCGTCGCTGACGACACCGCCGCCGACGCCCACGGTGCCGGTGACGTAGAGGACGTGCTCGGCACCGCTCGCGACGCCGACCCAGGCCTCGGCCCGGGCGGCGCAGTTGGCGTCGTTGTCGACGCGCACGGGCGTGCCCGCCGGGACGCCCCCGGTGACGGCGGCGGCCAGGTCGAGGTCGTGCCAGCCCAGGTTGGGGGCCGACCGGACCACGCGGCGGTCGCGCTCGACGAGCCCCGGGACCGCCAGGCACAGACCCAGGAGCCGGTGCCCGTCGGCCTCGAGCCGTCGGCGACAGCGACGGACGAACGCGTCGACCTCGGTGACGTCGACACGGTCGCCACCGACGGCGCCGCGCTCCTCGGTGAACAGCTGCGTCGCACCGGCCAGGTCGAGCGCGACGGCGGCGCGGTAGTCGACGTTGACCTCGATGCCGAGCCCGACGAGGGGGCTGCCCTCGAGGGTGACCGGACGGGAGGGGCGTCCGCGCGTGGCGGGGCCCGGCTGCGCGACCCCCGGCGCGTCCTCGTGCACCGCACCCAGGTCGCTGAGGCGCCCGACGATGGTGCCGACGGTGCCCTTGGTGAGCCCCGTGGACGCCGCGAGCACCGCCCGGCTGGACGGGCCGTCGGCCCGCAGGGTGCGCAGGACCAGGGCGGTGTTGGCGACCCGCACGTCCTCGGACGTGCGGGTCGCCGGCGTCAGGTCAGCCGCGGACACCGTAGAGGTGCTCGAGCGCGAGCTGGTCGAGGCGCTCGTAGCCCAGGCCGCGGTCGCCGATGGCCTCGACGTCCGGGTTCGGCGCGGACACGATGTCGTTCCAGGTCTCGCCCTCGGCGAGCGTCGGCACGGTGAGACCGGCGACGTTGGCGGCCTCGAAGGCCGCCTGGACCTCGGGGTCGGCGCGGAACGCGCGCGACTTGTCGCGCAGGATGAGGTAGTTCGTCATGCACGCGGCGGCCGAGACCCACACGCCCTCGTCGGACTCGGTACGGGCGGGCTTGTAGTCGAAGTGCACGGCGCCGTCCCAGTCGGCCTGGTCCAGGGTGTCGACGACCCAGAAGGCGTCGCGGACGTTGCCCGCACCGAAGCGGAGGTCCTGGTCGTACTTGATGCCGCTCTGGCCGTTGAGGTCGATGTGGAAGAGCTTGCCCGCCCACAGCGCCTGCGCGTAGCCGTGCGCGGCGTTCAGGCCGGCCATCTGCTCGTGCCCGACCTCGGGGTTGACGCCCACCAGCTCGGGACGCTGCAGCGACTCGATGAAGGCGAGCGCGTGGCCGACCGTCGGCAGGATGATGTCGCCACGGGGCTCGTTGGGCTTGGGCTCGATGGCGAAGCGGAGGTCGTAGCCCTTCTCGGTGACGTACTCGCCGAGCAGGTCGAAGCCCTCGCGGTAGCGGTCGAGCGCCACGCGGATGTCCTTGTTGGCGCCGCCCTCGGCGCCCTCGCGGCCGCCCCAGGCCACGTAGATCGACGCGCCGAGCTCGGCGGCGAGGTCGATGTTGCGCATCGTCTTCTTCAGCGCGAAGCGGCGGACGTCGCGGTCGTTGGACGTGAACGCGCCGTCCTTGAAGACCGGGTGGCCGAACAGGTTGGTGGTGGCGGTCGTGACGGCGAGGCCGGTGTCGGCCAGGCCCTTCTTGAGCCGCTCGATGATCGCGTCGCGCTCGGCGTCGGAGGAGCCGAACGGGATCAGGTCGTCGTCGTGGAAGTTGATGCCGTAGGCACCGATCTCGGCCAGCTTCTCCAGGCCGTAGACCATGTCGAGGGGCTTGCGCGTCGGGTCGCCGAACGGGTCGCGACCGGCGTAGCCGACGGTCCACATGCCGAAGGAGAACTTGTCCTCGGGGGTGGGGGTGGGGATGGCCATGGGTGTCTCCAGAGGTGGTGGGTGTGGCGGGACGGGGTGGTCAGGACCAGTCGGCGGTGCGGTCGCGCAGCTGCGCGTACTGCTCGCGGACGTGGGGCGTGGGGTCGGCCTCGAACAGCTGCTGGCCGGGCATCTGCCAGGTGGGCGGCTCGGCCTCGCCGGACAGGGCCCAGGCGGCCTGGCGCGCGGCGCCGCGGGCCACGTACTCGCCGTCGTCGGGCACCACGACGGGGACGCCGAGCACCGACGGCGCGAGCCGGCGCACGGCCTCGCTGCGGGCGCCGCCGCCGATCAGGACCACGCGCGTCGTCGGCCGGCCGACGGCCTGCGCGATGACGTCGACCGCGTCGGCGAGGGAGCACAGCAGGCCCTCGACGGTCGCACGGGCGAGGTCCTCGCGGCTGGTGCCGCTGGTCAGGCCCGACGTGACGCCGGTGGCGCGCGGACGGTTGGGCGTGCGCTCGCCGTCGAGGTAGGGGAGCAGGACGAGGCCGTGCGCGCCGGGCTCGCCGGCGAGGGCGAGCTCGGAGAGCCCGGCGTGGTCGACGCCGAGCAGCCGGGCGGTCAGCTCGAGCACGCGGGACGCGTTGAGCGTGCAGGCGAGGGGCAGGAACCGTCCGGTGGCGTCGGCGAAGCCGCTCACCATGCCGGTGGGGTCGGCGGTGGGCGTGGTCGAGACGGCGGACGCGACGCCCGAGGTGCCGACCGACACCGCCACGTCACCGGGCTGGAGGTCCAGGCCCAGCGCGGCGGCCATGTTGTCGCCGGTGCCGGGCGCGACGACCGCGCCGCCGCCGGTGCGTCCGACGACCTCGTTCGGGCGCGCGATCCGGGGCAGGCGCGGCTCGTGGCCGAGCGCGAGCGCGGCCACGTCGGGGAGCCAGCGGTCGTCGGCGGGGGAGTAGTAGCAGGTGCCCGACGCGTCGCCGCGGTCGGTGGTGGCCTCGTCGGGACGGCCCGCGAGGTGCCACGTCAGGTAGTCGTGCGGGAGCAGCACCTGGTTCGTGCGGGCGGCGTTCTGCGGCTCGTGGTCGCGCAGCCAGCGCAGCTTGGTCACGGTGTACGACGCCACCAGGACGCTGCCGGTGCGGTCGGCGCTGGCCTGCGCGCCGCCCAGCTCGTCGCTCAGGGCGAGCGCCTCGTCGGCCGAGCGGGTGTCGTTCCAGAGCAGGGCGTCGCGGACGGGCTCGCCGGCGTCGTCGAGCGCCACCATGCCGTGCTGCTGGCCACCGACGGCGACCGCCGCGGCCCGCGGCAGCAGCGGGCCGGCCGTCTCCTCGAGCGCGGTGATCCAGGCGCGTGGGTCGACCTCGGTGCCGTCGGGGTGACGGGCCGTGCGGGTCTCCACGACGGTGCCGTCGGAGGCGCGCGTCAGCACGGCCTTGCAGCTCTGGGTGGAGGAGTCGATACCGAGGACCAGCGTGTCGGGCGTCACGCGGCCAGTTTGGTGCAACCCTTGAACTAAGTCAAGGCACCCGCGCCGACCGTTCACCCGGACGACGCGCGACCGACGTCCGGCCGTCATCGCGGGGTCCCGCCCGGTGGGCACAACGACGACATGACGCACTCGACCCTGCCCTCGCGCCGCACCTTCGTCCGCACCGGCCTCGCGGTGGGCGTCGTCGGCGCCGCGGGGGCCTCCGGCCTGGCGCCGCTGGACGCCCGCGCCCATGCCGCGACGCTGCCGGTGGACCCGTTCACCCTGGGGGTCGCCTCGGGCGACCCGACGCCCGACGGCGTCGTGATCTGGACGCGCCTCGCGGTGCGCCCGCTGGCCGACGACGGGCGTGGTGGCATGGGCGCCGTCGCGCACGCCGTCAGGTGGGAGGTCGCCGAGGACGAGCAGATGCGACGGGTGGTGCGGCGCGGGACCGCGCAGGCGCTGCCCGCGTGGGGTCACAGCGTCCACGTCGAGATCGACGGGCTGCGACCGGGACGGGAGTACTGGTACCGGTTCCGCAGCGGTCGCCACGCCTCGGCGGTGGCCCGCACCATGACGGCACCGGCCGCGGGCAGCCTGCCGTCGGCGCTCGACATGTCGTTCGTGTCGTGCTCGCAGTACGAGCACGGCTTCTTCACCGCCTACCGGCGCCTGGCCGAGGACCGTCCGGACCTGGTGCTCCATCTCGGGGACTACCAGTACGAGTACAAGGCGCAGGACTACGTCGCGGGCAGCGGCAACGTCCGGGACCACCAGGGGCCCGAGACGGTGACGCTGGCCAACTACCGCCAGCGGCACGCGCAGTACAAGACCGACGCCGACCTCCAGGCGGCGCACGCGGTGGCCCCGTGGCTGGTGGTGTGGGACGACCACGAGATCGACAACAACTGGGCCGGACCGGTGCCCGAGGACGCCGCCGACCAGCCGACCTTCCGGCAGCGTCGCGTGGCGGCGGCGCGGGCGTACTACGAGAACATGCCGCTGCGGGCGTCGAGCGTGCCCGTGGGCACCCAGATCCAGCTGTTCCGGCGGGTGCGGTGGGGACGGCTCGCGTCGTTCCACCTGCTCGACACCCGTCAGTTCCGCTCCGACCAGGCGTGCGGGGACGGCTACCAGTCGGACTGTCCCTCCGCGGCCGACCCGCGACGCTCCATCACCGGCCGCGCGCAGGAGAAGTGGCTGCTCGACGGGTTCCGCCGGTCCGACGTGCGGTGGGACGTGATCGCGCAGCAGGTGTTCTTCTCCCAGCGCGACGCCGAGCAGGGCCCGGTCTCGCGGGTGTCGATGGACAGCTGGGACGGGTACACCGCGTCCCGCGACCGCATCACGCAGGGCTGGCTCGACGCCGGCGTCCGCAACCCGGTGGTGCTGACCGGCGACGTCCACGCCCACTGGGCCTCGGACCTCAAGCTGGACTACCGCGACCCGACCGCCGAGTCCGTCGGCACCGAGCTCGTGTGCTCGTCGATCACGTCGGGCGGTGACGGCGCGGACGCCCCGGCGACGTCCCACCCGTGGTTCCCCTGGAACCCGCACCTGAAGTTCCAGAACAACCTGCGCGGCTACGTCAACACCCGGATCACGCCGCGGGAGATGACCGCCGACTTCCGCTGCCTGCCCTTCGTCTCCCGGCCCGACGCCGACGTCTTCACCCGGGCGTCGTTCGTCGTCGGCGACCGCGAGCGCGCCCTCGAGCAGACCGCCGACCAGCCGCTGCCGTCGAGCAACGGCCGCTCCCGCTCCCAGGCCGTGCTCACCGACGAGCAGGTCTCCCAGCAGACGATCGATTGGGAGACGGCCCGCCCCTGACGGCCGAGATACGGGTTCTGCACCACGCTGGGCCGTTTAGTGGTGCAGAACCCGTATCTCGAGGAGTGGTGGCGGGTCGGTCGGGGTGAGGATGGGGGCGTGACGATCCACACCGAGCACCCGTTCCTGCCCGCCGACGGCGACCGCGACCCGCTGCGACGGTTCCGTGGGCGCACGCCGTCGCCGGTGTCGGTGTGGGCGGCGGGGGAGGGACGCGGGCGCGCGGGCCTCACGCTCTCGTCGTTCCTCGTGGCCGACGGCGACCCGTCCCTCGTGCTCGGCCTGGTCGACGAGGACTCCGACCTCGCCGACGTGCTCGAGCCGGGTGCGCCGGTGGCGGTCAGCCTGCTCGCAGCCCCGCACCGCAACCTCGCCGAGGTGTTCGCCGGGCAGGCGCCCGCACCCGGCGGCACGTTCACGGTCGGCGGCTGGGAGCAGACCACCTGGGGCCCGGTGCTCGCCGACGCGTCCGGGTGGATCGGCGCCCGGCTCGTCGACACCGCGCCGCGTCACGCCGGCTGGGCCCTGCTGGTCGAGGCCGTCGTCGAGCACGTCGAGGTGGCGGGTGACGTCACCGGCCTCGCCCACGTGCGGGGTCGCTACCGCGACCTCGACTGAGCCTCAGGCCCCGCCGCGGTCCTCGCGGTAGCGGCGGCGCTGCTCCTCGGCGCGCTCGCGGCACCGTCGCAGGAAGTCCTCGTCGGACTCGGTGTCGTGGCCGACGAACCGGCCGGGCCGCTCGTACTCGGGGAACGCGCCACCGGTGCTGCCGCGGTAGGGCAGGTCGGCGCCGCGCTGGGGTCGCCCGGCCACCAGCCACGCGAGCGAGCCGAGCACCGAGAACAGCAGCACGACCACCACCCACCCGACCTTCGGCAGGTTGCGGCACAGGGACGAGTCCGTGGTCACCACGTCGACCAGGCAGAACACCCACAGCCCGACCAGCACCAGCCCCAGCACGCTGTCCAGCAGCAGCACGACGTCCCCCTCGCTCACGCGTCCGGACCGCATCATGGCAGCGGACGACGTGGTCGCGCTCGGAGTTCGACAGATCCCCTCGGCGTGGTCGAGGCGTCTCGACCACGGGCTCGCGCCGCTGGACGACCGTCAGCCGACGACCGCCCGGATGCGCGCGGCCACCTCGGCGGCCGCGTCGTCGTCGGCGTAGCGGGTGCGCGGCCAGAAGAAGCCGCGGAGGCCGTCGCCCCTGGTGCGGGGGACGACGTGGGTGTGCAGGTGGGCGACGGACTGCGAGACGGCGTTGTTCATCGCCACGAAGGTGCCCTGGGCGCCCATCGCCTCGGGCACCGCGGTCGCGACGCGCTGCACGGCCGCGAAGTAGGGCCCGACGTCGTCGGGGGCGAGGTCGGGCAGCGTGACGACGTGGGTGCGGGGCACCACCAGCACGTGGCCCTCGAAGAGGGGTCGGACGTCCAGGAAGCCCACGGCGACGTCGTCCTCGAACGCGACGTGCGCGGGCTCGTCGCCGGCCACGATCCGGCAGAACAGGCAGGTCTCGCTCACCTCCCCATCATCGCCCCGGCCGGAGTATCTTGACGTCGAGGTATCGGAGAGGGGACCCGGATGACCGCCCAGCCCTACGCGGACCCGCCGGCGTCGACCGGCCACGGGTTCGGCCTGCACCACGTCCAGCTCGCGATCCCGCCCGGCGGCGAGGGGGTGAGCCGCGACTTCTTCGTCGGCGTGCTCGGGATGACCGAGGTGGCCAAGCCGCCGCTCCTGGCCGCGCGGGGCGGCCTGTGGGTCCGGGCCGACGGGCTCGAGATCCACCTCGGCGTCGAGGACGGATTCGCACCGCAGCGCAAGGCCCACCCCGGCATCGTCGTGACCGACCTCGACGCGCTCGCGCGCGACCTCGAGGCCGCCGACCACGAGGTGCGGTGGGACGACGCGTTCCCCGGCATGCGCCGCTTCTACGTCGACGACCCCCACGGCAACCGGCTGGAGATGCTCAGCCCACTCTGACGCCCTGCCCGACCCGTGACGGGTGGCGGTGCCGTCGGGCAGGATCGTGACCATGGCCCCACGCCTGACCACCGAGCGCCTGCGAGCGGCGACGCTGCGCCGGCAGTTCCCGTCCGTCCGCGGACGGGGCACGGCGGCGGTGGTGGAGCTGTACCGCCGGCTCGGGCCGGTGCAGACGCAGGTGCCGCGCTCGGCGCACCTCGTCGTGGCCGGGCGCCTCCCCGGGGTCGCCCGCGCGAGCGTGGACGGCGCCTTCGGGTCGTTCGCGGTGGTCAAGGGCACGACGATGCGTGGCACCGTGCACAGCGCGCTGCCCGACCACCACGCGCTGTCGGCCGTCGCGTGCCGTCGACCCCGGGCCCTGCTCACCGCCAACCACCTCCTGCTCGACCGGCTCACGCCCGGCGACGTCGACGCCGAGATCGAGCGCTACTGCGCCGACGGGTGGCGCGAGCGCGCGGACGTCGTCGCGCACCTGCTGGCCTGGCTCGACGAGCACGAGCCCGTGGCGGACGACGCGAAGCGCCGCACCACCCTCGGACGGTCCCTCGGCTGGGGGCACCCCGGCCTGGTCAGGCGCCCGCACACCGACCGCTGGGCCACCCGCACCGACACGCTGCACCGCACCGCGTCGGCGGTCGTCGAGCAGGCCGAGGCCAGCGAGGACGAGGCCGTCGCGGCGATGGTGCGGCTCCACCTCGCCGCCTACGGACCGGCCACGCGCAAGGACGTCGCGTGGTGGCTCGGCGGCGGCCTGCGACGCGTCGATGCCGCCGTGCAGCGCCTCGGCGACGAGCTCGTGCGGCTCGTGGGCCCCGACGGCGTCGAGCACCTCGACCTCGCCGAGCCGCCGACGGGCGGCCAGGCCGATCCGGGGCTGCGGCTGCTGTCTGAGTTCGACGGCCTGCTGGTGGGCTACGCGGGGCCCGCGCACGACCGCTTCCTGGCCGCCCGGCACCTCCCCGAGGTCTGGATCCGTGAGAACGGCCAGCTGATCGCGGGCGTGCTGCACGACCAGCGGGTCGTGGCCACGTGGCGGCTCGTCGTCGACGGTGGCGGCCACCGTGTCGACGTCGCGACGCTGAGCGGGGAGTCGCCCCTGCCCGACGACCTCTTCGACGACCAGGTGGCCGCGGTCGCCGCGGCGACGGGCACCACGATCACCGAGCTGCGCGTCACCTGACGAACGCGAGCACCAGCGACACCTGGGCGAGGTGGTAGGTCACCATCACCGCGAGATGGCCGTGGGCCAGGGGGCGCACGAAGCGGCTCCACGCCAACAGCGCGTCCGACGCGACGAACAGGACCCCGCCCGCCCAGCCCCACGCCGAGCCGCTCGCGCCGGCGACGGTCGCCATCGCGGCGATCACGACCACGTAGCCCGTCACGGCCCCGGCCAGCGGGGCGCCACCCTCGGCCCGGGCGCCGCGCAGCGCACCCGGCAGCACCGCCAGCGACGACGAGGCGGCGACGACCAACGCTGCCGCCCCGCCCACCCATGACGACGCGAGCGGCCAGAACGCCACGACGTACGCCAGGTGGCCGAGCAGGAAGGCAGCCAGCCCCGGCACGAACGCGTCGCGGGGGAGCACCAGCAGCACGTCGCCCAGCAGGCACAGGGCGAGCGCCGCCACGAGCCAGCCGCGGGCCGTGCCGTCCACGGGGTCGATCGCCAGCGCGACGCCCACCAGCGCAAGGAGCGTCGCCGGCTTGGCCAGCAGCTCGAGGCCCCGGCGGGCCGACGCCACCGCCCACCAGTCCACGACGGCGAGCGCAACCGTCACGACGAGGAGCAACGAGGCGGTCGCGGTCACCCGGCCGATCGTAGGTCCGCCGCACACCGATGCCGCCGCGGGATGATCGCCTCGTGCCCCTGCCCGACCAGACCATCGACACCCTGCACCTGCGTTGGTACGCCCGCCGCGACGACCGCCCGGGCGACCTCGCCGAGCGCTGGCTGAGCCAGTGCCGCCGGCACCTCCCGGCGGCCCTGCCCCGCAGGTTCGGCGACGCCGAGCCGCTGCGAGGACGTCTCGACCGGGACGGGGACGCGGGCTTCGTCGCCGCGCTGGCGGCGACGACGGGGCTGCTGTTCACCGCGGGCACCCGTCCCGCGCACGGCGGCTCGCTGCCGGGCGCCACGCCGGAGACGTGGGCGGGCCCGGTGGAGGTCGCCACCCTCGCGGTCGACCACGACACCGACGTCCGTGGCCTCCTCGCCGGCTTCGCGGACGCGGCCGGGTGCTTCTTCGCCGAGGCGACGGTGGAGCACGGGGTCCTGCTGAGCGAGGGCGAGCTGGTCCACCTCGGACCGTCGGGCAGTCCCTACCTCGCGCCGCTCGGACGGTTCGCGGGGCTGCCGCCGGCCCCGGTGACGTGGACGTGGTTCGGGCCGCCCTACGTCCGCCTGGTCTCGCGCCACCTGCCCGGTCCCACCGAGCTCGGCGGCGGGCTCCTCCAGGGCTGGTCCGAGGACGGTCCCGACGCCGCGTCGACCTGGCTCCCCGCCGCCCTGACCGCGCGACGGCCCCCCGACGGCGGGGCGCTCGAGCCGGCCTCCCGGATGCCGCGCGGGCTCGGTCCGAGCCCGTGGTCCCGGCTGCGCGGACATCGCTGACGTCCCGCGGTGGCGCCCGCGCTGACGTCGTCCTATTATCTGCACATGTTTGCAGGTAACCAGCCTCCGGCTCCGCTCCCCGACGACCAGGTCGACCTCGCCGTCGAGATCTTCCGGATGCTGTCCGACGCCACCCGGGTTCAGGTGCTGTGGGCGCTGGTGGACCGCGAGCTCGCCGTCAACGACCTCGCCGTCCACCTCGGACGCACGCCCACCTCGGTCTCGCAGCACCTCGCGAAGCTGCGCATGGCGCGGCTGGTGCAGACCCGACGCGAGGGGACGCGCGTGTTCTACCGGCTCGAGAACGAGCACGTGGCCCAGCTGGTCACCGACGCCGTCCACCACGCCGAGCACGCCGGTCCGGGGACGCCGCCGCACCACCGCGCGGACGCGACGACGCTGCGCCCGGTCCGGGACCTCGACGCGTGAACCACGACCACCCGCACCCGACGGGCTGGCGGCACGCCGTCGGGTCGGTCCTCCGGCCGCACGGCCACGACGCGGTCGACTCGGTGGACGGCGCCCTCGAGGGCAGCGCGCAGGGGATCCGCGCGGTCAAGATCAGCCTCGTGCTGCTCGGCGTGACGGCGGCGCTCCAGGCCGTCGTGGTGCTCTGGTCCGGCTCGGTGGCCCTGCTGGCCGACGCCGTGCACAACCTCTCCGACGCGCTCACCGCGCTGCCGCTGTGGGTGGCGTTCGTGCTGGGGCGGCGCGCGCCGACCCGCCGGTACACCTACGGCTACGGCCGCGCCGAGGACCTCGCGGGCCTGTTCGTGGTGGTGATGATCGCCGCGTCGGCCGTCGTCGCGGGCGTCGAGGCGGTGCGCCGGCTGCTCGACCCGCAACCCGTCTCCGGGCTCGGCTGGGTCGCGGCGGCGGGGGTCGTCGGGTTCGTGGGCAACGAGGTGGTGGCGCGCTACCGGATCGTCGTCGGGCGTCGGATCGGGTCGGCCGCGCTGGTCGCCGACGGCCTCCACGCCCGCACCGACGGGTTCACGTCGCTGGCCGTCGTGCTCGGCGCGGGCGGCGTCGCACTCGGCTGGCCGGCCGCCGACCCGGTCGTCGGCCTCGTCATCACCGTCGCGATCCTCGGCGTCCTGCGCACCGCGGCCCGCGACGTGTGGCGGCGCCTGATGGACGGGGTCGACCCGCACCTGGTCGACGCGGCCGCCGCCGCGGCGGTCGACGTCGACGGGGTCGAGTCGGTCGCCGGGGTCCGGCTCCGCTGGATCGGCCACACGATGCATGCCGAGCTCGACGTCGCGGTGGACCCGGCCTCTCGCTCGCCGAGGCGCACCACCTGGCGCACCGGGTCGAGCACGCGCTCGTGCACGCGGTGCCCCGCCTGACCGGGGCCACGGTCCACGCGTACCCGCCGCACGCCTCGACCGAGGACCTCGTCCGATGAGCGCGGACGACGTCCGCCGGGTCTGGGACGCCGAGGCGCCCACCTACGACCAGGCCCCCGACCACGGGCTGCTCGACCCGGTCGCCCGGGCGGCGTGGGCCGACGTCCTCGCGACCGCCCTCGGCCCGGCGTCGCTGCGCGTCGTCGAGATGGGCTGCGGCACCGCGACGGTCGCCGACCTGCTCGCCGACCTCGGCCACCGCGTCGACGGGATCGACCTGTCGCCGGCCATGCTCGACGTCGGCCGCGCCAAGGTCGCCCGCCACGGCGACGCGGTGCGCCTGCTCGAGGGCGACGGCCAGGACCCGCGTCCGCCGGACCCGACCTACGACGCGGTCGTCTGCCGCCACGTCCTGTGGGCGCTGCCGGACCCGACGCTGGCCGTCGAGCGCTGGCTGCGGCTGCTGGCCGGCGGTGGACGGCTCGTCCTCGTCGAGGGGTCCTGGCACACCGGCGCCGGACTGCGCGCGGCCGAGGTCGTCGCACTCCTGTCCGACGCGGGCCTCGACCCCGTCGTCGTCCCCCTGACGGACCCCGTCCTGTGGGGCGGCGAGATCGTCGACGAGCGGTACCTCGTGACGGCGGAGGTCGCGCGTCCGGGCTGACGGCGGTGGGGCCGACGTGACGCCGGTCGCGGCGGAAGGGGCCGACGTCTCGGCGGTCCGGCGCTCCCCGGGGGGTGGCCGGTACCATCGAGAGACCGCCCCGCACCCGGATCCGGAGGTCCACGTCCATGAGCCTGCTCGACCGCATCGGTGAGCCCGCGGACCTCCGCGCCCTCACCGACGAGCAGCTGGACGAGCTCGCCGCCGAGATCCGCGAGCGCGTCATCGTCGCGGTCGCCGCCAACAGCGGGCACCTCGGGCCCAACCTCGGCGTGGTCGAGCTGACGCTCGCGATCCACCGCGTCTTCGACTCCCCGCGCGACCAGGTGGTCTGGGACACCGGCCACCAGGCCTACGTCCACAAGATGGTGACCGGCCGCGCCGCCGACTTCGAGCGCCTGCGCAAGGAGGGCGGTCTGTCGGGCTACCCCGACCGCGCCGAGTCCCCGCACGACCTGGTGGAGAACTCGCACGCGTCCACGTCGCTGTCCTACGCCGACGGCCTGGCCAAGGCCAACACGCTCCAGGGCCGTGACGACCACGTCGTCGCCGTGATCGGCGACGGTGCCCTCACCGGCGGCATGGCCTGGGAGGCGCTCAACAACATCGCCGCCGACCACGACCGGCGCCTCGTCGTCGTCGTCAACGACAACGGCCGCAGCTACATGCCGACCGTCGGCGGCCTCGCCGACCACCTGACGAGCCTGCGCACCAGCCCGCGCTACGAGCCCACGCTCGAGCGGATCAAGGAGGTCGTCACCGGCACCCGCCTGGTCGGGCCGGCCGCCTACGACGCGCTGCACGCGGTGAAGAAGGGCCTCAAGGACGTCCTCGCTCCGCAGGGCATGTTCGAGGACCTCGGCCTCAAGTACATCGGCCCGATCGACGGCCACGACCGCCGCGCGGTCGAGCACGCCCTCACCCGCGCCCGCAGCTTCGGCGGCCCGGTCCTCGTCCACGTGCTCACCACCAAGGGCAAGGGCTACGACCTCGCGGTCGCCAACGAGATCGACCAGATGCACCAGGCCGGCGTGTTCGACCGCGCCACCGGCCTGGCCACCACCGTCGACCCGCCCAAGTGGACCTCGGTGTTCCGCGACGAGATCGTCCGCGTCGCCGACGAGCGGCCCGACGTCGTCGGCATCACCGCCGCGATGCTCTACCCCGTCGGGCTCGACGCGTTCGCCGACAAGTTCCCCGACCGCGTGTTCGACGTCGGCATCGCCGAGCAGCACGCCGTCACCAGCGCGGCCGGCATGGCGATGGGCGGCCTGCACCCCGTGGTCGCCGTCTACGCCACCTTCCTCAACCGCGCCTTCGACCAGGTGCTGCTCGACGTCGCCCTGCACCGCTGCGGCGTGACGTTCGTGCTCGACCGCGCCGGGGTCACCGGCGACGACGGCGCCAGCCACAACGGCATGTGGGACATGTCGATGCTGCAGCTGGTGCCCGGTCTGCGCCTGGCCGCCCCGCGCGACGGGGCCCAGCTCCGCGAGCAGCTGCGCGAGGCCGTCGACGTCGACGACGCCCCCACCGTCCTGCGGTTCGCCAAGACGCCCGTGCCCGACGACATCCCCGCGCTCGAGCGGGTCGGCAGCACCGACGTCCTGCGTCGCGACGGCGACGCCCGCGTGCTCGTCGTCGCCGTCGGCTCGATGGTCCCGACGGGGCTCGCCGTCGCCGACGCGCTCGCCGAGGCGGGCCACGCCAGCACCGTGGTCGACCCCCGCTGGGTCAAGCCGGTCGACGACTCGATCGTCGACCTCGCCCGCGAGGTCGACCTCGTCGTCACGATCGAGGACAACGGGCGCTCGGGCGGCGTCGGGTCGATGGTCGGCCTCGCGCTGATGGACGCCGGCGTCCGCACGCCGCTGCGCATCCACGCCGTCCCGCAGGAGTTCCTCACCCACGCCAAGCGCGACGTCATCCTCGAGCGGATCGGCCTCACCGCCCCGGCGATCGTCGCCGACACGCTCGCGGGCCTGTCCGACTCGCCCTGACCCGCCCTTTGCTCATAGTCTCTCGCGCATGAGCAGCGGGAGTGTGATGCGCCGGAAGTCCGTCGAGCAGTCGATCAAGGACACCGAGGAGCCCGAGCACCAGCTCAAGAAGAACCTCGGCGCCCTCGACCTGGTCGTGTTCGGGGTCGGCGTGATCATCGGCGCCGGCATCTTCGTCATCACCGGTCAGGTCGCCAAGACCAACGCCGGGCCCGCGATCGCGCTGTCGTTCCTGATCGCGGCGTTCGCGTGCGGCCTCGCGGCCCTGTGCTACGCCGAGTTCGCCTCGACGGTGCCCGTCGCCGGCAGCGCGTACACCTTCTCCTACGCCACCTTCGGCGAGCTCATCGCCTGGATCATCGGCTGGGACCTCGTGCTCGAGTTCACCATCGGCTCGGCCGCGCTCGCGTCCGGCTTCTCGGGCTACCTCAACACGCTGCTCGACGGCACGGCGTTCGCGCTGCCCGCGTCGCTGCGCTCGGCCTCCGGCGACGGGGTCCTCGACCTGCCGGCCATCGTCATCTCCCTGCTGGTGATGCTGATCCTGATCGGCGGCATCAAGTTCTCCAGCGTCTTCAACCAGGTCGTCGTCGCGATCAAGCTGGCGGTCGTCGCGCTCGTCATCATCGCGGGCGTCGGGTACGTCTCGGTGAGCAACTGGACCCCGTTCGTCCCGCCGTCGCAGCCCTCGGACGGCACCGGTGGAGGCTTCCTCGACACGCCGCTGATCCAGACGATCCTCGGCATCGAGCCGGCCACCTACGGCCTCGCCGGCGTGATCTCGGCCGCCGCGCTCGTGTTCTTCGCCTTCATCGGGTTCGACGTGGTCGCCACCACGGCCGAGGAGGTCAAGAACCCCCAGCGCGACGTCCCGATCGGCATCCTCGGCTCGCTCGCCATCGTCACCGTCCTCTACATGGCGGTCAGCCTGATCATCACGGGCATGCAGGACTACCGCGAGATCGACGCCGAGGACGGTGCCCCGCTCGCCACCGCCTTCGACGCCGTCGGCCTCACCTGGATGGGCAACATCATCGCCATCGGCGCGTGCATCGGTCTCACGGTCGTGGTGATGATCCTGATGCTCGGCCAGACCCGCGTCGCCTTCGCCATGGCCCGCGACGGGCTGCTGCCGCGCGGACTGGCCCGTACCCACCCGACGTACGGCACCCCGTACCGCATCACCCTCATCACCGGTGTCGCCGTCGCCGCGATCTCGGGCTTCGTGCCGCTCGGCGAGCTCGCCAAGCTGGTCAACATCGGCACGCTGTTCGCCTTCACGCTCGTCAGCATCGGCGTGGTCATCCTGCGCCGCACGCACCCCGACCTGCCGCGGGCGTTCCGGGTGCCGGCCGTCACCCTCGTCGCGACCCTCGCCACCGTGCTGTGCGTCTACCTGATGCTCAACCTCGAGGGCGAGACCTGGGTGCGCTTCCTGATCTGGATGGCGATCGGGATCGTCGTCTACTTCGCCTACGGCCGCTCGCACAGCCGCCTCGGCCAGCGTGAGCGGGAGCAGGCCTCGCAGTAGGGTTGGGGCCTCGGTGGGAATCGCCCCGCCGCCCCCGGTGTTGTGAGGAGCGTGATGGGCCGGTTCTCGCAGTACTTCTCCCGCGACCGTGACGACGACGCCACGGACGGCCTGCTGCCGCCGGGCTCGCGTCCGGTCCTCGTGCACGCCCTCGACGGGTTCCTCGGAGCCGGCTCGGCGCCGCGCCTGGCCGCCGAGCACCTCAAGGACGACGACGCGCCCGTCGTGGCCTCGTTCGACGTCGACGACTTCTACGACTACCGCGCCCGTCGTCCGCCCATGGTGTTCGACCGCGACCGGTACACCTCCTACGACGCCCCGCGGCTCGACGTCCGGCTGCAGCACGACGCCGCCGGCACCCCGTACCTGCTGCTCACCGGTCCCGAGCCGGACTACCGCTGGGAGCAGTTCGTCGGCGAGGTGCACGACGTCGTCGACTCGTTCGACGTCTCGCTGTCGGTCGGGCTCGGCGCGGTGCCGATGGGCGTGCCCCACACCCGCCCGCTGATGATCACGTCCCACGCGAGCCGTCCCGAGCTGGTCGACCGCAAGAACCTGTGGTCCGGCCAGCTGGTCGTGCCCGGCAGCGCCCAGGCGCTGCTCGAGCTGCGGCTGGGGGAGTGGGAGCACGACGCGGTCGGCTACGTCGTCCACGTGCCCCAATACCTCGCGCAGATCGACTACCCGACGGCGGCGATCTCGCTGCTCGAGGCGCTGTCGCACCGCACCGGGCTGCAGCTCGACCTCGAGCCCCTGCGCCTCAAGCAGGCCGACACTCTCGCCGACATCGAGAAGCAGATCGCCCTGCAGGACGGCGGCGAGGTGCTCGCCGGCCTGGAGGCCCAGTACGACGTCTTCACCCGCGGTGCCGAGGACTCGCTGCTCGCCGACGACGAGGAGATCCCCAGCGCCGACGAGCTCGGCCAGCAGTTCGAGCGCTTCCTGGCGCGGATGGACCGTCCGGACGACCGCGACTGAGGGTCGCCGGGCGACGTGGCAGGATCCCGGGCATGCCTTCTTCCCTGGACGAGCTGGTCGAGCTGCTCGAGGTCGAGCAGCTCGAGGTCGACCTGTACCGCGGTGCGCAACCCCGTGAGTCCGAGCTGGTGCGGGTGTTCGGGGGCCAGGTCGCCGCGCAGGCCTTGATGGCCGCGTCGGCCACCGTCGACCCCGACCGGCGGGTGCACTCGCTGCACTCGTACTTCATCCTCGGCGGTGACCCGGCGATCCCGATCATCTACGACGTGCAGCGCATCCGCGACGGCGGCTCGTTCAGCACGCGCCGGGTCTCGGCCCGCCAGCACGGCGAGATCATCTACTACCTGACCGCGTCGTTCCACCGCCAGGAGCCGGGCTGGGACCACCAGGACGTGATGCCCGACGTGCCCAGGGTCGAGGACTCGCTCACGCTGGAGCAGCTCTTCGGCGAGGCCGGCGGCGAGCGAGCGCGACGCTGGCGCGAGGAGTGGGCCGCGCTGGAGGTCCGCTACGTGGGCGACAACCGTCCCGAGGGCGGACGCGAGCGCGAGGAGGTGCCCGCCGTCCAGCGGCTGTGGTTCCGCGGCAACGGCACGATGCCGTCCGGCGACCAGCACGCGCTGCACGCGTCCGTGCTCACCTACGCCAGCGACCTCACCCTCCTGGGCTCGGCCCTGGTGCCCCACGGGGTGCTGATCGGCTCGAGCAAGGTGCAGGCCGCGTCCCTGGACCACGCAGTGTGGTTCCACCGCGAGGTCCGCGCCGACCAGTGGATGCTCTACGACCAGACCTCGCCGTCGGCCGCCGGCGCCCGGGGCTTCGCCACCGGCAACGTCTACGCCGAGGACGGCACGCTCGTCGCCAGCGTCGCGCAGGAGGGCCTGATCCGCCCCGTCGACCCGGCGCGCAGGCGCGCGTAGAGCAGCGGGCTCAGGCGGGCGCGGCGCGTCCGACCAGGTGCGTCGACGTCTTCTCACCCCGGGTGCTGGTGACGCCGAACGTGGTGGTGCGGTCGTCGACCCGCGTGCCGAGCTGCACGGTGGTCGGCAGGAGCACCGGGCGGCGGAACTCGACGTCGACCCTCACCGCGTCGGGCAGGCGTCCCTCCAGCGCGGCCAGGGCGCGAGCCGTCGTCCACATGCCGTGGGCGATCTGACGCGGGAAGCCGAAGGCCTTGGCCGTCACCTGGTAGAGGTGGATGGGGTTGCGGTCGCCCGACACGGCCGCGTACCGGCGACCGAGGTCGGCCGGCAGCCGCCAGCGCGTGCTGCCCAGTGGCGCGTCGACGCCGTCCAACGGAGGCGGTGACGTCTCGTCCCCACGTCCGGAGCCGCGGGCGAGCAGCGTGGTGACCTCCTCCCACACCAGGGCGCCGGACGCCGTCACCGAGGTGTCGATGTCGACGAGCCGGCCCTTGGGGTGCGGACGCAGACGGGCTCCGCGCACCTCGACGTCGAACGTCTCGCCGGTGCCGATCGGGCGGTGCTGGACGATGGTGTTGCGCAGGTGCACCAGCCCCATCGGGGCGAACGGGAACGCGGTGTCGCACATCAGCTGCAGGTGCAGGGCGAACGCGGCCATGTGCGGGTAGGTCACGGGCAGGTCGGAACCGAGCGGGAATCCGCAGACCCGGGCGTACTCGGCGAGCTCGCGGAGGTCGGTGCCCACGCCCTCACGACGCAGCGTCAGGTCGGGCACGTCGCGACCGGAGTGGCGGACGCCGGGCAGCGAGCCGATGCCGGGCAGGGCGGGCAGTGCCGCGCGCAGGTAGAGCGGCAGCGTCGACGGTGCGCCGTCGACCGTGCGGGTGGTCACCTCAGGCGCCCAGCAGGCTCTGGCCGCACACCCGCATGACGTTGCCCGACACCGCGGACGAGCCGGGGTGGGCGTACCAGGCCACGGCCTCGGCGACGTCGACCGGACGCCCGCCCTGGGTCATCGAGTTCATCCGGCGTCCGGCCTCGCGGACCGCGAACGGGATGGTCGCGACCATGTCGGTCTCGATGAAGCCCGGTGCGACGGCGTTGACGCTGATGCCGCGGACGGCCACCCGGCGGGACAGCTCGTCGACGAAGCCGATCACCGCAGCCTTCGACGTCGCGTAGCTGGTCTGGCCGTTGTTGCCCGCGATGCCCGCGATGGACGAGACGCCGATGACGCTGGCGTGCGGCTTGAGGAGGTCCTGGTCGAGCAGCTCGGCGGTGATGCGCTGGGGGGCGCCGATGTTGATGTCGATCACCGAGTCCCAGACCTCGGTCCGCATGTTGCGCAGCCGCTTGTCGCGGGTGACGCCGGCGTTGTGGACGAGCACGTCGAGGCCCGCGCCGTGCTTCTTGGTGAAGGCCTGGGTGCTGACGTGGCGCGCGATGCGCTTCGGGGCGTCCTTGGCGGTGATGTCGAGCGCGATGGTCTCGCCGTCGATCGCGGCCATCTGGGTCTGCAGCTCGCCGGCGAGCTGCGGGACGTCGAGGCCGATGACGTGGGCGCCGTCGCGGTGCAGCGTGCAGGCCATCGCGAGGCCGAGCCCGCGGGACGCACCGGTGACGAGCGCGACCTTGCCGTCGAGCGGCTTCAGCGGGTCGGCCACCGCGGGCGCGTCGGTGACGCCGACCGTGCCGACCCGCACGACCTGGCCCGAGACGTAGGCCGACTTGGGCGACAGCAGGAACTCGAGCGTCGAGCGCAGCGCCTCGTGCGCGCCGTCGGCGACGTAGACGAGGTTGACCGTGGTCCCCCCGCCGACCTCCTTGCCGAGCGAGCGGGTGAGGCCCTCGAGCGCGCGCTGGGCGATGGCGCGGGAGTCGGTGTCGGCCTCGGCCGGCGGCGTGCCCACCACGACGACGCGGGCGTTGGAGCGCAGGCTGCGCAGCACCGGGGTGAAGAACTCCGGGACGGCGGCCAGGTCGGCGGTGGAGCCGATGCCGGTGGCGTCGAGGACCAGTCCCTTGTACCGCTCGCCGTCGAGCCGGGCGGTCGCGGTGGTCACGCCGCCCTCGCCGAGCGCGCGCACCAGCCCGTCGCCCAGCGAGCTCCCAGGTGCCGCGCCCACGAGCACGGTGCCGTCGACGACGGGGGAGCCCTCGGTCCAGCGCTCGAGCAGCGGCGGGTCGGGCAGCCCGAGGTTCTTGACCAGCAGCCGGCCGATCGTGCTGTGCGTCAGCGCCTGGTAGCGGTCACTCATCGGGTGTGTCCCATCTCTCGAATACCGACGGTATCTGAAACTCTCCTGCGACTGTAACGTGGTGCTCCCAGGCAGTCCACACCGTCGGGTGTGGCGCTCGCAACGCCGCTCGAGCCGAGCCCAACCCGAGGAGCCCCCCATGGCGCAGACCAGGACCCAGGCCTCGAAGTCCGCGGCCACGCGGACGCAGCGCGTCGCCGTCATCGGCGGCAACCGCATCCCGTTCGCCCGCTCCAACACGGTCTACAGCCACGCGTCCAACCAGGACATGCTGACCGCGGCGATCGACGGCCTGGCCGCGCGCCACGACCTCGCGGGCGAGCGCGTCGGCGAGGTGGTGGCCGGTGCCGTGCTCAAGCACAGCAAGGACTTCAACCTGACCCGCGAGGCCGTCCTCGGGTCGGTGCTGGCACCCGACACTCCCGCCTACGACATCCAGCAGGCCTGCGACACGGGCATCCAGGCGGCGATCCAGGTGGCGAACAAAATCGCGCTCGGACGCATCGAGGTCGGCATCGCCGGCGGCTCCGACACCACGTCGGACGCGCCGATCGCCGTCGGCGAGAAGCTGCGCGGCATCCTGCTCGACGCCAACCGGGCGAAGACCCTGCAGGCCCGGCTCGCGGTGCTGGCCCGTGTCCGCCCGGCGCACCTCGTGCCGTCGATCCCGCAGAACTCCGAGCCCCGCACGGGCCTGTCGATGGGGGAGAGCCAGGCGCTCACCGCCGTCGAGTGGGAGATCGGGCGCGAGGAGCAGGACGAGCTCGCGGTCGCGTCGCACCACCACCTCGCCGCCTCGTACGAGCGCGGCTTCCAGGACGACCTGGTCACGCCGTTCCTCGGCCTCGACCGCGACCAGAACCTGCGTCCGGACTCCAGCGTCGAGAAGCTCGCGACCCTCAAGCCGGTGTTCGGCAAGGGCGCGGCCGGCACCATGACGGCCGCCAACTCGACCCCGCTCACCGACGGCGCGTCCGTGGTGCTGCTCGCGTCGGAGTCGTACGCCGCGTCCAAGGGCTGGGAGCCGCTCGCGTACTTCACCGACTACGAGACCGCCGCCGTGGACTACGTGCACGGCGGCGAGGGCCTGCTGATGGCCCCGACCTACGCGATGCCGCGGATGCTCGAGCGTCACGGCCTCACGCTGCAGGACTTCGACTTCTACGAGATCCACGAGGCGTTCGCGTCGCAGGTGCTCTCGACGCTCAAGGCGTGGGAGGACCCGATCTTCTGCAAGGAGCGCCTGGGCCTGGACGCGCCGCTCGGCTCGATCGACCGCGCCAAGCTCAACGTCGCGGGATCATCGCTCGCGGCCGGTCACCCGTTCGCGGCCACCGGTGGGCGCATCGTCGCCAACCTCGCGAAGCTGCTGGCCGAGAAGGGTCAGGGGCGCGGCGTCATCTCGATCTGCGCCGCCGGCGGGCAGGGCGTCACCGCGATCCTCGAGCGCTGAGGGTCGAGCCGGGTCAGGCGGCGGGGCCGGTGGCGACCGCGAGGGCGGCCTCGATCAGGTAGCCCCGGACCTGCTCGAACGACACCCGGTGGATCTCCGGCGTGCCGTCGACCTCGCCGCTGACGGCGATCTGGTTGCGGCCCAGCTGCAGCGCACCGAGCGCCTGGGCGTAGAGCACGTTCGCGAGCAGGTGCGGGTCGCGCTGCGCGAACTCGCCGGTCGCCTGGCCCGCCTGGAGCACGGCGACGAGGCTGCCGATCGCGCCGACCATGCCCTGGCCGAGGCGCAGCATCGCGGCCTCGCTGACGTCCTCGAGGAGCTCGTCCCCGGGACGTCGCAGCAGCGCCAGGGCGCAGTCGCCGAACGCGGGGTAGCGGGCGCCGTAGTCCAGGAAGGCGCCGCTGACCCGGGCCAGCCGGTCGGACGGCGGGGCCGAGGCGTCGTCCGCGGCCTGCATCGCCGCGGTGATCTCCTCGAGGTAGCCCACCAGGGTCAGTGCGAAGAGCTCCTCCTTGCCGGAGAAGTGCCGGTAGATGATCGCGCGGTTGATGCCGACGGCGTTGGCGATGTCCTCGATCTGCGCGTCACGCACCCCGGCGGCGTCGAACAGCTCGCGGGTGGCGGCGAGGATCTCCTCCTCGCGCTCGCGACGGCGCGCGGCGATGGCGCCGGTCCTGCGGCGGACCTGGGGTTCCTGCTCCTGCGAGGCCACGCCTCATCCTAGGACGTCCCTTTTGGCCGGTGTCCAACCGACACTCAGCTGCGCAGGGCGCGCACCGTGGCGAGGGTGTCGACGTCGTCCGGTCCGAGGTCGTCGCGGTACCGCAGCACGCGGGCGAACCGCAGCGCGACGCCCCCGGGATAGCGGGTCGAGTCCTGCAGGCCGTCGAGGGCGATCTCGACGACCAGTGGCGGGTCGACGTGGACCGTCGCGGCGGTCCGGCGCACCTCGCGAGCGAGCAGCTGCTCGGTCTGCCAGGCGAGCACGTCGTCGGTGAGGCCCTTGAAGGTCTTGCCGAGCATGACGAAGCCGTCGCCGTCGTCGGTGCGGGCGGCCAGGTGCAGGTTGGACAGCTTGCCCGTGCGCCGGCCGTGTCCCCACTCGGCGGCGACGACGGCGAGGTCGAGGGTGTGTCGCGGCTTGACCTTGACCCAGCCGCTGTCGCGACGGCCGGCCGCGTAGGGCGCATCCGGCCGCTTGACGACCACGCCCTCGTACCCCCGCAGGACGGCGTCCTCGAACACCGTGCGGAGCGCGTCGACGTCGTCCACGAGCGTGCGCTCCACGAGCAGGTCGGCCGGCAGCGCGCGCGCCGCCTCGGCGACCCGTGCCTCCAGCGGCTCGTCCATCAGGTCGCGGCCCTCGAGGTGCAGCAGGTCGAACACCCACAGCCGTACCGGTGTGCGCTCACGCGCGACCGCGACGTCGACCTGGCTCGCGGTGCGCGACGCGATCACCTGGAAGGCCTCGGGAGCACCGTCCGCACGGTGCGCGATCACCTCGCCGTCGAGCACCAGCTGCTGCTGGGGGAGCGCGCGGACGACCTCCACCACCTCGGGCAGGCGGTCGGTGAGCTCGTCGAGGCTGCGCGACCAGATCCGCACCTCGTCGCCGTCACGGTGCACCTGCACCCGGATGCCGTCGAGCTTGGCGTCGACGAGCGCGGGCAGCCCGGCCTTCTCCGCCGCGGCGGCGGGGTCGGCGGCGGACGCCGCGAGCATCGGGCTGACCGGCACGCCCACCTGCAGGCGGACGGCGTCCAGTGCCTCCGCGCCCTCGGTGACGAGCAGCCGAGCGGCCTCCACCGTGGAGCCGAGCAGCATCGCCGCCCGTCGCACGCGGGCCTGGGCGATGCCGTGGGCCTCGGCCACGGCGTCCTGGGCGACCGACTCGAGCGCCCCCTGCCGCACCTCGCCGGAGATCAGCGCGACCAGGTAGCGCTGCTCGCCCGCCGTGGCCCGGGCGAACAGCGACCGGACCGCCTCGGCGCGGACCGCCGCCGACCCCTGGCCGGCCACCCGCGACACGGCGTCGAGGGCGGCGTCGACCTCGAGCACGTCGAGCGTGGGGTCGTCGGCCGGCGGCGGCAGGTCGCGCAGCGAGGCATGCCCGATGCCGGTGCGGCGCTGCAGGAGCGCCCCCGACAGGTACGACACGACGAGCGGCACCTCCTCCGCGGAAGCCTGCGTCACGGCCTCGGCGACGAGGCGGCGCTTCTCCAGCCGCGACGAGGTGGCGGCCAGCGCGTCGGAGCAGGAGGCGAGTCGCGCGAGCAGCATGGAACCATGGTGGCCCACCCCGCGTCACACCGTGGATCGGGCGACGAGGGGAGCGGACCGTGACGGGCTGGACGAAGGCGGTCCTCGCGGTGGTCTCCTGCACCACCGCGCTCCTCGTCCCCGGCGCCCCCGCGGCCGCCTCGTGCTCCACCACGGACTTCGCGGCCCTCGCCGCGCGCGCCGACGTCGCGTTCGTCGGCACCGTCACCCAGGTGCGCGGCGGCGCCGCCCGGCTCGTCGTCACCGACGTGTACGCCGGCTCGCCGGGGGCCCAGGTCGTGGTCGACGGCGACGAGCCGACGTCGTCGGTGGGTGTCGGCTGGCGGACCGACCGCCAGTACCTGGTGCTCGCCCGGAGCGACGACGGCGTGCTGAGCACCACCGACTGCGACGGCACCGCCGAGGTGAGCGACCAGGTGCTCGCATCGGCGCAGACCGCGTTCGGCCCCGCCACACCGCTCGGCCGGGGCGCCGGCGCGCAGGCCCCGGACGCTGACCCCGGAGCCGGCCCCTCGGCCACCCCGACGCCGACCGCCGGCGCCGACCCGTCGCCCGCGGCCTCGGAGGAGGCCGACACCAGCACCCCCACCCTCGCCGTCGGCCTCGTGCTCGCGATCGCCCTGGCGGCGTCGTTCTTCCTGCCCCAGCTGCGCAGGAGGAACCGCGAGCGTCGCCGCGGCCAGGGCGACGGCGAGACCCGCTGACCTCGCTGCCACGGCTCACCGCTGGCGGATCCAGCCGCGGTCGGGCACCACGTCCTGACGGGTGATCGGGTCTCCGGCGAAGTGGTAGGTGGTGACCCAGAAGTACTTGCGCGCGCCGATGTCGGCCCGGGCACCGGTGAGCCGCAGCGTCCGCTCGCCGAGCAGCTGGACGGCGACGGGCTTGATCACCTCACGGGTGGCGTTCGAGATCAGCTCGGCACGCAGCCTCCCCGCGGGGGCGCTCACGCGGATGCTGCGCTCCGAGCCCGGCTCGCCGTCGGTGTCGAGCTCGACGACGACCGTCCGCTTGGTGCGCGAAAGATCTCCGACGTCGAACGGCTCGTACGTCCTGATCTTGTAGACCACGGTGTCGTCGTCGGTGCCCACGACGTGGACGGCCTGCTCGACGTCGAGCGGACCCTCGGTGTCCACGCGGTCGGCGACGGTGACGTGCGTGGTGACGGGGTTGGGCGAGGTGGCGGCATAGGCAGCACCGGCGGCGGGCACGGCGAGCGCGCCGGCGGCGGCGAGGGCGACGAGGGTGGGGCGGGGACGACGGGGCACGGGATCTCCTCGGATGGACCAACAGGTGCCAAGACCATGGGGCCGTCGGACGCGGAAGTGACGCCCCGCCTGGCCTTCTGTGGACGCGGCGCGCGTCGAGCCCTGCCTGTGGGGATGGAGCGGACCACTCGTCTGGGATCGCACGCCGGGAATCCACCAGGTCGCCCCGTTCGGCGGGACGTGACGGTGGGAGGCAGCTCTCCCGCATCGTGGTGACGGCCGTGCCTGCCAGCCGACTGGTGGGACGACGCGTCTCCGGCCGCCCGGTGCCGACTCGTCCGGTTCCGCCGGGCCACGGTCAGCGTGAGGTGTGCGCCGTCCCGCGTTCAGTGGGACCGGACCGGACGTGCACCCGCCCTTGACGACGTCGGGTGGTCATCCGTAGTCTCGTCCGGAATACGGTAACTATATCCGGAATCCGGAACAAGGAGAGCTGTGAGTTCGACATCGCCGCCGGAGACGACAAGCTCCCGCCTGGACCGAGGTCGTGTCCTGACCGCCCAAGGCCTGGCGTGGCGGGCGGACTGGGTCCGCCTGAAGACGGTGGAGCTCGTCGAGATCGCGGGCAGCGGGCACTACTCGAGCGTCTTCTCCTGCGCGGAGATCTTCGCAGCGCTCTACTATCGCGCGCTGCGGCTCGATCCGAAGGACCCGCAGTGGGCCGACCGTGATCGATTCCTGCTCGGCAAGGGTCACGCGGCCATCGGTGTCTACCCGATGCTCGCGGACCTGGGCTTCTTCCCTGACGACTGGCTCGCGGACTACGCGCGCGTGGGCAGCCGATTCGGTGATCACCCCGACATGAGGAAGATCCCCGGCATCGACTTCAGCTCGGGTTCCATCGGCCACAACCTGTCCGTGGGGGTGGGCATGGCGCTCGCGGCGCGCAAGCAGTGCCGCGACTTCCGCACCGTGGTCATGATCGGCGACGGTGAGCTCAATGAAGGGCAGGTCTGGGAGGCCGCGATGAGCGCCGCGGCGTTCGACCTGGGCAACCTCACCGTGATCGTCGACGAGAACCAGATGTGCCTGGACGGGTCGGTCTCGGCCGTGATGCCGGTCGAGCCCATCGTCGACAAGTGGCGCGCGTTCGGGTGGGCCGTCACCGAGATCGACGGTCACGATCCGAGCAGCGTCATCGAGGCCCTGGACGCGCTGCCCGCGACCGACTCGTCGGTGCCGACGTGCGTGCTGGCGCACACGCGCAAGGGCGCCGGCGTGTCGTTCATGGACCTGTCACTGCACTGGCACCTGGGCTACCTCGGCGAGGTGGACCGCGCCGACGCGGAGGCCGAGATCACCGCACGCATGGAAGCGGGTACCTCGGTGCCGGGAGGTTCACGATGACCGAGACGACCGATCCGCGCCCGGGGCTGCGGGACGCCAGGTCCTGGAACATGGAGACCTCGCTGCCGCTGATGTACTCGTTCGTCCACGGTGAGGAGCTGGCCGACATGGCCGACGACCGGGACGACATCATGGTGCTGACGGCCGACCTGGCGACGTCCAACCGGACGAACGACTTCCAGCACCGGCATCCCGACCGCTTCGTCGACCTCGGGATCGCCGAGCAGAACATGACCTCGGTCGCGGCCGGTCTCGCCAGCGCCGGGTTCGTCCCCTACATCTCGACGTTCGCCTCCTTCGCCGCCCTGATGTGCGCGGAGCAGATCCGCACGGACCTGGCCTATCCGCAGATGAAGGTCCGTGTGCTCGGTCATCACTCGGGCATCAGCTTCGGCTTCTACGGCACCTCGCACCACGCGACCGAGGACATCGCCATCACTCGCGCTATTGCCGGGCTGACCGTCGTGGCCCCGAGCGACGCGGCATCCACCCGGGCACTGCTGCGCGCCACCGTCGACGAACCCGGGCCGGTGTACGTCCGCATGGGGCGTGGCCGGGAGAAGCCCATCTACGACTCGCCGCCCGAGGTGTCCAGAGGCAGGTTCCAGCTGGTCCGCGAGGGCGTGGACCTGACCATCATCGCGACCGGCATCGGCGTGCAAGGAGCCGTGGGAGCAGCAGGGCTGCTGGCGGCCGAGGGCATCGAGGTCCGCGTGCTGGATGCGCTGTGGCTCAAGCCGTTCGACGTCGACGGCGTGCTGGCGGCCATGTCGGAGACCGGAGGGATCCTGACGGTCGAGGACCACAACGTGATGGGTGGTCTGGGGAGCGCGGTGGCCGAGGTGATCGCCGAATCGGGTGGCTCGACGAGATTCAGGCGCCACGGGATCCAGGACGAGTACGCGCTCATCGGCCCTCCGACCCACCTGTGGCGGCACTACGGGCTCGACCCGGCCGGCATCGCCACCCGGGCCCGCGCGCTCCTGGGCAGCTGAGGCGGCCGGCGGGTCAGGGCCGAGACGGGCGGTGGCCCAGGCGCGCCGAGATCTCGTCCGCTGCCGCTCGGACGCCCGCCGCGAGCTCGTCCTGACGCGGTGGCGCGAGCTTGTGCAGCAGGCCCCCGAGGCTGATGGCGGCGACGGCGGTGCCGCGTGAGTCGCGCACCACGGACCCCAGCGCTCCGACGCCGACGGTCACGTCCTCCATGCTGATGGAGTAGCCACGGGCACGCGTCTGGGCGAGCTTGTCCTGCATCTGCTCGAGCGTGATGCGCGCGCCGGTCGGAGTGATCATCTCGCCCTCGGCGAGGACCAGCGGCAGCAGCTCGGCCTCCTTCTCGGCGAGGAGCGCCACGCCGCCGCCGCCGATGAACAGGGGCAGCGACTTGCCGACGTCGAGGGCCATCACGTGGACGGGGGAGCGGCCCTCGATGCGTTCGAGGCACACGGCGCGAGGACCGTCCGGGACCACGAGGTAGACGTCCTCGCCGAACTTGGCAGCCAGCTCGGACATGACGTGGCTGGCCTCGTGCCGCAGCTCCATGGCCCCGACGGCGGTCGAGCCGAGGCGGAACACCCGCAGCGAGAGGCGGTAGTTCTCACCTCTGCGCTCGAGCCAGCCGACCAGCTCGAGCGTCGCGAGGAGGCGGTGGGTGGTCGTGCGGGTGAGCCCGCCGCGTTCGACGAGGGTCGCGAGGTTGAGCTCGGGCTGCTCGCTGGTGAACAGCTCGAGCAGGCTGATCGCCTTGACCACGGACGCGACGTGGTTCTTCGGGTCGATGGTCGGCCACGTGGGTCCGGTCATGGTTGCATCCTGCCGTTTTCCCTTCGCTGTGCACGCTCACGGACTCATCGGCGAGTGCTTGACAACGTGTCTCAGGTCACGTGATGCTGTCCGTGCACCGGAACGTGAGTCCGGAATCCGGATAATACACGACGAGAGCACTTCCTCGAAGGATGGACGCCATGACAGCAACCGCCCGCAGCAGCCGGCTCCGACGGATCTCCGCCCTGGTCGGCGCGGTGGCCCTGACCTCCATCGGTCTGACGGCGTGTGGTGGGTCGTCGGACTCGGGAGCGTCCGCGGCATGCTCGGGCGACACCGCCATCAACACCTACTTCGGCGACGGTGGGAAGCCGGCCGGTCAGGGCCAGACCGTCAAGGTCGGCATGCTCCTCGCGATGACCGGCTCGGGATCGTCCTACGGCGAGGTCATGAGCCAGGGCGCCGAGCTGGCCGCCAAGCAGATCCAGGCCGCTTGCGGTCCCGACTTCGAGATCTCCATCGGTGACCACGAGAGCGGCAGCGTCCCCGCCGCCGTGGCCGCCGCGCGCAAGCTGATCAGCCAGGAGGGCATCAACGTCCTGCAGACCTCGTTCGGCGGGGTCTCCGAGGCGATCATCCCCCTGGTCCAGCAGAACAAGGTCCTGACCCTGCAGGGCGGTGGCACGAGCCCGGGCCAGATCGGCAAGGACTACCTGTGGAACACCCGCCAGCTGTTCGCCGACCCGAGCATTCCCGGGGGCCTTGCGTGGGTCGCTCAGGAGTACCCGGACGCGAAGAGGATGGCGGTCGTCGGCACGCTGGAGAACGGCATCAACGCGCAGAAGGAGCTCATCCCGACCATCTGGCCCACCGTGGCCGACGGGGGCACCGTCGTGGCCAACGAGCAGCACGAGGTCGGAATCAAGGACTTCGGTCAGATCATCGCCAAGCTCCAGTCAGCCCGACCCGACGTGATCTGGATCTTCGAGCAGGGCGGCGACAACGCGACGTTCATGAAGGCGTTGCGGCGTGCCGGCGTCACCGCTCCGGTGGTCTCGTCCGAGACCGGTGGCGAAGAGGTGTGCAAGCTGGCGCCGAAGGAGTTCGACACGGTGATCGCGCTGGGCGAGAACTACGACCCCGCGAACCCCAACCCGTTCAACGCGCAGTTCGTGGAGGAGTACAACGCCGCGTACGGCAAGAACCCCGACATCTTCGCCGCCAACTACTACGAGGAGATGTTCGTCTTCTGGGAGCTCGTCAAGCGAGTCATCGCCGACGACGGCGACACCACGAGCGGTGAGCAGCTGCAGAAGGCTCTCGAGGCGGACACGACCTTCAAGTCCGTCTACGGCGGCACGGCCGACGAGGTCGGCACGATGTCGATCGACGAGAAGACCCACCTTCCGGTCAAGCCCATGGGCGTCTACACGATCAGCGACTGCAAGCTGACCCAGGTGGCGACCATCACCGAGGTCCCTGAGGGTGGCGACCCGGCCTCCGGCGTCTCCGAGGGATGAGCTGACCTTGCCCCTGCTCACCGCCTCCGACGTGTCGCCGTCGCTGTTCCTCCAGCTCCTGGTCAGCGGCATCGTCCTCGGGTCCACCTACGCCCTGCTGGGCACCAGCGTCAGCACCATCTACTCGACGACCAAGGTGTTCCACTTCGCGCACGCCTTCGTCTACACCGCGGCCGCCTACGTCGCGCTGGCGACGGCCAGCTCCCTGGGGCTGCCCCTCGCGGTGGCCATCGCGGCGGGGCTCCTGGTGGCCGTCGTGCTCGGCGTCGGTATCGAGCTCGTCGTGTACCGGCCGATGCGTCGATCGGGGGCGGACTCGCTGGGAATCTTCCTGGCCTCCCTCGGGCTGTCCATCGCCGGTCCGAACCTGATCCAGATCATGTTCGGACCCGACGGCCGCGGCTTCCCGGCCGGCGACCCGCGGTTGTTCACCCTGGGCACGGCGACCTTCACGACCTGGGACGTCCTCACGGTCGTCGTCTCCTGGGCGCTGATCGGAGGCGTGCTGGCGATGCGACGCTCTCGATGGGGACTGGCCTCGATCGCCGTGAGCGCCAACCGGGAACTGGCGTCCGCCGTGGGGATATCTCCCCAGAGAGTCCACGTCTACGTCTTCGGCGTCGGCTCGTTCCTGGTGGGTGTGGCGGCGGTCCTGTTCCTGCTGAACCAGTCGGCCACCCCGAACATCGGTCTGCAGCCCGTGCTGCTCGGCTTCATCGCGACCTTCCTGGGCGGGGTGGGGAGCCAGAAGGGTGCGCCGTTCGCTGGTCTGGTCCTCGGGATGGTCGTCAGCCTGAGCGGTCTGTGGCTCGCGCAGACCTTCCAGACAGCAGTCATCTTCGGACTGCTGTTCGTCTTCCTGATCGTGCGGCCGCAGGGCCTGTTCGGCAAGATCGCGGCTTAGGAGTCACGTGGAGTACTACGCGGACATCGCCATCCAGATCATGTTCCTGATGATGCTGGCGCTGTCGCTCAACCTGCTCATCGGCTACACCGGCGAGACGTCCATGGCGCAGGCCGCCTTCTACGGGGTCGGCGCGTACACGGCCGGTCTGCTGACGCTGCCGGTCGCTGTCGCGGGGCTCGAGGTCGCCACCTCCAGCGGGGTAGCGGGGGGCCAGGGCTGGGGATTCTGGCCGGCTGCCGGCGTCGCCGTGCTGGTCTCGTTCGCGGTGGCCTCAGCGATCTCACTCCCGGCACTGTCGCGTGTGCGCGGCGAGTACCTCATCCTCCTGACGCTGGCCTTCCAGCTCGTCGTGACCCAGCTCATGGGTTCGTTGACGTCGGTGACCGGGGGAGCCTTCGGTCTCACCCCGATCCCACCGATGACCCTGTTCGGCGAGATGCTCGTCCGGCCCTCGCAGGTCGCGGCCGTCGTCGGCTTGTTGACCGTGCTGACGCTCCTGATCTGCTGGGGCCTGGGAGAGTCTCCCTTCGGCCGCATCCTCAAGGGCATCCGTGAGCACGAGTCGGCCGTCAGGGCGGTGGGCAAGAACACGGTGGTCCCCAAGGCCGTGGTGTTCGGCATCGCCGCGGCCATCGCCGGGCTCGCCGGTGCGCTGAACGCGTCCTACTACCAGGTGGCCGCACCGCAGTCGTTCAACCTCGACGTCTCGATCCTCGCGATCGGTGTCGTGATCCTCGGTGGGGTGGCGAACCCGCTCGGCACCGTCGTCGCCGCCGTGCTGCTCGGCTCGCTCAAGCCCGTTCTCGACAGCCTGGTGGGCGACGACGCCATCGCCTGGCGAGGCGTCATCTACGGGCTGGCTCTGGTCCTGGTCATGCGGTACCGGCCGCAGGGACTCATTCCAGAGCACCGGGGACCCCGGGATCTCGTGAACCGGTTCCGTCGTCGGCCCGAGACCGTCGAGCGCCCGTCAACCCAGGCCCCCGCGGCCGCGAAGGCGCCGTCACCGGCACCGACCTCGACGAGCGGGCCCGTGCAGGAGACTGCTGCGGTCCTGACGATCGCGGGGATGACCAAGTCGTTCGGCGGGGTCAAGGCGGTCAAGGACGTCACGTTCGACCTCACCCGAGGCCAGATCACCGCGCTGGTCGGTCCCAACGGCGCGGGCAAGACCACGCTGTTCAACCTGATCACCAACACGATCAGGGCCGACGAGGGGACGGTGTCGCTGAACGGCGTGCCGGTCGACGGCCTCTCGATCACCGGGGTGGCGCGCCGGGGAATGGCTCGGAGCTTCCAGGACGGCCGGCTGTTCGAACGGCTCAGTGCCATCGACAACGTGGCCATGGCCATTCCGGGCCAGGAGGGCGAGAACCCCGCGCTCCTCGCCCTGCGCCCGTTCAGGTCACGCACACGCGAACGCGCCACCCGGCAGGATGCGGCGGACCTGCTCCGCTTCGTGGGCATGAACCAGGACCCGCACACGCTGGTCTCGGACCTGTCCTACGGTGATCAGAAGCTCGTCGCCATCGCGCGACTCATCGCGACCGGAGCCGACGTCCTCCTTCTCGACGAGCCCACCTCGGGAGTCGATCCGTCTGCCGTCGAGCACGTCATCGACGTCATCAAGGGGCTGCGCGACGAGGGCAAGACGATCTGCCTGGTCGAGCACAGCGTCCACATGGTGGAGCGACTGGCCGACCGCGCGGTCTTCCTGGACCAGGGACAGGTGCTCGCACAGGGGTCGATCCACGAGCTCATGGCTCGACGAGAGCTGACGGAGATCTATTTTGGAGCCTGAAGAGCGCACCTCGACCACCGCACGCGACCGCCTGGTCGCGAGCAACCTCGTCTGTGGGTACGGCAAGCGCAGCGTGCTCCACGACGTCTCCCTGAGCGTGGGAGTCGGTGAGGTCGTCACCATCCTGGGGCACAATGGGGCGGGCAAGACGACCGTGCTGAAGGCCCTGTTCGGACTCGTCGATCTCGACGCCGGGACCGTCACGCACGAGGGACGGGACATCTCCCGGTCCTCGACGTCCGCACGGGTCCTGGGCGGTATCTCCTACACCCCGGCCACGGGCTCGATCTTCCGCGACCTGACGGTGCGCCAGAACCTCGAGCTGGGCGCCTTCACGGTGCGAGACCCCGCCGTCCGGGCCGAGCGGCTGGGTCAGGTGCACGGACTCTTCCCCATCCTCGGCGACCGCGGGAACCAGGTCGCCGGGCGGCTGAGCGGCGGGCAGCAGCGCCTGCTGTCGATCGGCCTCGCGCTGATGAGCGGATCGGAGCTGCTGCTGCTGGACGAGCCTTCGCTGGGCATCGCGCCGAGCCTGGTCCAGGAGCTTTTCGCGACCATCCGGGAGCTGACCCGCACCGCCGGGATCTCCGTCGTGCTCGTCGAGCAGAACGTGCGTGCCGCTCTACCCATCGCCGACCACGTCTACTACCTGCGCACCGGGGAGATCCTGCTCTCCGAGACGGGTGCCGAGGCTGCCGCACGAGACGACTGGTGGGAGCTGTTCTGAACGCACGTAGGGATGAGATCCCGCTCGACCGACAGGAGCAGAAGATGATGAGAGCCGGCGTGTGGACCGGTCCCGGGATCCTGGAGTACCGCGAGTGGGCCGAGCCGACCATGGCCTCGGACGAGGTGACGGTACGCATCCACTTCTGCGGCATGTGCGGGTCGGACCCGCACATCATCGAGGGCACGCTCGCGGTCGGGCCCCCGCCGCAGGTGCTCGGGCACGAGGTCTCCGGCGTGGTCGAGGCCGTGGGTGAGGACGTCGACGACATCGCCGTGGGCGACCGCGTCGCGTGCAACTTCTACGCCCCGTGCGGGTCGTGCGCGTGGTGCTCCGACGGCCAGCCCAACATGTGCCGCCGCAAGTTCTACGGAGCCAGTGGATTCGCCGAGCTCGCGACCTACAAGGCGTCGCAGGTGTTCAGGCTCCCCGAGGGGGTGTCGACCCGGGAGGGTGCCCTGCTCGAGCCTCTCGCCACGTGCCTGTACGCCCTGGAGCAGGGTGAGCTGCGCTCGGGCGAGAACGTCCTGGTGATCGGGGGTGGAACCATGGGGCTGCTGACCGCGCAGCTCGCCCGTCGCGCCGGAGCAGGTCTCGTCGTGGTCAGCGAGCTGGACCCGGCCAAGCGCGACCTCGCCACGAGCCTCGGGGCTGACGTGGCCGTGGACCCGCGGGTGACGGACCTGCATGCCTACGCCAAGGGCGTGGGACGTCGTCGCGGGTTCGACGTCGTGTACGACGCCGCCGGCGCGGCGACCGCCACCGAGGAGGCGCTCGGCCTGCTGGCCACGCGTGGCCGTCTGGTCGTCATCGCCGTGCATGCTCCGGCGACCCGTCTGGCCGTGAGCCCCCACCTGCTCTACGCGCGGGAGCTGGTGGTGCGATCGGCCTACGCGACCGCCCACGTGTTCCCGCGCGCGGTCGCCATGCTGGCCCACGTCGAGCTGGCGCCGCTCATCACGGCCGTCGAGCCGCTGTCGGACATCACCGAGGTCTACCGCCGGCACCGTGCGGGCGAGTACACCAAGGTGCTGCTCGATCCGAGGACCGAGCGGTGAGCGGGAACGAGGCCGCGGTCGTGGTCGAGGTCGGCGACGAGCTGAGCCTGCAGCGCCAGGACGGTTCCGTGCTGGTGCTGGGCCCCGGACTGTCGACGGTCCGGTGGTTCCGGGAGACCTTCTGCGCGACGTGGGCGGGCGCGGACGACGCACCGTTCGCCCAGCTCGATGCCGCTGCCGCCAGCGTCGCCGACGGCAGCACCGGGGTGCTCTTCGTCCCCACGGAGGGAGGCGGGACGTTCTTCGGCATGACCTACCAGACGAGGCTGGCCGAGTGCGCCCGCGCGGTCTTCGAGGGGCTGATCCATGCGGCTGTCACCGTGATGGACGACCACGGCGTGCGTCCGGCGTCCATCCGGCTCGTCACTCGCGATGCCTCCGGTGCGCTGTGGCGCGAGCTGCTGGCCAAGGCCGTCGGCGTCGCCGTCGCCTCCGAGGACGGCACCGACCAACCGACCGCACGAGGCATCGCGTCGCACGCGGCACTGCACGCCCTGTACCGGCAGTGCATCGACACCATCGAGGGACGGGCGGTCCGACCGTGAAGGTCTTGGTCGGGATCGACAAGGGGACGTCGGCGGTCAAGACCGTCGTCCTCGACGCCGACGACGGAACGGTGGTGGGGACGTCCACGAGGCGCACTCCCACGCTCGACGGCGGCGCCGGTCGGCACGAGGAGGACATGGACACCACCTGGGCCTGCGTGGCAGAGACGATCGCCGAGTCCCTGAGCTCCCTGGAGCACGGCGACGAGGTCGTCGCGGTCGGCGTCTGTGGCCACATGGGCGGCCTGTGGGGCCTGGACTCGGACGGTCACCCGGTGGGCCCGGCCATCGGGTGGCCCGACAGCCGAGCAGTGGACCTGCTCCACGAGTGGGACACGCAGGGCCTGGCTGAGCGCTTCTTCGAGATCGGCGGGAACGCCCTGATCGCCGGCATGCCCTCGGTGCTCTACGCCTGGATGGTGCGGCACGAGCCCGCACGGGCCAGCCGCCTGCGGACCGTCTTCCTCGCGAAGGACTACGTCAACTACCGCCTCACCGGCCAGATCGCGACGGACGAGTCGGACCTCTCCTTCGTGCCCTGCGACATCCGTCGTCGAGCGCCGTCGACGGAGCTGTTCGACCTGATGGGGGTGCCCGAGCTCGCGGGGCTGCTCCCCACGGCGGTGACCAGCGAGACCGTCGTCGGACGCGTGACCGCGGAGGCGTCGAGGTGGACGGGACTGCCGGAGGGCACGCCCGTGGTCGCAGGGCTCGGGGACGCGGTCGCCAACGCGCTGGGAGTCGGTGCGCACCGGCCGGGACAGGCCGCGACTGTCATCGGCACCAGCCTCATGAACGTCGTCACCACCGACGAGGCCGTGCTCGAGCCCGCCGGAGTGGGCTTCACCTACCTGATGCCCGAGGGGCGGTGGCAGCGTCTGCTGTGCAACACCGGGGGTGGGACGCTCGGCCTGGACTGGTGCCTCGAGACGCTGTGCGGGGACGACGCGGCGCGGGTGAGGTCCGGCGAGACGACGCTCAAGGACCTCGTCGAGGGACCCGTCGCCGGGGTCCCGCCGCTCGCTGCCGGGGTCACGTTCCTCCCCTTCCTCAGCACCGCCGGGTCCACCGCCCCCTTCGTGGACCCCTGGGCGCGAGGCAGCTTCAGCGGGTTGAGCGCCACGACGTCCGGGCACCACGTGCTGCGTGCGGTGCTCGAGGGCGTCGCCTTCTCGATGCGCGAGTGCTACGCGGCCATGCCGGTCGACATCCACGAGATCCGGATGACGGGGGGAGGGGCGCGCAGCCCCCTGTGGCGCCAGATCTGCGCCGACGTGCTCGGCCGTGAGCTCGCCGTCCCTCAGGTGGAGGAGTCCGGAGCGGTGGGAGCCGCGCTCGCCGCCGGGGTGGGCGCCGGACGGTTCCGCGACTACGCCGACGGCATCGCCCGGCTCGTGCGGAACGGCTCGACCCAGCACCCGGACCACTCCCTCCGCCCGACCTACGACCGCGGCTACGCGGACTACCAGCGGCTGCGCGAGAGCTTCACCGAGCTCTGGCGGGCTCGGGCCGCGTTCCTCGACTCCGAAAGGCGCCTTGCGTGAGCATCGTCCGAACCATGACCGGCGACGTCAGCGCGTCGTCGCTCGGCATCACCCTGTGCCACGAGCACCTGCTGACGCGCCCACCGCAATGGGCCCTCGAGGTGGACGCCGACCTGCTGCTGTCCGATCCCGACAAGGCGGCGACCGAGCTGGACACCTACGCCGCTGCCGGGGGTGGTGCGCTCGTCGAGATGACCACGACCGACTACGGCCGTGATGCCGCGGCCCTGCTCGGTGTCGCCGAGCGGTCGGACGTCCGCGTCGTCGCGGCGACGGGCTACCAGAAGGGCATCTACTACCCCGACGGCCTGCACGAGACGCCGGTCGAGGACCTCGCGTCCCGCATGGTCGAGGACGTCTCCGTCGGGATGGACGGCACGCGGGCCCGTGCCGGCGTCATCAAGTTCGGCACCTGCCGCACTGATCGCATCCGCGACGACGAGGGCGCGGTCCTGTCGGCGGTCGCCTCCGCGCACCTCGCCAGCGGAGCGCCGATCTCCACCCACACCCAGGCGGGGACCCTCGGCGACGTCCAGCTCGAGCGGTTCGTCGACGCCGGTGTCCCGCCCGCCTCGGTGCTCATCGGGCACGTCGACCGGAACCTGGACCCCGGGTACCTCCGAGCCATGGCCCAGGGCGGAGCCTGGCTGGGCTTCGATCACTGGACCAAGTCCAAGTACGCCGAGGACGATGATCGAGTCGCCCAGGTACGAGGTCTCCTGGAGGCAGGCCACGACCGGATCATGGTGTCGGGCGACCTCGGACGGCCGTCCTACCAGCTCGCCCACGGGGGAGGGCCGGGCTTCTCCGGCATCCTCGAGACCGTCCGAGGCCGGTTGGGCGACGAGATCGCCGATCTGGTGCTGGTCCGCAACCCCGCGCGCTTCTTCGCGTTCGAACCGGTTGAGGCCACGTCGTGAGCGCCTCCGGCCCCGCGGCCCGATGTGTCCTGTTCGACCTGGACGGCACCCTCATCGACTCCCGACCTGCGCTCGTCGCGGCCTACCGCGCGGCTTTCGACGAGGTACTGGGGACGGAGTTCCCCGAGCTCGAGGACGATCCCGAGCGCTTCCTGACACCCCGGGTGCTGGAGGTGTGCACGGACGTCGCCGGCCCCCGTGCGGGCGACTGCGTCGAGGCCTACGACCGGCACTACCGCGACACCACGTACCGGCTCGTCACCCCCTACCCGGGCATCCTCGACATGCTGGCCGTGCTGCGAGGAAGAGGCGTCGTCACGGGCATCGTGACCAACAAGGGGCGGGCCCGTGCGGAGCGCGACCTCGCCTGGGTGGGGATCGAGCCCGGATCGTTGGCTGCCGTCGTCTGCGCCGAGGACACCGTCGAGCGCAAGCCGCACCCGGCTCCGGTCGCCCTGGGGATCGCCACCGCGGGGGTCGGTGCCGCTGAGACGGTCTACGTCGGCGACGGTCCGCAGGACGCCAGGTCGGGACGCGCCTGCGGTGCGTCGACCATCTCGGTCCTCTACGGCTACTACGGTCGGGAGGCGCTGAGAGAGGCCGGCGCGGACCACGTGGCGGCGACGCCGGCCGATCTCGCCCGGTTGCTCACGGGCGGGCCGGCATGACGACGCCCAGCGCCATGCCCCCGCTCCCGGACGCCGCGCCGTGGCGGACCATGGCCGACCTCGTCGACGCCGCGGCCGGACGTGGTTCGCAGCCGTGGCTCACCGCGACGTCGGCCGACGGGCGGACCAGGACCGTCACCTACGGCGAGCTGCCCGACCTGGTCGGCCGTGCGGCCGAGCTCCTCCGTGCCCACGGTGTGCGACCGGGCATGTTGGTCGGACTGGAGTTCGACAACCGGTTCGGGTTCGAGGCCCTCGTGCTCCATCACGCCGTGCACTGGTGCGGCGGGGTGGTGGTGCCGGTCAACGCCAGGTTCTCCGAACGGGAGCTGCGAGCCGTCGCGGTCGACGCGGACCTCGGCGTGCTGTGCACCGCCGGTGACCTGCGTGGCGTCGCGTCGATGGCCATCGACGGTCTGGACACCCGGTTGCTTGACCTCTCGGACGGACTGGTGCGGATGGTGCGCGACCTCGTCCCGGGGCGGCGGGCACCGGTGAGCGAGCACGACGTGGCAGACCTTCTCTACACCTCGGGCACCTCCGGGACCCCCAAGGGCGTCGAGATCACGCACGCGAGCTGCGTCGCCGGCGGCCTGGAGCTGGTGCACGCCTACGGGGTCCGCCCCGGTGACGTCTACCAGTCGGCGGTCCCGTACTTCTCCTCGACCGGGGCACACACCAATCCGTTCGCAGCCCTCTGCGGTGGCGCCCACCTCGTCCTCCAGCCGAGCTTCGACCAGCACGACACGATCGAGGTGATGAGGAGGTTCGGGACGACGATCTACTTCGGTGTCCCCTCGATGTACCTGCTGCTCCTGCGGGACGTCGACCTCAGCGACCTCCCCGACACCCTGCGCACCCTGGTGACCGGTGGCTCGGTGATGACCGCCGACGGCGTGGCGCGCATCCATGCGGCGTTCCCCGGTCGCGGGTTGATCAACTCCTACGGGCAGACCGAGGCCGGCCCGGGTGGCACGGTGGTCGGGCCGGACGACATCGCCGACAAGCCCGAGTCCGTCGGAGGTCGGGGCAACGGTCCCTGGACCACCTTCCGGGTGGCTCGCCCCGACGGCGTCGAGACCGACGTCGAGGAGACCGGTGAGATCCAGCTGAGGTCGCCGGCGGTCATGCGCGGGTACCGCGGCCGCCCCGAGGAGACGGCCACGACGCTCGTGGACGGGTGGCTCCGCACGGGCGACCTGGGCAGACGTGACGCCGACGGGTACCTGTTCTACGTGGACCGCATGGCCGACAGCGTGATCCGCGGCGGTTTCAACGTCAGCACCGTCGAGGTCGAGTCCGTCCTGGCCAGTCACCCCGAGGTCCACGAGGCGGCGGTCGTCGGGATCGAGCACGCGGTCCTCGGCGAGGACCTGAAGGCTTTCGTCGTGGCCGATCCCGGCCTCGACACCGAAGCGGTCGGACGGTTCCTCGTCGACAAGCTGGCGGACTACAAGATCCCCCGCACGATCGTGGTGGTCGCGGGTCTGCCTCGCAACGCCATGGGCAAGGTCGTCAAGGCTCGGTTGAACGATCCCGACCCGGGGTCGGGGCGGGGGAGGATCCGCACGCACACCGGTGAGGACCAGCGATGAGCACAGCACCAGAAAGACCGAGCACAGTCCCGGGGGTGGCGCTGGTGACCGGTGCCGCGCGCGGCATCGGGGCGGAGGTCGCCGATGCGCTGGCCCGTGCCGGGCACGAGGTCGTGGGGTGCGACCTCGGCGAGGTGGTCTCCCGCGACGGCGTGGCGATGAGGACGTGCGACGTGTCGGACGCCGGCGCCGTGCAGGAGATGGTGGACGCGATCGAAGCCGAGAACGGGCCGGTCGAGGTCCTCGTCAACAATGCGGGCATTCTGCGGAACAAGCCCCTGCGACACCTCACGTCCGACGAGATCGAGGCGGTCATCAGGGTCAACCTCCTCGGCACGATCTGGTGCACCCAGGCGGTCGGGACCCTGATGACGGCACGCGGGTACGGGCGCGTCATCTCGATGGCGTCCATCACCGCGACCAAGGGCGAGGCCCACACGTCGGCCTACGCTGCCTCCAAGGGTGGGGTCATCGGGTTCACCCGGGCACTCGCCCGGGAGTACGCCCACCGCGGCGTGACGGTCAACGCGGTCGCCCCCGGTTTCATCGCGACCGACCAGACCCGTGACGTCTTCGTCGGTGAGGTGGGCGACGCGGTGATGGCGCAGATCCCGGCGCGTCGCCTGGGGACGCCGGCGGACATCGCTGCGATGGTGGTGTTCCTCGCGGGCAGCGCATCGTCCTACGTCACCGGGCAGGTCCTGACCGTCGACGGCGGCGTGACGTAGGGCCGTCCCGCTCCACCCCGCCTCCTGATCGGTGGGCACTCCCTCGACCGCGAGAGGGGCGGCGGGGTAGTGGTGGAGTCGGGATGTGCCACCGGAGTCTCGGGCAGCGATCGGTGACCACCGGGCCAGAGCTCGCCGGTGCCGGTTCAGGCCGGTCGCAGCCGATGGGTCGTGAGCTTCCTGCTGCGGGCCACCGTGGCGGGGTCAGACCACCGATGTGGTGATGAGGCGTCTCAGCCACAGGGTTCCCAGGTCGTGGTGGTCTCGGCGTCGCGAGCGGAGATCGACCGAGAACGCCACCCCGTCGAGGGGGAGAGGTTGCCAGACGCAGCCCGCCGAGAAGGCGGGGTCGCTGGCCCAGCGGCGGGGCATGGCCACGACCATGTCGGTGTTCGCGACGACGGTGCGCATCTCGAACCAGCTGGGCACGGTGATGGCCACGTGGCGTTCGAGGTTCTGCGAACCGAGGGCGTCGTCGATCACGTTCGTGCCGAGCGCTGAGGGCGACACCTTCACGTGCACGAGGTCGAGGTAAGCGTCGAGCGTCAGGGTCTGGTGGGCCTGGGGGTGGTCGGCGCTCATGAGGACGATGAGCTCGTCGTCGACGATGCGCACGTCCTCGGTGGAGCTGCTCGGCAGGGCGTCCGGGTCGGCGACCCGAAGATGGGTCTCGAGCGGCTCCACGCGGGCACCGGGCAGGGGAAGCTGGACCTTGACGCCGTTGCGCCGCCTGGGATCTCCTCGGGTGGAGGGCAGCACCCCCGTCTCGGGGCCGTCCGGCGGCGAGGTGACGCGTCGTCCCCTCTGTGGACGGGAGCGTGCGCCAGGTTCCGCACGTCGCGAAGAGGTGGCCTCGCGATCCTGACCGCGTCGGGACCGTGTACCGAGTGGCGCAGACCTGTGCCCGAGTGGCGCAAGATCGGGGTCCGCATCGGCGTGTCGGCCCGGACTTGCGCCGCTCGGCGAGAGGGGGACGGGGTCAGGGGAGGAGGCGGAGCTCGCGGGCCCAGGGGGTGAAGCCGAGGTGGGTGGCGACAGCGCGGGCGGCGGCGTCGGTCTCGTCGGCGCACCAGCGAGCGAGGCCGGCGGTGCGGACGGCGAGGTCGACGGCGGCGGCCGCCACCTCGACGGCGTGGCCGCGACCGCGGTGGTCGGGGTGCACCAGGACACCGACGTCGACGGGCGCGCCGTCCCACGCACGCAGGCTCGCGGCGGCCGAGACCTCGGTGCGGCGGGCGGCGGGGGTGGCGCGGGCCATCCAGGCGGGCGGGTCGACCGGCTCGCTGAAGCGCCCGAAGGCGACCTCGACGTCGGACGCGAACCCGCCGGCCGCCCGCTCCCGCGCCGTCACCGCCTCGTGGAGCCGGGTGAGGCGCCAGAGGGCGACCTGCTCGACCTCGTGGCGCAGCAGGACGTCGGGCAGCGCGGCGGTGTAGGCGTGCACGGTCGGGCCGACGACCCTTGCGGGGGCGCGGCCGAGCACCTCGGTCCACCAGGCAGGGTCGAGCGGGAGCGCGTCGTCGCGGCGCAGGCGGGGCACCGCCCGGTCCGCCACGGACGACGGCACCCGGACGCGCACGCGGCCGCCGGACGCCAGCGCGACGACCTCGGCGTCGTCGGTCACCGCCACCGCCGTACCGACCTCGCGGTCGTGCACGGCCTCGACGCGCTCGGTCCAGGGGGCCACCGGGGGAGCCTAGGCCCCTTGGGGTCGATGTGGCCCGAATCCTCAGGTCGTGGGGGGCACTGCCGATGTCGGACGTACAAGGCTCTTCCGACGGCGACCGGTGCCGCGGCCCACGTGATGAAGGAGGGTGGCGATGATCCCCTCGTACCGACCCCTGCTCGACGCCCTCGCCGACCGTGGCATCGACGCCCACGCCCTGGCCGAGGCCGCCGAGGAGTGCGAGCGCAGCGACCGGTCGATCCGCGACGTCCTCGTCAACGACAACATCATCACCGAGATGGAGCTGACTGAGGCGTCGGCCGAGGCCAACGGGCTCAACAGCGTGGACCTCGTCGGCTACCCGCTCGACGCCGAGGCCATGGGCAAGATCCCGCTCCAGCTCGTGACGCGGCACCGGGTGCTCGGCATCGGGTGGTCCGGACCAGCTCTCGTCGTGGCCATCTCCGACCCCGAGGACGTCGTGGCGCTCGACGACATCCGGGCTGCGACCGGCCTGCGCGTCGTGCCCGTCGTGGGCGCACGCAGCGAGCTCCGCCGGCTGATCGACCGCATCAAGCGCGAGCAGACCGACCTCGCCGACATCGCCGCCTCCTTCGTCGAGGCCGAGACCACGATGACCGCGGTGGTGCCCGACGGCGAGGACGCGCCCGTCGTCCGCTACGTCAACTCGCTCATCGAGCAGGCCATCCAGAGCCGTGCGTCCGACCTCCACATCGAGCCCACCGAGGGCGAGCTGCGCGTCCGGTTCCGCATCGACGGCGTCCTGCACGACGTCGACAGCGTCCCCGCGGCCGTCCAGGGCCCCCTCATCTCCCGCCTGAAGATCATGGCGAGCGTCGACATCACCGAGAAGCGCGTCCCGCAGAACGGCCGCATCACGGTGCGCCTGAACAACAAGAAGGTCGACCTGCGCGTCGCCACGCTGCCGACGGTGTGGGGCGAGAAGGTCGTCCTCCGCGTGCTCGACACCGGCGGCATCGACCTCGAGCTGCGCAAGCTCGGCTTCTCCGAGGCCAACTACGCACGGTTCGCGACGTCCTTCGGCAAGCCGCACGGCATGGTGCTCGTCACCGGGCCGACGGGGTCGGGCAAGTCCACGACGCTCTACGCGACGCTGTCCGAGATCAGCAACCCCTCGGTCAACATCATCACCGTCGAGGACCCGGTCGAGTACCGACTGGCCGGCGTCAACCAGGTACAGGTCAATGCCAAGGCGGGTCTGACGTTCGCCGCCGTGCTGCCCGCGATCCTGCGGTCGGACCCCGACGTCGTCCTGATCGGCGAGATCCGCGACCCCGCCACCGCCCAGCTCGGCATCGAGGCCGCCCTCACCGGCCACCTCGTGCTCTCGACCCTGCACACCAACGACGCGCCGTCGGCCGTCACACGCCTCACCGAGATGGGCGTCGAGCCCTTCCTGGTCGGCTCCTCGGTGGACTGCGTGCTCGCCCAGCGGCTCGCCCGCCGGCTCTGCGACTGGTGCAAGGAGCCGTACGCGGTCACCGAGCACGACGCCGTGCAGCTGGGCTGGCCCGACGAGCTCGAGCCGCCGGAGAAGCTGTGGCGTCCGGTCGGCTGCCGTTCGTGCGGCCAGACCGGCTACCGCGCCCGGATCGCCGTGAACGAGGTGATGCCGGTGACCGAGGAGGTCGAGCGGCTCGCCGTCCGTCGCGCGTCCTCGTCCGAGATCCACCACGTCGCGGTCGAGGAGGGGATGGTCCCCCTCCGCCTCGATGGCCTGATGAAGGCCGCCGTGGGCGAGACCACCGTCGAGGAGGTCTTCCGTGTCACCGTCTGACCCTGCTACCCGGAGGTTCACCCCATGACCGCCACCATCCACGACGCCGAGTCGACGGGCTTCGGTCGTCCGCCGACGCCGGACTCGGTGGTCGGTGACCCCCGGGCCACGATCCAGCGCCTGCTCCAGATGACGGTCGAGCGCGGTGGCTCGGACCTGCACCTCACCGCCGGCATCGCGCCCTGCATCCGCGTCCACGGCTCGCTGCGTCCGATCGAGGACGTCGCCAAGCTGACGCCCAGCGACACCCAGGCCATGATGCAGTCGATCCTCCCGCCGGAGTCCTGGGCCCGGTTCGACCGCGACCAGGAGCTGGACACGTCCTACTCCCTCGAGGGCCTGAGCCGGTTCCGCGTCAACGTCTTCGTGCAGCGGGGTGCCGTCGGTGCCGTGCTGCGCACGATCCCGCACCGCATCCGGCCGCTCACCGAGCTCGGGCTGCCGGACGACGTCGAGCGCTTCGCGCACCTGCCCCGCGGCCTGGTGCTCGTCACCGGACCGACCGGCTCGGGCAAGTCGACGACGCTCGCGAGCCTGCTGGACGTCGCCAACCAGACCCGCGCGGCGCACATCATGACGATCGAGGACCCGATCGAGTACCTGCACACCCACGGCCGCAGCGTCGTGAACCAGCGCGAGGTGGGGGCCGACACCGAGGACTTCCCGACCGCGCTCAAGCACGTGCTGCGACAGGACCCCGACATCATCTTGGTCGGCGAGCTCCGCGACCTCGAGACGACGGCCACGGCCGTCACCGCCGCCGAGACGGGCCACCTCGTGCTCGCCACGCTGCACACGCAGTCGGCCGCGCAGACGATCGACCGGCTGATCGACATCTTCCCCGCGCACCAGCAGTCGCAGATCCGGGCGCAGCTGGCCAACTGCCTGCAGGGCGTGATCACCCAGGCCCTCGCCCCCACCAAGGACGGCAAGGGTCGCACCACCGTCTGCGAGATCATGGTGGCCACCGCCGCGATCCGGAACCTGATCCGTGAGGGCAAGGTGCACCAGATCCCGACGTTCCTGCAGTCGGGCGCCGACGTCGGCATGATCAGCTTCGACCAGCACCTCGCCCAGCGGCACGCCGAGCAGCTGATCAGCACGGGCACCGCCCTCGAGCTGGCGCACGACCCGAACGAGTTCAAGCGCCTGGCGAGGATCTCGTGAGCGCCACCAAGACGTTCTCCTACGAGGCGATCGACGCCGCGGGCGCCGTCGTCAAGGGCAAGATCGAGGCCGACTCGTCCGACGCCGCGTCGCGCGCGCTGTCGAACCAGCGCCTCGTGCCGCTCGAGATCGCCGGTCTCGGCACCGGCCTGAACACCGAGATCAAGATCCCTGGCCTCGGCGGGCGGACGAGCCTGCGCGACCTCGCGGTGTTCTCCCGCCAGTTCGCCTCGATGACCTCCTCGGGACTCACGCTGCTGCGCTCGCTGGCGATCCTCGAGGAGCAGACGCCCAAGCCCCAGCTCAAGGAGGCCGTCGCCGCGGTCAAGAACGACGTGCAGGGCGGCGCGCCGCTGTCGGCGGCGATGTCCAAGCACCCGAACCAGTTCCCGCTGCTGATGATCAACATGATCAAGGCGGGCGAGACCGGCGGCTTCCTCGACGAGGCGCTGTCGCGGATCGCGACGATGTTCGAGGCCGACGCCGAGCTGCGCGCCAAGATCAAGTCGGCGATGACCTACCCGGTGATCGTGCTGATCTTCTCGATGATCCTCGGCACCGGCGTGATCCTGTTCATCGTCCCGGTCTTCGAGAAGATGTTCACCCAGCTCGGCAGCGAGCTGCCGCTGCCCACCAGGATCATGGTCGGACTGTCGGACAACATCCCGTGGGCCGGCCCGCTGCTGGTCGTCGTCTTCCTGGTCGCCCTCAAGGCCTACCGCAGGGGGCTGCAGACCAGCGAGGAGTTCCGCTACCGCGTCGACCAGCGCAAGGTGAAGCTGCCGGTCTTCGGCCCGCTGCTCACCAAGCTCGCCATCAGCCGCTGGTCGCGCAACCTCGGCACGCTGCTGGCCGTGGGCGTCCCGGTGATCCAGGCGCTCGAGGTGGTCGGCGGCACGTCGGGCAACGCCCTGATCAGCCGGGCGATGGACGACGTCCGCGACCAGGTCCGGGTGGGCGGGCAGATGTCGTCGGCGCTGCAGAAGCACGAGCTGTTCCCCTCGATGGTGGTGCAGATGCTCGAGGTGGGCGAAGAGACCGGCCAGATCACCGACATGCTCGAGAAGGTGGCCGAGTACTACGAGAGGGAGGTCGAGACCGCGACGGAGTCGCTCTCGTCGGCCATGGAGCCGCTGCTCGTGGTGTTCCTCGGCGTGGTCATCGGCGGCATGGTCATCTGTCTCTACCTGCCGATGTTCTCGGTGTTCGGCAACATCCAGACCAACTGACGCGCCGCGTCGCGGCACCCACGACGGCCGGGCCGCCCCCTGCGGGCGCCCGGCCGTCGCGCCGCCCCGCGGAGGACGTCCCCGCCACAGAAATTCACTCTTGACTTCCTGAAGATTTCCTCAGGTGGCTCGTCGCCGGGCCGATACCTCATGTAGATGAGACCGGCACTCCCGCTGGTCCCCGACGAGCCTGGAGGGCTCCATGATCAACACCATTGCCCGGCACCGGCGGGACCAGGAGAACGGCGAGGGCGGTTTCACGCTGATCGAGCTGCTCGTGGTCGTCGTCATCATCGGCATCCTGACCGCGATCGCCGTCCCGCTGTACCTGAACTACCAGAAGGGCGCCAACGACAAGGCCGCCCAGTCCGACCTGCGCGGTGCCGTCAGCGCCCTCGAGCAGTGCATGGCCGACAACGGCGCTTACCCGACCGCCATCACGACGGCCGGCGCGACGACCGGTTGCACCACCGGCAAGGTCACGCTCAGCAGCGGCACCGCTTTCACCTACAAGCCCGCCACGGGAACCACCCCCGCGAACTACTCGCTGTGGTCGACCAACTCGAAGGGCTCGGCGAGCAAGTTCTACTGCTACGTCAGCACGAACGGCGGTTCCATCAAGACCGTCGCCAACACCAACGCCTGCTGATCCACCCCGCAGCGCAGGTGCTGCCACCCGGGCCGGAGCCTCATGCTCCGGCCCGCGGTGAGAACACCTGAGCCACACCCCTGACCACCCCCACCGAGAGGAGCCGACCGTGCCGATCCTGCTCACCGCCGTCGGCCTCCTCGGCCTGGCCGTCGGGTCCTTCCTCAACGTCGTGATCCACCGGGTTCCCGCCGGCCTGTCGATCGTGCACCCCGCGTCGCGCTGCCCGGCCTGCGACGCGGCCATCCGCACCCGGCACAACGTGCCGGTGCTGGGTTGGCTCGTGCTGCGCGGCCGCTGCGCCGACTGCACGGCGCCGATCAGCGTCCGGTACCCGCTCGTCGAGCTGGTTACCGGGGTGCTGTTCGTCGCCACCACCTGGCAGGCCGCGCGTCTGGACCTGCTGCCCGCGCTGCCCGCGTTCCTCGTCTTCGTCGCGGCCGGCGTCGCGCTCGCCGCGATCGACCTCGACGTCATGCGCCTGCCGAACGTGATCGTCTACCCCACCCTCGCGCTCGTGCTCGCCGGCTTCGTCGCAGCCACCGCCTTCACCGGCGAGGTCGAGGCGCTCCTCCGGGCCGTCGTCGCCGGCACCGTGCTCGGCGCGCTCTTCCTCGCGCTCGCCGTCGCCAAGCCCGGCGGGATGGGGCTCGGTGACGTCAAGCTCGCCGTCGTCATCGGCGCCGTGCTCGGCTACGTCTCCTACCCGGTGGTCGTCGTCGGCCTCTTCGCGGCCTTCCTGCTCGGCACGCTCGCCGGAGCGGTGCTGATCGTCGCGCGCCGCGCCGGGCGCCGGTCGCTGCTGCCGTTCGGCCCGGCGCTCGTCGTCGGGGCCCTCGTCGCCTTCTTCGTCGGTGGCGCGGTCTCCGACGCGTACCTGAACCTCACCCACCTCAGCTGAGCCTGGAGCCCACCATGAAGCACCGTCACCTGCCGCGGAACCGCGTGGGCGTGCTCAACCCCGACGGCCACGCCATCGGACTCGACATCGGCGCCACCGGGGTCCGGGCCGCGATCCTCAGCCCGGGCACCCTCGGGGGACGCCCCACCGTGGCGGTGGAGGGCGCCGGCCAGGTGCCGCTGCCCCGCGACGCGGTCAAGGAGGGCGTCATCCACGACGCCGACGTCGTCACCGAGGCGATCAAGCAGCTATGGGCCGAGAACCGCTTCCACTGCCGCAACGTGGTGCTCGGCGTCGCCAACCAGCAGTCGCTGGTGCGCGACCTGCGCATGCCCAACCTCGACCCGGCCCGGCGCGCCAAGGCGCTGCCGTACCAGGCGAAGGACGTCGTGGCGCTGCCCATCGACCAGGTGGTGCTCGACTACTGCCAGCTCGGTGAGCCGGACCCCGAGACCGACATGGTCGACGGCCTCCTCATCGCGACGCCCCGCGAGCCCGTGCTCGCCGCCGTCGCCGCGGTGGAGCGGGCCGGGCTGCGGGTCGCTCGCGTCGACCTCGCGTCCTTCGCGACGCTCCGCGCGATCGGCGCGCAGCACCTGGCCGTCGAGGCCGTGATCGACCTGGGCGCGCACCTCACCACGATCGTCGTGCACGACCGCGGCGTGCCCCAGCTGGTGCGGACCCTGGCCCGCGGCGGTGACGAGCTGACGCAGCAGCTGGCCGACCGGATGGGCATCGAGCAGATCGAGGCCGAGGCGCTGAAGTGCGAGTCGGGCCTGGACTCGGACCACGCCGAGATCAGCCGGGCGCTGATCCAGGGAGTCCGACCCCTGGTCGCCGAGATCCGCACGTCGCTGGCCTACTTCCGCTCCGCCCACGAGGGTGCGGTGATCGAGCGGGTGTCGCTGACCGGTGGGGGAGCCCGCCTGGGCGGCATCGTCAAGGCCATCGAGGACCAGGTCGACTTGCCCACGCGCCTGGTCGACCCGCTCCAGCACGTCAGCAACCGCGACGACGCCCCGTCGGCGCCGGACGCGACCTTCGCACCGCCGTCGGCGGTGTCGCTGGGTCTCGCGATGGGAGCAGCCGCATGACCGCCGTCCTCACCCCTCCGGTCGAGCCCGCCGACTGGGGCAGCACCATGCCCGCCTGGGGACTCGCCGCCGACCTGACCCCGCCCGAGGTGATCGAGGGTCGGCAGGTCCGTGCCATTCGCAAGCGTCTCGTGGTCGGCCTGGCTGCCATCGTGCTGGTGTGCGTCGCGGGCTTCGCCTTCGCGACGCTCCAGGCCACCACCGCCGAGGACTCGCTCGCCTCGACCCAGGCTGCCACCGACGAGCTGATGGCCGCGCAGGGCCAGTACGACGACGTCGTCAAGGTGCAGGCCGACACCCGCGCGGTCGATGCCCAGGTCGCACAGCTGATGGCGACCGACGTCGACGTCGCCACCCTCGTCACCGAGCTCCGCGGCACGCTGCCCGGCACCATGTCGCTCACCGCCCTCAACGTCACGCTCACGTCGGCGACCGACGCCGCGGCCCCTCCCGTCGCGGCCACCGACCCCGCGGCCGAGCCCGGGTCGACTCCCATCGGCACCGTCACCTTGACCGGGTCGGCGCAGCAGCTCTCGGACCTGGCCGGGTACGCCACCGACCTCGCGGGCATCGACGGGGTGGCCAACGTGCTGCCGGCGTCGAACGCGAAGGGCGAGGCGGGTGCCACCACCTGGACGGTGACGCTCGGCATCACCGACGCGCTGCACACGCACCGCTACGACCTCGACGCGCCGTCCGACGGAGGACAGTCATGAAGACCTCGGCCCTCGACGACCGCCGCGTGCTGATCGGCGGCGGCGCGCTCCTCGCGGTGCTGATCGTCCTCGCGACCTGGTTCCTCCTGGTGTCGCCGCAGCTGTCGGCCGCGGACGAGTCGGCGACGCAGCAGGCCGACGCCGAGCTGCAGAACGTGACGCTCCAGCGCAAGAACTCGCAGCTCGCCGAGCAGGACAAGCAGATCTCGTCCCTCCAGGCGGGCCTCGCCGACGCGAAGGCCGGCCTCCCCGTGACCACCGCCCTGCCCGAGTTCACCAACCAGGTCACGGCCGCGGCGTCGGTGGCAGGGGTGTCGCTGACGACGGTGTCGGTCAGCCCGCCGGCCCCGGTGGGGGTGGCGGCCGCAGCCGCAGCCGCGGACGGCACCGCCGCGGCCGCCCCCGCGCAGCAGGCGATCGCCGTGTCGGTGACCTCGACCGGTCGGCTCGCCCAGCAGACGGCGTTCCTGCGGGCGCTGCAGGACGGCGAGCGACGCGTGCTGGTCACGTCGTCGCAGGTGACGACGTCCGAGGAGTCCGCGGTGGCATCGGTCGACGCGGCCTCGTCGATGACCGCCCAGGTCACCATCTTCACCGGCTCCTGACCGCCCCCGTCCCACTGCACCCCGAGGAACCCCGATGCCGACCCACGACGCACCCGTGTCCGAGCGCCTCCGGCGCCGGGCGGCGCTGCGTCTCGCGCGGGGTCGTCAGGCGCGGGGCGACGACGAGGGCGGCTTCATCCTGCTCGAGGTGATGATCGCGCTCACCCTCATCACGGTGATCATGGCGGCGGTCAGCATGGAGTACGTCAACGCGGTCGTGGTCTCGAGCCACCAGCGGTCCAGCGTCGCGGCCTCCCAGCTCGCGAGCACCGCGATGTCCGAGCTTCGCGCGATCGACCCGAGCAACCTGCTCACCGGTCGCCGGCTCGTCGACGTCACCGCCCAGCGCAACGAGCTGGCCGCCATCCCCAAGGTGGCGCGGTGGATCAGCTCGGACCCCGCCAAGCTCGCCTACGACGGCTCGGCGACGGCGGCCGTCGTGCCGACGGCGTCGGTGCAGCAGACCCCGCAGGCCCAGCCCTTCCGCGTCTACCAGTACCTCGAGTGCCGTGACGACGCGACGTCGATCGGCACCAGCAACACCTGCACCTCGGCCGGCAACGCCGTCCGCGCCGTCGTCGCCGTGACCTGGCCGGCGCGCGGCTGCCCGAACGGGACGTGCGCGTTCGTCACGTCCAGCCTGATTGACACCCACCCCAACCCCACCTTCGACCTCAACCAGCCGCTGCCGCCGGCGCCGGTGATCGTCGCGCCCGGTGACCAGGAGGTCACCGTCGGCGACGCGGTCGACCTGCAGCTGAAGGTCCAGACCGGCAAGGGCGTCGCGCCGTTCAGCTGGACGCTGACCTCGGGGACGCTGCCGACCGGTCTGTCGCTGTCGCCGGCCGGCACGGTGAGCGGGACGGTGGGCGGCTCCACCGCCACCTACACCTCGACCGTCACCGTGACCGACGCGTTCACGCGGACCGCCGTGGCCACCATCCGCTGGAACGCGTTCCCCCGGCTCCTCCTCGCACCGGTCAACAGCCAGGCGGGCATCCAGGGCCAGGCCATCGCGCCGGTCACGCTGTCGGCCAGCGGCGGGTCCGGCGCGCCGTACGCCTACACGGGCACGGGCCTGCCTCCGGGCCTCACCGTGTCGACGGGCGGCCAGGTCACCGGCACGCCCACCAAGCCCGGCACCTACCCGGTCAAGATCACCGTGACCGACAGCAGCGGACGACGCACCGCGTCGACCACCTTCAGCTGGACCATCGCCTACCCGCCCATCGCGGTCTCCGACCCCGGTGCCCAGGTGACCACCGTGGGCAAGCCGGACACGGTCACCGTGACCGCCAGCGGCGGGTCCGACTCCTACACGTTCAGCGCGACCGGGCTCCCCGGCGGCACGTCCATCGTCAACGTCGGGCCCAAGACCGGTGAGATCCGCGGCACGCCGACGGCGACCGGCACCTACACCGTCACGATCACCGTCACCGACGCCCGCTCCGACGTGAAGCCGGTGACTCGCAAGATCACGTACAAGGTGGTGGAGGCCCCCTCGGCCACCTCGCCCGGCAACCGGGCCACCACGCGGGGCGGCACGGTCAGCGTCCCGGTCACCTCCACCTGCCAGAACGGGCCCTGCCGGTACACCGTCGCCGGGCAGCCCAACGGCGTCACGATCGAGGAGTCGACCGGACGGCTCGTCGGCACCGTCGCCACCAACGCGAGCACCTCCAACCAGGTGACCGTCACCGCCACGGACGACTCCGGGGCCACCGGCACCGCCACCTTCACCTGGACCGTGAACGAGAAGCCCGCCTACGGATCGCCGGGCAACCGGACGTCCCGCTCCGGTGCCGGCGTGTCGGTCGACCTGCACGGCTTCGTCACCGGGGGCACCGCACCGTTCACCTACTCGGCGAGCAACCTGCCGAAGGGCCTGACCATCGACCCTCGCACGGGCGTGGTGGGCGGCACCGCCTCGACCACCAGCTCGGTGACCTCCGACGTGACCGTGACGGCGGTCGACGCCTCCGGCTTCGGCAGCACGTCACCGACCTTCACCTGGTACGTCTCCGACCTCGTGCACAACGTGCCGGACCTGACGGCCAAGGCCGGCACCGAGATCGCCATCAACCTGTCCGCCTACACCGCTGGCGGCACCACCCCGCGCACCTACGCCACCCTCGGCAACCTGCCGCCCGGGCTGAGCTTCGACGGCACGTCCCTGGTGGGCAAGCCCTCGGCCACCGGCACGTTCCCGGTGGGCACCCGCGTGACCGACCAGGCCGGTGCCTTCGTCACCGACGACTTCGTGCTGACGGTGGAACCGTGACCGGCCGACGGGTCGACCTGCGCGACGACCGCGGGACCACGCTGATGGAGCTCGTCGTCGCCATGGGACTGCTGTCGATCTTCATGGCGATCTTCACCGCCGCGATCTTCGAGATGACGAGCACCACCTCCAAGGTGCAGGGCGTCGCGGAGTCGGCGGACCAGACCAACAGCGTCTTCCTCGCGCTCGACCGGTCGGTGCGGTACGCCACCGGCATCTCGACGCCGTCGACGAACGCCGCCGGCACCTGGCACGTCGAGTACGCGGCTGCCGACCTGAGCGACGGGACGGCCCGTGAGATGTGCACCCAGCTGCGGGTGTCGGACGGACAGCTGCAGCGGCGCACGTGGGTGGTCAGCGGCAGCTCCCACGCGTCCGGGTCGCTCACGTCGTGGAAGCCCCTCGCGTCGGGCGTGACCAACGGCGGCGCGGCCGCGGGCGAGGCCGACCAGCCCTTCTCCACGCCGACGTCGGCCACGCCCAGCGCGTTCCAGCGCCTGACGGTCACGACCCTCACGGCCGCCGGGCCGACCAACGCCCCGTCCGCGACCCGGGCGACGTCCACCTTCACCGCGCTCAACAGCACGGCCGGTGCCGAGTCGTCCGTGTGCCAACAGGTCCCCGTGGAGCAGCCCTCATGACGTCCTGGTCCCTGGTCTCCGTCGTCCGCGGACGACTCACCGGCGACGACCGCGAGCGCGGGTCGCTACCCTTCCTGGCGCTGGTGATGATCGTCTGCGCGTCGCTCGGCGCCGTGCTGCTGACGACCGTGGTCAGCCAGGCGAGCACGTCCCGGTTCGACGAGACCCGCGTCCACTCCCTCGACGCCGCCCAGGCCGGCATCGACCACGTGCTCGCCCTGATCCGCAGCGCCGTCAGTGCCGACGACGCGACCCTCGGCGACGCCGGCGCCCTGCCCTGCGGAGGATGGGACGACGTCAGGGCCGACTCCAGCGACACGTCCACCTTCACGGCGTCGGTGGCCTACTACCGGGTCAACCCCGCCGCCCTCGACGACGCCGCCCGTGCCTCCCAGAAGATGATCTGCGCCTCCAGTGGCGGCCCGTTCGACCGTGCGTCGAACAGCCGGGCACCCAAGTTCGCCCTGATCGTCTCGTTCGGCCGCGACAACTCCCGCGCGGGCAGCGGTGCCTCCAAGGGCCGCCGGGTCGAGACCGTCTACAACTTCCAGACCAACGACGTGAACATCAGCGGCGGGCAGATCCGCGTCTACGGCTCCGACAGCTGCATGGACGCCGGCGACGCGCCCGCGGTCGGCACCGCCGTCACCCTGCAGCCGTGCATCAACTCCACCCCGCCGCCCGAGAAGCAGGTGTGGAGCTACCGCAGCGACCTGTCGATCGAGCTGGTGTCGTCGGCCGTCGCGGTGTCGGGCCAACCGGTCGGGCCCGGACTGTGCATCGACAGCTCGAGCCTCGCCGCGGACGTGCCCGACCAGGCGGCCGGACAGCCCCTCGTCCTGAACCGGTGCGGCGTCGCCGACCCGAACCCGCGCGACAAGACGGCCACGTCGGTCTGCCCGGCCGGCACCACGCCGGGCGAGTACGCGTCGAAGAACCCCGGCCGCTCCTGCGCGAACTCGCCGTGGCACCAGCGCTGGAGCGTCGACGACAACGCCCACCTGCGTGGGTCGCGGATGGACCAGGGCGACGTCAACGGCCTGTGCATCGACGCCCCGGCGCCCGGAGCCGGCCTGTTCCTGCAGGGATGTGCGGGAGGCACCACCGATGGCCGCCAGACCTGGGTCCCCGCCGACACCGCGGGAGCGGGAGCGGCGGGCGCCGGCAACGAGCAGCTCGTGAACTACGCGCAGTTCGCGACCTGCCTCGACGTCACCGGGCAGAACGTCAGCGCGTCCTACCTGATCCTCTACACCTGCAAGCAGAACCCGCGCCTGGGTGCGGTGCGCTGGAACCAGCGGTTCGTCCCGTCGCCCGCCCTGGACCGGGGGCCGACGCTGACCAAGCTGACCACGACCGTGAACGGCACCACCTACTGCCTGCGCAGCCCCCTCACCGCCGGCGGCTACCCGGTGCTCTCGAGCACCTGCCCGTCGACGCCCGTGGGCGAGTTCGGGTGGACCGTCGCCCAGCGGTACCAGTCCGGCGGCCCCGACACCCCCGAGCTGGCCTACGGGGACCGGTACACGATCAAGGACAGCGTGGGCCGCTGCCTGTCGCTCGGGGCCCGGTCGGACCGGCACAGCAGCTTCTACTACAAGGCCGTCACGGGCACGTGCACCGGCTCGACCTCGCAGAAGTGGAACGCCGACCCGAGCAGCCTCAAGGCCAACCTCACCAACACCCGCGAGACCGGCTGACGCACGACCGGTCGGCTTCTGTCGGCGGGCGGTCGTAGGCTCGAGGCATGGCTTCCGTGCACGAGCTCCAGCGCCAGGTCGCGCCCCTGACCGTCGTCTCCGACTACCAGCCCGCGGGCGACCAGCCGCGCGCCATCGGCCAGCTCGTCGAGCGGGTCAACCGCGGTGAGCAGGACGTCGTGCTGCTCGGCGCCACCGGTACCGGCAAGACGGCCACGGTGGCCTGGCTGGCCGAGAAGATCCAGCGTCCGATGCTCGTCATGCAGCCCAACAAGACGCTGGCCGCGCAGTTCGCCAACGAGCTGCGCGGGCTGTTCCCGCAGAACTCGGTCGAATACTTCGTCTCGTACTACGACTACTACCAGCCCGAGGCCTACGTCCCGCAGACCGACACCTACATCGAGAAGGACTCCTCGATCAACGAGGAGGTCGAGCGGCTGCGGCACTCGGCCACCTGGAACCTCCTCACGCGGCGCGACGTCATCGTCGTCGCCACCGTGTCGTGCATCTACGGCCTGGGCTCGGCGCAGGAGTACAACGACCGGATGATCCACCTCAAGGTGGGTTCCGAGCACGACCGCGACACGCTGCTCCGCACGCTGGTCACCGCGCAGTACGCCCGCAACGACCTCGCGGCCACCCGCGGCACGTTCCGCGTCCGTGGCGACACCCTCGAGATCTTCCCCGTCTACCAGGAGCTCGCGGTCCGGGTCGAGTTCTTCGGCGACGAGATCGAGCGGCTGATGACGCTCCACCCGCTCACCGGTGAGGTGCTGAGCGAGGAGGACGAGCTCTACGTCGGCGCGGCCACGCACTACACGGTCGGGCCCGACACCATGGAGACGGCGATCGGCTCGATCGAGGTCGAGCTCGCCGACCGCCTCGCCGAGCTCGAGCGCGAGGGCAAGCTGCTCGAGGCGCAGCGGCTGCGCATGCGCACCACCTACGACCTCGAGATGATGCGCCAGGTCGGGTCCTGCTCGGGCATCGAGAACTACTCGCGCCACATGGACGGCCGCCAGCCCGGCTCGGCGCCCAACTGCCTGCTCGACTACTTCGCCGACGACTTCGTGCTCGTCGTCGACGAGTCGCACGTGACGATCCCGCAGATCGGTGCGATGTACGAGGGCGACATGTCGCGCAAGCGGACCCTCGTCGAGCACGGGTTCCGGCTGCCGAGCGCGATGGACAACCGGCCGCTGAAGTGGGAGGAGTTCCTCACCCGCATCGGCCAGACCGTCTACCTCTCGGCCACCCCGGGCCCCTACGAGATGGCCAAGGCCAAGGACGACTACGTCGAGCAGATCATCCGCCCCACCGGCCTGATCGACCCCGAGGTCGTGGTCAAGCCGACCAAGGGCCAGATCGACGACCTGATCCACGAGATCCGCGAGCGCGTCGAGAAGAACGAGCGCGTGCTGGTCACGACGCTGACCAAGAAGATGTCCGAGGACCTCACCGACTACCTGCTCGAGGCTGGCCTGCGCACCCGCTACCTGCACAGCGAGGTCGACACGCTGCGACGCGTCGAGCTGCTCCGCGAGCTGCGCATGGGGGAGTACGACGTCCTCGTCGGCATCAACCTGCTGCGCGAGGGCCTCGACCTGCCCGAGGTGAGCCTGGTGGCGATCCTCGACGCCGACAAGGAGGGCTTCCTGCGCTCGGGCCGCTCGCTGATCCAGACCATCGGCCGTGCCGCGCGCAACGTCTCGGGCCAGGTGATCATGTACGCCGACTCCGTGACCCCCTCGATGGAGCTCGCGATCGAGGAGACCAACCGCCGCCGCGAGAAGCAGGTCGCCTACAACACCGAGCACGGCATCACGCCCACCGCGCTGCGCAAGAAGATCGCCGACATCACCGACATGCTCGCCCGCGAGGACGCCGACACCGAGAAGCTCGTCGGCAGCCGGGGGGTCGAGCAGCGCGGCAAGACCCCGGTGCCCGGGCTCGTGGGCAAGGCCAAGGGCCTCGACACCGGCAGCATGGCCGCCTCCGAGCTCGCCTCGCTCGTCCAGGAGCTCAGCGACCAGATGCACACCGCCGCCGCGGAGCTCCAGTTCGAGCTCGCCGCACGCCTGCGCGACGAGATCGGCGACCTGAAGAAGGAGCTGCGGCAGATGGTGGAGGCGACGCGCTGAGTCCGGCGCCCGTCGGTCCAGCGGGCGAGACCGCGACGAGGGTTCCGCGATTCGTGGTTCAGTAACTGGATCGAGCTGCATGACTTTGCAGCTGGGGACCAGTCACGCGAGGAGACACCATGTCCGTCACCGACGAGCTCGTCGAGGCCAACCAGGCGTACGCCTCGGGTTTCGAGGGGCCGCTGCCCTTGCCGCCCGCCCGCAAGGTGGCCGTCCTGGCCTGCATGGACGCGCGCCTCGACCCCGCGAAGATCCTCGGCCTCAGCGAGGGCGACGCCCACGTCATCCGCAACGCCGGCGGCGTCGCGACCGAGGACGCCATCCGCTCGCTCGCGATCAGCCAGCGGTTGCTGGGCACCGAGGAGATCGTCCTGGTGCACCACAGCGATTGCGGCATGGTGACCTTCACCGACGACGCCTTCCGCCAGGACATCGAGGCCGAGACCGGCATCCGCCCCAGCTGGGCCGCCGAGGCCTTCCCCGACGCAGCGGGCGACGTCCGCCAGTCGGTCCAGCGGATCAAGGCCTCGCCCTTCGTCCCCCGGACCGACCAGGTCCGCGGCTTCGTCTTCGACGTCGCCACGGGTCGGCTCGACGAGGTCGACGCCTAGCCCGAGCCAGGGGTCCCACCCGCACCACCTGGCACGGGGAACCGACGGGACCACGGCGAGTTCTCCGTGGTCGCGTCGGAAGACCGTGCCTACCTGGGAATCCGACAGCAGGACGACCCAGGGGCCGGCGGGGGATGGATCAGATGATCCGGGTCACGCCCGCCATCGTGAGCACGCCGTCGGCGGGGAGGCCGAGCTGGCGCGCGAGCCCGGCGACGAGGCCGGGGCCGCTGCCCGAACCGATCGCGTCGAGCGCGTCCTCGCTCGAGTCCGGGCGTCCCAGCCGGTCGAGCAGGCCGAGGTGCGGGTAGCGGCGGACCTGCACGTCGTCGCGGGTGCGGTCGAGGCGGGCGCAGGCGCGGTCGATCGCCGTGGCCAGCCCCCCGGTGAGGTCGACGAGGCCGCGGTCGCGGGCATCGGCGCCGGTCCAGACCCGTCCGCGGGCCAGGGGCTCGAGGACGGCGAGGTCGAGGTGCCGGTCGGCGGCGGCCTTGGCAGTGAAGTCGGCGTAGACGGCGTCGAGCCAGCCGTCGACCCGCGCCTGCTCGTCCTCGTCGAAGCGTCGGGTGGTGGTGAACATGGTGGCGTGCGCACCGGCGCCGACGGTCTCGCGCGCCAGGCCGATCCGGTCGGCGACGCCGGTGGTGACCATCTTGCCGCCGAGCACGCCGATCGATCCGGTGAGCGTGGTGGGCAGCGCGACGATCTCGTCGGCCGGCATCGAGACGAAGTAGCCGCCGGACCCGGCCACGGCACCCATCGACGCGACGACGGGTCGGCCGGTGTCGCGCAGGGTGCGGATTCCGTCGCGGATCGCGTCGGAGGCCACGTAGGACCCGCCGGGGCTGTCGACCCGGAGGACGACCGCCTTGACGTCGTCGTCCTCGCGCGCCAGGCGCAGCGCCGCGAGCACCTGGTCCGACCCGACCGACCGGCCGCCGAGCGGGGACGAGCCGCCGCGTCCGGTGACGATGCCGCCGTGCACCTCGACCACGGCCACGACGGGCTGGTTGCGGCGACGCAGGCGGTCGACGACCCCCGAGGCGGCCGCCTTCGCCGAGTGGGCGTAGCGGTGGGCGTACTGCAGGCGCACCTCGCCGTCCCGGCCGTGCTCGCGGCGCACGGCGGCGTAGACCGCGTCGCGGTAGCCGAGGTGGTCGACCAGGCGGGCGGCGTGGGCGCGTCCGGCCTCGACGGGGGCCTCGGCGACCAGGGCGTCGAGCTCGGCGGGCGTGAGCCCGCGCGAGCGCACCACCTGCTCGCGCACCTGCTCCAGCACCGAGTCGGCCAGGCGCTGGGACATCTCCCGGTTCGCGTCGGACACCTCGGTGGAGGTCAGTCGCTCGGCCGCGGTCTTGTACTCGTGCCGCTGCCCGATCTGCGGCTCGATCCCGATCTTGTCGAGGACGCCGCGCACGGTGCTGAGCTCGAGGCTGACGCCCGTGAGGCCCACCTGTCCCGACGGCTGCAGCCAGATCGTCTCGGCGTGCGCGGCCAGGTAGTAGGGGACCGTGCCGGGCCCGAGCTCGCCGAAGCTCTCGCTGAAGGCGATCGTGGCCTTGCCCGCATCGGCGAACGCCCGCAGCGCGAGCCCGAGCTCGGCGGCGACCGCGGCCGTCACCTCGCCGCCGACGTGCACGACCGCCGCGACCACCTCGTCGTCCTCGGCCCCGCGCCGCAGCCCGGCCAGGACGTCCGCCAGCGTCGGCGTCGCCCGCGACCGCAGCATCTCGAGCGGGTCCTGCGGCGCCTGCGTGAGCAGCCCCCGCGCGAGGTCGATCTCGAGCACGAGCGGGAGACGGTTGCGGCGCCTGAGGTCCATGCGTCCAGCCTAGGCGGGGGTTGTTCTTCGTGGCTCCGGGTGCGCCGCCGATGGGGCGCTCACCGACAGGCACCGACGGGCGGGTGGGAGGTGGCGGCGAGCCTGACCGCCGCAGCCCTGGTCCGTCGCTGCGCGCCTCGTCCCGCGAACACCCTCGAGGGCAGCATCGCTGCACGCATGCAGAGCCCGACCTGCACCACGGCCCACCCGGTGACAGCCTGGGACGGTGCCGAACCGCCGATGGCTCTTCGCCGACCAGCTCGGGCCCCACTTCACCGCGGACCGACGGCCCGTGCTGCTGGTGGAGTCCAGGGCGGTGCTCGGGCGACGGGTGTACCACCGGCAGAAGCTGCACCTCACGCTGTCCGCGCTGCGTCACCGCGCGGCCGAGCTCGGCGACGGCGCCGTGTTCCTGCAGACGGGCACCTACCGCGAGGCGCTGGCCGAGCTCGGCGAGACGGTCGACGTGTTCGAGCCGACGTCCTGGCGCGCGCAGCAGCTCGTCGAGGCCCTCCGCGACGAGGGCGCCGTCGGCGCGATCGACACCACGCCAGGGTTCTCCATGCCCCGGGACGAGTTCGGGGCCTGGGCCGACGGACGCAAGCAGCTGCGGCTCGAGGACTTCTACCGGCACCAGCGCCGCCGTCTCGACCTCCTCGTCGACGGGGGCGAGCCCGCCGGCGGCCAGTGGAACCACGACCACGACAACCGCGAGCCCCCGCCGAGGACCGAGCGGCTCGACGTCCCGCGTCCGTACCGCCCGCGGGAGGACGACATCGACGCCGAGGTCCGCGACGACCTCGACCGCTGGATCCGCGACGACGGCCTGCAGGTGGTGGGGGAGGACGGGCCCCGCCAGTTCGCCGTCACGCGGCGCGAGGCGCTCGCCGCCGTCGACCGGTTCTGCGACGAGCGGCTGCCGGCCTTCGGCCCGCACGAGGACGCGATGCTCCAGGGCGACGACCAGATGGCCCACAGCCTGCTGTCGGTGCCGCTCAACCTCGGGCTGGTGCACGTGCACGAGGTCGCCGAGGCGGCCGTCCGTCGCCACGACGACGGGGACGCACCCATCGCGAGCGTCGAGGGGTTCGTGCGCCAGCTGATCGGCTGGCGCGAGTACGTCTGGCAGCTGTACTGGCACTTCGGCGAGGACTACCGCGCCCACAACCGCCTGCACGCCGGCAAGCCGCTCCCGGCCTGGTTCGACGACCTGCGGGCCGACGACGTCGACGCCGCCTGCCTGTCGGGGGTCCTGCGCGGGGTGCGCGACCACGGGTGGGTGCACCACATCCCCCGGCTCATGGTGCTCGGGAACTGGGCGCTCCAGCGCGGCTACGACCCGGACGCGCTCACCGAGTGGTTCCAGACGCGGTTCGTCGACGGCTACGACTGGGTGATGCCCGTGAACGTCGTGGGCATGAGCCAGCACGCCGACGGGGGCCTGATGGCCACCAAGCCCTACGCGTCCGGCGGCGCCTACATCGACCGCATGAGCGACTACTGCGGCGGCTGCCGGTACGACCCGAAGAAGCGGGTGGGCGACGACGCGTGCCCGTTCACGGCCGGCTACTGGTGGTTCCTCGACCGCAACGCCGACGTGCTCGAGGGCAACCACCGCCTCGCCCGCCCGATGCAGCAGCGACACCGGCTCAAGGACCTCGGCGAGCTCGTCGCCCAGGAGGACGCGCGCGGCGCGACCGCGCCCTAGCGGCGGCGCCGTGACGACCGCCTCGCTCGCGCGCGGAGGCGGACGGGCCCCCCTCGTGAGATAGTTCTCCGGTTGGAGGGGAGTATTCCTTTCGCCGTGTCGTCGTCAGCACGACCGCCTCAGTGCGGTCCGGCGCCACGGGTCGCCCGCGCAGCACCGGCGTGGCGGCGGAAGAGACCTCCGGTACCCCAGATCATTCGACCAGAGGAACCCTCCACGTGAACGTCTCCACCACCGAGTGGGCCATCACGGTGTTCGTCACGGTCGGCGTCATCATCGTCGACCTGATCATCGTGTCCCGCCGACCTCACGAGCCCAAGACCAAGGAGCTCGTCACCTTCCTGTCGTTCTACGTCGGCCTCGCCGTCGCGTTCGGCATCTGGACCACGCTGTACCACGGCGGCTCGTACGGTGTGCAGTTCTTCACCGGCTACCTGACCGAGTACTCGCTGAGCATCGACAACCTGTTCGTGTTCATCATCATCATGAGCGCGCTGCAGGTGCCCAAGAAGTACCAGCAGGAAGCGATCATGGTCGGGATCATCCTGGCCCTGGTCTTCCGCACCATCTTCATCGCCGTCGGCTACCAGCTGGTCAGCAACTTCTCCTGGGTCTTCTACATCTTCGGCGCGTTCCTCATCTACACCGCCTACGGCCTGGTCAAGAGCTACAAGGCCGACGACAGCGGTCACGACGAGGAGTCGGCGATCCTGAAGTTCGCCCGCAAGCGTCTCAACGTGGGCGAGGAGTGGCACGGCCTCAAGCTCTTCGTCAAGGAGAACGGCAAGCGCGTCGCCACCCCGATGCTGCTCGTGCTGGTCGCGCTCGGCGCCACCGACATCATGTTCGCGCTCGACTCGATCCCGGCCATCTTCGGCATCACCCAGGAGCCGTACCTGGTCTTCGCGGCCAACGTCTTCGCGCTGATGGGTCTGCGCCAGCTGTACTTCCTGCTCGGCGGACTGCTGCAGAAGCTGGTCTACCTGTCGCTCGGCCTGTCGTTCATCCTGGCCTACATCGGCGTCAAGCTCGTCATCCACGCCCTGCACGAGAACGAGCTGTCGTTCCTGAACGGCGGCGAGCCGGTCATCAGCTGGGAGATCCCGTCGCTGCTGAGCCTGGCGGTCATCATCGTGACCATCGCGCTCACCGCGGTCCTGAGCCTGCGCAAGACCAAGGGCCAGGAGGTCGACCCCGACCCGACCAAGGTCTCGGCCACGCAGAGCAGCGAGACCGACGCGGGCGGCACCCCCGACGTGCCCTCGCGTCGCACCGCCGCCCCGGGCGTCGAGGACGCGGACGACACGCACCGCTGACGCACCACGCACCACCGACCGACGCCCCGTCACCCCTCGCGGGAGGCGGGGCGTCGTCGCGTGCCGGAGACTTGTCGGTGCCTCACAGGGTCATGGCCCTGTGAGGCACCGACAAGTCTCAGGGGAGCAGGCGGCCGGCCGAGACGAGGGACGCGCGACGCTCGTCGGCCATGGGGGCGTCCTCGACGAGCCCGCCGCCCTCGGGCGCGTGCAGCATCCGCAGCGGCTCGCCGGGGCGGTTGGTCGCGAACCCGACGTGGGTGACGCGGCCGTCGGGCCGGGCGAAGAAGTACAGGTCGCCGGGGCCGGCGGCCTCGACGGCGACGGGTCGCGCCACCGGCTGCTGGTCCGAGGCGTCGCGCGGGACGGTGACGCCGGCGACGCGGTGCGAGACGTGCACCAGGCCCGAGCAGTCGAGCCCCCAGCCGCTCGTGCCGCCCCAGAGGTAGGCCAGGCCCAGGTGCTGCCGGGCCCCGGCGAGCAGGCCGTCGACGCCACGGTCGACCTGCCCGAACGGAGCGACGTGCAGGTCCGACGCCGCGACCCACGACGAGCGGCCGGTCACGGCGACCCGGACCCGGTCGGCCTCGCGGTCCAGCACCGGCAGCACGCTGCCGCGTGACAGGGCGGTGCCGTCGTCGGTGGACGAGGTGGGCACGACGACCGTCGCGTAGAGGACGGCCGGCTCGGGCGACGGACCGAGGTGGGCGCTGGGCACCCAGCCGCGGTAGCCGCGGGGATCGGTGCGCGACGGCTGCCAGGGGAGCACCACCTCGGACCAGCCGGCGCGCTCGTCGAGCACCATCACCGGCTCGCCCAGCAGGCCCTGGGTCTGGGTGCGGCCGTGCAGGCCGAGCCGCCGCTCGTGGTCCAGCGACGCGGTCCACGTCGCGACGTCGGGGACGGCGGCGACGGCGGGCGCGTCGAGGTCGCGGGGGGCGTCGGGCGAGGTCCAGACCGTCGTCACGGGCACCGCGACCCCGACGTGCCCGCTCATGCGCGCACCCCCTCGACGCCCAGGCCGGGCGTGTCGGGCAGCACGAGCACCGGCCCGTCGTAGGTCGGTCCGCCGACGTAGGGCGACGAGGTCGCCCACCAGGCGGCGTCGAGGTCGTCCAGCAGCGGGGTGCCGTGCGCGGACGCCAGGGCCGCGGCGGCGCCGACGCCCACGTGCGTCTCCATCATGGTGCCGACCATCGTGCCCACCTCGTGCGCGGCGCAGAGCTCGAGCATCGCCGCCGCGGGCACGAGTCCGCCGCACTTGGCGAGCTTGACGTTGACGAGGTCGGCCGCGCGTCGCGACACCACCTCCACGAGGTCGCGCAGCCCGAAGACGGTCTCGTCGGCCATCACCGGGGTGCCGACGTGGTCGCTGACCCAGGCGAGCCCGGCGAGGTCGGCCGCGGCGACGGGCTGCTCGACGAGCTCGACCGCCAGCCCGAGGTCCTCCATCCGGCCGATCGCGGTGACGGCCGCGCGCGGGGTCCAGCCCTGGTTGGCGTCCAGGCGCACGGCGACGTCGGGGCCGACGGCCTCGCGTACCTGCCGGACCCGCTCGACGTCGGCGACCGCGTCGGTGCCGACCTTGACCTTGACCGCGGTGAACCCCTCGGACAGGCGCCGGCCGGCGGTGCGCGCGAGGTCGGCCGCGTCGGCGACCGAGAGGGTGACGTCGGTGGGCACGCGTCGCGAGGTGCCGCCGAGCAGGACCACCAGCGGCACGCCCCGGCGTCGTGCGACGAGGTCGTGGACGGCGACGTCGACCGCGGCCTTCGCGCCGTGGTTGCCGGCGACCGCGCGGCGCACGTCGTGCAGCAGCGCGCGCAGGTCGTCGGGGTCGCGTCCCACGAGCACGGAGGCGAGCGGGCCGTCGACGCACGCCCGCGCGCCGGCGAGCGACTCCCCGGTCACCTGCCAGACCGCGGGGGCCTCGCCGAACCCGACGACGCCGTCGGCGTCCTCCACCTCGACCAGCACGGTGGAGGTGGTCTCGGTGCGGCGGAGCGCGGTGACGAACGGGGTGTGCAGCGGGACGTCGAGCACCCGCGTGCGGACGGCGGAGATCACGCCCCGACCCTACGACCGCGTCTCAGGAGCGGGGGCGGTGGTGCCAGCAGGCGCGGACGACGTCGGCGACGAGGGCGTGCGCGGCGGCGTCGTCGAGGGGAGCGGTGGTCAGGACCGCGAGCACCACGGGGGTCTCGTCCACCGCGGAGACCAGGCCCACGTCGTGGCAGGCCCCCTCGATCCACCCGGGCTTGTGCCAGACCGGCGTCCCGGCGGGCAGCCCGGCCGGCAGCCCGTCGCGGTGCTCCACGTGGGACAGCACGTCGACCGCCCACGCGGTGCGCGGCGCGTCGAGCAGCCGCCCGCCGGCCAGCGCCGACACGACGCCGGCGAGGTCGCGTGCCGTCGCGTCGTTCGTCAGGCCCGCCTCGCCGGCCGGACCGTCCTCGATCCCCTTGCGGAGCCGCGACCGGCGCGCCCCGGCGCGGGCCCACACCGCGTCGACGGCCTGCGTCCCGACCGCCTCGAGGAGCAGGTTGGTGGCCAGGTTGCTGGAGCGGACGACCGCGCGCCGCGCGAGCCACTCGAGGGTCGCCCGGCCACCGAGCAGTGCCCACGGCTCGGCGTCGTTGTCGTAGCCGGGGGTCGAGACGTAGGTGTGCCCGGTGACCGCGGACGCGAACGCGTCGTGCACGAGCAGCTCGTCGTCGAGGCCGAGCCGCCCGGCCTGCACCGCGGCCAGCACGGCCACCAGCAGCGGCAGCTTGAGCGTGCTGGCGGCGGCGTGGACGGCGTCGGCGTCGCGCTCGAACCAGGCCGGCCCGTCGACCGGTCCGGCCCAGACCGACACCTGGCCGCCCGCGGAGGACGCGAGCGCGTCGACGCGGGCGGCGAGCAGGGGGTTCAGTCGAGGTCGGCGGGGTCGCGGATGACGGTCTTCTTCGCGTGCAGCGCGCGGTTGGCGAACCAGGTGATCGCCCAGAGGATGACGCCGAGGACGAGCAGGATGCCGGCGATCCGGTACTGCTCGGGATCGCGCCCGGACGACCACGGGAGCACCAGGTAGACGCAGGCGAGCGCCCCGACGACCGGCAGGATCCTGCCCGCCTTGAAGTGGTGGTGCTCGACGGGATCGCGGCGCAGGACCAGCACCACGACGTTCACGACCGCGAAGACCGCGAGCAGCAGCAGCGACGTCGTGCCGCCGAGGATGGCCACGACGGGGCTCTCGGGGTCGAGCGAGACGTAGGTGATCAGGCCCAGCGAGATCACGGTGGTGAAGAGGATGGCGTTGTACGGCGTGCGGGTGCGCGGGTGCACCTTGGACAGGAACGGCGGCAGCACGGCCTGCTTGCTCATGCCGTAGAGCAGGCGGCTGGCCATCATCATGTTGATCAGCGCCGAGTTGGCCACGGCGAAGATGGAGATGAACGGGATCAGGTCGGAGATCGGGAAGTCAGGCGCCGCCGTCTGGACGACGGTGACCAGCGGCGTCTCGTTGCCGGCCAGCTCGCCGATCGGCACGACGGCCACCGAGCAGATGGCGACCAGCACGTAGATCACGGCGGCCGCACCGAGTCCGGTGAGCATCATCTTGGGGAAGATCCGGCTCGGGTCCTTGGTCTCCTCGGCCATGTTGACCGAGTCCTCGAAGCCGACCATGGCGAAGAACGCGAGCGACGTCGCGGTGCTCAGGGCCAGGAAGGTGCTCTTGTCGCTGGCGCTCTCGAAGACCATGGCGCGCGACAGGTCGATCGTCTCGCCGCCGCCGACGATGGCGTAGAAGCCGATCAGGATGACGAGCAGGAGGCCGGACAGCTCGATCATGGTGAGGACGACGTTGGCCTTCACGCTCTCGCTGACGCCGCGGAAGTTCACCGCCATCACGATCAGCATGAAGAGCAGGGCGACCGCGAGGATCGCGCCGTTGTTGCCAGACTCGGTCCAGCCGAGACCGAAGCCGACGTCGAAGTTGGACGCCACCGCGCGCGCGGCCGTCGAGGCCGAGGTGATGCCCGAGCACATCACGGTGAAGCACACGATGAACGTGATGAAGTGGATGCCGAACGCCTTGTGCACGTACAGCGCGGCACCCGCGGCCTGCGGGTACTTGGTGACGAGCTCGAGGTAGGAGAAGGCGGTCACCATCGCGACCGCGAAGGCGATCAGGAACGGTGCCCACGCGGCACCGCCCACCTCGGCGGCGACCTGCCCGGTGAGCGCGTACACGCCGGTGCCCAGGATGTCGCCGACGATGAAGAGCAGGAGCAGGCCAGGACCCATCACCCGCTTGAGCTCGGGCTGCTCGGTCTGCTGCGTCGTCTCGCTCATGTCCCCTCGATCGCCGCGGGGACGGGCGCCCCGCGGTGGGCTCACTGTGATGCCTCGAGGTGAAAGCGGCAAGTACGTGGTGCGGCGCGGCGTGCGTCGGTCCGGTTACCGGCCCGCCCGGACGTCGCGCGGACGCGTGTCGCGGACGCTCAGCGCCGCGACGAGTGCCACCGCCACCAGGCACGCCACCGACACCACGGTGCCGGTCCAGCCGTCGCGGGTCCAGGCGATCCCGACCAGGGCGCCGAAGGTGCTGGACCCGGCGTAGTAGGCCAGCAGGTACAGGCCGCTCGCGGGCGCGGTGGCCACCCCGGCGTCGGACCGCCGGGCGATCGACGGCACCCATCCGCTGGCGACGGCGTGCGCGCCGAAGAACCCGCCGGTGAAGACGACGAGACCGACGACCACGACGACCAGCTGGTCGGGCACGGTCATCGCCGCGCCCGCGGCCATCACCAGGATCCAGCCGACGACCGCGCGCCGACGGTCCGAGCGCGCCGCGAGGCGTCCGGCGAGCACCGACGTCGCCGTGCCGCTCAGGTAGGCCAGGAAGACGGCGCCGACGACCGCCACCGGGAGCGAGAACGGGGGAGCGACGAGCCGGAACGCCAGGTAGTTGTAGACGGCCACGAAGGCGCCCATCAGCGTGAACGGCACCACGAGCAGCCGCAGCAGCGCGCCGTTGCGGAGGTGGGGCAGCACGAGCGAGGCCGACGACGGGCGCGGCGCCGTCGCGCGGACCGGTCGGGGGGCCGGCAGCAGGACCCAGAACGTGGCCACGGCCACGGCGACGAACGCCGCCAGCGTGGCGTCGGCCCAGCGCCAGCCGGCGAGGTCGCCGGCCACCGCGGTGACGACACGGCCTCCCACGCCGCCGAGGGTGTTGCCCGCGACGTAGAGACCCATCGTCGCGCCCACGGCCGCGGGGTGCACCACCGCGCCGACGTGGCCCATCGCCACCGCGACGACGGCCGCCACGGCCACCCCGAGCAGCGCCCGGAGCCCGATCAGGACGGCCAGCGACGGCGCGGTCGCGCTCAGCAGCAGGAGCACCACGGCGGCCACCAGGCCCCACCGCATCACCCGCACCCGGCCGACGGCCTCGGCGAAGAGGGTCATCGGCAGCACGCAGACCGCCAGCGCGCCCGTCGCGGCCGAGATCGTCAGGCTGGACGCGGCGGCGGAGACGTCGAACTCGTCGGCGATCTGCGGCATCAGCGGCTGGGTCGCGTAGAGCATGCCGAAGCCCGCGAGGCCGGCGGCGAGCATCGCCCCGTTCAGCCGGCGCAGGTCGGAGGTGCCGGGCCGCAACGGCTCGTCGGCGGGGTCGGTCGTCATCGGCGACGACCTTGCCACGGCCGGTCGCGGGTGCAATTCGCGGGGCGGACCGGGGGGCTACGCGCCGGTAACGGACCCAGGTGGGGGAGAGATGCCCCGCAGATGGTGGTCCCTGACCATTCTTCGGTATTGCGCCGTCCTGGCGCCCATGTCTGACTCGACCTCCGACGTGCGCCCGCCGCCGGGACCACTGGAGGCCACGTGTCCACCGTTCGACGCCCTCACCGGGTCGCCGCCGTGCTCACCGCGCTCGGGTGCACGGCCGCCCTGCTCGTGCTGACGGCGCCCGGCACCGCGGCCGGGGCGCGTGCCACCGGCGAGATCGCCCTCGTGCAGGCGGTCCCGGGCACACGGGTGAACGTGCTCGTCGACGGGGAGAAGGTGCGCGCGGGCGTGCGCGGACGCACGGTCGTGGGGCCGTTGCGGGTCGCGGCGGGACGCCACACGGTGGAGTTCCGGGGCGACGGCGCGCCCGCGCGGGCCCAGGTCACGGTGGCGGCCGGCGGCAACAGCGACGTCGTCCTGCACCGGCCCGCGTCCGTCGACGAGGACCCGGTGATCAGTGTCTACGCCACCCCGGACGAGCCGATCGCGCCCGGGCGCTCGCGGGTGCTGCTCGCCCACACCGCGCTGGTGCCGCCGGCCGACGTCGAGCTCGACGGCCGCACGGTGTTCACCAACATCGCGAACGGCGAGTTCGCGACGGCCGACGTGCCCGCGGGCGAGCACCGGGCCTCCCTGGTGCTGTCCGGCGAGGGCACCACGATCCTCGGCCCGCTGCCGCTCGACCTCGGCGCGCGCACCGCGACGATGGTCTACGCCGTCGGCAGCCCCGACGCGGGGTCGATGGACGTCGTCGCCCGCACCGTGCGGCTGCGCCGTGACGGCAGCGTCGCGCCCACCACCGTCGACACCGGCAGCGCCGGACTGGTCTCGGGGCTCACGGTGCAGACCTTCGGGCCCAGGGGCGCGGGACCGTCGGCGTCGCCGTGACGGCGGCGGTCGGCCGGCTCGGTCTCGCGCTCGGCGTGCTGGTGCTCGCCGGGTGCGGCGGCTCGTCGGGCGGCGCGCCCCTGCCGCGCACGTCCGGGCTCACCGAGGAGTCGCCTGCCCCACCCGCCGCGGTCGCCAGCCGCGCGGCGGGCAACGTCCTCCCCGAGGTGCCGACGCGCGTCCGGCTCCCCAGTGGGCGCACGGTGCCGGTGCAGCCGGCCGCGACCGACGCGGCCGGGCGTCTCGACGTGCCCGACGACCCGGACGTCGCGGGCTGGTGGGACGGCGGGTCCCGTCCCGGCGACCCCTTCGGCGCCACCGTGGTCGCGGCCCACGTGGACTCGGTCGGACGGGGCCTCGGACCCTTCGCCGAGCTGCTCGGGGCCCGCGAGGGCGAGCGCGTCACCGTCCTGTCCGACGGCCTGCGCACCACCTACCGGGTCGGTGCGCTGCGCACCGTCCGGCGGACGATCCTGCGCACCGACGGGTCGGTGTTCGCCGCCGACGGGGCTCCCCGGCTCGTGCTGATCACCTGCGCCGGGCCGTACGACCGGTCGCGGGGCGGTTACCAGAACCTGCTGGTCCTCACCGCCCAGCCGGTGGGCGCCACGACGGAGCGCGCGCGATGAGCGCCGACCCGTTCGAGCGTCTCCGGGTCGACCTGGAGTCGGCGCTCACGGACCTCACCGTCAGCACCCGCGCCCGCCTGGACGACATCGACCTGTCGGTGCCGCGCGTCGACGCCCGTCCCGCCGTCCGACGCGTCGAGCCCGCGGTCGTCCCGCCGGCGCCGGTCGACGAGCCTGCCGCGGAGGCCCCGAGGGCCCCGCCGCGGCCGGGCTCGCCGCCGGTGCGGGTGCGCGGCACCGTGCGGAACACGGGGACCAGGATCGAGGTGCCCGCGGCACGTCCGGCCGCCCCGCCCGCCGCTGCGTCGCCTCCGCGTCCCGTCGCCACGCGGCCGTCACCGGTCGAGCCGTCGCCCGGGCCGTCGGCACCACCGCGCCGACGCCGCCGGGCCGTCGTGGTGGCCGCGGTGCTGGTGGCCGTCGTCGCCGTGCTCGTGGGCGGGTTCCTCGTGGCGCGACCCGCCGGTGACCCGTCCGCCCGGACGGTCGCGTCCGGTGCCGTCGATCCCGCGGCGGCCCCGGCCTCGGCGCCGGTGCCGGGACGCCTGGTGGAGGTCGTGCCGGGGGCCGGCGGCTCGGTGGAGGTCGTCCAGTGGCTGGCGTTCGAGGAGCCGGTGCGGTCGGTCGACGTCGCCCCGGGCTCGCGACGCGACGGGCGTCGTGCGACGTCCGTGACCGTCCGGGGCGCGGGCGTCGACACCGTGGAGCCCGCCGCGTCCGGGGACCGGCAGCGGGTCACCTTCTCCGGTCCCACCGATCGCGTGCGGGTGAGCTACGTGGTCCGCGACGCCGTGCGCACCAGCGGGGACGACGAGGCGCGCGGCCTGGTCGACCTCACCGCGTTCAGCGTCGTGGCGCGGGGCTCCGACCCCGGCGGCACGGTGCTCCGCGTGCGGGGAGCCGACGTGCGGGGCGTCGCGTGCGGCCGGACCCTGCGGGCCGTCCGTCCCTGCGGCACCGAGCGCGGCCGCGGCTGGTCGCTGCGGACGCCGTCGACCGAGTCCACCACGCTGCTCGCCACCGTCGACCTCGGGCGTTGACCCGGCTGACGACCCCGGTCGCGGCGCCGGTCACACAGCAGATCTTGAGGTCGCGGATCACGCGTTCGCCTGACAACCCCGGACGAAGTGGTTGAACCTTTGATCATGACCGTCTCGACATCCACCCCGAAGCTCCTCACGCCCGCCGAGGTCGCCGCGCTGTTCGCGGTCGACCCCAAGACCGTCACCCGATGGGCCGACGCGGGCAAGCTCTCCTTCGTCCGCACGCTCGGCGGGCACCGTCGCTTCCCCGCCGACGAGGTGCTGCAGCTCGTCGGAACCCCGGTGCCCGCGCGCGGCTGAGCCCACCACATCGGCGCGGTGCGGGCGGCGCTCAGCCGTACGTGGGGTCCTGCGGCCAGCCCTCGGGGCTGTCCTCCCAGTCCTGCCGGCGGCCGTAGCAGGTGCGGTCCATCACGTGCGCCAGCGGCAGGATCGCCTCGGTGCCGCGCGCCGTCGTCGCGTAGGTGAGGGACGGGCGTCCGTCGCGCAGCAGGTAGTAGGAGTACCCGGGCAGCTGGCCCTCGCGACCCTGGTCGTCGCGCCGCGTCCAGCCCCAGTCGTGGTGGTAGCTGGTGCCGGCGGAGGAGACCCACCGGTGGTCCCACCCGCGGCGGGCCCGCCAGGCCTCGAGCTTCTCGATGGGCGCCTGGGACACCATCGCGAACGCGATGCCCTCCTCGGCGAACCGCTCCATCCCGGCCGGCAGGTTGTCGACCGCCCAGGTGCAGCTCGGGCAGCCCTCCTCCCAGTCCGGGCCGAACATCACGTTCTGCACCAGCAGGACCTGGTGGTCGCCGAACAGCTCGGTGAGCCGCACCGGCCCCTCGGGCCCGGTGAAGACGTAGTCGTCCACCTCGACCCGGGGCAGCCGTCGGCGGGCGGCCGAGACCCGGTCGCCGTGGCGCGTCAGCTCCTTCTCCAGGACGACCTGGTCGGCCAGGGCCGCCTCGAAGTCGGCCCGGTCCACGACGGGCGGTGCGGCGATCGGCTGGTCGGTCATGGTGGTCTCCTCGCTGGGTCGGTGTCGGTGCTCCAGGGACTGACCGGCCCCGGCGCCCGGACTCATCGGGTCGACGCAGTCGGCCGGTGCTCTACTGGGTCCGCGACCTGCGACCGGCGTGGGTGCACCGTCCCTCCGAGGTCCCATGCCTGCAGCGTCCACCCCGTCCCGCGGCACCGTCCTGGTGACGGGCGGGAGCATCGCGGGGCCGTCCGCGGCCTACTGGCTCGCCCGCACCGGGTGGCAGGTGACGGTGCTGGAGCGCTGGGACGGCCCGCGCGAGGGCGGCCAGAACATCGACGTGCGCGGTCTCGGCCGCGACGTCCTCGACCAGATGGGCCTGACCGACGCCGTCCGGGCCGCCAACACGGGGGAGCGGGGCACCCGCTTCGTGGACGGACGGGGCCGCACCGTCTCGGAGTTCCCCGTCGACGAGGGGGACGGCGACGGCCCCACCGCCGAGCTCGAGGTGCTGCGCGACGAGCTGTCGCGCGTCGTCCGGGAGGCCTGCCCCGACGACGTCACCTGGTGGTACGGCGACCAGGTCGAGGCGCTGGAGCAGGACGACGACCACGTCTCGGTGACCCTGTCGTCCGGCGCCGCGCACGCGTTCGACCTCCTCGTCGTGGCCGAGGGGGCGGGCTCGCGCACCCGCGGCCTGCTGCTCGACGGCGCCGACGCGCCCGAGCTCAAGCGGCTCGGGATGTACACCGCCTACGGCACCATCCCGCGCACCGACGGCGACGACGACTGGTGGCGCTGGCTCAGCGTGCCCGGTGCGCGCTCGGTGTCGCTGCGCCCCGACGACCGCGGGACGACCCGCGCGTCGCTGTCGTTCATGAGCGGCCCCAACGGCTTCGACCGGCTCGACCGCGACGCGCAGGTGGCCCAGCTGCGCGACCGGTTCGGCGACCTGGGCTGGGAGACCGCCCGGGTGCTCGACGGGCTCGAGGACGCGAGCGACCTCTACGTCGAGGACCTCACCCAGGTGCTCAGCCCGACCTGGGTCGCCGGGAGGGCGTGCCTGCTCGGCGACGCGGCGTGGTGCGTGACGCCGGTCGCGGGCGGTGGCACGTCGCTGGCGCTCACCGGGGCCTACGTGCTCGCGGCCGAGCTGGGCCGGCTCGCCCCGGGTGAGCACCCCGCCGCGGGGCTGGCCGCCTACGAGGCCTGGATGCGTCCGCTGGTCGAGGACGTCCAGGGTCTTCCCCCGGGCGTGCCGGGCCTGGCCAATCCGCGCTCCAGGATCGGGGTGGGCCTGTTCCATACGGCGACGCGGATCGCCTCCACCCGACTCGTCCGGAACCTCGCCGGGCGCCTGACGAGCGGCCCTCGGACCGATCGGGCGCTCCCGGTCCTCTGACCGCGGCCGTCCCCACGTCCCGGTGGGACGGCGTCAGTCGGCCAGGGCCGCGTCGATGGCCGCGGTGAAGTCCTCGGGCGTCGACGGCCTGAGCTGCCGGCCGTCGAGGAAGAACGTGGGGGTGCCGGAGACCCCCAGGGCGAGGCCGTCCTCGTAGTCGCGGGCGACCCGCTCGCGGGTGGTCGTCGAGGCGACGTCGGCGTCGTAGCGGTCGAGGTCGAGGCCGAGGTCGTCGGCGAACGTCCGGAACAGCGCCGCCTGGGAGTCCTGCCGCTCGCCCCACTGAGCCTGGGTCTGGTACATCCGCTGGTACATCGGCTCGAGCGCGTCCTGCTGGGCGGCGGCCTCGACGGCCCACGCGGCGTTCTCGGCATTGGCGTGGCCGGGGAGCGGGAAGTACCGCAGCACGAAGGTCACCCGTCCCTCGTACGTCTCGCGCAGCTGCTCGACGAACGGGAAGACCGCGCGGCACGACTCGCACTCGAGGTCGAGGAACTCCACGAGCACCACCTCGTCGTCCGGCGCCGGCGTGCCGAGCCGGTGGCTGTCGTCGCGGACCAGGACGCCGGCCGACTCGGCGGCGCTCGCCGGCTCCTCGGAGGTCGTGGCCTGCACGACGACGTACGCGAGGAGGACGGCCAGGACGACCACCGCGACGGCGGCCGTCACCTTCGTCTCGGACCTCATCGGCTCTGCCCGGTGTCGCAGCAGGCGCAGGGTGCCGGGGCGCCGGTGCCGAGGAGCACGCCGGCGTCGGGCGCGCAGCAGCCGTCGCCCCGCCAGGCCGACACGCCCTCCTTGACCGCGACGACGGCGATGACGAGCCCCGCGACCGGGTCGGCCCACGACCACCCGAGCAGGCCGTTGAGCACGAGGCCGAGGAGCAGGACGGCGGACAGGTAGGTGCACAGGAGCGTCTGGTGGGAGTCCGCGACGGCCGAGCGCGAGCCGAGCTCGCGGCCGGCCCGGCGCTGGGCCCAGGACAGGAACGGCATCACGGCGAGCGACACCGCAGCGAGCACGATCCCCACGGTGGACGGCTCGGCCTGCGACCCGCCCAGCAGCGCGCGCACCGAGTCGACACCGACGAACGCGGCCAGGGCGAAGAACGAGCACGCGATCACCGTCAGCGTGACGCGCTCCCGGGCCTCGGGGTCGCGCCCGGCGAACTGCCAGGCGACCGCGGCGGCCGACGACACCTCGATCACCGAGTCGAGCCCGAAGCCGATGAGCGCGGAGGACGAGGCCTGCGCGCCGGCCGTCAGCGCGACCGCGGCCTCGACGACGTTGTAGGCGATCGTGAGGGCGACGAGGAGCCGGATGCGCCGGGACAGCACCGACCGTCGGTCCGCGGACGTCGCCGTCCGCACCGCGGGGCCGGTCACGACGGCACCGCCTCGGGGACGTCGTCGTCGACGCAGGTGCACGCCGGGTCGACGACGAGCACCAGGTCGAGCAGACCCTCGAGCGCCCGGGCGATCCGGGCGTCGGCGAGCTCGTAGCGCGTCCGTCGCCCCTCGGGAACGGTGACGACCAGGCCGCAGCCACGCAGGCACGCGAGGTGGTTCGACATCGCCTGGCGCGAGACCCCGGTCTCGGTCGCGAGGTCGGCCGGGTAGGACGGGCCACCCGCCAGCGCGAGCAGCACGCGGGTCCGGGTGGGGTCGGACAGGGCGTGGCCGAAGCGCGCGAGCGCGCCGGTCGAGGTGGAGATCTGCACCCGTCCACGGTAAAGCAACCGGTGAATACAGCCAACCCTGTACTCCCACCACGGGCGAGGAGCACTAGCCTCGCGGGATGCACCGGATCTTCACCACGAGCGTCGCGTCGGTCCACCCCCACTACGTCGCCAAGCTGGAGAGGAAGGGCCGCACGCGGGCCGAGCTCGACGAGGTGATCGGCTGGCTCACGGGGTTCGACGAGGCCACGCTCGCCGGCCACCTCGACGCGGGCACGACCTTCGAGGAGTTCTTCGCCGCGGCCCGGCTGAACCCGCGGGCCACGGCGATCACGGGAGTGGTCTGCGGGGTGCGGGTCGAGGACGTCGAGGACCCGCTGATGCAGAAGATCCGCTACCTCGACAAGCTGGTCGACGAGCTCGCGCGGGGCAAGGCCATGGAGAAGGTGCTGCGGGCCTGACGGTCGCCGGTGAGAGGGTGGGCCGATGCCGACCGGTGAGCTGCTCGAGACGTCCACGTCCGTCCTGCACGTCGGGTACGAGGAGTCGGGCGACCCGTCCGGTCCGCCCGTCGTCCTGCTCCACGGGTTCCCCTACGACGTCCGCTCGTACGACGAGGTCGCGCCGGCGCTGGCCGGTGCCGGTGCGCGGGTCGTGGTGCCGTACCTCCGCGGCTACGGGCCGACCCGGTTCGCGTCGTCGTCGACGCTCCGCTCGGGCCAGCAGGCGGCGCTCGGGCAGGACCTGGTCGACCTGCTCGACGCCCTCGACGTCGAGCGGGCCGTCGTGGCGGGCTACGACTGGGGCGGCCGGGCGGCGTGCGTCGCCGCGGCCCTGTTCCCCGAGCGGGTCGCCGGTCTGGTGACCGTGGGGGGATACAACATCCAGGACATCGCGGGCTTCCAGGTGCCCACGGCACCGGAGTCGGAGAAGACCTACTGGTACCAGTACTACTTCCACTCCGAGCGGGGGCGCCGCGGCCTGGAGCAGGACCGCGAGGCGCTGTGCGGCCTGCTGTGGCGGGACTGGTCGCCGGCGTGGGACGGCGCGGCCGACGCGTTCCGAGCCTCGGCGCCCAGCCTGCACAACCCCGACTTCGTCGACGTCGTCATCCACTCCTACCGGCACCGCTACGGGCTCGTCCCGGGGGACGGCCGGTACGACGCGCTCGAGGCCGCCCTGGCCCAGGGGCCGACGATCGGCGTGCCGACGGTGGTCCTCGACAGCGGGGCCGACGGGCTCGGCGCGTACGACGGGCCGTCCGACGTGGGGTCGTTCGTCGGCCCGCTCGAGCAGGTCGGCCTGCCGGGCGTCGGCCACAACCCTCCCCAGGAGGACCCCCGCGCGTTCGCCGCCGCGGTGTCGTCGCTGCTCGGTCCGTCTCGAAGTGCTTGAACGGGCAACTTGTCTTAGCGTCGATGACATGACGATCACCGTTCCTGCCCTGTCGGCGGCCTCCGCCGACGCCACCTTCGAGCGCATCCAGCTCGAGCGTCGCGACCTCCGCGCCGACGACGTGCGCATCGACATCCGCTGGGCCGGCATCTGCCACAGCGACATCCACACCAAGCGCGAGGAGTGGGGCACGACCCCGTTCCCGCTCACCCCCGGCCACGAGATCCTCGGCACCGTCGCCGAGGTCGGGTCCGACGTCACCGCCCACGCCGTCGGCGACGTCGTCGGCGTCGGCTGCCTGGTCGACTCCTGCCAGGAGTGCGCGGCCTGCAAGGACGGCGAGGAGCAGTACTGCGAGAAGGGTGCCGTGATGACCTACGGCTCCGAGGGCTACGACGGCGAGGTCACCCAGGGTGGCTACAGCGCCCAGGTCGTCGTGCGCGACCAGTTCGTCGTCCGGATCCCGAGCGCGTTCGACCCCGCCGACCACGCCGCCGTCACCCCGCTGCTCTGCGCCGGCATCACCACCTACCACCCGCTCAAGGAGCACGGTGCCGGTCCCGGCAAGAAGGTCGGCGTCATCGGCCTGGGCGGCCTCGGCCACGTCGGCGTCAAGATCGCCAAGGCCATGGGCGCCGAGGTCAGCGTGCTGAGCCGGACCGACGCCAAGAAGGAGGACGGCCTGTCCTTCGGTGCCGACCACTACTACGCCACCGAGGACGAGTCGGTCTTCGACGACCTCGCCGGCAGCTTCGACATCATCCTCAACACGGTCGGCTCGGGCATCCCGCTCGACTCGTTCCTCGGCCTGCTGGGCCGTGGCGGCGTGCTGGCCAACGTCGGCGCGCCCGAGGACAACCTCGAGGTCAGCGCCTTCTCGCTGCTGACCAACCGTCGCTCGCTCGCGGGCAACATGATCGGTGGCCTGCCCGAGACGCAGGAGATGATCGACTTCTGCGCCGAGCACGGCGTCACCGCCACCGTCGAGGTCATCTCGGCCGACCAGGTCGACGACTACTACGACAGGGTCGTGTCCGGCGACGTGCGCTACCGCGCCGTCATCGACACCGAGACCCTCTCGGCCTGATCCACACGACGACGGGCCCGCTCGACCACTCCGGTCGGGCGGGCCCGTCGCTGCGTCGGGGCCCGGTCAGTCCGCCTGCGCGGCCACCGCGTCCGCCTGCCGGGGTGCCGCCGCCGGCGCGACGGTCCGCGGCGCGGCCAGCGCGATCAGCATGCCGACGAAGGCCGCGGCGGCGCCGATCACGAAGCACAGCTGGAACGCGCCCTGCGTCGGGACCTGGACGGGGCCGAGTGCCTGGGTGCTGCTGCTCAGCAGGGTCGCCATGACGGCCGCGGCCAGCGTGGTGCCGAGCGAGCGCATCAGGGCGTTGAGCCCGACGGCGGCGCCGGCCTCGCGCGGCGGCACGGCGTCCAGGATCAGGGTGGGCATCGCGGCGTAGCCGATGCCGACGCCGGCCGACGTCACGCACGACGCGACGAGCAGCTGCCACGGGGCGCCCATCAGCGCCAGCGCCACCAGGTAACCGGTGCCGAGCACGGCGGCGCCGAGGACGAGCGTCGTCCTGGCGCCCGCCCGGCGGATCAGCTGGCTCGAGACCGGCGCGAAGACCATCATCATCAGCCCGGCCGGCGCCATCCACAGGCCCGCCGCGAGGATCGACTGGCCGAGCCCGTACCCGGTGGCCCCGGGCAGCTGGAGCAGCTGCGGGACGACGATCGACTGTGCCATCATCCCGAACCCGATCGCGACCGCGGCGAGGTTGGTCAGCAGCACGGTGGGCCGGGCCGAGGTCCGCAGGTCGACCAGGGGCTCGTCGTGGCGCAGCTCGTACGCGCCCCAGACCAGGCCGACCACCAGGCCGAGCGCGATCGCGCCGAGCGTCCGCGGGTCGCCCCAGCCCCACTGGGCGGCCTTCGACACACCGACCAGGAACGACACCAGCGCGACGGCCAGCAGGCCGGCCCCGAGGAGGTCGAGCCGTCCGGAGGTGGCCGGGGCGACGTGGGGGACGGCGAACCAGGTGGCGACGGCGATCGCGACCGCCAGGCCGGTGGCGATCCAGAACAGCGCGTGCCAGTTGCCGGACTGCACCACCCAGGCCGACAGGGGGAGCCCGATCGCGCCGCCGACGCCGAGCGTCGCGCTCATCGCGGCCACCGAGGTGCCGGCGAGGCGAGGCGGGCAGATGTCCCGGATGATCGAGATGCCGACCGGGATGAAGCCCATCCCCATGCCCTGGAGCACGCGCCCGGAGAGCATCGGCGCGAGCGAGTCCGACGTCGCGGCGACGGCCGAGCCGACCGCGAGGATCGACGCGCTCGCGACGAGCACGCGCTGCTTGCCGAACAGGTCGCCGAGCCGTCCCGCGACGGGCATGGTGACCGCGGCCGCGAGCAGCGTCACGGTGACCACCCAGCCGGCGTTCGAGGCCGAGGTCGAGAGCAGGCGCGGCAGCTCGCTCTGGATCGGGATGACCATCGTCTGGGTCATGGCCGCGGCGAGGCCGCCGAGGCAGAGGACCACCACCGCGAGGAGCGGCGCGTCGGTCCGCGGGGCGGCGGAGGCGGTGCCTCCGGGGGTGTCGGGACTGTCGATGTGCATGATGCACATCGTGGCACGGGGCGGCATGGTTGTCGGCGGCAACCGGCTGCGACCTGCGTCACGTCGGTCCGACCGGCTGGCATCATGGACCGTCCGTGCCAGAGGAGGTCGCCGGTGTCCGAGGTCCCGTCGCAGGTCGACGACGACGTCCTGCGTGCCCTGGGCGACCAGCTCATGCGCATCAGCCGGCGACGTCCGACGTCCTACCCGGGCTCGAGGCTGGACGGCTCGGCGTTCAAGATCCTGTGGCGCCTGGTCAACGCCGGCGCGCGGACGCTGCGCGAGCTGGCGGAGGACCTCGAGCTCGACCAGTCGACGATCAACCGTCAGGTCAGGGCCAGCCAGGCCGACGGGCTGGTGGAGCGCTTCGACGACCCGGGCCAGGTCAGCCGGCCCGTCCGCGCGACGGACGCGGGCGTCGTCGCGTACCGGCACGACGCCGCGCTGCGCGCCGACGCGTTGCGCCACGCGCTGGGCCTGATCGGCCCCGACGCCGCCGAAGCCCTGATCGCCGGGATGGGCGCGTTCAACGACGCCCTCGACGCCGCGCACGCCCGCCACGAGGACTGACGGTCCGCGGAGCGGGGGCTAGCGTGGCGGGGTGCTGCACCTCCGCCCGCCCGACGTCTCGCTGCACGTGGCGTGGCTGGCCGCGCACGAGGAGTGGGGGACCGGTGCGCACGAGGACGGCTTCGGCCTGCACGCCGACGACGACGTGACGACCCGGGCAGGCTTCGCGGCGTGGACGCGGCGACTCCTCGACCAGGCCGACCCGGACCGGGCCGCCGCCATGGGGAGGCTGCCGGCCACCTACCGGTGGGTGGTGGAGGACGGCGACGTGCTCGCGGGGGTCGCGCTGCGGCACGAGCTGGACGGGCGCACCCGGTCGCTGGGGCACGTCGGCTTCGGCGTGCGGCCGTCCGCCCGTGGACGGGGCGTCGCGTCCTGGGCACTAGGCCGCACCCTCGGCCTCGCCCGGGACCTCGGGCTCTCCTCGGTCGCCCTCGTCTGCGACGTCCGCAACGTCGCGTCGGCGCGCACCATCGAGCGGGCGGGCGGGGTGCTCGTCTCGGTCGACGACACGCGGCACGGTCGCACCCGCCGGTACGAGGTGGGGCTCGACCGGTCCTGAGTCCGGCCGACGGCGATCGCGGCCGACGCGACCTGGTCGCTCAGCAGTCGAAGACCGACCAGCAGAGGTCGTTGCGGCGCCGCTGGTCGGCCAGGACGAGGTCGCGGACGTCCGGCGGCAGTCGGTCACGCTGCCAGCGGCACTCGGCCCGACCCGCGCGCTCCTCATCGCCCGGCGCGGCGGCCGCCCGCACGGCCCTGATGGCGTAGGCGGCGGCCCCGAGGTCGTGCTCGGCGACGTGGGCGACGGCCCCCGCCTGGCCGGCGGCGTACGCGGCGTGGCGCGCGGCGCCGCGCAGGTCCCTGGCCGCGCCCATGGCGTGCCCGCCGGCCGCCCGGGCCCGCATCATGCGCACCTCGCCGCGCACCCAGGCACGGGCGTGCTCGATCGCCAGCCGGGGACGGAGGTCCTCGGGGCGGGCCTGCTCGAACAGCGGCAGGACGTGCTCGGCGCACTCCGCCGCCCACAGCGCGAGCAGGTGGTGGTCGGGGTCGGTCAGGGTCCCGCCGCGGCGCACCGTCACGAGCCGGGGGTCGCGGGTGTCGGACAGGATCACGGGCAACCCCCTCGGTCGTCGGACGCCCCATCCTGGCGCACCGGTCGCGGGGGAGCGACCGCACCGGACTGTCGGTGCCGGCGTCCAGGCTGGGCTCGTGTCCCTCCTCCACCCGCACGCACCGTGACCGGCCACCCCCCGCTGCTCGAGACGATCGAGTCCCGGGCCGCACGCCTGGCCGCCTACGCCGAGGTCGACGACCTGGCCGAGTGGTCGGGCTGGGCGCCGTTCGACCAGGCGCTGCCCGAGGTGCCCCGCGACCCCGGCGTCTACCTGTTCCGCGAGCCCCACGACGCGGTGGTCCGCTACGTCGGGTCGGCCGGGGAGCGCGCCGGGGGCGGCGGGCGGCCGCAGGGGCTCTACGGTCGGCTGCGGGTCCACCGCACCGGCCAGGCGCCGGTGTCGGGGCTCGGCGAGGCCGCGCTCGACCGCGCTCTCGGTGACGTCGAGTGGCTGGCCGCGCGGCTCGAGCGGCTCCGCACCAGCGGACCCGAGCGCGTCAGGGACTGGGCGCGCGACGCGATCGTGCGCCTGGCTCCCGAGGTGAGCTGGTCGGCCCAGCCGTCCGCCGCCGACGCCCGGGTGCTGGAGGCCCGGGTGCTCCAGCTGCTCAGGCCGTTCGACCTGTGGAACCGGTGACCACCGAGAGCGCGAGCCGACGGGCGAGCGCCACCGGATCGTCGGGCGTGCCGCGCAGCAGGCTGCCCAGCACCCCGTTGTAGAGGAGCAGCAGGCTCGACGCGACGGCCTGCGGGTCGTCCAGGTCGGCGCTGCGCGCCAGCTCGCGCAGCCGGTCGGTCACGAGACGGGTGTCCCGGTCGACCAGGTCCAGGACCGGATCGGCGCCGGCACCCGGTGGGTGGGGACGCTCGGACGCCGTGGCCAGGAAGCTGCACCACTGCGTCGCGCCCGCCGAGGCGCGGAACGACGTCACCGCGTCGAAGACCGCCAGGAGCTCGTCGGTCGGCGAGTCGGCGGCCTCGATCGCGGCGTCCCAGTGCTCGGTCCAGCTGCGCAGCCGGCGCTCGAGGACCGCCTCGAGCAGGCCGTCCTTGCTGCCGACGTGCTTGTAGAGGGTGGCGATGGCGACCCCGGCGGAGGCGGCGACGCGGTCCACCCCGGTCACGGCGATGCCGTCGGTGAAGAACAGGGTCTCGGCCGAGTCGAGGATGCGGTCGGTGGTCGTCGGCGGGCTCATCCTGCGACTATAACGGTCGTTATGATAGAACGGTCGTTATGGATGCCGTCGCGCGCACGTCCCGGTCCCTCGACGGCCGGACCGCCGGACTCGGCACCGCGGTCGCGGGGATGCTGCTCATCGCCTCGACCTACGGCATGGCCCGGTTCGGGGTCGGCCTCTTCGCGCCGCGCCTGGCGGTCGAGCGTCCCGCGCTGGCGGACGTGGTCGGCCTGGCGGCGGCCGCGCAGTTCGTCTCCTACTCGATCGCGGCCGGGGTGGCCGCGCGGCTGACCGACCGGCGACCCCGGGCCGGCCTGCTCCTGGCCGGCCTCGCCGCGACCGCGGGGTGCCTCGGGGTCGCCGCCGCGTCGACGCCGGCGGCGTTCGTCGGGGCCGTCTTCGTGGGCGGGATGGGTGCGGGGTTCGCCTCGCCCGCCCTGGTGCGCGTCGTCGACGCCGTCGTGCCCGAACGGTCCTCCTCGACGGCGCAGTCGCTGGTGAACACCGGTACCGCGGCCGGGGTGGTCGGCGCCGGTCTGCTGACCTTCGCCACGGCGTCGACGACGCCGGCGTGGGTGCTCATGGCCGCGGCCTGCGCCGCGTCCGCCGCCGGCGTCCTGATCCTGGTGCGCGGACGAGCCCGGACGTCGACGCCCGCGGCGCCCCGGACCGACGTCGCCCGTGGTCGGCGACCCCGGGGACGGCTGGCGCTGCCGTCGGTCGCGGCGCTGGTCGTCGGTGCGGGGTCGGCACTGGTCTGGACCTTCGGGCCGCTGCTCGCGACGGGGTCCGGCTCGGTCGCGGCCGCGCAGGCCGGGTGGCTGTGGATCGCGCTCGGCGTCGGGGGCCTGCTCGGACCGTCCACCGGGCTCGTCGTCGACCGGCTGGGCCCCCGCCGCGGCTGGAGCCTGTTCGCGGGCGTGCTCGTCGTGGCCGACGTCCTGCTCGGGGTCGCGGTGGTGCTCGACGCCGCCTGGGCCGCCTACGGGTCGATGGCGGTCTTCGGCGCGGGCTACATGTGCCTGTCCGGGGTCCTCATCCTGTGGGCCCGAGCGGCGTGGCCGTCGGCGGCGGGCGCCGGCACGTCCGTCCTGTTCATCGCCCTGGCCGTCGGCCAGGCCATCGGCTCGGTGGGCTTCGGCGCCGTCCGCGGTGGGGTGCCCGCGGTGGCGCTGGTCGTCGCCGCGGCCTCCCTCTGCGCCGTCGGGGGAGTGCTCACGGCCGTGGCGGGACGCACGGCCGGCTACCCGAAGGACGGGCAGCGACCCCAGGAGCCGGCGCCGTCCGCGCGGGCGCTGCGCTCGGCGTCGCGGTAGTCGTCCATCCGCTCGACGTCGCCGGCCGGGGCGTAGACGCGGGCCCACCCCTGCTCGAGCAGCACCTGCGCGAGGTCGCGGCCGTCGGGGAGGGTGACGTACGCCAGCCGCCGGTCGAACCGGTCTCGCGCGGCCTGGGTGGGGTCGCCCGTGAGGGTGACGTCCTGACCGTCGAGCAGCGTGGTGGCCGCCCGGGTCGCCTCGTCGCCCCCGCACTGGCGACCCCGCGGGCCGCCGGTCTCGGGGGTGTCGATGCCGAGCACCCGGACGCGGTCCGCCCCGTCGACCACGAGGGTGTCGCCGTCGACCACCCGCTGCACGGCCACGGTCGTCGAGCCCGCGTCGTCCACGCCGTCCCGGTCGTCGCCGCCGACGCGGTCGACGGCCCACCACACCAGCGCGGCCACCAGCACCAGCGGCAGCACGACGCCCGCCCGCCCCGGTCCCCGCGTCCGTGCCATGGCACCAGCATCGACCACGGCACCGTCAGCGCCGTCGCGGCCTCAGCCGATCCGGACCGCGGTGCCCTCGGCGTCCCACTCCACGGTCCGGACTGCGACGACCGCGTCGGGCGGCACGGGGCCGTAGAGGTGCGGGAAGAGGGTGTCGTCGGCCACGCCCGGGGGCGGTGCCGGGTCGGCGGCCTCCCACACGAGCGGCGCCCCGCAGCGCGACGGGTCGATGGTGAGGACCAGCAGCGGACGCTCGGCACCGGCGTAGAAGGCGTTGGCCACGGCCAGGGTCACGTCGTCGTCGGGCGAGCAGTGCACGAAGCCCTCGCTCGCCAGCGACGCCGGCGCGAGCTGCTGCGCCGTTGACCACTGGCTCCGCGGGACGAGGTGCAGGACGGGGGTGGAGTCGCTCATGCCGCCATCGTGGCAAGGCTGTCCGCATCGTGGACGTCCGGTCCAAGAATACTTAACCGCGGTTACGTTTCTGGGGTCCCCGCCGAACCGACCGCGCCCCGTGCCGGTCATTAGTCGAGTAAGTCGAGTGAGAATTATGGACGGCACCGGCCACCCCCGCTCCGACGCAGGTCACCGCGCGTCGTCCTGCCATACTCGCGGCCATGACGACGTCCCGGGTGCCCTCGCGCAACCGGCTGGCCGAGGTCGAGCGGCTGCAGGTGGCGGTGATCCAGCTGGCGCGCCAGCTCGGATCGGCCTACCCGGACGACCTGCCCCGGTCGGCGCGAACGGCGCTGGCGGCGGTGGTCAAGTACGGACCCCTGCGGATCGGCGACCTGGCCGAGCGGGAGGGCGTCGGGCAGACGGCCATCTCGCGCACGGTGCGCAACCTGGAGGCCGACGGGCTGGTCACGCGGTCGCCGGACCCCCAGGACGGTCGGGTCTGGCTGGTGGAGGCGAGCGAGCGCGGACGGTCCCGGTTCCTGGACGACCGACGTCTGCTGAGCGAGCAGCTCGTCTCGCAGCTCGACGCGCTCTCCGAGGACGACCTGGCGGCGCTGCTCGCCGCCGCCGGCCCGCTGGAGCAGATGATCGAGCTCACCCGGCGCTGACGCCCGCGACGGTGGGTGCGCGATGAGCGGGCTCAGGACCAGGCCGCTGGTGGAGCCCGAGGTCGCCGAGGTCGTCCCGCGACCGCGACGCAGCCCGCACCGGTCGTCCGCATGGGTGCGCCTGGCCTCGTCGGCGGGCCCGCCGCTGCTGCTGGTGGTCGTGCTGTCCGCGGGCTGGCAGCTGATGACCGTGCGGCTCGACAGCCCGCTGGTGCCCGGGCTGCCGGAGATCCGTGACGCGCTGGTGGAGATCGCGCGGTCGGGCCTGCTCTGGTCGAGCCTGGAGGTGACGCTGCTCCGGGTGGCCCTCGGCTTCGCGCTGGCGTTCGTCCTGGCCGTCGCGGTCGGCATCGCGATGGGCCGCAACGTCTGGGTCCGGCGGTTCCTCGAGCCGCTCGTGCTCCTCGGGCTCGTGGTGCCCGGCCTGGTCAAGGCGCTGCTGGGCGTCATCTGGTTCGGGATCAGCATGGTCAACCCCGTGCTGGTCGTGGCCATGGCCGCCGCGCCCGCGCTGATCATCAACCTCACCCAGGGGGTCCGCAGCGTCGACCCCGCGCTGCTCGAGATGGCGCACGTCTACCGCTTCAGCCGGCGCACGCGGCTCCGTCGGCTGTGGATCCCCGCCCTGGCGCCCGGCCTGTTCGCCGGCGCGAGGCTGGGGGTGGCACTGTCCTGGAAGGTGATCGTGCTCGTGGAGATCTTCGGGCTGGCCGACGGGGTCGGGTACCAGCTCAACCTCGAGTTCACCCAGCACCACGTCGCGGGCGTGCTCGCCTGGACGATCGCCTTCGCCGGCGTGATGACCGTGATCGAGTACGGCGTGCTGCAGACGCTCGAGCGTCGATCGGCCCGCTGGCGCCGGGAGGTGTCGGTATGAGTCCCGAGATCCGCCTGTCCGGGGTCACCAAGACCTACGTCGATCGTCGCGACGGCACCGAGCAGCGCGTCTTCGACCGGTTCGACCTCGTCGTCCCCGCCGGTGAGCTGGTGGCGGTCGTGGGTGCCTCGGGCACCGGCAAGACCACGCTGCTGCACCTGGTGGCCGGGCTGGAGAGGCCGGACGCGGGGACGGTCGTCGCCGGCCACGGCGCCCGCCCGGCGCGGCTCGGCGTCGTGTTCCAGCAGCCACGGCTGCTCGACTGGGTCAGCGTCCGGGAGAACGTCGCCCTGGCCGCGGACGCGGCGGGGCGCGGGACCGGCGGCGTGGACGAGATCCTCGACGCCGTCGGGCTGACGGACTACGTCGGCTCCTACCCGTCGGTCCTGTCCGGCGGACAGCGTCAGCGGGTGGCGGTGGCGCGGGCCTTCGCGGTCGAGCCCGAGGTGCTCCTGTTCGACGAGCCGTTCAGCGCGCTCGACGAGCTGACCGGACGCAGGCTGCGCCTGCTGCTGCAGCGCCTGTGGACCGACCGCCCGCGCACGGGTCTGCTCGTCACCCACAACCCGCTGGAGGCGGCGATGCTCGCCGACCGCGTGGTCGTGCTCGAGGGACGGCCGGCCGTCGTCGCGACCGAGCACCTCGTCGACGTCCCGCGTCCCCGCGACCCCGAGGACACCCGCCTGTTCGACCTGCACCGTCGCATCGTCGCGGAGCTGACGTGAGGCGACCGCCCGCGCTCGGGCGGCGCACGTCCCCGTCCTCGCGCCGATGTCGGGCGCACTGACCGCTCCGACACCCCTCGGCCCCCGCGCCGCACCCCGCTCACGCCCCTCTGAGGAGACACCCATGCCTGCACGCCCCTACGCGCCCCGTGGCGCCACCTTCACCCGTCAGCTCCGGACCGCGCCGGTGGGCCGTCGCCAGCTGCTCCGCGGCTCCGTCGCGCTGCTCGGCGCGTCCGCCCTCGCCCCGCTGCTCGCCTCGTGCGGCGACGGCGAGCCGGCCGCCGCGGACGGCCGTCTGCCCATCGACGTCGGCGCGGCCAACCCGGGCACCGCGGGGTCCGTGATCGACCCGATCATCGCGAAGTTCGGGCTCGACGCCGAGCACGGCCTGCGGCTCGGGCGATCGGCCGGCGGTGGTCCGGGCGCCGGCCAGGACCAGCTCCTGACCGGCGTGCTCGACAGCTTCGCCTTCGGCCCGCTCGGCGCGGTGCAGGCGAACACCACGGGGCACGACATCGTGATCGCCGGTCCCCAGCTGTGGAACCACGGCCGCTGGATCGTCCCGGAGGACAGCGACGTGACCTCGGTCGCGGACCTGCGCGGCAAGCGGATCGGCGTCCAGCCCGCGTCGTCGGACACGTACCGGCTCGCGGCGCTGGCCGCGGGCGTCAACGGGATCGACTTCGCCCGGGAGTTCGAGCTCTTCCCCGGGCAGCCCATCGCCAACCTCGCGCTCTACGAGCGGGGCGACCTCGACGCGATCATCGCGATCGAGCCCAACGCCACCCGTCTCGTCGCGGCCGGCAACCGCCAGGTCGCGACGGTGAGTGCGGAGTGGCAGCGGGGGACGGGCGACTCGGCGCCGCTGTTCCTCAACGGCGCCTCCTTCCGGCGCGAGTGGCTGGCCGAGAGCGACGAGCACGCCCGGGCCGCCCGGGCGCTCGTGGCGCTGCGGACCGAGGCGAACCAGAAGATCGTCGACGACCCGTCGCTGCTCGCGACCTACCACGAGGCCTTCGGCGTCCCGGCGGACGAGGAGGCGGCCATCGCCCTGCTGCCCGAGCGGCTCGCCGACATCTATCCGACCGTCTGGGACGACGCGGTCTTCGCCAACCTCGACCAGCAGATCGCGGTCGCGCTCGAGCTCGGGATCCTCGAGTCGGAGCCGGACGAGCCCGTCTACGAGACGCTGACCTGAGCCGATGACCACCCGGGCCACGGCGGCACACCCGCGCACCACCCTGGCGGTGTGCTGCTCCGCGCTCTTCCTGAGCAGCCTCGACACCGCGGCGCTCGTCGTCGCCCTGCCCTCGCTGCAGGCCGACCTGGGGCTGTCGGTCGCCCAGCTGCAGTGGGTCGTGGTCGCCAGCGCGCTCGCCCGGGGCAGCCTGCTGTTCTGGGCGGGCACGATGGCCGACCGTCACGGGGCCAAGCGGGTCCTGTGCTGGGGCGTCGCGATCTTCGCGACGGCGTCGATCGCGTGCGCGTTCGCCCCGTCGGCGGTCCCCCTGATCCTGCTCCGCCTGCTCCAGGGCCTCGGCGGTGCGCTCATGACGCCGGGCTCGATCGCGCTGCTCAGCGCGAGCTTCACCGACCCGGGGGAGCGGGGCAGGGCCCTGGGGTCGTGGAGCGCCACCGCGGGGGTCTCGTCGGCGATCGGTCCGCTGGTCGGGGGCGTCCTCGTGACCGTCACCGACTGGAGGGCGGTGTTCCTGATCGCCGCCCCGTTCGCGGGCGCGGTGCTGCTGGCCTCGCGCCGCGTGGCCGAGGCGCCACGGGCGACGCGGCGGCGCCGGGCCGACGTGGTCGGACAGGTCGTCGTCGCCGTGGCGATGCTCACCGCCACCCTCGGCCTGTCCGGGGCTGCCCGGGTCGGGTGGTCCTCGGTGCAGACCTGGGGCCCGCTGCTGCTGGCGGTCGCGGCGGCGCTGCTGCTCTGGAAGGTCGAGGGCGCGGTCGCCGACCCCGTCGTCGATCCCGAGAACCTGCGCTCGCCCCTGCTGCGCGGCGCGATGACCACGGCCGGCTTCTCGTACCTGTGCCTGGCCGGCGTCATGTTCGTGAACACGCTGTACCTGCAGCAGGTCCGGGGGTTGTCGCCGATCGTCGCCGGCTCCCTGGTGCTGCCCCTGACGCTCGCCACGCTCGTCGCGGCCAAGGTCGCCGGCGCCTGGATGGGCGCGAGGGGTCCGCGGCCTCCCGTCCTGCTGGCGCACACGTGCCTGGCGTCGGCCCTGCTCGTGCTCGCCGCCGGCACCACCGTGGACGGTCCGCTGACGCCCCTGCTGCTGGGCTACGCGCTGCTGGGGACGGGCATGGGCCTGGCGAACCCGCCCTCGACGGCGGCCGCGATCGCGAGCCTCCCCGACGACCGTGCCGGCGCCGCCAGCGCCGTCACGAGCGTGTCGCGCCAGATCGGCATGAACCTCGGCACCTCGCTGGCCGGCTCGCTCGCGGTCTCGTTCGCCGCGCTCGCCACCACCGGCCCGCCGTCGGGCACCCCGGTCGCCGGGTCGATCGACCCGGTCGCGTACGTCACCGGCCTGCGCGTGACGTACCTGCTGCTGGGTGCTCTCGCCCTGGTGTGCCTGGCCACCGCCCACCGGCTGGTCCGCGCGGACCGGCCGTCGACCTCCCCGACCACCACCGCACCACCACCGGGACCCGCGGCAGCGGCGCCCACCCACCCCGAAGGAGAGAACATGACCACCGAGACCACCACCGCCGGACGCACCAGGGTCACCAGCGTGCGCACCGGCGCCATCTTCACCCTGCCCTACCTCGTGGGCCTGGAGAAGGGCTACTTCGCCGACGAGGGCATCGACCTCGAGCTCGTCGCCCCGGGCGCCTACAACGCGTCGGTCGCGCCGATCGAGGACCACACGCTGGTCAGCTCCTTCGGTGGGCTGTCCCGCGGCTTCGAGGAGGGCTCGGTGTCGTTCTACCGGGCCTGCGAGTGGGGCCAGGTGCGCCGCTCGCACGACTCCGAGCGCGGCGGCCAGATCGTGTCCAAGCGCGCGGCGATCGCGAGCCAGGCCATCTTCGTCCGCCCCGACTCGCCGGTCCTGCACCCGCAGGCGCTGGCCGACAGGACCGTCGCGGTCAACTTCCACCACGGGTCGCACTACCTCGCGATCCAGACCCTGGAGGGCTTCGTCGATCCCGAGCACCTCAAGGTCGTGCACGTGGGCGGTCCGGCCGACCGGTTCCGTGCCCTGCGTGACGGCAGCGTCGACGCGGTCGCCCTGATGGAGCCGTACATCTCGCTCGCCCTGTCCCAGGGCTACCGGCTCGTCGCCGAGTCCTTCTACACCGGCGCCGAGATCGCCGGCGAGGACGTCGACGCCGACACCTTCGCGGCCATCGACCGGGCGGTCAAGCGGGCGGTCGCCGACATCAACACCGACGTCACGCCCTACCTGCACTACTTCACCGAGGAGGTGCCCGAGGACCTCGGCGTGCTGCAGGAGTCGCAGATCGCGCCGTGGCGCCTGCGCTTCGCGGACCCCGAGCCCTACCCGCCCCACGAGTTCGACCAGACCTACCGCTGGCTCGTGAAGTGGGGCCTGGTCGACGACGGGTCGGACTTCGACACGCTCGTCTCCAACCGCGTCACCGACCCGGTCTGAGGCCCACGGCGGGCGCACCGCGAGCGGGGCGCCCGCCGTGGTCACGGCCGGGCCGATGAGTCTGGGCTCCGCGCACGGTCTGACCCTGTGACCGTCCGCCACGACCGAGGAGCACGCCATGACCGCCACCTACACCGTCGACGTCTTCTCCAGCCTGGACGGGTACGGGTCCTACGCGCCCCCGGGGGACTGGGGCGGCTACTGGGGCAAGCAGGGACCCGAGCTCGTCGCCCGCCGCGCCTCCCTCTACGAGGGCGACGTCCGGATGGTCTTCGGGGCGACCACCTTCGGCCAGTTCGTCGAGATGCTGGCCTCCAGCCCGCCGGACTCGGGCATCGAGGACCCCTGGGTGCAGCGGATGAGGAGCAAGCCGACCACGGTGGTGTCCTCGACGCTCCAGGCTCCGCTCGACTGGCCCGACGCGACCGTGGCGAGCGGCGACGCCGTCGCGACCGTCACCCGCCTCAAGGAGGAGTCCGACGTGCCGTTGCGCTCGCACGGCAGCCTCACCCTGAACCGGTCGCTGCTGGCCGCCGGGCTCGTCGACGAGGTGCAGGTGACGGTCTTCCCCGTCATCTGCGGTGCGACGGGCGACGACCCGGTCTTCGCCGGGGCGCCCGACCTCGACCTCGAGCTGCTCGAGACCCGCACGCTCGACGGCCGCACCCAGGAGCTCGTCTACCGGCCCACCCTGCGTCGCTGGGACGGTCGCTGACCGACCACCCCGCCCCTCAACCGGCCCACGAACGGTCGGACGCGGCCAGCACCTCGTCCGGTCGGCCCTCGCCCACGACGGAGCCCGCGTCCAGCAGGACGGCGTGGTCGCAGCCGCGGGCGAGCGCGAGGTCGTGCGTGGCGACCACCACCGTGGTGCCGCGCACCCCGGCCGAGCGGACCACGTCGACGACGTGCCGCAGGGACTCGCGGTCCAGGCCGGTCGTGGGCTCGTCGAGCAGCATCAGGTCGGCCTCCTGGGCGAGCCCCTGCGCGACGAGGGCGCGCTGGCGCTGGCCGCCCGACAGGTCGCCGAGCCGCTCGTCGGCGACGCCGTGCAGACCCATCGCGTCCAGGCAGCGCTCGACCACGTCGCGGTCCGCCTGCCGAGGTCGTCGCAACCACCCGAGCCGCGCCCACCGACCCATCGCGACGGTGTCGCGCACCGTGACGGGCAGCCGGTCGTCGACGTCGCTGCGCTGCACCACCAGCGAGGGACGGCTCCCGGTCCAGGTCCGCACGAGGCCCGTCCGCGGCGTGAGCACGCCCGCGAGCACGCCCAGGGCGGTCGACTTCCCCGACCCGTTCGCCCCGACGAGCGCGGTGGCGCCCCCGCGCGGGACGGCGAGCGTGGCGTCGTCGAGGGCGCGGCGGCGGCCGTCATGGCTGAAGGTCACCTCGACCAGCTGGGCGGCGAGCTCCACGAGCCCCTCCTTTTCACAATGAGAATCATTTCTGTTTAAATCATGCCATGGAGTGGCTGCTGACCCCGCTGGAGGTCTCGTTCGTCCAGCGCGCCCTGTGGGCCGGTCTGCTGGTGTCGGTGATGTGCGCCGCCGTCGGCACCTGGGTGGTGCTGCGCGGGCTGGCGTTCCTCGGTGACGCGATGTCGCACGGGATGCTCCCGGGGATCGCGGTGGCGTCGCTGCTCGGCGGGCCGCTCGTGCTGGGCGCCGCGGTCGCCGCCGTCGTGATGGCCGTCGGCCTCCGGGTCGTCACCTCGCGGGGCGCGGTCACCCACGACACCGCGGTGGGCCTGCTGTTCGTCGGCATGCTGTCGGTCGGCGTGATCATCGTGTCGCGCTCGCAGTCGTTCGCCGTCGACCTCACCGGCTACCTGTTCGGCGACGTCCTCGGCGTCACCGGCGCCGACCTCGCGCTGCTCGCCGCCGCCGCGTTCGTGACCGTCACGCTCGCCTTGGCCCTCTACCGTCCGTTCCTCGCGCTGACGTTCGACGCGCGCACGGCGCACACCCTCGGGCTGCGCCCCGGCCTGGCCGCCGTCGCGATGCTCCTGCTGATGGCCACCGCGATGGTGGCCTCGTTCCGCGTCGTGGGCACGCTGCTGGTCTTCGGCATGCTGCTGGGCCCTCCCGCCGCGGCCGCGGTCTGGACCCGTCGCGTCAGCTCGACCATCGCGCTCGCCGCGTGCCTCGGGGGCCTGGCGACCGTCGCCGGCCTGCTCGTCTCCTGGTACGCCCGCACCGCCGCCGGCGCCACCATCGCGGCGCTCGGCGTCGGCTCCTACTTCGCCTCCGCCGCCGTGGCCGCGCTCCTGCGTCGCCACCGCGCCCTCCGCCGACACCCGTCCCGCGCCACGGTGCGCGCCGTCGTCGCCACCCCCACCCGATCGGAGACCCCATGAAGAGCCGAGTGCTCACCCTCCCGGCCACCGCCCTGCTGCTCGCCCCCGCGCTCGCCGCGTGCGGCGGTCCGGACGCCGCCGAGGCCGGTGCCGACGCCACCCCGCACGGGTACGTCGAGGGGGCGCAGGAGGAGTCCGAGGCGCAGACGCGGCTGGTCTACGCCGCGGCCGACGGCGACCGTCCGCGCGTCCTCGACCTCACCACCGAGCAGACCGTGCCGCTCGGACCCCGACGGGACGAGACCGTCGCGGCCCTGGCCGGTGACGGACGCTTCGTCTACGTCGCGCCTGAGGGAGGACGCGGCCTTCGGGTGCTCGACAGCGGTGCCTGGCGGGTCGAGCACGGCGACCACGCCCACTACTACCGTGCCGACCCGCGCCCGGTCGGGTCGGTGCGCGGCGACTCGCCGGGCCGGGTCGCGGGGTCCGGCGCGGGCGCCGCGGTCGTGTTCGAGGCGGCCGGTGAGGTGGCGGTGCTGTCGCGCGAGGGCCTCGACGACGGCGAGGTCGACCAGACCGCCCGGATCGACGTGGGCCCGCACGCCGGCGTCGCCGTTCCCTACCGCGAGCACGTGGTCGCGTCGGTGGCCGCGGACGGCGCCGGTCGTGCCGACGCTGTCGCGGTCTTCACGCCCGACGGAGAGCGCACCTCCGAGATCGACGTGCGCTGCCCGGAGGTGTCCGGCCACGCCCTGGCCCGGACGGGCGTGCTGCTCGGCTGCGCCGACGGCGTGCTGCTCGTGACCGAGGACGACGGGACCTTCTCCGGCGAGAAGATCCCCTATCCTGACGGCACCCCGCCGGCCGACCGCCTCTCGACGTTGCACGTCCGACCCGGCAGCAACTCGGTCGTCGGTGCCGCCGGGACGTCGGGGGTCTGGACGATCGACCCGTCCGCGCGCACCCTCGCACTGGTTCGGACCAGTGGGGGGCCGGTGGCCGTGGCCTCACCGGGCGATGACCGGACCCTGCTGGTGCTGCGCAGCGACGGGGTGCTGGAGTCGCGCGACCTCGCCACCGGCCGGGTGCTCGCCGAGCGTCGGGTGCTGACGGCGCCCGTCGATCCGCGGGACGGGCCGGCTCCGGTCGTCGAGGTGGACACGACCCGGGCGTACGTCAACGACGCCGCCGGGATGCGCGTCGTCGAGCTCGACTACGCCGACGACCTCCGGGTGGCCCGCACCTTCGCGACCGAGGTCGCCCCCGACTTCATGACCGAGACCGGCCGATGACGCGCCGTGCGGCCCTCGCGGCCGCGGTCGCCGTCCTTGCGGCGGTCGGTCTGACGTCCTGCGCGGGCGACACCCGACCCCAGGTGGTCGTGACCACCAACATCCTCGGCGACGTCGTGCGCCAGGTGGCCGGTGACGACGTGCGGGTCGCGGTGCTGATGGCCCCGGACGCCGACCCGCACTCGTTCGGGCTCTCCGCCCGGCAGGCGGCCGACCTCGAGTCGGCGGACCTCGTCGTCCACAACGGCCTCGGGCTGGAGGAGGGGATCGCGCGGCAGGTGCGCAGCGCCGCGGACGAGGGCGTGACGACCCTCGCCGTGGGGGAGGAGGTCGACCCCCTCGCCCACGCCGACGGCGACACCCGGGGAGAGCTCGACCCGCACTTCTGGACCGACCCGGCCCGGGTCGCCGCGGCCACGGAGCTCGTCCGCGACGCCGTCGTCGCCGAGGTCGAGGGCGTCGACTCCGCGGCGATCGAGCAGAACGCCGACCGCTACCTGGACGACCTCGCCGAGCTGGACGACTGGATGGTCGCCGAGCTCGGCTCGGTGCCGCCGGAGCGCCGCCGCCTGGTCACCAACCACCACGTGCTGGGCTACCTCGCCGACCGGTTCGGCTACCAGGTCGTCGGCGCCGTCGTGCCCAGCGGCACGACCCTCGCCAGCCCGAGCGCGTCCGACCTGGACTCCCTGGCCGGAGCCGTCCGAGCGGCGGGCGTCCGGGCGGTCTTCGCCGACACCTCGCAGCCCGACCGTCTCGCGCAGGTGCTCGCGGACGAGGCCGGCCTCGGCGTCGAGGTGCTCTCCCTGCACTCCGAGTCGCTCACCGGCGACGACGGGGGCGCCCCCACCTACCTCGCCATGATGCGCGCCAACACCACCACGATCGTGGACGGGCTCACCTGATCTCCGTCCCCCGCACCACCCCTCCCACCACCAGTCAGGAGAACACCTGTGCCATCCCCGAACCCGTCGTCCAGGACCGTGTCGCCGAGGGCGCTCGCCGCCCCCGTCGCGGCGGTGCTCGCCCTCACCCTCGCCGCCTGCGGCTCCGACCCCGATGCCGGCACCACCGCGTCCCGGGCCACCGGCTCGTCCGACCCCCGCACCGCGCCCCTGGTCTACACCCACGACGGCGGCCTGCAGGTGCTCGACGGGGAGTCGCTCGAGCCGCGGGGCGAGGTCGCCCTCGAGGGCTTCAACCGGGTCAACCCCGCCGGCGACGACCGTCACGTGCTCGTCTCCACCGCGGCCGGCTTCACGCTGCTCGACGCCGTCGCCGGCGAGATGACCGGCACCACCTTCGACGGAGCCGAGCCCGGCCACGTCGTGCGCCACGCGGGCCGGACGGTCCTGTTCACCGACGGCACCGGGGAGGTGCGGGTGCTGGACTCCGACGACCTCACCGGCGACGCCGAGAGCATCGCGTCGCCCGAGGCCCACCACGGCGTCGCGATCGAGCTCGCGAACGGCGAGCTGGTGACCACCGTCGGCAACGCCGAGACGCGCTCGGGCGTCCGGGTGCTCGACGCCGACCGCGAGGAGGTCGCGCGCAACGAGGAGTGCCCCGGCGTGCACGGTGAGGCCACGGCCCGGGACGAGGCCGTCGTCGTCGGGTGCGAGGACGGTCTGCTCGTCTACCGCGACGGCGTCCTGACCAAGGTGCAGAGCCCCGACGCCTACGGCCGCGTCGGCAACCAGGCGGGCTCGGACGAGTCGGCGGTCGTGCTCGGCGACTACAAGACCGACCCGGACGCCGAGCGCGAGCGTCCCACCCGGATCTCGCTGACCGACACCACGGACGGCACCATGCGGCTGGTCGACCTCGGCGCCAGCTACTCGTTCCGGTCGCTCGGCCGCGGCCCTGACGGCGAGGCCCTCGTCCTCGGCGACGACGGCGCGCTGCACGTCGTCGATCCCGACACCGCGGAGGTCAGCGCGTCGCACCCGGTGACCGAGCCCTGGGTGGAGCCGGTCGACTGGCAGCAGCCCCGGCCCAGCCTGTTCGTGCGGGGCGGCGAGGCCTTCGTGACCGAGCCCGCCACGCGCGAGCTGCACCGGGTGGACCTGGGCACGGGCGAGGTCGTCGAGACCGCGACGCTCGACCACGTGCCGAACGAGCTCACCGGGGTCGTGGCCACGTCCTGACCGCGGACCCGCGGGACGGCCGCGCCGCGCACGTGCGGCGCCGCCGTCCCGTCGGGCTCAGAACTCCGACATCTTGTCCCAGCCGTCGCGGTCGGGGATGTCGACGTAGATGATGTCGGGCGCCTCGGCGACGAACGGCTTGGTCGCCGGGTCCTCGAGGAACTGCTGGAAGTGCTCCGAGGCGACGTGCGCCTCGCCCGCCGCCGCGTCGTCGAACGCCTCGGTGGTGAGGACGACGTCGGGGTCGTCGACGCTGCGGTACTGCTCGAACCACTTGTTGCCCGGCTCGCGGCGCGTGGCCTCGAGGAAGGGGCGGTTCGCCGCGAGGTAGTCCTCGGCGGTGCCCGGCTTCACCTTCGTCCTGACGGTGATGAGGATCAAGGTCGTCTCCTGTCGTCTACGGGGTGGTCGGCACGGTGAACCTAGTCGGTCGCGTCGCCGGCCCTGCCGAGGGCGGCGCGGCTGACCACCAGGTGGTCGCGGCACAGGCGACGCGCGGCGGGCGCGTCACGTCGGCGCAGCGCGTCGACGATGGCGGCGTGGTCGTCGACCATCGACGCCGGGTCGTCGTGCTGGCTCAGCAGCCAGCGCATCCGGCCGGCCACGGGCTCCATCACCGCGTGCAGCACCCCGCTGCCCGAGGCCTCGACGAGCGCGGGGTGGAAGCCCGCGTTGAGCGCCACCGCCCGGGCGACGTCGCCGGCCTCGAGGGCGGCCCGGGCGCGGTCGACCAGCTCGGCGAGGCGAGCCAGGCCGGCCTCGTCGGCGGTCTCGACGACGCGGTCGCACACCAGGTCCTCGAGGGCGGCCCGCACCGCGAACAGGGTCTCGGTGTCGGACGCGTCGAGCGCGCGGACGACCATGCCGCGCGGGGGACGCTCCTCGGCGAACCCCTCGTGCGCGAGCTGGTGCAGCGCCTCGCGGACCGGCACCCGCGACACGCCGAGGCGGTCGGCGAGCCGGCGCTCGACCAACCGGTCGCCGGGGCGCAGCTCGCCCCGGATCACGAGGTCGCGGATGCCCTCGCGGGCGACGTCGCGTGCCGAACCCGTCGTCACAGGGTCTTGCTCCCTCCTGCGCGGTGTCCTACGGTCTTGGTATACCAAACCCGAGGAGCCCGCGATGTGCCTGCACGACCACGATGCCTCGACCGAGGTCCCGCCCACCGTACCGAGCCGCAGGCACGTCCTGAGCGTCGCCGGAGTGCTGGCCGGCGTGGCCGGCAGCGGCCTCGCAGGAGCCGGGACGGCGTCCGCCGCGATGCGCACGCAGGACGCGCGGGCCCGCTACCGGGGTGAGCCGCCCGTGCCCGACCCGATCGTGATCGACGGCGGCACCCTCGTCGACCCGCTCACCGGCGACGTGGTCGAGGACGGCGTCGTGGTGCTGGCCCGTGGGCGGGTGCTGGCCTCGGGGACGCGCGACGCGACCCGCCGGGCGGTCCGCTCGGTGCAGGGGAGCGCCCGCACGATCTCGGCCACCGGACGGTGGGTGCTGCCCGGCCTGGTCGACGCGCACGTGCACGTGAACGCGCTGGCGGACGCGGCCGCGGTCCTGCGGGCCGGCGCGACGACGGTGCGGAGCGGGTCGTCGAACTTCTACCAGGACGTCGCGCTGCGCCCGCTCGCGACGTGGGCACCGGGCCGGGCGCCACGCATGCGGGCCGCCGGCGTCTTCGTCAGCCCCGACCTCGGTGACACGGTGCTGGCCGACCCCGACCTGGCGCCGCTCGCGGGGCTGCGCGGCGGCGTGCGCTCGGCGAGCGACCTGCGCTACCTCACGCGGGTGAACCGCTCCCGCGGCGTCGACGTGGTCAAGACGCGCGCCAACCCGCGCGCCGGCCTCGCCGAGCAGGACCCCACCGAGCTGGTCTACGACCGTGAGCAGATCGCGGCCGTCGTGTCCGCGGCGGGCCCGGCCGACGTGCTGTGCCACGCCTACAGCGAGCGCGGAATCGACGGCGCGGTGCGGGCCGGGGTGCGCAGCATCGAGCACGGCGTCTACGTGGGGGAGTCCACGCTCGAGCAGATGCGCCGGCGCGGCACGTACTTCACGCCCACGATGGCCGCCGTCACCGGGCTGTCGGGCTCGCCCGACCCGGTGCTGGCCGCGCGCGGACGCGAGTACACCCCGGTGCTGCAGGCCGCGGTCCGTGCGGCCCACGAGCGCGGCGTCACCGTGGTCGCCGGCACCGACTCGTTCGGCACCGACGTCGACCCGATCGGCACCGAGTTCCGCCTCCTCGTCGAGGCGGGCCTGCCCCACCTCGCCGCGCTGCGCGCCGCCACCACGAACGCCGCCCGCCTGCTGCGCTGGTCCGACCGCGTGGGCCGGCTGCGCCAGGGCTTCCAGGCCGACGTCGTCGTGGCCGACGCCGACCCGCTGGTCGACGCGACCGCGCTGGAGCAGCTGTCGGTCGTCGTCGCCCAGGGTGCGGTGGTCCGCGAGGCCGCCTGACGCTCGCGCCGCTCGGTCGCCGAGTGGCGCAAACTGGTGCCCGAGCGGCGCAACTTCGGGCGCAGCCCCGCGTGTCGACCCCGAGTTTGCGCCGCTCGGCACGGGGCGGGCGGGAGGGGGATGTGCCACCATCTCCACGCGGCGTCCCGCGACGGGCCCGGGCGACCACACCGGAGGGGACGCACACGATGCAGGACGCGGACGGGCGCAGGGCGGGTGGCAACGCGGCCGAGTCGCTCGTGCGCGGGCACTCCTTCACGTTGGTGCAGCTGCGCTACTTCGCCGCGGCCGCCGAGCAGACCACGATGACCGGGGCCTCGCGCGTGCTCATGGTGTCGCAGTCGGCCGTGTCGACCTCGATCGCCCAGCTGGAGCGGGAGCTGGGCGTCCAGCTGTTCGTCCGGCACCATGCCCGCGGCCTGAGCCTGACCACCGCGGGCGAGGACTTCCTGCGCGAGCTGCGTCCCTTCCTCGCGCACGCCTCCGACCTGCAGGACGCGGCCCGGGGCGTCGGACGGTCGGTGGTGGGCGAGCTCGTCGTCGGGTGCTTCTCGACGCTGGCCCCGTTCCGGCTGCCGGTCGCGGTCGCGTCGTTCGAGTCCCGCTTCCCCCAGGCGCACGTCCGTGTGGTGGAGGGGGAGCACGCGCAGCTGCAGGTGGCCCTGCGCGAGGGGCGCTGCGAGGTGGCCGTCATGTACGGCTACGACCTCGGCGACCTCGACCACGCGCTGATCGACTCCCTGCGGCCCTACGTCCTGGTGCCGTCGGGCCACCCGCTGGCCGAGCGCGGCTCGGTCCGGCTCGCCGAGCTGACCGAGCTCCCGATGATCCTGCTCGACCTGCCGCACACGTCGAACTACTTCGTGTCGCTGTTCACCGCCCGCGGCCTGGACCAGCCGCCGGTGCGGTTCCGCAGCCCCGGCTTCGAGACGGTCCGCTCGATGGTCGCGCACGGCCACGGCTTCGCCCTGCTCAACCAGCGCCCCGCGCACGACCTGACCTACGACGGCACCCCGGTCCGCCTGCTCGAGGTGGAGGACGACGTCGACGCCCTCGACGTCGTCGTGTCGTGGCCGGCGACGTCGCGCCTCACCCGCCGCGCGCAGGAGTTCATCACCTTGGTGTCCGCGGTCTGAGCGCCCACCGCTGCATCGACTCAGTCGATGCAGTCGTCCCACGACGTGTGTTGTACAGATGACGGTGTGCTGGGTCACGATCGGACGAACCGGACCGACCGACCCACGGGAGCAGCATGAGCAACGTCGACGCACGTGAGGACCCCACCCCCGCAGGCCTGCGCAAGAGCCTGGTCGCCGGGTCGATCGGGGTGTTCGTCCACTGGTTCGACTGGGCGGTCTACGCCTACCTCGCGACCACGATGGCCCGCATCTTCTTCCCCGAGCAGGACGGCAACGCCGGCCTGCTGTCGGTGTTCGCGGTCTTCGCCGTCGCCTTCTTCGTGCGCCCGCTCGGCTCGGTGCTGTTCGGCTACATCGGCGACCGCTACGGCCGCAAGAAGACTCTCTCCATCGTCATCATGACGATGGCCGGCGGCACCCTCCTGCTCGGCGTGCTGCCGTCGTACGAGTCCGCGGGCCTCGTCGCCCCGGTGCTGCTCGTGGTCGCGCGGGTCGTCCAGGGGCTCGCGGCGGGCGGTGAGTTCGGCTCGGCGGCGGCGTTCCTGGCCGAGTACTCGCCCCGACGCCGTCGCGGCTTCGGCTGCTCGTGGATCGAGTTCGGCTCGGTGCTGGGCTTCCTGGCCGCGTCCTTCGCCGTGTGGGTGCTGCAGACGGTCCTCACCGACGAGCAGGTGCTCGCCTACGGCTGGCGCATCCCGTTCCTGCTCACCGTGCCGATGGCCTTCGTCGGCCTCTACATCCGGCTGCGCATCGAGGACACCCCGGAGTACCGGGCGCTCGAGCGTCTCCAGACCGTGGCCAAGCAGCCGATCCGCGAGGTCTTCCGCCTCAACCGCAAGCAGTTCGTGCAGACCGTCGGCATCGAGACGTTCATGAACGCGACCTTCTACGTCGTGCTGGTCTACCTGCTCACCTACCAGGAGGAGGTCGTCGGGCTGACGCCCACGAGCGCCGCCCTGCTCTCGACGATGGCCTCGCTCGTCGCCATCGGGGTGATCCCGCTGTCGGGCACGGCGTCGGACCGCTTCGGCCGCAAGCCGGTCCTGCGGCTCGCCGGAGTGCTCCTCGTGGTGGGCGCGGTGCCGCTGTTCGTCCTGATGCAGACGGGGACGATGCTCGCGGGCTTCGTCGCCACCCTCGGGCTCTCGGTGATCCTGGCGATCATCCTCGGGACCCACGCGGCGACCGTCGCCGAGCTGTTCCCCACCCGGACCCGGCAGAGCGGGCTGTCGATGGCCTACAGCGTCGCCGGGGCGTTCTTCGCCGGCACCCTGCCCTACCTGAACACGTGGCTGATCGGCGTCACGGGCAACGACCTCGTGCCCGCCTTCGCGCTGGTCGTCATCGGGATCATCGGCCTGGTGTCGGTGGCCTCCATCCCCGAGACCCGGGGGATCGACCTGCTGCACGCCTCGGACACCCGGGGCGCCGCGGAGCACGCCGACCAGGCCCGCGTCCCGACCTCGTGACGCACGCCCCCTGCATCGCGCACGACGATCTTCAGCAGCACAAACATCTGTTCGACAGATCCTCACCCTCCGGCGAGGATCGTCCCGAGAGTCGCTCACCGTGGAGGATGCAATGACCAGTCAGCAGATCGACGTCGTGGTGGTCGGCGCCGGCCAGGCGGGTGTCGCGATCAGCGAGCACCTGGGCGCCGCCGGCATCCCGCACGTCGTCCTGGAGCGGGACCGCATCGCCGAGCGCTGGCGCTCGGAGCGCTGGGACTCGCTCGTCGCCAACGGGCCCGCGTGGCACGACCGCTTCCCGGGCATGGAGTTCCCCGACACCCAGCCCGACGGGTTCGCCGGCAAGGAGGACGTCGCGGCCTACTTCACCGCCTACGCCGAGAAGATCGGCGCGCCGGTCCGCACCGGCGTCGAGGTCACGGGCGTGCGTCGCCACGACGGCCGCCCCGGGTTCCAGGTCGACACCTCCGAGGGCTCGTGGGACGCGCGGTACGTCGTCGCGGCCACCGGCCCGTTCCAGCGGCCGGTGATCCCCCCGATCGTCCCCGACGACGCGGTCGCGCTGCAGATCCACTCCAGCGGCTACAAGAACCCCCGGCAGCTGCCCGACGGCGGCGTGCTCGTCGTCGGCGCCGGGTCGTCGGGCGTGCAGATCGCCGAGGAGCTGCGCCTCGCCGGGCGCGAGGTGCACCTGTCGGTGGGACCGCACGACCGGCCGCCCCGCTCCTACCGCGGCCGTGACTTCTGCTGGTGGCTCGGCGTGCTCGGCATGTGGGACGCCGAGACCCCGCCCCAGGGCGCCGAGCACGTGACGATCGCCGTCAGCGGCGCCCGTGGCGGGCACACCGTCGACTTCCGCGCCCTGGCCGCGGGAGGCGTCACCCTCGTCGGCCTCACGTCGACCTTCGACGACGGGGTCCTGCACTTCGCGCCCGACCTGGTCGAGAACGTCGAGCAGGGGGACCGCACGCACCTCGCGCTGCTCGACGCGGCCGACGCCTACGTCGAGCGCAACGGCCTGGACCTCCCCGAGGAGCCCGAGGCCCGTGTCCGGCGCCCCGACCCGGACTGCATGACCGACCCGGTCGAGCAGCTCGACCTCGCGGCGCAGGGCATCAGCTCGATCATCTGGGCGACGGGCTTCGCCACCGACCACGGCTGGCTCGACGTCGACGCGTTCGACGAGCGGGGACGCCCCGAGCACCGCCGCGGGGTGTCCCGCGAGCCCGGTGTCTACTTCCTCGGCCTGCCCTGGCTGTCGCGTCGCGGCTCCAGCTTCATCTGGGGGGTGTGGCACGACGCGAAGCACGTCGCCGACCACATCGCCATCCAGCGCGGCTACCTGACGTACGGCAGCGGCGGGGCCGACGGCCTCCGCGCGCACTCGACCACCGAGCCGCGGGCGACGACCGACCTGCACGCGGTGGCGGCCGGACGGCCGGAGGTGGCGCGATGAACGACCCGATCGTCGTGGGCGGGCACACCCGGTTCCGTCCGTTCAACACCGGGGACACCTACCCCGAGCAGAACCTCGACAACGACCTGTGCCAGGCCGTCGTCGCCGGCGACACCGTCTACGTCCGCGGCCAGATCGGCCAGGACCTCGACACCAGCGAGTCCGTCGGCATCGGCGACGTCGAGGCGCAGACCGAGCGGGCGATGGCCAACATCTCGATGCTGCTGACCGAGGCCGGGGCCGAGATGGAGCACCTGGTCAAGCTCACCATCTACATCGTCGACCCGCGCTACCGCGAGGCCGTCTACCGCACCGTGGGGCGGTGGACGCGCGGCGTGCACCCGATCTCCACCGGCCTGGTCGTGTCGGCCCTCGCACGACCCGAGTGGCTGGTCGAGGTCGACGCCGTCGCCGTCATACCCGGTGGTGCCCGGTGACCTTCTCGATCCTCGCGACCGACGGCACCGGCGCCGTCGGCATCGCCGTCACCTCCTCGAGCCCGGCCGTCGCCGCCCGGTGCATCCACCTGCGCCCTGGCGTGGGCGGGGCCTCGTCGCAGAACGTCACCGACCCACGGCTCGGCACGGCGCTGCTCGACGCCCTGGAGACCGGGGTCGGGGCGCAGGCGGCGATGGACGACGTCGTCCGCGACCGTGAGCACGTCGAGCACCGTCAGCTGACGGTCCTGGGCGTCGGCGGCGACGCCGCCGCGTTCTCCGGCGCGGGGTCGCTCGGCGTGCACCGCCACGTCACCGGCGACCGGCTGGCGGCCGCGGGCAACATGCTGGCTGGGCCGGAGGTCGTCGACGCCGTCGCCGCCGGCTTCGATGCGGCCGACGGCGACCTGGAGCTGCGCCTGCTGAGCGCGCTCGAGGCGGGCCTGGACGCCGGCGGGGAGGCCGGGCCCGTCCGGTCCGCCGGCCTGTCGGTCGTGCGCGACGTGCCGTGGCGCGTCACCGACCTGCGGGTCGACTGGGCCGACACCCCGGTGGCTGACCTGCGCTCTCTGCTCGAGGTCTGGCTTCCCCAGCGCGACGACTACGTGACCCGGGGCCTCGACCCCACGGTGGCGCCGTCGTACGGCGTCCCCGGGGACGAGTGAGCGTGGCCGCCGAGCAGGCGGCCCGCGACCGGGCCGCCGCGACCGTCCACGACGACGCCACGACCCTCATCGGGCTGTCCGAGCTGCTGCACGCCGACCCCGAGACCGCCTGGGAGGAGCACCGGTCGTCGACGCGGGTCGCGGACCACCTCGCCGACGCCGGTTTCGACGTCACGCCGGCCTACCTCGGGCTGGAGACGGCGTTCCTCGCCACCTACGGGAGCGGCCCGTTCCGCATCGGTCTGTGCGCGGAGTACGACGCGCTGCCCGGCCTCGGCCACGCCTGCGGCCACAACCTGATCTCCGCGATCACCGTCGGGGCCGCGCGGGCGCTGGCGCCGCTGGCCGACGCCGCGGGCCTGACCATCGAGGTCTACGGCACCCCGGCCGAGGAGGGCGGTGGCGGCAAGATCGAGCTGCTCGAGCGTGGGGCCTTCACCGGGCTCGACCTCGCGATGATGGCGCACCCCGCGCCGGTCGACGTCGCCGAGGCGGAGCCGTTCGCGGTGTCGCACTCCCACGTCACCTACCGCGGCAAGGCGTCCCACGCCGCCGCCTACCCCGAGCAGGGGGTCAACGCCGCGGACGCGTTCACCGTCGCGCAGGTGGCGGTCGGCCTGCTGCGTCAGCAGCTGCCGCAGACCGTCCGCGTGCACGGCGTGATGACCAACGGGGGAGAGGCGCCCAACGCCATCCCCGCCCGCACCGACGGCCGCTGGTACGTGCGGGCGAAGTCCCTCGACCAGCTCGCCGAGACCGAGGCCCGGGTGTGGCGCTGCTTCGAGGCCGGTGCCCTCGCGACGGGCTGCGAGCTCACGATCGAGCCTGAGAGCAAGCCCTACGCCGAGTTCCGCACCGACCGGACGGCGCTCGACGCCTACGTGGCGAACGCCGAGCGGCTGGGCCGCGTGTTCGACACCGGGTCGCCGGCGCGGCGGATGAACCGCGCGTCGACCGACATGGGCAACGTCTCGCAGGTGGTGCCCGCGATCCACCCCTACGTCGGCATCGGCTCGCTGCCCGCCCTGAACCACCAGCCCGAGTTCGCCGCGCACTGCGTCGGCGGCGACGCCGAGAGGGCGCTGCTCGACGCGGCGACCGCCCTGGCGTGGACGACGCTCGACGTCGCGGCCGACCGGGGCGGGCGGTGACCGCGACGCGGGTGGAGCACGACCTCCTCGGCGAGCGGGCGGTGCCCGCGGAGGCGCTGTGGGGGATCCACACCTCGCGCGCGCTCGAGAACTTCCCGATCAGCGGCACGCCCGTCGGGCGGCACCGGCCGCTGGTGGCGGCCCTCGGGCAGGTCAAGCTCGCGGCGGCGCGCGCCAACGCCGAGCTGGGCGTCCTGGACGAGCGCCGCGCCGCGGCGATCGAGGTGGCCTGCCTGGACGTCGTCGACGGCGCGCTCGACGACCAGTTCGTCGTGGACGTGGTGCAGGGCGGTGCGGGCACGTCGACGCACATGAACGCCAACGAGGTGATCGCGAACCGGGCCCTGCAGGTGCTCGGGCTCCCGGTGGGCGCCTACGACCGGCTCCACCCGAACGACCACGTCAACGCGAGCCAGAGCACCAACGACGTGTACCCGACGGCCGTCAAGCTCGCCCTGGTCGTCGAGCTCGACCGCCTGGCCCTCGCGGTGCGGGACCTGTCGGCGTCGTTCGCGGCCAAGGCCGAGCAGTTCCGGGCCGTGCCCAAGGTGGGCCGCACCCAGCTGCAGGACGCCGTGCCGATGACCGTCGGCCAGGAGCTCGCCGCGTGGGCGGCGACGCTGGCCGAGGAGCAGGCACGGCTGCTGGACTCGCGGAGCCTGCTCGCCGAGATCAACCTCGGCGCCACCGCGATCGGCACCGGCATCACCGCCGACCCCCGGTACGCGGCGACCGTGCTGCGGCACCTGCGTGCGATCACGGGCGTGCCGCTGCAGACGGCGGGCGACCTGCTCGAGGCCACCGCCGACACCGGGGTGTTCGTCCAGCTGTCCGGCGTGCTCAAGCGCACCGCGGTCAAGGTGTCGAAGATCTGCAACGACCTGCGGCTGCTCTCGTCGGGGCCGCAGGCGGGGTTCAACGAGCTGAGGCTCCCGCCCCGTCAGGCGGGGTCGAGCATCATGCCGGGCAAGGTCAACCCGGTCGTGCCCGAGATGGTGAACCAGGTGGCGTTCTGGGTGATCGGCAACGACGTGACGATCACGATGGCCGCCGAGGCCGGGCAGCTGCAGCTCAACGCCTTCGAGCCGATCATGTGCCACGGCCTGCTGCAGGGCATGGACTGGATGACGCGCGCCTTCGAGACCCTCGACCGGCTCTGCGTGCGCGGCATCGAGGTCGACGAGGCGCACCTGCTCGAGGTGAGCGCACGCAGCGTCGGGGTCGTCACCGCCCTGATCCCCTCACTCGGCTACGCGGCGGCCAGCACGATCGCCCGGGCCGCGCTCGCCGGCGAGGGCGACGTGCGGTCGCTCGCGCTGCGCACGGGCGTCGTCGGCGCGGCCGAGCTGGACCGGCTGCTCGACCCCGAGCGTCTCGCCGGCCTGAGGTCCGGGCCCGCCCTCGACGTGTGAACTTCGCGTGACGGGGTCCCGGTCGGGGTGCCACCGTCGTTCACCGGGACGTCACGCGACGGTGTGCGAGCAGAGCTTGCGTGTCGGCGGCGTGTCGGGTGGCCGGCCACGCATCGGCACCCGATCCTGCATCGACGAAACCGATCTTTGACGCCAGTTTATGGCGTTAGACAGATGGTCGGGGCTGGCGGAGGGTTACGGCAACACTCTGAGCACGAGGAGAACCATGAGCACTCCCGCGGGCGGCAACGAGACCCTCGAGATCCGCACCATCGAGCACATCCCCACCACCGAGCGCCACGGCCGGGCGTCGCAGCTGTTCACCATCTGGTTCGGGTCGAACATCATGCTGCTGACGATCGCGACCGGCCTGCTGGGCACGGCGGTCTTCGGGCTGACGGTCACCTGGGCAATCGTCGCGCTCGTCCTCGGCAACCTGGTCGGCGGCGTCGTGATGGCCCTGCACGCCGCGCAGGGGCCGCAGATGGGCGTCCCGCAGATGCTGCAGACCCGGGCCCAGTTCGGCTCGCAGGGCTCGCTCCTGGTCGTGGTCATCGTGGTCGTCATGTACACGGCGTTCTTCGCCTCCAACCTGGTCCTCGGCGGGCAGGGGGTCGCGAGCCTCACCGGGCTGGACGAGACGCTGTCGATCGTCCTGATGGGCGCGGTCTCGGTGCTGGGCGCCGTCTACGGGTACAAGGTCATCCACGCCATGGCCGGCGTGCTGTCGGTGCTGGCCGGTGCGGCCCTGCTCCTCGCGTTCGTCATGGCCTTCGTCGTCGTCGACCTCCCGTCGGCCACCTTCTCCGCGGGCGGCTTCAGCTGGGCGGGCTTCATGAGCACGCTGTCGATCGCCGCCCTCTGGCAGATCGCCTACGCGCCCTACGTCTCGGACTACACCCGCTACATGCCGCGTGACACCGGCGTGCGCGCCGCCTTCTGGGCCACCTACGTCGGCTGCGTGCTCGGGTCGCTCCTTCCGATGGTCCTCGGTGCCGTGCTCGGTGCCGCGTTCCCGACGCTCGACACCGTGGGCGCCGTGCGCGAGGGTGCGGGGGTGGCGGGCACCGTCGTGCTGTTCGTCTTCGCCTTCGGCATCGCGGCCACCAACTCGATGAACCTGTACTGCGGCACCCTGTCGGTGCTCACCATCGGGCAGACGCTGCGGCCCCGGTGGGAGCCCCGCGCGGGCGCCCGCGCCGTGGTGGCGGTCGTCATCTTCGGCTTCGGCCTCGCGCTCGCGATCCTCGGCAAGGGCGACTTCCTGAACAACTTCTACAACTTCATGCTGCTGCTCCTGTGCGCGCTGGTGCCGTGGACGGCCGTCAACCTGGTCGACTACTACCTCGTGCGCCACGGCGAGTACGACATCTCGGCGCTCTTCCGCGCCGACGGCGGCGTCTACGGCACCTACAACACCGCGGCGATCAGCTGCTACGTCCTCGGCATCGCCGTGCAGGTCCCGTTCCTGTCCAACGCGCTCTACGTCGGGCCGGGTGCGGACGCCCTCCACGGCGTCGACATCTCCTGGATCGTGGGCCTGGCCGTCATCGGCCCGCTGTACTACGTGTGGGCCCGCTCGACGCGTGGTGCCGGCACCACCGGCTCGTCGGTCCGCCCGAGCGTCGGGACGACGAGCGCGTGAGCGCCCTGAGCCACCAGCAGTGGCAGAAGCGGGCCGACGCGATCGTCCCGGTGACGACGGCCTGGATCGACGGGCCCGTCACCTCGCGCTCCGGACGGACGCGGGCGGCGGTCAACCCGGCCACCGGCGCCGTCCTCGCCGAGGTCACCGAGTGCGACGAGCACGACGTCGACCTCGCCGTGGCGGCCGCCCGCCGGGCCTTCGACCGCGGCCACTGGTCCACGGCCTCACCGCGCGAGCGGGCGACCGTGCTGCACCGCGTCGCCCGGCTGATCGAGGACCACGTCGAGGAGCTGGCGCTGCTCGACACCCTCGACGCGGGCAAGCGGATCGTCGACACGACGGCGATCGACGCCCCCGGCACCGCCGCGATCCTGCGCTGGTACGCCGAGTCGCTCGACAAGGTCTACGGCGAGGTGGCCCCGACCGGGGCCGACGACCTCGCGGTGGTGACGCGCGAGCCGCTCGGCGTCGTCGCCGCGATCGTGCCGTGGAACTACCCGCTCGAGCTCGCCATGTGGAAGATCGCCCCGGCGCTGGCCGCGGGCAACAGCGTCATCCTCAAGCCGGCCGAGGACTCGCCGCTCTCCGTCCTGCGCCTGGCCGAGCTGGTCGCCGAGGCCGGGATGCCCGAGGGCGTCTTCTCGGTCGTGCCGGGCGCCGGACCCGTGGTGGGCCAGGCCCTCGGGCGGCACCGGGGCGTCGACGTCGTCACCTTCACCGGCTCCACCAGCACCGGTCAGCTGTTCCAGCAGTACGCGGGCCAGTCCAACCTCAAGCAGGTCTGGCTCGAGGCGGGCGGCAAGAGCGGCGTGGTCGTGCTCGACGACGTCGAGGACCTCGACGCCGTGGCCGACGGCGTGGCCGCGGGCATCTTCACCAACGCCGGGCAGGTCTGCTCGGCGACGTCACGGCTCGTCGTGCAGCGCGGCGTGGCCGACGAGCTCGTCCAGCGCGTCGTCAGCCGGGCGCTGGCCGTCCGGGTGGGCGACCCGCTCGACCCGGCCACGGAGATGGGACCGGTGGTGAGCGAGCGCCAGGCGGCGCGCGTGCTCGAGCTGATGCGCACCGGCGCGGCCGAGGCCGGCACGGTCCACGGCGGCGGGGTCGTCGACGGCATGCCGGCGGGCACCTTCGTCCGGCCGCAGGTGCTCGTGGGGGTCGACGCCGCCGCGACGATCGCGCAGACCGAGGTGTTCGGTCCGGTGCTGTCGGTGCACGTCGTCGACACCGTCGACGAGGCCGTCTCCGTCGCGAACGCGACCCCCTACGCGCTGGCGGCCGGGCTCTGGACCGACGGCCTCCGCCGCGCGCACGGCGTGGCCCGGCGGCTCCGCGCCGGGACCGTCTCGGTGAACTGCGTGGACGCGCTCGACGTGTCGACGCCGTTCGGCGGCTTCGGCCAGTCCGGGTACGGCCGTGACCTCTCGCTGCACGCGCTCGACAAGTTCACCGGCCTCAAGACCACCTGGATCCGGCATGGCTGAGGTCACCGGCTCGTCGGAGGAGCGCGACACCTACGACCACCTCGTGGTCGGAGGCGGCACCGCCGGGGCGCTGCTCGCGACCCGGCTCGCCGAGCAGGGGCTCGACGTCGCGCTGGTGGAGTGGGGTCCCGACGACGAGCACGAGCCGCGGGCGCGCGACCTGCGCCGGTGGGACGAGATGCTCGAGGGCGAGTACGACCTCGACTACCGGATCGAGCCCAACGACCGCGGCAACTCGCACATCAGGCTGGCCCGCCTGCGCATCCTCGGCGGGTGCTCGACCGCGAACACGATGATCGCCTGGAAGCCGCTGCGCGCCGACCTCGAGGAGTGGGTGGCACTGGGTGCGGAGGGCTGGGACCCCGACACGGTCCTGCCGCTCTACGACCGCCTCCTCACCCCGATCCACCCGGTCGCCCAGCAGGACCAGAACCCCTTCGTCGCCGACGTGGTCGCCAGCGCGTCGACCGCGCTCGACCTGCCGGTCCAGGACCGGTGGAACGACGGCCGGCTCGACGGGTCGCCCCGCGGCACCGGCTTCTTCGAGGTCGGCTACACGCCGGAGAGCAACCTGCGCTCGTCCACGTCCGTGCACTACCTGCACCCGGCCCGCGCCCGCGGCGAGGGTCCGACCGTGCTGACCGGGCTCCGCGCGGTCCGGGTGCTGCTGGCCGACGACGCCGAAGGTCCCCGAGCGAGCGGCGTGCTCGTGCGGGACGGCTCCGGCGGTGAGCGAACGCTGCACGCCTCGCGCGAGGTGCTGCTCTGCGCCGGCGCGATCGACTCGCCCCGGCTGCTCCAGCTGTCCGGCATCGGGCCGCGGGACGTGCTGGCCGCGGCCGACGTGCCCGTCGTCGTCGACCTGCCCGGCGTGGGCGAGAACCTGCAGGACCACGCCGAGGGACTGGTGGTGTGGGAGGCGACCGCGCGTCCGCCCGACACGTGCGCCAGCGGCTGGGACGCCGGCGCCATGGTGTGCCTGGACGACGACGGCGAGCCCGTCGCGTCCGGTGGGCGGCCCGACGTGCTGATGCACTTCCCGGTGGAGCCGTGGGCGGTCCACGCCGCGCGCCACCTGGAGGAGACCGGGGGAGTCCCACTGCCCGACACCACGGTCGCCATCGCCCCCAACGTGTCGCGTCCCCGCAGCCGCGGCCGGACCTGGGTGCGGTCGAGCGACCCCGACCAGGCTCCCGCGATCGACCTGCGCTCGTTCAGCGACCCCGAGGGTCACGACGAGGCCGTGCTGGTCGCGGGCGTCCGCCTCGCCCGTCGGATCGCCGACGTCGAGCCGATGCGGTCCTGGCTGGTCCGCGAGGTCTTCCCCGGGCCCGAGGTGACCGGCGACGACGAGCTGTCCGCCGTCGCCCGCGCGACCCACCAGACCGTCTACCACCCGGCCGGCACCTGCCGCATCGGCGCGGCCGGAGATCCCGCGGCCGTGGTCGGGCCCGACCTGCGGGTGCACGGGGTCGCGGGCCTGCGGGTCGCCGACGCGTCCGTGTTCCCGACCCTGACCGCGGTCAACCCGGTGGTCACGGTGATGCTCGTGGCCGAGCGCGCGGCTCAGCTGGTGGCCGCGGACGCCTGACCGGTCTCGCGCCGGAGCAAGCCCAGCACGAGCTCGCGCGCCGCGTCGACGGTGAGGCCGCGGTTGCCGGTCACGACGTGCAGGCCGACCGCGTCCTCGAGCGCCACCACCGTCTCGGCGACCTGCCGGACCGGCGCCCGCAGCGTGAAGGTGCCGCGCTCGACGCCGCGCGCGAGCACCAGCTCGTACAGCGAGACCTCGCGCTCCCACAGCGACGACATCATCTCCGCGTGCGCCGGGCTGCGTCCGCCGTGCACGTGCAGCTCGTAGAGCACCCGGCACAGCAGGTCGTCGGGTCCGTCCGGCACCCCGAGCCGGCCGAGCTCGGCGAGCTGGTCGGCGGGGTCGTCGAGGGAGTCGACGGCGTCGCGCCGGGCGGTGTAGAAGCGACGCGTGGCGTCGGCGTGGACGTCGACCACGAGCTCGTCGAGGTCCTTGTAGTAGTAGGTCACCAGGCCGGGGGAGACCTGCGCCTGCTCGGCCACGTCGCGGACCCGCAGGCCGGTGACGCCCCGCGCGACGATGACGCGGCCGGCCGCGGCGACGAGGTCGCGACGGCGTCCGGCTTGGTTCCTCGGTCGGGCCACATCGACATGATCTATGACCAGCATCAAAGAATCGAGCACCCCGAAACACGATCTCAACACCGTCGACTCTTGCCAGACCATGCGGTGCGTCACATTCTTTGTGGAGCATCATAAAGAACTCGACCCGACCCGAACCCGGAGACGACCATGGCAGTCACCCCCACCGCACCCGGCGACCGTGCCGACACGGTGCTGCGCGGCGTGGTGCGGGTGGACGCCACCAGCCGGCCGACCGACGCGATCGCGCTGCGTGCCGGTCGGGTGGTCGCCCTCGGGAGCGAGCACTGCGAGGCCCTGACCGGTCCGGGCACCGAGGTCGTGGACGTCGACGGCGTGGTCGCGCCGGCCTTCGTCGACGCGCACGCCCACCCCGTCATGGGCGGGCTGAACCGGGTGCGGTGCGACCTCGACGACCTGCACGACCTCGACGACTACCGGGCCCGGATCGCCGAGCACGCGTCGAGGCCGTCCACCGGCGCGGGCGACTGGCTGGTCGGCTCCGGGTGGTACGGCGACGTCTTTCACGGGGGCCTGCCCACGGCGGCCGAGCTCGACGCGGTCGTCGGCGGCCGCGCCGCGGTGCTCACCAGCCACGACGTCCACAGCGTCTGGGCGAGCTCGGAGGCGCTGCGGCGCGCCGGGATCGACGCCGGCACCCCCGACCCCGCCGGCGGCCGGATCGAGCGCGGAGCGGACGGCCGCCCGACCGGCGTCCTGATGGAGTCCGCCGCCGCCCTGGTCACCGACCTGCTCCCCGCCCCGTCCGAGGGCGAGCTGGTCGACGCGCTGCTGCAGGCGCAGGCCCACCTGCACGCGATGGGCATCGCGGGCTGGCAGGACGCCGCCGTCGGCGAGATGCTCGGCATGCCCGACCTGTACCCGGTGTACCGGGCCGCCGACTCCGCCGGCCTGCTGACGGCGCGGGTGACGGGCGCGCTGTGGTGGGACCTGGACCGGGACGAGTCGCAGGTCGCCGGCCTGGTCGAGCGTCGCGCCGAGGCCGCCACCGGCCACCGCTTCACCGCGACCGCGGTCAAGATCATGCAGGACGGCGTCTGCGAGAACCTGACGGCGGCGGTGGTCGAGGCCTACCGCGACGTCCCGCACGACCACGGCCTGTCGTTCCTCGAGCCCGACCGACTGCGGGACGTCGTCACGACGCTCGCGGCCGAGCGGTTCGACGTCCACCTGCACGCCGTCGGCGACCGTGCGGTGCGCGAGTGCCTCGACGCGGTGGAGGCGAGCGAGCGGGGCTGGTCGCCGCGCCACCAGGTCGCGCACATCGACCTCGTGCAGCCCGACGACCTGCCGCGGTTCGGGCGACTCGGGGTGATCGCGAACGTGCAGCCGCTGTGGGCCCGCGAGGACCGCGTGCTCGTCGAGACCAAGCTGCCCCACCTCACCGAGGCGCAGCGGCGCCACCACTTCGCGTTCGGCAGCCTGCACGCCGCGGGGGCGCGGCTCGCGTTCGGCTCGGACTGGCCCGTGTCGAGCCCGGACCCGCTCTGGGCGCTCCACGTCGCGGTGAACCGCACGGCTCCCGCGGACGACCCGCACGCCCAGGACGACCACGCGCGGACCGTCCCGCTCCTGGCGCACGAGGGCCTGGACGTGGCCGCCGCGTTCTCGGCGGCGACGGCCGGCGCGGCGCACGCGTCGCGGATGGACGCGTCCGGCACGCTGCATCCCGGCATGGCCGCCGACCTGGTGCTGCTCGACCGTGACCCGCTGGCCGTCCCGCCCGCCGAGCTGTCCGCGGTCGCGGTGCGCGCCACCTACGTCGCCGGCCGCCCCGTGCACGAGGCCTGACCCCACCTTCTCCCCACCGCCCCCCATCCCAGGAGACCCCATGGACGCCACCACCCCCACCGCGCTCGCCGAGGAGCAGAACTCCCGGCTGCACCAGTCGCTGGGGCGCTTCGACATCGTCTTCCTGCTCATCGCGGCGGTGGTCGGCCTCGAGACGCTGGGCCAGGTGTCGACGTTCGGGGCCGAGGCGTTCACCTGGACCCTCGTCCTCGCCATCACGTTCCTGCTGCCCTACGGCCTGATCTTCGCCGAGACCGGCGCCGCGTTCACCGAGGAGGGCGGGGCGTACACGTGGGTCCGCAACGCCTTCGGCCGCGGGGCCGGGGCCGCGGCGGCCCTGCTCACCTGGGTCACCCAGCCGGTGTGGGTGGGCGGCTCGATGTCGTTCCTCGCCACCGAGGCGTGGAACGTCAACCTCAGCGAGATCTCGGCGGGCTCGCTGGCCGACTACGCCTTCAAGCTGGTCTTCATCTGGCTGACGGTGCTGGCGGCGATCGTCAGCCTGCGCTACGGCAAGTGGCTCCCGACGGTGGGCGCGATCCTCAAGGTGGCGCTGCTCGTGGTGTTCGTGGGCTCGGCGGTCGCGTACGCGGTGCAGAACGGCGTCGTCGGGCTCTCCGCCGGCGACTTCTCGCCCACCCTCGCCGGCCTGTTCGGAGCCACGCCGATCCTGCTGTTCGCCTACCTCGGCTTCGAGTCCGGCAACAGCGCCGCCGGCGAGATGAAGAACCCGGCCCGCGACGTCCCGGTGAGCATCATGCGCTCCAGCGGGATCGCCGCCCTGTGCTACCTGCTGCCCATCTTCGCGATCCTGCTCGTCGTGCCCGGCGACGAGATCACCGGCATCGGCGGGTTCTTCGACGCCACGTCCACCGTGTTCAGCATCTACGGGTCCGCCGCCGACACCATGCTCAAGGTGCTGTCGGCCTGCCTGGTCTTCGTGCTGATGACGCAGGGCGCCGCCTGGATGATCATCAGCGACCGGATGCAGGCGATCGCGGCCGCGGACGGTGCCTTCTACGGCGGGTTCTTCGGCGTCTTCAACAAGCGCCTCAGCACCCCGGTGCGCGTCAACTTCCTCTCGGGCGTCGTCAGCACCACCTTCATGCTCGTGGCCATGGCGGTGAGCGGCAGCACCGGCAGCATCTTCGGCGTGGTGCTCACCATCTCCATCACCACGTTCCTGCTCAGCTACCTGCTGATCATCCCGGCCGCGATCAAGCTGCGGCACTCGTTCCCCGAGGTCGAGCGGCCCTTCCGCCTGCCCGTCTCCGACGGCGCGTTCACCGCGATGGGCGTGCTCTGCTTCGCCTGGATCGCGCTGGGCTCCTGGGTCGCGGTCTTCCCCGGCACCCTCGAGGCGCTGTTCGGCGTCGGGTACCCGTTCACCGACATCTGGGGCGTGGACCGGATGACCTTCGAGGTCTTCACGATCGGCACCCTCGTGGCGCTCGCGGTGCTCGGTGGCGTGGGCTACCTGCGCGGTGCGCCCGTCCGCCGGGCCACCTCGGTCGGCACCTCCTCCCGTCCCTCCGACTCGAAGGTCGACGCATGAGCGCCTCGCTGGAGACCCGCACGTCCGCCCACCCGCTCGCCCGCCTCACCGGCGAGGAGATCGAGCGCAGCCGCCAGGTGCTCGACGCGGCGGGCCTGGTCACCTCGACCACCCGGTTCCCGCTGGTGCTGCTCGAGGAGCCCGGCAAGGCGGCGGTGCTGGCGTGGGACGCCGACCGTCCCCTCGACCGGCGCACCCGCTCGCTGCTGCTCGACCGGGCGACGGGCGACGTCACCGAGGTCGTGGTGTCCCTCACCGACGGCGAGGTGGTGAGCTCGCGCGCCGTCGACGTCGTGGCCGAGGGCCAGCCGCCGATCATGGGGGAGGAGTTCGACCTGGTCGAGCAGATCCTGTGGGCCGACGCCGGCTGGGGCGCGGCGATGGCCCTACGCGGGCTCCACGAGCCCGAGCGCGTGCGGATCTCCGCGCTCAGCGCCGGCTGCTTCGACATCCCCGGCGAGGAGGGGCGCCGCCTGGTCCGCTGCCTGTCGTTCCTGCAGCTCGACGACGACGACAACGTCTGGGCCCACCCGATCGACGGCGTCGTCGCCTACGTCGACCTGATCACCGCCGAGGTGGTCGAGCTGATCGACGACGGCGTCCACCCGATCCCGACCGCCCGCGCCGACTTCCAGCGCGACGACGGCTCGCTGCCGCAGCGGACCACCCAGCGTCCGATCGAGATCACCCAGCCCGAGGGCGGCAGCTTCAGCGTCGACGGCGACGTCGTCACGTGGGAGAACTGGCAGTTCCGGATCGGCTTCGACCAGGTCGAGGGGCTGACCCTGCACCAGCTGGGCTTCCACGACCAGGGCCGGCTGCGCCCGATCGTGTACCGCGCGTCGGTGGCCGAGATGGTCGTCCCCTACGGCGACCCCTCGCCGGTGCGGTTCTGGCAGAACTACTTCGACGCCGGCGAGTACTCCCTCGGCAAGGAGGCCAACGCGCTGACGCTGGGCTGCGACTGCCTGGGCGAGATCCACTACTTCGATGCGACGATCGCCGACGACGACGGCCACCCGCGTCAGCTGCCGAACGCCATCTGCATGCACGAGGAGGACCACGGCGTCCTCTGGAAGCACACCGACGCCTACAACGGCACCAGCTCGGTGCGCCGCCAGCGCCGCCTCGTGGTGTCGTTCTTCATCACGGTGGGCAACTACGACTACGGCTTCTACTGGTACCTCTACCTCGACGGCACCATCGAGCTGGAGTGCAAGGCCACCGGCGTGGTGTTCGCGTCGGCCTACCCCGGCCCGCGACCCGACGGCAGCGACTACCCGTGGGCGAGCGAGATCGCGCCGGGCGTCGGCGCCCCGTTCCACCAGCACCTGTTCTCGGCGCGCCTCGACCTGATGGTCGACGGCGTCGGCAACGCGGTGGACGAGGTGGACGCCGTCCGGGTGCCGGTCGGCGACGACAACCCTTACGGCAACGCGTTCACACGCCGGGCGACCCGGTTGGCCACCGAGTCCGAGGGGTCCCGGCTCGCCGACGGCTCCGTCGGCCGCACCTGGCACCTGACCAACCCGCACCGGCTGAACGCGCTGGGCCAGCCCGTCGCGTACGCGCTGCACCCCGAGGGCCAGCCGACGCTCCTGGCCGACGACAGCTCGTCGATCGCGAAGCGGGCGGCCTTCACCACCCGCCACCTGTGGGTGACCGCGCAGTCGGACCGGGAGCGGTACCCGTCGGGGCAGTTCGTCAACCAGAACGCGGGACACACGGGCATCGACACCTGGGTGCAGGCCGACCGCGACATCGACGGCACCGACATCGTCGTGTGGCACACCTTCGGCCTGACGCACTTCCCGCGTCCCGAGGACTGGCCGATCATGCCCGTCGACTACACCGGTTTCGTGCTCAAGCCGGTCGGCTTCTTCGACCGCAACCCCGCCCTCGACGCCCCCGAGACGCGGTCGGCCCACTGCGCGAGCGAGCCGGACGGGCCGTCGTGCCACTGATGTCGGCCGCGATGGTGGCGGCGCAGCTGGTCTGCGTCGCCGCCGCGGCCGTCATGCTCGTGCAGTCGCGGACGCGTCGCGTGCGGCTCGCGCACCTCGTGATGCTGGTCGTGATGGCGGCGCTGCTCGTGGCCCACGGCGTCGTCGCCGCGCTGGCCTCGGCCGTCGCGCTCGCCGTTGCCGGGGCTGTCCTGCTGGTCGGGCGTCGCCGGGGCGACGCGTCCTGCGCGCTGGATCTCGCGGCCTGCGCCGGGCTCGTCGCCCTGATGGGCCTGTCCACCCTCGGCCGGGCCGGCGCCCACCACGCCCACCACCTGGCGGTGTCGGGGGGAGCGGCGAGTGGCCAGCGCTGGCTGGTCGTCGCCCTGGCGGGCCTGGTCGTCCTGACGTGGGCCGCCCTGCGCACCCGCCTCCCCGACCACCCCCGTGGCTGGCCCACCTCCGCCCCCGCCTGGACCATGGTCGCCGCCATGTCCGCCATGGCCGTGATGTGAGGGTGCCCGCCTGTCGGATTCCCAGGTAGGCACGGTTTTCCGACAGGACCACGGCGAACTCTCCATGGTCCTGTCGGTTCTCCGTGCCAGGTGGTGCTGGTGGGGCTTCGACGGGGACGACCAAGGTGACGCGCCAGACGCCGTTCCCCGCCGTGCCGCTGACGCGGGTGAAGTCCTGCACCCAGACCACCTGGACGTCATCGACCAGCTCGACCCGTCTGGGATGCCGGCTGGCACCCGTGATGCCACGGACGCCCGCCCGCCCCCGACCGTCAGAACGGGTAGTGCCGCGGCCCCGTCTGCACGGTGATCCACTGCAGGTCGGTGAACTCGTGCACCCCGGCCACACCGCCGAACCGGCCCCACCCGGACGCCTTGACGCCGCCGAACGGCATCTGCGGCTCGTCGTGCACCGTCGGCCCGTTGACGTGGCAGATGCCCGACTCGATCCGCTGGGCGACGGACAGGGCGCGGGCGGCATCACGACCGAAGACCGCCGCCGACAGCCCGTACTCGGTGTCGTTGGCCGCGGCGATCGCGGCCTCGGCGCCGTCGACGCGCATGATCGACTTCACCGGGCCGAACGACTCCTCGGTCCACAGCCGCATCCGGTCCGTGACGCCGTCCACCAGCGTCGCGGCCATCAGGGTGTCGCTCGCCCGGCCGCCGGCGACCACGCGGGCCCCGGACCCGACGGCGTCGTCGAGCAGCGTGTTGCAGCGCTCGACGGTGTCGGCGTCGACCACAGAGCCGAGCACGACGGGCCCGTCGGGGGCGCCGACGGGCAGCGAGTCGGCCTTGGCCGCCAGCTTCTGCACGAACGCGTCGGCGACGCTCTCGTCGACGATGAACCGCTCGGTCGACATGCAGATCTGCCCGGAGTTGGCGAAGGCACCGAACGCGGCCGCGTCGACGGCGGCGTCGAGGTCGGCGTCGTCGAGGACGACGAACGGCGCCTTGCCGCCGAGCTCGAGCACGCTCGGGGTGAGGTGCTCGCCGCACAGCCGGCCGATGATCCGCCCGACCGCGGTCGAGCCGGTGAAGTTGACGCGGCGGACGGCGCGGTGCGCGATCATCGCCTCCACGACGGCCGCGGCGTCCCGCGGCGCGTGCGAGACGAAGTTGACGACGCCGTCGGGCAGCCCGGCCTCGACCAGCGCGTCGACGATCAGCCGGTGGATCCGCGGGCACTTCTCGCTCGCCTTGAACACGACCGTGTTGCCGACGGCGAGCGGCGTCGCGAGCGCCCGCACGCCGAGGATGACCGGCGCGTTCCAGGGCGCCATGCCGAGCACGACGCCCGCGGGCTTGCGCACCGAGATGGCCAGGCTGCCTGGGACGTTCGACGGGATCGTCTCGCCCAGCACCTGGGTGGTGAGGGACGCGGCCTCGCGCAGCACCGAGGCCGCCAGGCCCACGTTGAAGTGGGCCCAGTGCGCCGGTGCGCCGATCTCGTCGACGGTGGCCGCGGCGAAGTCGTCGACCTTCGCCTCGAGCCGGTCGGCGGCCGCGAGCAGCAGCGCGCGTCGCTCGCCCGGTCCGGTGGCGGACCAGGCAGGGAAGGCTGCGGCGGCCGCGTCGACCGCGGCCACGCCGTCCTCGACGCCGGCGGAGGCGGCCGTCGTCGCGACGTCCCCGCTGACGGGGTCGCGCCGCTCGAAGGTGCCGCCGCCGGTGGCGTCACGGTCCTGACCGGCGATGTGCAGACGTACCTGGTGGGTCACGGGCGTTCCTGTCGTTCGGCGTGGGTGGGTGGGGATCAGCTGGACGTGGTCTGCCGGACGGGTGCGGCGACCGTCTGCGCGGGACGGGGCTCGACGGCCGGACGGGGCAGCAACCAGGCGGCGGCCGCACCGACGAGGAGGACCAGGGCCACCATCAGGTAGAGGTGGTCCGGTGTCCACCCGAGGTCGAGCAGGCTGCCGGCGGCGACCGGGGCGAGGATCGCGCCCAGCCGTCCGACGCCGAGGGCGATGCCGACCCCGGACGCGCGCACGGCCGTCGGGTACAGGGTCGGCGTGACGGTGTAGAGGCCGCCGACGCAGGCGTTGACCAGCATCCCGACCACCACGCCCATGACGACGGCGGCGGCCAGCGCGCCCGTCGAGACCACGAACACCGACACGGCCGCGGCCGACGCGATCAGCGTCAGGACGAGCAGCCGGGCGGTGTCGTACCGCGCGACGAGGAGCCCGTATGCGACCGAGCCGACCGCGCCGCCGATGGCCAGCGCCATGCCCACGCGGACGCCCTGGTCGGCGGTCATCCCGGCGTCGACGAGGATGCGCGGCGTGAACGAGTTGACGAAGTAGAAGCCGAACATGGTCGCGAAGAACGCCACCCAGATCGCCAGGGTGGCCCGGCGGGCGGACGGCCCGATCAGGGCGGACGGGCTGGCCGGGGTGACGTCGGACGCGACGGGCTCGGCCTCGGGGAGCAGGTCGACGTCGGCCGGGACGCGTAGGCGGTCGGCGATCCGGCGCAGGCGCGCCTCGTGGCCGCGCGGCCGGTGGCTGGCCAGGTGGTGCACCGACTCGGGCAGGACCACGACGAGCGCGACGAGGACGGCGACGCTGACCAGGCCGCCCACCAGGTAGACCGAGCGCCAGCCGTGGGCGCCCTGCAGCGCCACCGCGGCGAACCCGCGGCGAACCCGCCGAGCGTCGCGCCGATGCCGTAGCCGGCGGTGTAGAGGCCCATCGCGAGCCCGCGGCGTCGGCGGTTGGAGTACTCGGTGATGATCACGGTCACGCAGGCGAGGATGCCGCCCACGCCGAGGCCGGTGACGAACCGGATCACCCCGAGCGTCAGGGCGGACGGCGCCGCCGCGGCGAGCAGCATGCCGGCCATCGCGAGGCTGACGGCGGCGAGCAGCGTCGGGCGTCGTCCCCACCGGTCGGCGAGGTTGCCGAGCAACGCCGCGCCGACGGCCATGCCGATCAGCGTGGCGCTGATCAGCCAGCCGAGCTGCGACCCGCTGAGCGCGAACTCGTCCTGCACCCGGGTGGAGGTGAAGGACATCGCGGCGATGTCGTAGCCGTCGAGGGCGTTGAGGACGATGCACAGGCCGACGACGGTCCACTGGTACGGCGTCATCGGCGATCGGTCGAGGTGGTCGCGCAGGTTCATCGGGGGCTCCGGGGGTGTCAGGGCGTCAGCGGGTGTGGGGAGAGGTCAGGGCAGGTCGAGCGTCAGCACGCCGGTGCGGCCGTCTCCGCAGGCGACCCGCGAGACGCAGGTGCAGAGCTGGTCGCCGGCCTCGTGCTGGCGCGCGCTGAAGAAGACGTCGCGGTGGTCGAGGCTGCCGTCGACGTCGCGGACGTCGACCTGGCACAGGCCGCACTCGCCCTTGCGGCAGTCGAACATCATCTCGGCGCCGGCCTCGGTGAGCGCCTCGAGGATCGTGGTGTCGGCGCCCACCGTCGTCTCCAGCCCGAGGCGGGGCACGCGGACGACGAAGTCCTCGGCGTCGAACCAGCCGCTGTTGCCGAAGGTCTCGAAGCGCAGGTTGTGCACGGGCAGCCCGGCGCCGGCCCACGCGCGACGGACCGCGTCCATCAGCCGGATGGGCCCGCAGACGTACAGCTCGGTGGCGCGGGCCGTCGACGATCCGGCGACCTCGTCGACGAGCGCGGCGACGTCGAGCGGGTGGCCCTGGTCGTCGACGTGGACGCGGAGCCGGTCGCCGTGGGCCTGCTCGAGCTCGTCGAGGTAGGCCATCGCGGCGCGGGAGCGTCCGACGTAGACGAGCGTGTAGTCGCGTCCGGTGGTGCGCAGCGTCTCGGCCATCGCGGCGAGCGCGGTGACGCCGATGCCGCCGGCGACCAGCAGGTGACGGGGTGCGCCGAGCCGCAGGTCGAAGTTCTGCAGCGGCTGGGTGCACTCGACGACGTCGCCCTCGCGCAGCCCGTGCATGAACCGTGAGCCGCCGCGCGAGCGAGGCGCGAGCATCACGCTGACGGTGACCTGCGAGCCGTCCGCGCTCGCCTCGACGACCGAGTACGAGCGGACGTCGGTGCGTGCGCCGAGGTCGACGCGGACGTCGACGTGCGAGCCCGGCTGGGCTCGCCGGGTGCCGGGGCGGCGCAGCGTGACCCGTCGGACCTGGTCGGTGACCATCCGCGACTCGACCACCTCGGCCGGCTGCCAGACGGGCCGGTTGTCGGCGACCACGTCAGGCCCCGGTGGTGACGCGGGGCCGGTCCGCGGGGGCCGCGGCGTGGTTCGTCACCGACACGTCGCCCGGGTCGAGCCGGCCCTCGGCGACCAGCATCCGGTCGAGGATGCGGCGAACCCACATGCCGCCGGCGTCGACGTTGAGGCTGTAGAACTCGTAGTCCGGGTTCTCGTCGATGGCCTTCTGCTGCGCGGTGAGCATCACCTCGTCCTCGGCGAAGACGCCGTGCACCCCGTCGCGCAGCTGGGTGGTGATCAGCTGGCTGTCGAGGCGGTAGTTGCGCATGAACGCCCAGAAGTAGTGGCAGCTGCGGTCGCGATCGGGGGTGATCGTGTTCATCACGTAGCCGTTGACGCCCTGCGAGCGGTCGCCCTCGGGCGCGCCGGTGCCGGCCTTGGCGACGCCGACGTCGATGCAGATCGTCGAGGGGGCCTCGAAGTGGATGATCTGCCAGCGGTCGACCTTGCCGGTGAAGCCGGGAAACTTGTCGCGCATGTTCTTGAGCCAGAACGGGGGAGCGTCGATGTCGCGCATCCAGCGGCTGACGGTGACCGTGCTGCCGTCGTGCGTGGTGCTGAACTCGGCCTCGCTCAGCTCGGCCTGGCCGATGCTGGAGCTGTGCACGAACTCCTCGTGCGTGAGGTCCATCAGGTTGTCGAGCACCAGCTGGTAGTTGCAGTCGGCGTGGATGGTCAGGCCGTCGCCCGCCCAGTCGGGCGAGTCCATCTGGTGCATGTCGGGCACCAGGTCGGGGTCGGCCTTGGTGGGGTCGCCGACCCAGACCCAGACGTAGCGGTGCTTCTCGACGACGGGGAACGACGGCACGGACGCGCTCGGGTTGACCGTCTCCTGCGCGGGCATCGCGGTGCAGCGGCCCGAGGAGTTGTAGCGCAGCCCGTGGTAGGGGCACTGCACCTCGTCGTCGCCGACGAGCGTGCCCATCGACAGCGGCGCGAGCCGGTGCCAGCAGGCGTCGGCCAGCGCGACCGGCCGTCCGTCCTGGGTGCGGTACAGCGCGAGCGGACGGTCGGCGATCGTGCGCGCGAGCGGCGCCTTGGCGGTGACCTCGTGGTCCCACGCGGCGACGTACCAGGCGTCGCGGGGGTGGGGGAAGATCTTGGCGGTCGCTGACATCTGGCGGTCGAGCACGGACACGTCGGCTCCTCTGGTCGGGTGTGCCCCGACTGTGACGTGGCCGACGTGACGCGCGACACCAGGCTTTCATTCAGTGGAAGACTGTCCCAGGAGCTCGGGGGGACCACCCGGCGCGGAGCCGAGGTCGACGGGCATGCCCAGGGCGCGCGAGACGCCCCGTGCGGCGGTGCGGACGGTCGTCACCAGCGAGCGGATCGGCGCGGCATCGTCGGCGAGGACGACGAGCGAGATCGCGGCGACGACGGTGCCCGCGGCGTCCACGACCGGGGCGGCGACCGACAGCGCGTCGACGGTGACCATCCGGTCGCTGACGGCAAAGCCCTCGGCCCGCACCTGCGCGAGGACGCGGCGCAGCTCGCGCGGGTCGGTGAGCGTGTGCTCGGTGTAGCGGGTGAGGTCGCCGGACAGCACGCGCTCCTGCACGTCGGCCGGCGCGAACGCGAGCAGCACGAGCCCGACGCCCGTCGCGTGCAGGCTGAACCGCCCACCGACCCGCGTCATCACCGGCACCGCCTCCCGCCCCGCCAGCCGCTCGACGAACACCAGCTCGTCGCCCTCGCGCACCGCCAGCTGCACGTTCTGCCGCGTGACGACGTAGAGGTCCTCCAGGAACGGCAGTGCCACCTCCCGCAGACGCTGCCCGCGCGGCGCCAACGACGCGACCTCCCACAGCCGCAGCCCGACCCGGTACCGCCCCGCCGGCGTCCGCTCCAGCGCCCCCCACTCCACCAGCTCGGCCACCCGCCGGTGTGCCGTCGACAGCGACACGTCCGCCCGCCGGGCCAGCTCGCTCAGCGTCAGCTCGGAGGACTGGGCGTCGAACGCGGCCAGCAGCGCCAGCACCTTGTCGGTGACCGACCTCGCCCCCTCGTCCGCCTGCCTCATCGGCGCGGAGGGGTCGCGAACGCGGCGCGGACGGCCGGCTCCACCGCGTCCGCGATGGCCGCGTACCCCGCGTCGTTGGGGTGGAAGAAGTCACCGGCCAGCCGCCCGCGCCATGACGACGGCCCCGTCTCGCGCAGGTCCACCATGACGACCCGCCCGTCCGCCGCGGCCCGCTCGACGTGGACGTTGGCCCGTCCCGCCGCGGCGGTGGGCTGGGGGAGCGTGCACACCAGCGTCCCCGCCGGCACCCGCTCGACGATCTCGGCGTACGCCTGCGGCAGCCGCTCCCGGTGCACCCGCCCACCGAACAGGTCGTTCGACCCCACCATCACGACGACGACGTCGTCGGGACGTGAGCCGATCCCGTCCAGTGCGGGCAGCTGTTGGGCGAGCACGTCGTCCACCCGCGCCCCGGTCGCCGACAGGTTCAGCACCTCGAGCTCGACTCCGCCGTCGGTCAACCGCTTCGCGAGCTGCCCGACCCACCCCGCGTCGTGGCTCGTCGCGCCCACGCCCTGCGCCATCGAGTCGCCGAGCACGACCAGGCGTCGGCCGGGCCTGCCCAGCGTCGCCACGTTGTGCGCGTGCCAGGCGTCCGCGTACGGCTCGACCTGGCTCCACACCCCCGCCACCCCCGGCAGCACCGCACTCATCGCCCGCACCGTCCGGCCCGGACGGCGCCCGGTGCGGTTGGCGTAGCTGAGGGGGCGGTCGGTCACGCCTCCAGCGTCCCAGGACGGGGCGGCCGGCGCTGGCGACGCCGAGAAGACGGAAATCCCGGGCACACCTGTGGAGGACACCCGTCCCACTGACGCGGTTGATCGACGCACCCGCGACCGGAACGACCGACACGACAGCCACCGGCGGAATCCACCGGTGGCTGCCGTCGCGTCGGGTCGTGGAGCGTGTCCTACACCCGAGCGCTGTTACGGCGGTGGGCCGCCGTCCAGATCAGCAGCGCGATGACCGCGCCGATGATCGAGCCGATGATGCCTGCGGGCTGCAGGAGCCCGTCGCCCGCGTCCTTGCCGAACAGCAGGTAGCCCAGCAGGCCGCCGACGAAGGAGCCGACGATGCCCAGCACGATCGTGGCCACGATCGAGAGGTTCTGCTTGCCGGGGACCAGCAGGCGGGCCACGAAGCCGGCGATGGCGCCGACGATCAGGATGGTCAGGATGAGTCCGAGCATGTGAGTGCCTTTCACTCGAGAGGCTGCGCGTTGCGGCCCTTGGGGTGTACACAACCACCTTCGTTTACGTCGTGGCACACCCCTAGGTGGGTTAGTCTGGTGCCGTGAGCACCCGCCGCGGTCCCATCCAGGTCGCCATCGTCGACGACTACGACGTCGTCGTCATCGGGGTCGCCAACATGCTGGAGCCCTACCGCGACCGGGTCGTCGTCGCCGAGCTCGACACGAACAAGCCCCTCGTCGACGACGTCGACATCGCGCTGTACGACTCCTTCGCGCAGCCCGAGTCCGACCACGACGAGATCAGGACGCTGATCGACAACCCCCTGGCCCGGAGGGTCGTGGTCTACACCGGGAACTTCCATCCCGAGCTCGTCTCGATGGCCCGCGACCTCGGGGTGCACGGATACCTGTCCAAGGCCCTGAGCGGCCGTGAGCTGGTGGCCGCACTCGAGGCCATCCACGCCGGCGAGACCGTCATCAGCTCTTCAGCGGCGCAAGCACGCAACACCGTCGGCGACTGGCCCGGCCGCGGCGAGGGACTCTCCGACCGCGAGTCCGAGATCCTCGCCCTCATCACCCAGGGCAAGAACAACGCCGAGGTCGCAGCGCTGACCTACCTCAGCCCCAACACGGTCAAGTCGTACATCCGCGGGCTCTACCGCAAGATCGACGTCGACAGCCGGACCCAGGCCGTTCTCTGGGGAGTGCGCAACGGATTCCTGCCCGATCACCGACGGATCGAGCACTGGCGGGGCGGTCCCTGACGCGTGTGTCGACCGGGACGGCACCAGCGCCGCGCCTTCGCCCCCAGCGGCCCGGCCCCGTTCGCCGCAGCCCGTGGGAAGCCCCCGGCAGCGAGGAGGTTCGTCACGCGGCGTCGCGCTCTCGAGTGCCTCGGGTCGCAAGAGCCCGTGTCGGTGTGGTGCGTGGGACGATTCGCCTCGTGCGACGACTCCCGGCCTGTCTCGTGGTCATGGCGGTCGTGGGTGCGGTCGCCCTGACCGGGTGCGCCGGCCGCTCAGGCGACAGGGACGAGACCGTGCTGTCCACGTGGTACGAGCAGACCGACGACGCGGTCGCGGCCCTGGGACCGCCGCCGGACCCGGTAGCGGCACGCACCTGGGCACTGGCCTGGTGGGCCGCCGACCGTGCCATCGCAGGCAAGGAGGACGGCCCCTTCGTCGACGCGGCCGTGGCGCGGGCCGTGCACGACGTGCTGCTGGCTCTCGTGCCGGAACGCCAGGAGGCACTGGACGACGCCCTGGAAGACGGCGCGGACGAGGCAGGGGCGGGCGCCGGGAGGGAGGCGGCGGCCGAGGTCCTGGCCCTGCGGTCGAACGACGGGCTCGACAGTCGGTCGGCCGAGGGGCTCGTCACCGTGCCGGCGTCAGCGCCGGGCGTCTGGCGACCCACGCCCCCAGAGCTCCGAGGACCCCGGCAGGTCGGCCTGCGCGACGCAACACCCTTCCTCCTGCGGTCCGCTGACCAGCTTCGCCCCGGGCCACCACCCAGACCTGGCTCTCCGCTCTACCGTCGCGATCTCGCAGAGGTCCGTGAGCTCGGCCGTGACGAAGACTCTTCGCGTACTCCCGAGCAGACCGCTGTCGCGCTGTTCTGGGGTGGCTCAGAGCTCGCGGTACAGGTGCGTCTGGTCCGAGAGGCCATGCAGGCAGCACAGCTGTCCACCGCCGACGGTGCCCGGCTGCTGTCGGCGTTCCATCGGATCACCGCCGACGCCGAGATCGCGGTCTTCGACGCGAAGTACACCTACTTCAGCTGGCGCCCCGTCACGGCACTGCAGGTCGACGGTGACGGCGATCCCAGCACACCCAGGATCCGCGACTGGGATCCGCTGATCGCGACACCCGGGCACCCGGAGTACCCCAGCGCCCACACCGTGTACGCCGCCGCGGCCGCGGCGGTCCTCGCGCACTTCCTCGGACCCGCGCCCGCACGTCCGCTGGTCGTCGACGACGCCACGTCGGAAGGCACCCGCCGGACCTACACGACGTGGCAGCAGGCCGTCGAGGAGAACGAAGACGCCCGGGTCTGGGCCGGCATCCACTTCCGCACCAGCGACGAGATCGGCTCCGAGCTCGGGCGCCGCGTGGCCGAGTACGACCTGGAACAACTGTGAGCAGTCGACCGGGCACGCTCACACGTCACCGGACCGGCCGGCGGTGGGGGTTGCGATTCGGTCGAGGTGGATCCGTCTCCGGACGCATCTCGCCGGTGCGCCTCGCGCCCCTCGCGCGCTCCGAGGCCCGCGCCGGGTCGGGGGTCCGTGCCTGACAGCGCACCGGTGTCGATGCGCACGGGCATCCAGCAGGTCACCAACCGCGCTCGCGCCACTCCGCGAGGTGGGGGCGCTCGGCGCCGAGGGTGGTGTCGTCGCCGTGGCCGGGGTAGACCCAGGTCTCGTCGGGGAGGGTGCCGAAGAGCTTGGTCTCGACGTCGTCGACGAGGCTGGTGAAGTCCTCGGGGGAGCCAGTCTTGCCGACGCCGCCGGGGAAGAGGGAGTCGCCGGTGAAGACGTGGGGGGAGCCGTCGGGGTCGTCGTAGACGAGGGCGACGGAGCCGGGGGTGTGGCCGACGAGGTGGACGACGCGCAGCGTCGACTGGCCGACGGTGACGGTGTCGCCGTCGTCCACGCGGACGTCGACGGTGACGGGGAGGGCGTCGGCGTCGTCACGGCCGGCGACGGTGGTGGCACCGGTGGCGGCGAGGACGGCCTCGAGGGACTGGACGTGGTCCCAGTGCTGGTGGGTGGTGACGATCGTCGCCAGGGGGGTGTCGCCGACCAGTCCCAGGAGGGTGTCGGTCTCGGCGGCCGCGTCGATGAGCAGCTGCTCGTCGGTGTGGCGGCAGCGCAGCAGGTAGGCGTTGTTGCTCATCTCGCCCACCGCGACCTTGGTGATGATGAGGTGCGCGAGCTCGAGGACGTCGGGCGTGCCGCCGACCTGGACCGATCCGGTGTAGTTCACGGGGCTCCTGGGACTCGTGTGACGGGTGGGCGGCACGGCGGCGGGACGGGGTGTGAACCCGCTCTCCATGCCCGGCGATCGTAACGGTGCCGTTCTGCTTTTGTCCGACCCCGTCGTTACAGTTGCCGAGTCCGTCATCCCGGGCGTCCGGGGGCCTCCGCAGGGGCTCCGGCGCGCGTGAGACCGCCCCGATCCGCATGGGAGATCCAGCACGTGGCAGACCGCCTGATCGTCCGTGGCGCCCGCGAGCACAACCTCAAGGACGTCTCCCTCGACCTCCCGCGCGACGCGATGGTGGTGTTCACGGGGCTCTCCGGGTCCGGCAAGTCCTCGCTGGCGTTCGACACCATCTTCGCCGAGGGCCAGCGCCGCTACGTCGAGTCGCTGTCGGCCTACGCGCGCCAGTTCCTGGGCCAGATGGACAAGCCCGACGTCGACTTCATCGAGGGTCTGTCGCCGGCGGTCTCGATCGACCAGAAGTCCACCTCGCGCAACCCGCGCTCGACGGTCGGCACGATCACCGAGGTCTACGACTACCTCCGCCTGCTCTACGCGCGCGCCGGCCGCCCGCACTGCCCTCAGTGCCACGAGCCGATCGCCCGCCAGACCCCGCAGGACATCGTCGACCGCGTCCTCGACCTCGAGGAGGGCACCCGCTTCCAGGTGCTCGCGCCGATGATCCGGGGCCGCAAGGGCGAGTACACCGACATGTTCCCCGCGCTTCAGAGCCAGGGCTTCAGCCGCGTGCTCGTCGACGGCGAGATGCACAGCCTGTCCGACGAGCCGCCCAAGCTCGCCAAGCAGAAGAAGCACCACATCTCGGTGGTCGTCGACCGCCTCACGGTCAAGGCCAGCTCCAAGAAGCGCCTCACCGACTCGGTCGAGACCGCGCTCGGCCTGGCCGACGGCCTGGTGCTGCTCGACTTCGTCGACCTCCCCGAGAAGGACCCCGGCCGCATCCGCCGCTTCTCCGAGAAGTTGGCGTGCCCCAACGACCACCCGCTGGCCGTCGACGAGCTCGAGCCCCGCTCGTTCTCCTTCAACGCCCCGTTCGGCGCGTGCCCCGAGTGCTCCGGCCTCGGCACCCGGATGGAGGTCGACCCCGAGCTGCTCGTGCCCGACCCGTCCAAGTCGCTCGACGAGGGCGCGATCCTGCCGTGGGCCTCGGCCCACGTCGCCGACTACTTCGGACGCCTGCTCGGCGCGCTCGGCGACGAGCTCGGCTTCTCCACCCGCCAGCCGTTCTCGCAGCTGTCCACCGAGGCGCAGACCGCGCTGATGCGCGGCCACGAGACGCAGGTGCACGTCGTCTACAAGAACCGGTACGGCCGCCAGCGCTCGTACTACACGAACTTCGAGGGCGTCGTCCCCTACATCGAGCGCCGCCACGCCGAGGCCGAGACCGACACCAGCCGCGAGCGGTTCGAGGGCTTCATGCGCGAGGTCGCGTGCCCCACCTGCAACGGCACCCGGCTCAAGCCTGTCATCCTCGCCGTCACCATGGAGTCCGCCCACGGCGGCCCGAAGAACATCGCCGAGGTGTCCGCGCTGTCCATCGGCGACGCCGCCGACTTCCTGCGCGAGCTGCAGATGTCCGACCGCGAGCGCCAGATCGGCGAGCGCGTGCTCAAGGAGATCCACGAGCGGCTGCGCTTCCTGCTCGACGTCGGCCTCGACTACCTGACGCTCGACCGCGCCGCCGGCTCGTTGTCCGGCGGCGAGGCCCAGCGCATCCGGCTCGCCACCCAGATCGGCGCCGGCCTCGCGGGCGTCCTCTACGTGCTGGACGAGCCGTCCATCGGCCTGCACCAGCGCGACAACCACCGCCTGATCGAGACCCTCGAGCGCCTGCGCGACATCGGCAACACGCTGATCGTCGTCGAGCACGACGAGGACACCATCCGCGCCGCCGACTGGGCCGTCGACATCGGTCCCGGCGCCGGCGAGCACGGCGGCCAGGTCATCGTGTCCGGGCCCGTCCAGGAGCTCTACGACCACCCCGACTCGCTCACCGGCCGCTACCTCTCGGGCCGGCTCGAGATCCCCGTGCCCGCCAAGCGCCGCAAGCGCGTCAAGGGCAAGGAGCTCAAGGTCCTCGGCGCCACCGAGCACAACCTGCAGAACGTCGACGTCGCCTTCCCCCTCGGCATGTTCGTCGCCGTCACCGGCGTCTCGGGCTCGGGCAAGTCCACGCTCGTCAACGACATCCTCTACACGTCGCTGGCCCGGCGGGTCTACGGCGCGCGCACCATCCCCGGCCGCCACCGCACCATCACCGGCGCGGAGAACATCGACAAGGTCATCCACGTCGACCAGTCGCCGATCGGCCGCACCCCGCGCTCCAACCCGGCCACCTACACCGGGGTCTGGGACCACGTCCGCAAGCTCTTCGCGCAGACGCCCGAGGCCAAGGTCCGCGGCTACCTGCAGGGTCGCTTCTCGTTCAACGTCAAGGGCGGACGCTGCGAGGCGTGCTCCGGTGACGGCACGATCAAGATCGAGATGAACTTCCTGCCCGACGTCTACGTGCCCTGCGAGGTCTGCCACGGCGCCCGCTACAACCGCGAGACGCTCGAGGTGCACTACAAGGGCAAGACCGTCGCCGACGTGCTGCACATGCCGATCGAGGAGGCCGTCGAGTTCTTCGCCGCCATCCCCGCGATCGCCCGGCACCTGCGCACGCTCGTCGACGTCGGCCTCGGCTACGTCCGCCTCGGCCAGTCCGCCCCGACGCTGTCCGGCGGCGAGGCGCAGCGCGTCAAGCTCGCCGCCGAGCTGCAGAAGCGGTCCACCGGCAGCACCGTCTACGTCCTCGACGAGCCCACCACGGGCCTGCACTTCGAGGACATCCGCAAGCTGCTCGGCGTGCTCGACCGCCTCGTCGACGCCGGCAACTCGGTGATCGTCATCGAGCACAATCTCGACGTGATCAAGACCGCCGACTGGCTGGTCGACATGGGCCCCGAGGGCGGCAGCCGCGGTGGTCAGCTGATCGCCGAGGGCCCGCCCGAGACCGTCGCCGCCGACCCGGCCAGCCACACCGGCCGCTACCTGGCGCCGGTGTTGCAGGGACGCGCCGCGGGCACCGAGGCGGTCGCCGCCTCGGCGTCGGCCACCAAGACCCCCGCGAGCCGCAAGGGCACCAAGAAGACGACCGCCACCAAGGCGCCCGCCCGCGCCAAGGCGTCGTCGCGCAGCTGACCGGGGCCGGGGAACCCCCGGCCCCAGCGGTTCGTTGGAACCGCGTACTCGTCCACACCTGAAGCAGCAGTCGCCGACCCCACCCGATCCGCCGCGAGCGAGGAGACGACCATGGAGCGCACCGCGCCCGAGACCACCGACACCGACGAGGCGACTCCCACCGGAGCCACCCGTCTGCACCCCCGCCGCACGATCTTCCGCGGCGTCGCCACCGCCGGCGGCGTCGGCGTCCTCGCCGCCTGCAGCGGCGGCTCCGACGACACCGGCTCGGGCAGCGCCTCGAGCGGGGCCACCACCGAGTCCGGCGGCGACGACGCGTCGTCCGCCGCACCGTCGGGCACCGAGCTCGGCCCGGCCACCGACGTCCAGGTCGCCGGCGGGATGATCTACGCCGACGCCAAGGTCGTCGTCACCCAGCCCACCGAGGGCGACTTCAAGGCCTTCAGCGCGGTCTGCACCCACCAGGGCTGCCTGGTCAGCGAGATCGTCGAGAACGCCATCGTCTGCAAGTGCCACAACAGCGAGTTCTCGATCGAGGACGGCTCGGTCATCACCGGCCCGGCCAGCCAGCCGCTCGCCGCCGAGAACGTCACCGTCGAGGGCGGCACCATCACCCTGGCCTGACGCGCACGCGCCGACCACCGCAGCCACGGGCCGGTGGCTCCCCGACGGGGGCCACCGGCCTGCTGCTGTCGGTGGTCCCTCGTAGGCTGGGGGAGTGGCAGATCCGGCGACCTACCGACCCGCTCCGGGCACCATCCCCGAGAGCCCCGGCGTCTACCGGTTCAGTGACCCGCACGGTCACGTCGTCTACGTCGGCAAGGCCAAGTCGCTGCGCCCGCGGCTCTCCTCGTACTTCCAGGACATCGCCAACCTGCACCCGCGCACGCAGTCGATGGTCAAGACGGCAGCGCGCGTCGACTGGACGGTGGTCTCCACCGAGGTCGAGGCGCTCCAGCTGGAGTACACCTGGATCAAGCAGTACGACCCGCGGTTCAACGTCAAGTACCGCGACGACAAGTCCTACCCGTGGATGGCCGTCACCACGGGCGAGGAGTACCCCCGCGTGATGGTGATCCGCGGCGCCAAGCGCAAGGGCACCCGCTACTTCGGCCCCTACGGCCACGCCTGGGCCATCCGCGAGACGATGGACCTCCTGCTGCGCGTGTTCCCCATGCGCTCGTGCTCCAACGGCGTGTTCAAGCGCGCCGAGCAGATCGGTCGGCCCTGCCTGCTGGGCTACATCGGCAAGTGCGCCGCGCCCTGCGTGGGCAAGGTCAGCGCCGAGGAGCACCGCCAGATCGTCGACGACTTCTGCGGCTTCGTCGCCGGCAACACCACCCAGTACGTCAAGCGCGTCGAGCGCGAGATGCGGGCCGCGTCCGACGTCCAGGACTACGAGCGCGCCGCCCGGCTGCGCGACGACATCGGCGCCCTCAACCGGGCGCTGGAGAAGAACGCCGTGGTGCTCGGCGACGGCACCGACGCCGACGTCATCGCGCTCACCGAGGACCCCCTCGAGGTCGCGGTGCAGATCTTCTCCGTGCGCGGCGGACGCATCCGCGGCCAGCGCGGCTGGGTGGCCGACAAGGTCGACGACGCCGGCACCGCCGACCTCGTCGAGCGCGCCGTGATCAAGCTCTACGACGGCGAGGAGGGCGACGCCGTCCCCCGCGAGGTCTGGGTGCCGGTCGTCCCCGACGACCGCGGCGCCCTCGAGCAGTGGCTGGAGGCCCGCCGCGGCGGACGCGTCACGCTGCACGTCCCGCAGCGCGGCGACAAGCGCAGCCTGATGGAGACCGTCGAGCGCAACGCCTCGCAGGCCCTCGCCGTCCACAAGACCAAGCGCGCCAGCGACCTCACCACCCGGAGCCGGGCCCTGGAGGAGATCCAGGACGCGCTCGAGCTGCCCACGGCGCCGCTGCGCATCGAGTGCTACGACGTGTCCAACCTGATGGGCACCGAGGTGGTCGCCTCGATGGTGGTGTTCGAGGACGGGCTGCCGCGCAAGAGCGAGTACCGCCGCTTCGTCATCAAGGGCGTCGACGGCCAGGACGACGTCGCGTCGATGCACGAGACCATCACGCGCCGGTTCCGGCGGATGCTCGCCGAGCGCGACGGCACCCCCGAGCCCGCCGTCACCGCCGACGTCGTGGTGCCCGCGTCCGACGAGCAGGACGTCCCCGCGCTGATCGACCCCGAGACCGGGCGCCCCCGCAAGTTCTCCTACGCACCCGCGCTCGTTGTCGTCGACGGCGGGCCGCCCCAGGTCGCGGCCGCCAAGGCGGCGATGGACGAGCTCGGCATCGACGACGTCGCGCTCTGCGGGCTGGCCAAGCGCCTGGAGGAGGTCTGGGTGCCCGGCGAGGACGACCCCGTCATCCTGCCGCGCACCTCCGAGGGCCTGTACCTCCTGCAGCGCGTCCGCGACGAGGCGCACCGCTTCGCCATCACCCACCACCGCAAGCGCCGTTCCAAGTCGATGGTCGACAGCATCCTCGACGACGTGCCCGGCCTCGGGCAGGTCAAGCGCAAGGCCCTGATGCGCGAGTTCGGGTCGCTGAAGAAGCTCCGCCAGGCGGGCATCGACGAGATCAGCCAGGTGCCCGGGTTCGGCCCGGCCACCGCGAAGTCGGTCGTCGACGCGCTGCGCGCCAGCAACGTCAAGGGACCCGGGGAGGCGGCCACGCCCGCGTTCGACACCGCCACCGGCGAGCTCCTGGAGGACGACGCATGACCACCATCACCGAGCTCGTGCTCGTCACCGGCATGACCGGCGCCGGCCGCAGCACCGCGGCGAAGGCGCTGGAGGACCTCGGGTTCTTCGTCGTCGACAACCTCCCGCCGCAGCTGCTCGGCGAGACGCTGACCATCCTCGACCGCGCCGAGGACACCTCCCGGGTGGCCGTGGTCGTCGACGCGCGCTCGCGCCAGCTCTTCGCCGCCCTGGCGGGCGCGCTGGAGTCGCTGCGCACCGACTGGGTCCGCCCGCAGGTGCTGTTCCTCGAGGCCGCCGACGAGGTGCTCGTCCGTCGCCAGGAGGCCGCCCGCCGTCCGCACCCGCTGCGCGCTGGCGGACGCCTGCTCGACGCCTTCGGCAACGAGCGCGCGCTGCTCAGCAGCCTGCGGGCCCGCGCCGACGTCGTCCTCGACACCACCCACCTCAACGTCAACCAGCTCAACGCCCGCGTCACGTCGGCGTTCGCGAGCGCCGACGACGGCCGCCTGCACGTCAACGTCGTCTCGTTCGGGTTCAAGTACGGCATCCCCGTCGACGCCGAGATGGTCGCCGACGTGCGGTTCCTGCCCAACCCGTTCTGGGTGCCCGAGCTGCGTCCGCTCACCGGTCGCGACGAGCCGGTGCGCGAGTTCGTCCGGGGCCAGGACGGCGCCGAGCAGTTCCTCGAGCAGTACGAGAACCTGCTGGCCACCGTCACCACCGGGTTCCTGCGGGAGAACAAGCGGTTCCTGTCCGTCGCGATCGGCTGCACGGGAGGCAAGCACCGCAGCGTCGCCATGTCCGAGGGCCTCGCCCAGCGGCTCGACGCACGGGGGCTGCGCACCCTCGTCGTCCACCGCGACCTCGGGCGCGAGTGATGCCGCGCCGCACCCCCCACCTCGGTCTCCCGTCGCGCCACCCGGCGTCCAAGGTGGTCGCGCTCGGCGGCGGCCACGGTCTGTCCGCGACGCTGTCCGCGCTGCGCCACCTGCGCACCGAGATCACCGCGGTGGTCACCGTCGCCGACAACGGCGGATCGTCCGGACGGCTGCGCCGCGAGCTGGGCGTGCTGCCACCGGGCGACCTGCGCCAGGCGCTGGCCGCGCTCTGCGGCGACGACGACTGGGGGAGCACCTGGGCCCGGGTGCTCCAGCACCGGTTCGCCGGCGGGGGCGAGCTGCACGGCCACGCCGTCGGCAACCTCCTGATGGTCGCCATCTGGGACCTCCTCGGCGACCACGTCGACGGCCTCGACCTCGTCGGCGAGCTGCTCGGCGCCCGCGGGCGGGTGCTGCCGATGAGCTCGGTGCCGCTCGACATCACCGCCGAGGTGCTGCTGCCCGGCGACGCCGTGCCCGTGCACGTCCGCGGCCAGTCCGAGGTCGCCTCCACCGACGGCACCGTCCTCGGCGTCGCGCTCGACCCGCACGACCCCCCGGGCTGCCCCGAGGCGCTCGAGGCGGTGCGGGAGGCCGACTGGGTGACCATCGGGCCCGGCTCGTGGTTCACCAGCGTGCTGCCCAACCTGCTCGTCCCCGAGCTCTTCGAGGCGCTGCACGACACCCCGGCCCGACGCGTCGTCGTGCTCAACCTGGCCGAGCAGCCGGGGGAGACGTCGGGCTTCACCGCGGCCCGGCACCTCGAGGTGCTGGCCGAGCACGCGCCCGACCTGCGCCTCGACGTGGTCCTCGCCGACCACCGCGTCGTCGACGACCGTGTGTCCCTCGACACGGCCTCCGCGGCCCTCGGCGCCGAGCTGGTGGTGGCCAACCTGGCGGTGCGCGACGGCACCCCGCGTCACGACCCCCTGCGACTGGCAGCGGCCTTCGAACAAATCTTCAAACAGGCATAGAGTGTGCGACGGCGTCCGGGAGCGGGGATCCGGCCGCCGCGAGTCGACGGAGCGGATGGACGCATGGCAATGACGGCCCAGGTCAAGGCAGAGCTCGCCGGAACCCAGATCACCAAGGCGTGCTGCCGCAAGTCCGAGGTGTCGTCCGCGCTCCGGTTCGCCGGGGGCCTGCACATCGTGTCCGGACGCATCGTGGTCGAGGCCGACCTCGACACCGGCGCCGCCGCCCGCCGCCTGCGCAAGGACATCGCCGAGGTCTACGGCCACGACAGCGAGGTCCACGTCGTCCAGGGCCAGGGCATCCGCAAGGGCACCCGCTACGTGGTCCGCGTCGTCAAGGACGGCGAGGCCCTCGCGCGCCAGACCGGGCTGATCGACGGCCGCGGCCGTCCCGTCCGCGGCCTGCCGCCCCAGGTCGTCTCCGGTGCCTCCTGCGACGCCGTCGCCGCCTGGCGCGGGGCGTTCCTCGCCCACGGCTCGCTCACCGAGCCCGGCCGCTCGTCCGCCCTCGAGGTGACCTGCCCCGGCCCCGAGGCCGCGCTCGCGATGGTGGGCGCCGCCCGCCGTCTCGGCATCTCGGCCAAGGCCCGCGAGGTCCGCGGCGTCGACCGCGTCGTCATCCGCGACGGCGAGGCCATCGGCGCCCTGCTCACCCGGCTGGGCGCCCACGAGTCGCTGCTGGCCTGGGAGGAGCGACGCATGCGTCGCGAGGTCCGCGCCACCGCCAACCGCCTCGCCAACTTCGACGACGCCAACCTGCGTCGCTCGGCCCGTGCCGCCGTCGCGGCCGGCGCCCGCGTCGGCCGGGCCCTGGAGATCCTCGGCCCCGACGTCCCCGACCACCTGCAGATGGCCGGCCAGCTTCGCGTCGACCACAAGCAGGCCAGCCTCGAGGAGCTCGGGCAGCTGCACGTCCCGCCGCTCACCAAGGACGCGATCGCCGGCCGCATCCGCCGCCTGCTCGCGATGGCCGACAAGAAGGCCAAGGACCAGGGCATCCCGGACACCGAGGCCAGCCTCACCGCCGAGCTGCTCTCGCAGGAGCCCTGAACCGCCGCGCGTTACTTATCGTCTACCTGACGGTAACCGGTAGGGTGACGTGAGACATAGGTTCAGCACCGCCCCGAACGCCCGCAACGCCACCACCCCCACAGAGGAGACCGCCCCGTGACCGTGCGCGTAGGTATCAACGGATTCGGCCGTATCGGCCGCAACTTCTTCCGGGCCGTCCAGGCCTCCGGTGCAGACATCGAGATCGTCGCCGTCAACGACCTGACGGACAACAAGACCCTCGCGACGCTGCTCAAGTACGACTCGATCCTGGGCCGTCTCGACGGCGACGTGACCTTCGACGAGGGCACCATCACCGTCGGCGGCAAGGTCATCAAGGCTCTCGAGGAGCGCGACCCGGCCAAGCTCGGCTGGGGCGACCTCGGTGTCGACGTCGTCATCGAGTCCACCGGCTTCTTCACCGACGGTGCCAAGGCCAAGGCCCACCTCGACGCCGGCGCCAAGAAGGTCATCATCTCCGCGCCCGCCAGCAACGACGACTTCACCGTCGTCATGGGCGTCAACGACGGCGACTACGACCCCGCGTCGCACCACATCATCTCCAACGCGTCGTGCACCACGAACTGCCTGGCCCCCATGGCCAAGGCGCTCAACGACTCGGTCGGCATCGTCCGTGGCCTGATGACCACGATCCACGCCTACACCGCTGACCAGAACCTGCAGGACGCTCCCCACAAGGACCTGCGTCGCGCCCGCGCCGCCGCGATCAACGTCGTCCCGACGTCGACCGGTGCCGCCAAGGCCATCGGCCTGGTGCTCCCCGAGCTCAAGGGCAAGCTCGACGGCTACGCGCTGCGCGTGCCCGTGCCCACCGGCTCGGCCACCGACCTCACCTTCACCGCCTCGCGCGAGACCACCGTCGAGGAGGTCAACGCCGCGATGAAGGCCGCCGCCGAGGGCCCGATGAAGGGCTACCTGGTGTACACCGAGGACCCGATCGTGTCCTCGGACATCGTCACCGACCCGGCGTCGTGCATCTTCGACTCGGGCCTGACCAAGGTCATCGGCGACCAGGTCAAGGTCGTCGGCTGGTACGACAACGAGTGGGGCTACTCCAACCGTCTGTCGGACCTGGTGACCCTCGTCGGCGCCTCGCTCTGACGCGATGAGGACCATCGACGACCTGGGTGACCTGCGCGGCAAGCGCGTCCTGGTCCGCAGCGACCTGAACGTGCCGCTGTCCGACGGCGCCATCTCCGACGACGGCCGGGTGCGCGCGAGCGTCCCGACCATCCGCCGGCTCGCCGACGCGGGTGCCCGGGTCGTCGTGACCGCGCACCTGGGCCGCCCCAAGGGCAAGCCCGACCCGCAGTACTCCCTCGCGCCGGTCGCCCGGCGCCTGGGCGAGCTGCTCGACGCCGACGTGGCGTTCGCGACCGACACCGTCGGTGACTCCGCGCGCGCCACCGTCGACGCCCTCGTGGACGGCCAGGTCGCCGTCCTCGAGAACGTCCGCTTCAACGCGGGCGAGACCAGCAAGGACGACGGCGAGCGCCAGGCGTTCGCCGCCGAGCTGGCGGCGCTCGCCGACGCGTTCGTGTCCGACGGCTTCGGCGTCGTCCACCGCAAGCAGGCCAGCGTCTACGACGTCGCCACCCTGCTGCCGGCGGCCGTCGGCGGGCTCGTCCAGACCGAGCTCGAGGTGCTCCGCCGCCTCACCGACGACCCCGAGCGGCCCTACGTGGTCGTCCTCGGCGGCTCCAAGGTGTCCGACAAGCTCGGCGTCATCGACAACCTGCTCGGCAAGGCCGACGCGCTCCTGATCGGTGGCGGGATGGTCTTCACCTTCCTCGCCGCCCAGGGGCACGAGGTCGGCAAGTCGCTGCTCGAGAAGGACCAGCTCGAGACCGTCCGCGGCTACCTGGCCGAGGCCGAGGCCAAGGGCGTGCGCATCGTCCTGCCCACCGACATCGTCGTCGCCCCGGAGTTCAAGGCCGACGCCCCCGCGACCACCGTCGCCGCCGACGCGATCCCGGCCGACCAGCTGGGCCTGGACATCGGCCCGGACTCGGCCGCGGCGTTCGCCGAGGTCGTCCGCGGTGCCCGCACGGTGTTCTGGAACGGCCCGATGGGCGTGTTCGAGATGGAGGCGTTCGCGGCCGGCACCAAGGCCGTCGCCGAGGCGCTGACGCAGGTCGACGGCCTGTCGGTCGTCGGAGGCGGCGACTCCGCCGCCGCCGTCCGGACGCTCGGCTTCGCCGACGACCAGTTCGGGCACATCTCCACCGGAGGCGGCGCCAGCCTGGAGCTCCTCGAGGGCAAGACCCTGCCCGGCATCGCGATCCTGGAAGGATGACCGTGTCCACGACACGTACCCCGCTCATGGCGGGCAACTGGAAGAGCAACCTCAACCACCAGGAGGCGGTGGTCCTGGTGCAGAAGCTGGCCTGGACCCTGTCGGACAAGAAGCACGACCACGCCAAGGCCGAGGTCGTCGTCGTCCCGCCGTTCACCGACCTGCGCAGCGTCCAGACGCTCGTCGACGGCGACCGCCTCGAGCTGAAGTACGGCGCGCAGGACGTCTCCACCCACGACGGCGGCGCCTACACCGGTGAGATCGCCGCCTCGATGCTCGCCAAGCTCGGCTGCTCCTACGTGCTCGTCGGGCACTCCGAGCGCCGTGAGTACCACGCCGAGGACGACGCGACCGTCAACACCAAGACCGCCAAGGCGCTCGAGGCCGGCATGACCCCGATCGTCTGCGTCGGCGAGGGCCTGGAGATCCGTCAGGCCGGTGACCAGGTGGCCTACACGCTGGCCCAGGTCGACGGCGCCCTGTCGGGCATCGACGCCGACAGGATCGCCGGCCTCGTCATCGCCTACGAGCCCGTCTGGGCGATCGGCACCGGCGAGGTCGCCACCCCCGAGGACGCGCAGGAGGTGTGCGGCGCGATCCGTGGCCGCATCGCCGAGACCGTGTCCGCCGAGGCGGCTGACGCTGTGCGTATCCTGTACGGAGGATCGGTCAAGGCAGCCAACATCGCCTCGATCATGGCGAAGCCCGACGTGGACGGCGCCCTGGTCGGCGGTGCGAGCCTCCAGGCGGAGGAGTTCGCAGGCATCTGCCGGTTCTACGACATGCCCGACCTGTCCGGAAACTGACCGGACCCCGACGAACCCCGAGGCTGACCCCGCGTGATCATCACCGCCTTCTCGATTGTGCTCGTGCTGTCGAGCGTCCTGCTCATCACCCTCGTGCTCATGCACAAGGGCCGTGGTGGCGGACTCTCCGACATGTTCGGCGGCGGCGTGTCGAGCGGCCTCGGGGGATCGTCGGTGGCCGAGCGCAACCTCGACCGCCTCACCGTCGGCACCGCCGTGATCTGGGGCGTCTGCATCGTGTCGCTCGCACTGCTGCTCAAGGTCAGCAGCTGACCTGACCACCGGCTGTCCACCGGGCGGAGCGCCCTGGACGCCACGGGCTCCGGCCCGTTTATGATGTGCCTGTTCCCGGGTTCCTCGGACCCCGTCCAGTCGTCTCGAGGAGTCTCGCGTGTCCAGTGCCATCCGTGGAGCCCGTATCGGCTCCGGCCCGATGGGTGAGGCGGTGCGGGGTGAGGCCGCCCCGCGCAAGGTCGTCACCTACTTCTGCGGCCACGGCCACGAGACCGAGCTGAGCTTCGCCCTCGAGGCGACCTCGCCCGAGTCGTGGGACTGCCCCCGCTGCGGCCTGCCCGCCAGCAACGACCACACCAACCTCCCCGAGGCGCGTCGCGTCGAGCCGTACAAGACGCACCTCGCCTACGTGAAGGAGCGTCGCTCGGACACCGAGGCCGCCGAGATCCTCACCGAGGCCCTCGCCCAGCTCCGTTCCAAGCGCAAGAGCGGCGAGATCGTCTTCTGACGCCGACCGGCGGTGGGTATGGCCCCAGGATCACGTCGATCCTGGGGCCATGCTCACCGCCGTCTGCGTGAGGTGGGGCCATACCCACCGCCGGGATCAGAGCCGGCTGGCGGCGGCCTCGTCGAGGAACCACGTGGTCGAGACGGTGCCGCGGACGCCGGCGGCGGGGGTCTGGCTGACGGTGGTGTCGCCGAGGGCGCGGGCGACGGCCTCGGCCTTGCCCTCGCCGGAGACCAGGAACCACACGTGCTTGGCCTTGTTGAGGGTCTCGAACGTCATGCTGACGCGGGTGGACGGCGGCTTGGGGGAGTCGAGCACCGGGACGACGGACACGCCCGTCACGTCCAGCTCGGCGTGCCCGGGGAACAGCGACGCGACGTGGCCGTCGTCGCCCACCCCCAGCATCAGCACGTCGAACTCGGGGCTGACGCCGTCGGTGGACGCGGCGGCGAGCTCGGACGCGTAGGCCTCGGCGGCCTGCTCGACGGTGATCAGGCCGTCGTCGTAGGCGACGGCGCGCACCCGGCCGTCGGCGCCGACCGCGTCGAGGAAGGCCGCGCGGGCCTGTCCCTCGTTGCGCTCGGGGTCGCCGCGGTGCAGCCAGCGCTCGTCGCCCCACCACAGGTCGACGTCGGCCCAGGCCACGCCGGTGGACGCGGAGTCCTGCGCGACGCGGTGGTGCAGGACGTCGGCGATGGTGCCGCCCGTGAGCACGACCGACGGGATGCCGCCGGCTGCCTGCACGTCCTCGACCAGGTCGACCAGGCGACGCGAGACGTCGGCCGCCAGTGCGTCCTTGTCGGCGGACACGACGGTGGTGGGCTCGCTCACGCGGAGGTCTCCTTGCTGGTGGACGGCTCCTTGGCCGCCTGGGGCTTGGGGCTGGCGGCCTTGGGGGTGGCCTTCTTCGTGGCCGGACGCGGGCGTGCCTTCGCGCTCTCGGCCGCCGCGAGGTGCCGCACGGTCGCGGCGTAGATGTCGTCCTCGTCGAGGCGACGGAGGTCCTCGGCGAGCAGCTCGGGCAGCGAGCGTCGGTGCAGCGCGACGGGACGGTCGGCCTCGCCGGGCAGGATGAACGTCGCGCTCGTGCCGTCGGGGCGGACCAGCGCGACGTCGCCGCGCGGCGTGGTGAGCCGGACGTCGGTCAGGCCCGGTCCGGTGGAGGTCTTGAGGGCGATGTCGACCCCGAGACGGTCCTCCAGCCAGGCGCGCATCAGCGTGGCGCTGGGGTTGCCGCGCTCGGCCGAGATCGAGCCGCCGGTGACGGGCGCGTCGGTCTGGTCGAGGGCCGCCGCGAGCAGCGCGCGCCACGGCGTGAGACGGGTCCAGGCGAGGTCGGTGTCGCCCGCGGTGTAGCTGCGGGCCGCGGCCAGCAGGGCGCGCGACTTGGACCGTCCGGCGGCGGCGTCGGTGAGCCGTCGCTGGGCGATCGCGCCGAGCGGGTCGGCAGCCGGGTCGTCGGGTGCCTGTCCGGGCCACCAGACGACGACGGGGGAGTCGGGCAGCAGCAGGGGCAGCACGACCGACTCGGCGTGGTGCGTCAGCTCGCCGCGCAGGCGGAGGAGCACCGCCTCGCCCGAGCCGTTGCCGATGCGCACCTGGGCGTCGAGACCGGCGCTGCCGCGTCCGGAGCGACGGATGACGCCGAGCACGCGGGCGGGGTGCTCGCTCGAGATGGCGGCCGCGGCGCGCATGGCGTCGTAGGAGTGGGCGTCGTCGGTGACCACCACGAGGGTGAGCACCATGCCCATCGCGGGGCTGCCGACGGCGCGGCGGGCGCGGACGAGCGCCGCGGCCACCTCGCTGGCGTTGGTGTCGGTCAGGTCGGTCTTCATCGGGTCGCTCCTGCCGGGTGGGTCGTCACGGGCGTCGCCAGGCGCGGCCGTCGCGGGCGAGCATGTCGTCGGCCGACTTCGGGCCCCAGGTGCCGGACGGGTACGCGTCGGGCGGGTGGGTGGACGCGGCCCAGTGCTCGATGACCGGGTCGAGGATCTCCCACGCGAGCTCGACCTCCTCGTGCTGCGGGAACAGCGGCGGCTCGCCCAGCAGGACGTCGAGGATCAGCCGTTCGTACGCCTCGGGGCTCGACTCGACGAACGCGCCGCCGTAGGCGAAGTCCATGTTGACGTCGCGGATCTCCATGGCGGTGCCGGGCACCTTGGCGCCGAAGCGCAGCGTGACGCCCTCGTCGGGCTGGATGCGCATGACCAGCGCGTTCTCACCGAGCTCCTCGGTGGCCGTCTTGCTGAACGGCAGGTGCGGGGCCCGCTTGAACACCACGGCGACCTCGGTGACGCGTCGCCCGAGGCGCTTGCCGGTGCGCAGGTAGAACGGCACGCCGGCCCAGCGACGCGTCTGCACGTCGAGGCGGACGGCCGCGAAGGTCTCGGTGGCCGACGTCGCCGGGATGTCGGACTCCTGGTGGTAGCCGATGACCTTCTCGCCACCGGCCCAGCCCTCGGCGTACTGGCCGCGGGCGGTGTGGGCATCGAGGTCCTCGGCGGGCCGGGTCTTGGCCAGGACCTTCTGCTTCTCGATCCGCAGGCTGTAGGCGTTGAACGAGACGGGCTCCTCCATCGCCACCAGCGCCATCAGCTGGAGCAGGTGGTTCTGGATGACGTCGCGCGCGGCGCCGATGCCGTCGTAGTAGCCGGCGCGGCCGCCGATGCCGATGTCCTCGGCCATGGTGATCTGCACGTGGTCGATGTGGTGGCTGTTCCAGACCGGCTCGAACATCCCGTTCGCGAAGCGGAACGCGAGGATGTTCTGGACGGTCTCCTTGCCCAGGTAGTGGTCGATCCGGAAGACCGACTCCCGGTCGAAGACCTCCGAGACCACCGCGTTGAGCTCCTGCGCGCTCTTCAGGTCGTGCCCGAAGGGCTTCTCGATGATCACGCGGCGCCACGAGTCGCCCTCGGCCTGCGCGAGCCCGTGCTCCTTGAGCTGGCCCACCACGACGGGGAACGCGCTCGGCGGGATCGACAGGTAGAACGCGTGGTTGCCGCGGGTGCCGCGCTCGGCGTCGAGCGTCTTGATCGTCTCGGCGAGGCGCTCGAACGCGTCGTCGTCGTCGAACGAGCCGGGCACGAACCGCATGCCCTCGGAGAGCTGGTCCCAGACCTCCTCGCGGAACGGTGTCCGCGCGTGCTGCTTGGCGGCGTCGTGGACGATCTGCGCGAAGTCCTGGTCCTCCCAGTCGCGGCGCGCGAAGCCGACGAGCGAGAAGCCCGGCGGCAGCAGCCCGCGGTTGGCGAGGTCGTAGACCGCGGGGATCAGCTTCTTGCGGGCGAGGTCGCCCGTGACGCCGAACAGCACCAGGCTCGACGGCCCCGCGATGCGCGGGAGCCGTCGGTCCTGGGGATCGCGCAGCGGGTTGTCGTGCAGGCTCACGAGAGCAGGTCCTCCAGGGCGGTCAGGCCGGACGCGTCGGCCAGGTGCAGGCGCAGCACCGGACGACCCTTGTCGGCCAGGACGGTGCCGTCGCCGACGGCCTGGGCGGCGATGAAGGTGCCGAACGTGAACTCGCGACCGGGGACGGCGAGGTCCTGGCTCGGGTCGGCCGTGACCTGCAGGTACACGCCCGTCGCCGGGCCGCCCTTGTGGTACTGGCCGGTCGAGTGCAGGAACCGCGGGCCCCAGCCGAACGTGACCGGGCGTCCGGTCTTGGCCGCCAGGGCCTCGCGCACGCCCGCGAACGACGCGTCGCGCGCACGGTCGGTGTAGACCTGCACCGCGACGTAGCCGTGCTCGGGGTCGAGGTGGTCCAGCAGCGCGCCGATGGCCTCGGCGGTGGTGGACACCTCCTCGGGCAGCCACTCACCGGTGTCGTAGACCGTGACGCCCGCGTCGGTGAACGCCGGCGTCGGGGACGACGCGTCGCCGCCGAGCATGTCGCGGGCGGCCTGCTTGGCGCTCTCGACGTCGGGCTGGTCGTACGGGTTGATGCCGATCAGGCGCCCGGCCGCGACGGTGGCGTGCTCCCACAGGAGCATCGCGCCGCCCAGCGTGGCGTCGACGGTGGCGCTGAAGCCGGACGCGGGGGGCGTCCGGTCGAAGACGGACCCGGGCCCGAAGGTCACCAGCACCTCGTCGTCGGTGCTCGGCGAGAAGTTGGACGCGGACGTGGACTCGACGACCACGGGGAGGATCCCGCGCCCCTGCTTGCCCGTCGACTCCGCGACCAGCTGCTCGATCCAGTCGCCCAGGCCCGGCAGGCCCGAGTCGACCTCGGCCAGCACCAGCTTGTCGGCCCCGGCGCGGTTGGCGACGCCCAGCAGGGCGCCGAGCCGCAGGCCCGGGTTGTCGGCGTCGTCGCTGCCGAGGACGGGCGCGAGCGCCGCGGCCTGGTCGAGCAGCGCGCCGATGTCGGCACCGGCCAGGCCGCTCGGCACCAGGCCGAAGGCGGTCAGGGCCGAGTAGCGGCCGCCGACGCCGGCGTCGGCGTTGAACACCCGGTAGCCGGCCTCGCGAGCCGTCTCGTCCAGGGGCGAGCCCGGGTCGGTGACGACCACGAGGTGGTCGACCGGGTCGAGGCCGGCGTCGGTGAACGCCTGCTCGTAGGCCCGGCGCTGGCTGTCGGTCTCGACGGTGCCGCCGGACTTGCTCGACACCACGACGACCGAGCGCTCGAGGCGGTCGGCCAGCGCGGCGCGCACGTAGTCGGGGTCGGACGAGTCGAGCACGGTGAGCTCGACGCCGGCGGCCTTGCAGATCACCTCGGGCGCAAGCGAGGAGCCGCCCATGCCGCAGAGGACGACGTGGTCCAGACCGCGGCCGACGAGGTCGCGGCGCAGGTCCTCGATCTCGGCGACGAGCGGACGCGACGCCTGGTGGAGGTCGACCCAGGACAGGCGCTTGGACGCCTCGTCCTCGGCGTCGGGACCCCACAGGGTGGCGTCGCGCGCGACCAGCCGGCTCGCGAACCGCTCGGCGACGAGCTCGTCGACGGCGGCGCCGTAGGCGTCCTCGTCGCGGTAGCCGAGGGTGAGGCCGAAGCCCTCCCCGGAGGTGCGGCTCAGGTCGGTCACTTGGACGTCGCCTTCTCGAGCTCCGTCCGCACCGTCTCCTGCAGCTCGGCCCACGAGACGTCGAACTTGTCGAGGCCCTCGTCCTCGAGCACGGCGACGACGTCGTCGTACTTGATGCCGAGCTGCTCGATCGCGTCGAGCGTGGCGCGGGCCTCGTCGTAGGTGCCGGTGACGGTGTCGCCCGTGACGTCGCCGTGGTCGGCGACGGCCTCGAGCGTCTTCTCGGGCATCGTGTTGACGGTGCCGGCCACGACCAGGTCGGACACGTACATGGTGTCCTCGTAGTCGGGGTTCTTGACGCCCGTCGAGGCCCAGAGCGGACGCTGGCGGGTGGCGCCCTTGGCCTCGAGCGCGGCGAAGCGCTCGGAGGAGAACGTCTTCTCGTAGAGCTCGTAGGCCAGGCGCGCGTTGGCGATCGCGGCCTTGCCGCGCAGGGCCTTGGCCTCGTCGGTGCCGATGGCGTCCAGACGCTTGTCGACCTCGCCGTCGACGCGGCTGACGAAGAACGACGCCACGGAGTGGATCGCGGACAGGTCGCGGCCCTCGGCGTCGGCCTGCTCGAGGCCGTAGACGTAGGCGTCCATGACGCCCTGGTAGCGGTCGAGCGAGAAGATCAGCGTGACGTTGACGCTGATGCCGGCGGCGATGGTGGCCGCGATGGCGGGCAGGCCCTCCTCGGTGGCCGGGATCTTGATCAGCACGTTGGGCTCGCCGACCTTGTCCCAGAGCTTCGAGGCCTCGGCGATCGTCTCGTCGGTCTTGCGGGCCATGCCCGGCTCGACCTCGATCGAGACGCGGCCGTCGATGCCGTCGGTGCGGTCGTAGACCGGACGCAGGACGTGCGCGGCGTCGCGGACGTCGGTGGTGGTGATCTCGAAGATCGCGGTGTCGACGTCGGAGCCGGCGGCGGCGAGCTGGGCGACCTGCTCGTTGTAGCGCTCGCCGTTGGACAGGGCCGAGGCGAAGATCGTCGGGTTGGTGGTGACGCCGACCACCTCGTGGCGCTGCACGAGGTCGTCGAGGTTGCCCGAGGCGATCCGCTCACGCGAGAGGTCGTCGAGCCAGATGGAGACGCCCTGGGCGGAGAGGGCGCGGAGACGGTCGTTCATGGTTCCTCCTGGGAGGTACGGGGAGTGGGGGTCAGTGTCCGGGGGCGTCGCTGCCGGCGGCGTCCGGGTTGTCACCCGGGCCGACGGGTCCCGACGGGCGGGCGTGGACCGAGACGCCGGTGCCGCCGATGCGCGCGGCCTCGGCGATGGAGTCGCGGGCGGCCTGGGCGACGGCGTCGACGGTGATGCCGAAGGCGTCGTAGAGCTTGGCGTAGTCGGCCGAGGCACCGAAGTGCTCGATCGCGACGATGCGGCCGGCGTCGCCGACCACCTCGCGCCAGCCCTGCGCGATGCCCGCCTCGACCGAGACGCGGGCGCGCACGGTCGGCGGGACCACCGAGTCGCGGTAGGCGGCGTCCTGGCCGTCGAACCACTCACGGCACGGCATCGAGACGACGCGGGCCGAGATGCCCTCGGCCGCGAGGGTCTCGCGGGCCTGGACGGCCAGCTGGACCTCCGAGCCGGTGCCGACGAGGACCACGTCGGGCTCGCCGTCGGTGTCGAGCAGCGTGTAGCCGCCGCGGGCGACGCCCTCGGTGGTGGCGTAGCCCTGCTCGCCGCGCGGGAAGGTCGGCAGGTTCTGGCGGCTGAGCGCCAGGCCGGCCGGACGGTTCGTCGTCTCCAGGATGGTCTTCCAGGCCGCGACGGTCTCGTTGGCGTCGGCGGGGCGGACCACGTCGAGGCCGGGGATCGCGCGCAGCGCCGAGACGTGCTCGATCGGCTGGTGCGTGGGGCCGTCCTCGCCGAGCCCGATGGAGTCGTGCGTCCAGACGTAGGTGACCGGGATCTCCATCAGCGCCGCGAGGCGGACCGCGGGGCGCATGTAGTCGGAGAACACCAGGAACGTGCCGCCGTAGACGCGGGTGGGGCTGTGCAGCGCGATGCCGTTCATCACCGCGCCCATGCCGTGCTCGCGGATGCCGAAGTGCAGCACGCGGCCGAACCAGTCGCCCTCGAACTTCTTGGACGAGTGCTCGGGCGGCAGGAAGGACGGCTGGCCCTTGGGGGTGGTGTTGTTCGAGCCCGCGAGGTCGGCCGAGCCGCCCCACAGCTCGGGCAGCAGCGGCGCGATCGCGCTCAGCACCTCGCCCGACGCCGAGCGGGTGGCGACGCCCTTGGGGTCGGCGTCGAACGTCGGCAGCGCGTCGGCCCAGCCCTCGGGCAGCTTGCGGGAGAGCAGACGGTCCATCAGCGCGGCGCCGTCGGGGTTGGAGGCCGCCCACGCGTCGCGCTCGGCGGTCCAGGCGCTGTGCGCCTCGCTGCCGCGCTCGAGCGCCTTGCGGGTGTGGGCGATCACGTCGTCGGCGACGTCGAAGGACTTCTCGGGGTCGACGCCGAGCAGCTTCTTGGTGGCGGCGATCTCGTCGGCGCCGAGCGCGGAGCCGTGCGAGCCGCCGGTGCCCTGCGCGTCGGGGGTGGGCCAGGCGATGATCGTGCGCAGCTGGATGAAGCTGGGCTTGTCGGTGACCTTCTCGGCCTCGACGTAGGCGTCGTAGAGCGCCTGGACGTCCTCGGCGTAGCCGGTGCCGCCGTTGGTCCAGTCGATCGTCTGCACGTGCCAGCCGTAGGCGGCGTAGCGCGCGGCGACGTCCTCGTTGAACGCGATCGACGTGTCGTCCTCGATCGAGATCTGGTTGTCGTCGTAGAGCAGCGTGAGGTTGCCGAGCTTCTGGGTGCCCGCGAGCGACGACGCCTCGGCCGAGACGCCCTCCTCGAGGTCGCCGTCGGAGGCGATCGCGTAGACGTGGTGGTCGAAGATGCTCTCGCCGAGCGGGGCGTCGGCGTCGAGCAGGCCGTGCAGGCGACGGGCGGCCATGGCCATGCCGACCGCGTTGCCGACGCCCTGGCCGAGCGGGCCGGTGGTGACCTCGACGCCGTCGGTGTGGGCGTACTCCGGGTGGCCGGGCGTCAGGCTTCCCCAGGTGCGCAGCGCCTTGAGGTCGTCGAGCTCGAGGCCGTAGCCGGTGAGGTAGAGCTGGATGTACTGGGTGAGGCTGGAGTGCCCGCACGACAGGACGAAGCGGTCGCGCGCCAGCCAGTGCGAGTCGGCCGGGTCGTGCTTCATCAGCTTGTTGTAGATCAGGTACGCGACGGGAGCGAGGCTCACCGCGGTGCCGGGGTGGCCGTTGCCGACCTTCTCCACGGCATCCATCGCCAGGGTGCGCACGGTGTCGACCGCACGTCGGTCCAGGTCGGTCCACTCGAGCGCGGGGCGCTCCTGGTTCGCGTCGACGGTCACTTCGGCGTCTCCTATTGGTCGTATTGACAATATCTCGGTCCCAGTCTGCCTCGGCCGACGTCCCGACGCCAGTCGACCCACGCACGACGACCCTACTCGGGAACGGCCCCGGCGGCCTCAGGGCCGCGTGCGGGACCCGTCGGACACCACCTAGACTCAACGGGTGACCTCGTTGGACCGCAGCACCGCCCGTTCCGGTCGGGGGACCACCGGCGGTCCGTCCCGTCCACGGCTCCTCGACGTCCTGTCGGCCTACGTGATGCTGACCAAGCCGCGCATCATCGAGCTGCTGCTGCTGACCACCGTCCCGGTGATGTTCATCGCCGCGCAGGGCGTGCCGTCGCTGTGGCTCGTCGTCGCGACGATCGTCGGCGGGACGCTGTCGGCCGGCTCGGCCAACGCGCTGAACTGCGTGTTCGACGCCGACATCGACCAGCAGATGCGCCGCACCCGACGTCGTCCGCTGCCGCGGCACGCCGTCACCGGGCGCTCGGCGCTCGTCTTCGGCCTGGTGCTCGGCGTGGTCTCGACGCTGTGGCTCGGATTCCTCGTCAACTGGCTCTCGGCCGGTCTCGCGCTCGCCGCCAACGTCTTCTACGTCGTCGGCTACACGATGCTGCTCAAGCGCCGCACGTCGCAGAACATCGTCTGGGGCGGCGCCGCGGGCTGCTTCCCGGCGTTGATCGGCTGGACCGCCGTCACCGACTCGCTCGCCTGGGCGCCCGTCGTCCTGTTCATGGTGGTGTTCTTCTGGACGCCGCCGCACTTCTGGTCGCTGGCGATCCGCTACCGCGAGGACTACGCCGCCGCCGACGTGCCGATGCTGCCGTCGATCGCGCCCGCCACCGTCGTCGCGAGCAAGATCATCGCCTACTCCTGGGTGATGGTCGCGACGTCGTTGCTGCTGTGGCCGCTGGCCCCCACCGGCTACGTCTACCCGGTCGCCGCCGTCGCGCTGGGCGCGGTCTTCCTCGTCGAGGCCTACCTGCTCAAGCGTCGCGCCGCCGTCAGCAGCGAGCTCTCGGTGCTCAAGCCGATGCGCCTGTTCCACTGGTCCAACGCGTACCTCTCGCTGCTCTTCGTCGCCGCCGCCGTCGACGCCCTCCTGCGCTGACCGCGGCCCCTCCCTCCGCCGAGCGGCGCACGTGCGTCGCTCTCCGCGTCGGTGACCGACGAGGTTGCGCCTCTCGGCGGACGCTTTGCGCCGGTCGCGGCAGTCGCCCACGGGCCGGTCGCCGAGTGGCGCAAGTCCGTGCTCGACCGGCGCAATATCGGGGCCAGGACCGCGTGTCGACCCCGATGTTGCGCCGCTCGGCACGCGGCAGGCGGGGGAGGGCGCATCGGCGGGCCTGCCGAGCGGCGCAAACGTGCCGCCGAGCGGCGCATCTTCGTCGGTTACCGACGCGTAGACCGACGAGTTTGCGCCGCTCGGCGAGAAGGACGGCGGGGAGGGCGTGGGAGCGTCAGCGGGAGGCGGTGGTGGCCGCGTCCGGCCGCGGGGCGGCGGGTGCGGCGGGGTGGGGGGTGCCGGTGAGGAGGAGGAGACGGGTGGCGAAGGCCGCGAGCAGCGACGCGCCGAGCAGGTGGAGCCAGACCAGCACGATGGGCAGGTCGGTGAAGTACTGGACGAACCCGACCAGGCCCTGGGCCAGCTCGACGCCCAGCAGGACGAGGGCGGCGCGGGAGGCGACCGCCGCGCCGGCGCGGCGCAGCGACCACGCCGACAGCACCGTCAGCCCCACCAGGACGTAGACGCTGAAGGCGTGCACGTGGCTCCAGGTGGCGGGATCGAGGCCGTTGCGGGGCGCGTCGACGTCGCCCGCGTGCGGGCCGCTGCCGGTGACGACGGTGCCCAGGTAGAGCACCACCCACAGCACGGTCCAGGTGGCGGCGACCAGGCGGCGCGCACCCACCGGCACGGCGTCGGCACGCCAGCCGGCGACGCGCGAGAGCAGCAGGGTGGAGCCGGCGACGAGCGCCATCGACAGCATCAGGTGGAGGGCGACGATCCACGGGTTCAGGTCGGTGAGCACCGTGACGCCGCCGAGCAGCCCCTGGGCGGGGATGCCGAGCAGCAGCAGGGTGGCGACGAGGCGCGAGCGGTCGCCCTTGCTCGTGCTGCGGAGCACGGCGACCCAGGTGCCGATCGCGATCGCGACCAGGACGTAGGTGAGCATCCGGTTGCCGAACTCGATGACGCCGTGCGCGCCGAGGGCCGAGTGGGGCGTGAACGACTCGTCGGTGCACCGCGGCCACGTGGGGCAGCCGAGGCCCGACGCGGTGAGCCGGACGGCGCCGCCCGTCAGGATGATGACGGAGTTGGCGACGACCGACGCCCAGGCCCACCGCACGACGGTGCGGCGGGTGGGCGACGCCACGGCGTCGGCGAGCGCGGACATCAGGACTCCCAGCGGAAGGTGCGGGTGACGGCTGCGCCGGCGACGCCGGCCCAGACCAGGAGGACGACGACGGCCGCGGCACCGAGGCCGCGTCCGGCGAAGCCGTCGCGCAGCCCCTCGCCCAGCGCGCCCGAGGGCAGCAGGGTGGTGAAGGGCTGGAGGACGGCGGGGTAGCGGTCGACGGGGACGAGCACCGCGCCGCCGACGAGGAGCAGGACGTAGACGAGGTTCGCCAGCGCCAGGGTGGCCTCGGCGCGCAGGGTGCCGGCCATCAGCAGCCCGAGGGCGCCGAACGCGGCGGTGCCGAGCACCACCAGCACCAGCGCCCCACCGAACGCGCCCGCGCCGCCCTGGGGCTCCCAGCCGAGGAGCAGCGCCGCGATGCACAGGACGGTCAGCTGCACGACCTGGACGACGACGACGGCGAGCGTCTTGCCCGCGAGCAGGCCGAGCCGGGGCAGCGGCGACGCGCCCAGGCGCTTGAGGACGTTGTAGCGACGCTCGAAGCCCGTCGCGATCGCCAGCGACGTGAACGACGTCGACATCACCGCGAGCGCGAGGACGCCCGGCGTGATGGTGTCGATCGGGCGTCCGCTCCCGAGGTCGACCACGCGGTCGGACTCGGTGCCGGCCACGAGCACCAGCAGCGGGATGACGAGCGCCAGCAGGACCTGCTCGCCGTTGCGGACGAGCAGCCGGGTCTCCATCACCGCCTGGCGCAGGATCATGGTGCCGAGCGGGGCCGCGCCGGGCGCGGGCCGCAGGTCGAGCGGGACGGTCATCCGCGCAGCTCCCGTCCGGTGAGCTCGAGGAAGACGTCCTCGAGGGTGCGGCGCTCCACCGCGAGGTGGTCGGCCATGACGCCGTGCGACGCGCACCAGGCCGTCAGCGTGGCGAGCAGCCCGGGGTCGACGTCGCCGGTGACGACGTAGGCGCCCGGCGCGGACTCGACGACCTTGGTGCCGAGCGGCAGCGCCGACATAAGGCTGCCGACGTCGAGCCCGGCGCGGGCGGAGAAGCGGATGGTGTTCTCCGCGCCCTCGCTCGTGAGCTGCGCGGGGGAGCCCGAGGCGATCAGGCGTCCGTGGTCGAGGACGTGCACGTGGTCGGCGAGGCGCTCGGCCTCGTCCATGTAGTGCGTGGTGAGCACGACGGTGACGCCGGAGTCGCGCAGCTCGTCGACGAGGTCCCAGGTGGCTCGTCGCGCCTGCGGGTCGAGGCCGGCCGTGGGCTCGTCGAGGAACGCGAGCTCGGGCCGTCCGACGATCGCCATCGCCAGGCCGAGCCGTTGCCGCTGCCCGCCCGAGAGCCGCCGGTAGGGGGTCTTGCCGCAGGCGCCGAGGCCGAGGCGCTCGATCAGGGCGTCGGGCGGGACGGGATTCGCGTGCAGCGACGCGACGTGTCGCAGCATCTCGTGCGCGTGCGCCCCCGACCACGAGCCGCCCTCCTGCAGCATGACGCCGACGCGCGGGCGCAGCTCGCGTCCGTCGCGGTACGGGTCGAGGCCGAGGACGCGGACGACGCCGTCGTGCGGGCGCCGGTAGCCCTCGCAGGTCTCGATGGTGGTGGTCTTGCCGGCGCCGTTGGGGCCGAGCACCGCGGTCACGGTGCCGGGGCGGACCTCGAGGGAGAGGCCGTCGACGGCGGTCGTGCGGCCGTAGCGCATGACGAGGCCGGAGATCTCGACGGCGGGGGTGACCACCGAACCATCGTAGTTGGGGTGGGGCGAAGGTACCGTCGGCGCATGCAGCTGCCGGTGATGCCGCCCGTCCAGCCCATGCTCGCGCGCTCGGTCAAGGGGGTGCCCGCGGCCGACTCCGTGGACGGGGGCCTGGCCTACGAGCCCAAGTGGGACGGCTTCCGCTGCCTGGTCTTCCGTGACGGCGACGAGGTCGAGCTCGCCAGCCGCAACACCCGTCCCCTCACCCGGTACTTCCCCGAGGTGGTCGAGGCGATCCTGGCCAACACGCCCGAGCGGTGCGTCCTGGACGGCGAGATCGTGGTGGCGATGGGCGGACGGCTGGAGTTCGAGCGTCTCCAGGAGCGGATCCACCCCGCGGTCTTGCGCGTGACGATGCTGAGCGAGCAGACGCCGGCGTCGTTCGTCGCGTTCGACCTGCTCGCCGAGGGCGACGTGTCGCTGCTCGACGCCCCGTTCGCCGAGCGGCGGGCGCGGCTGGAGCAGGCCCTCGTCGACGCGCAGCCGCCCGTGCACCTCACACCACTGAGCCGAGACGCCGACGTCGCCCGTCGCTGGTTCGAGCAGTTCGAGGGTGCCGGGCTCGACGGCGTGGTGGCCAAGCCGCTGGCCGGCCCGTACGCGCCCAACGCCCGCACCATGAGCAAGGTCAAGCACGCCCGCACGGCCGACGTCGTGGTCGCGGGCTACCGGTTGCACAAGACGTCGACCCCCGAGCGTCCGCTGCTGGGCTCGATGCTGCTCGGCCTGCACGACGCGTCCGGGCAGCTGCAGCACGTGGGGGTGGCGGCGTCGTTCACGGCCGTCCGCCGCGCCGAGCTGCTCGACGAGCTGAGCCCGCTGGAGGTGCCGGTCGCGGAGCACCCGTGGGCGCAGTGGGCGCAGGAGGACACCGGCGGCAACCGGATGCCCGGTGCGCAGAGCCGCTGGAGCGCCGGCAAGGACCTCTCCTTCACGCCGCTCGCCCCCGTCCGCGTCGCCGAGGTGGGCTACGAACACATGGAGGGCACCCGGTTCCGCCACACCGCGCAGTTCAAGGGCTGGCGCCCCGACCGCGACCCCGAGTCGTGCGACTACACCCAGCTCGAGGAGGTCGTCGGGTACGACCTCGACGAGGTGCTCGGCGCCTGACCGTGGAGCTGTCGGTGCGTGGTGATGCCCCGGCATCACCAGCCACCGACAGCTCCGGGGGATCAGTCGGCGTCGGGCGCGGGCTTGTTGGCGCGGGCCTTGGACGGCTGGACGCGCATCGGCTCGCCGGGCATCTTGGGGTAGTCCGGGGGGTAGGGCATGTCGGACTCGCCGGCGGCCTCGTCGCGCTCGTACATCTCCAGCAGCGGCTCGAGGGAGTAGTGCTCGTCGTCGATGGCGGCGTGCAGGTCGCCCAGCTCGGCGAAGCGGGCCGGGACGGTGTGCAGGTTGAGCACGCGCGGGTCGGTGATGGTCTCCAGCTCGTCCCAGGTGACGGGCGTCGAGACGGGCGCGCCGGGCTTGGCGCGCAGGCTGTAGGCCGACGCGATGGTGCGGTCGCGGGCGTTCTGGTTGTAGTCGACGAAGATCGTCTCGCCGCGCTCCTCCTTCCACCACTTGGTGGTCACGCCGTGCGTGCGGCGCTCCAGCTCGCGGCCGAACGCGATGGCCGCGTGACGCACGTCGGTGAACGTCCAGCGCGGCTCGATCCGGACGTACATGTGGACGCCGCGGTTGCCGCTGGTCTTGGGGAACCCGACCATCCCGAGGTCGGACAGCAGCTCGCGCGCGACCCCCGCGACGCGGACGGCGTCGGAGAAGTCGGTGCCCGGCTGGGGGTCGAGGTCGATGCGCAGCTCGTCGGGGTGGTCGACGTCGGCGCGTCGCACCGGCCACGGGTGGAACGTCACCGTGCCCATCTGCGCGGCCCACGCCGGCACCGCCACCTCGGTGGGGCACACCTCGTCGGCGTGCCGACCGGAGGGGAACGCGATGCGGGCGGTCTCGACGTACGGAGGAGCGCCGCGCGGGATCCGCTTCTGGTAGAACGCGTCGCCGCTGTGGTCCATCCGGGTGGACATCTCGATGCCGGGCAGCACGCCCTTGGGCCAGCGCTCGAGCGTGGTGGGACGCTCGCGCAGCGCGCGCATGATGCCGTCACCCACGGCGAGGTAGTACTCGACCACCATCAGCTTGGTGACCTCGGCGACCGTCTCGGTGGCCGGGAAGATCACGCGGTCCGGGTTCGACACGCGCAGCGACTGGTGCCCTGCCTCGATCTCCACCGCGGGGGATGCCATGGCGGCAGCCTAGGCCCGTGAGGCCCCGCCCGGCAGGAGGCAGCGCGGCGGTACCGTCGGGCCGTGCCGGAGGAGGAGAGCGACCCGAGGATCAGGCTCGTGCCGGAGCCGGGACGGGCCGACGCGTGGACGCTCCTCGTCGACGGCGCCGACCAGTCGCACGTCGACCTCGGCGACCCCACCCGGCTGGAGTTCGACTACGTCCGGCGGATGGGAGACGTGCTCGACGCGCTCGCGCCGCCCGGCGAGACGCTGCGCGTGGTGCACGTCGGGGGAGCGGGCATGACGCTCGCGCGCTACGTCGCCGCCACCCGCCCGCGCTCGCCGCAGGTGGTGCTCGAGCCGTACGAGGCGTTGACGGCCCACGTCCGCGAGCACCTGCCGCTGCCGGCGCGCTCGGGGATCAAGGTCCGCCCGCAGGACGGACGCACCGGCCTGGCCCAGATGCGCGCCGACCACGCCGACGTGGTGGTGGTCGACGCGTTCGACGGCGCCCGCGTGCCCGCCGACCTCACCACCCGCGAGTCCCTCGCCCAGGCCGCCGTGGTCCTGACCGACGGCGGCGTGCTGATGCTCAACGTCACCGACAGGCTGCCGTTCCCCTACGCCCGACGTGTGGTGGCCGGGGTGGCCGAGCAGCTGGCGCACGTCGTGGTGAGCGCCGAGCCCGCCACGATGAAGGGCCGCCGCTTCGGCAACCTGCTCGTCGCGGCGAGCGACCGGCCGCTCCCCGAGGCCGCGCTGCGACGGGTCGCGGCGTCGTCGGCCTTCCCCTACCGGGTGCTGGCGGGCACCGAGGTGTCCGACGCGCTCGGCGGCGGCACCCCCCTCACTGACGCCGACCCCTCCCGCTCGCCCGAGCCCCCCGGCGGCGCCGCCTTCTTCCGCTGACCCTCGTCGCGGTCGCTACCGTGGTCCGGTGATCAGGAACGTGGTGACGGGGCGCCTGCGCGAGCCGGCCGAGCCGGGCGACGACGCCGTCGTGGACGCCGCTCTCGCGGGCATCCGGGCGCTCGACCGCCCCGGCCAGCTCGCCGACGACGCCGGTCGCGACGAGGGCCTGCGCGCGGGCGGATGGTCCTACGCGATCGTCAACGACTGGTCGGACGCCGACGCCGACCACCGGTACGACCTCGACGAGGAGCACGACCGCCACCGTGCCGCGCTCGTCGGCGTGTCCGCCGAGGTCGCCCGGGTGCAGCTCGACCTCCCGCGCTGACGGGTTCCGTTAGCCTCACCTTCGTTGTCCCCCGGAATCAATAACGGCACACTGACGTTGTGAAAAACATGCGCGTGCCGGAGGTGTCGTCCCTGGACGACGCACCCACGCGCGAGCGCGTGGCGGCCAGCATCCTGGAGCACGGCCCGTCCACCGCGGCGCAGCTCGCCGCCCGGCTGACGCTGACGGCCGCGGCCGTCCGTCGCCACCTCGACCAGATGAGCGACGAGGGCGTGCTGGTCAGCCGTGACCAGCGCATCAGCGGTGCCCGCGGTCGGGGTCGCCCCGCCAAGGTCTTCCTGCTCACCGACACCGGCCGTGAGCAGTTCGACCAGGCCTACGACGACCTCGCCGTCGAGGCCCTGCGCTTCCTGTCCGAGACCGCGGGCGAGGACGCCGTGATGGCGTTCGCCCGACGTCGCGTGGCCGACCTCGAGACGCGCTACCGGCCACTGGTGGAGTCCGTCCCGGAGGCCGAGCGCACCGCCGTCCTGGCCCAGGCGCTCACCGCCGACGGCTACGCCGCGTCCACCCGCACCGCCCCCAGCGGTGACCAGGTGTGCCAGCACCACTGCCCCGTGGCCCACGTGGCCGCGGAGTTCCCCCAGCTCTGCGAGGCCGAGACCGAGGTCTTCGCCAGCCTGCTGGGCAGCCACGTCCAACGACTTGCCACGCTCGCCCACGGCGACGGGGTCTGCACCACCAACGTGCCCACACGATCCAGCGGCACGCCCCCCATCAGCACCGCCCTCAGCAGCACCACTGCACCGGAGAGGACCTCATGACCACCACCTCGAACGAGCCCAACGCGATCGAGCAGGCCAACCCCGAGCTGGAGGGCCTGGACCGCTACGACTTCGGCTGGTCCGACACCGACGTCGCCGGCGCCAGCGCCAAGCGCGGCCTCTCCGAGGAGGTCGTCACCGACATCTCGGGCCGCAAGAGCGAGCCGCAGTGGATGCTCGACATGCGCATGAAGGGCCACAAGCTCTTCGGCCGCAAGCCGATGCCCACCTGGGGTGCCGAGCTCGACACGATCGACTTCGACAACATCAAGTACTTCGTGCGCTCCACCGAGAAGCAGGCCACCTCGTGGGAGGAGCTCCCCGAGGAGATCAAGAACACCTACGACCGCCTGGGCATCCCCGAGGCCGAGAAGCAGCGCCTCGTCTCCGGCGTCGCGGCCCAGTACGAGTCCGAGGTCGTCTACCACCAGATCCGCGAGGACCTCCAGGAGCAGGGCGTCATCTTCCTGGACACCGACACCGCGCTGAAGGAGCACCCCGAGCTCTTCCGCGAGTACTTCGCCACGGTCATCCCGATCGGCGACAACAAGTTCTCCGCGCTCAACACGGCGGTCTGGTCCGGCGGCTCGTTCATCTACGTGCCCAAGGGCGTCCACGTCGACATCCCGCTGCAGGCGTACTTCCGCATCAACACCGAGAACATGGGCCAGTTCGAGCGGACGCTGATCATCGTCGACGAGGACGCGTCGGTCCACTACGTCGAGGGCTGCACCGCGCCGATCTACAAGACCGACTCGCTGCACTCCGCGGTCGTCGAGATCATCGTCAAGAAGGGTGGTCGCTGCCGCTACACGACCATCCAGAACTGGTCGAACAACGTCTACAACCTCGTCACCAAGCGCGCCACCTGCGAGGAGGGCGCCGTGATGGAGTGGGTCGACGGCAACATCGGCTCCAAGGTCACGATGAAGTACCCGGCCATCTACCTGATGGGCGAGCACTCGCGCGGCGAGACCCTGTCGCTGGCGTTCGCCGGCGAGGGCCAGCACCAGGACTCCGGCGCCAAGATGGTGCACTGCGCGCCCAACACGTCGAGCTCGATCATCTCCAAGTCCGTCGCCCGTGGCGGCGGCCGCACGTCCTACCGCGGCCTGCTGCAGGTCCTCGAGGGCGCCGAGCACTCGGCCTCGACGGTCAAGTGCGACGCACTGCTGGTCGACACGATCAGCCGCTCGGACACCTACCCGTACGTCGACGTCCGCGAGGACGACGTGTCGCTGGGCCACGAGGCCACGGTCTCCAAGGTCAGCGACGACCAGCTGTTCTACCTGATGAGCCGAGGCATGGACGAGGACGAGGCGATGGCCATGATCGTCCGCGGCTTCGTCGAGCCCATCGCGCGCGAGCTGCCGATGGAGTACGCCCTCGAGCTGAACCGCCTGATCGAGCTGCAGATGGAAGGAGCCGTCGGGTGACGACGACCCCCGATGACGTGCACGTCGACAACGTGCAGGCCGCGATCGAGGTGGACGGGCAGATCTCGTCCCACCTCCACCCCTCCGGGTCCTTCGACCTGGCCGACCACGACGTGCCCAACGGGCTCGAGGAGGTCTGGCGGTTCACGCCGCTCAAGCGCCTCCGCGGCCTGCACGACGGGTCGTTCGGCGGCGAGGGCAAGGTCGTCGCGACCGTGCAGGCCACCGACCCGGTGACCGTCGAGCAGGTCGGCCGTGACGACGACCGTCTCGGCACGATCTACGCCCCGGGCGACCGGATCAGCGCGCAGGCCTGGACCTCCTTCACCGAGGCCACCGTCATCACGGTGCCCACCGAGGCCGAGGTGTCCGAGCCCGTCGTGGTCAACGTCCGCGGCGAGGGCATGGAAGGTGCGAGCTTTGCCCACGTGTTCATCGACGTGAAGCCGTTCGCCAAGGCCACGATCCTGATCGACCACGTCGGCAGCGCCACGCTGGCCGCCAACGTCGAGGTCAAGGTCGGCGACGGTGCCACGCTCACGCTGCTGTCGATCCAGGACTGGGACGACGACGCGGTGCACGTCGCGCACCACCACGCGCTGGTGGGCCGCGACGCCACCTACAAGCACGGCGCCGTCTCCTTCGGCGGCGACCTGGTGCGCCTCAACGTGTCGGTCGAGTACGCGAGCAGCGGCGGTGACGCCCAGATGCTCGGCCTGTACTTCGCCGACGCCGGCCAGCACCTCGAGCACCGGCTCTTCGTCGACCACAACCGGCCGAAGTCGATCAGCAACGTCGAGTACAAGGGTGCGCTGCAGGGCCAGGGCGCCCGCACGGTCTGGATCGGCGACGTCCTCATCCGCAAGGCGGCCGAGGGCATCGAGACGTACGAGAGCAACGACAACCTCGTGCTCACCGACGGCGCCCGCGCCGACTCGGTGCCGAACCTCGAGATCGAGACCGGCGAGATCGCCGGTGCCGGTCACGCGAGCACCACGGGTCGCTTCGACGACCAGCACCTGTTCTACCTGCAGAGCCGCGGGATCCCCGAGGACGAGGCCCGTCGCCTGGTCGTCAACGGGTTCTTCAACGACGTGATCCGCAAGATCGGCGTCCACGAGCTCGAGGAGCGCCTGCTGCAGGCCGTCGAGGCCGAGCTGGCCAAGAACATCAACCTGGTGCCGGTCGGGTCGGGGACGGGCGCCTGATGGCGTTCGTCCAGGCCGCCACGCTGGCCGAGGTGACCGAGGGCAAGGCCCTCGGCATCGAGGTCGACGGCATCGACATCGCGCTGGTGCGCTCCGGTGACGACGTCTACGCCGTCGCCGACGAGTGCTCCCACGCGGAGGTGCCGCTGTCCGACGGCGACGTCGAGGGGTGCGAGATCGAGTGCTACCTGCACGGCTCGCGCTTCGACGTCCGCACCGGCGAGGCGCTCAACCTCCCCGCGACCGCCCCGGTCGCCACCTATCCCTGCAAGGTCGACGGCGAGCTGGTCCTGGTGGACCCCGCCGGCGCCTCTCGCTGACTCACGAACAGAAGAAGAAGGAGCTACATGTCCACCCTGGAGATCAAGGACCTGCACGTCGAGGTCAGGACCGAGGACGGCCCCAAGGAGATCCTCAAGGGCGTCGACCTGACCGTGAAGTCCGGTGAGACCCACGCGATCATGGGCCCCAACGGCTCGGGCAAGTCCACGCTGGCCTACTCCATCGCCGGCCACCCGAAGTACAACGTCACCGGCGGCTCGGTGCACCTCGACGGCGTCGACGTGCTCGACATGAGCGTCGACGAGCGCGCCCGCGCCGGCATGTTCCTGGCCATGCAGTACCCGGTCGAGATCCCCGGTGTCTCGGTGGCCAACTTCCTGCGCGCGGCCAAGACGGCCGTCGACGGCGAGGCCCCCAAGCTCCGTACGTGGGTCAAGGACGTCAACGTCGCGCTCGAGGGCCTGGACCTGAACAAGGAGTTCGCCCAGCGCAGCGTCAACGACGGCTTCTCCGGCGGCGAGAAGAAGCGCCACGAGATCGTCCAGCTCGAGCTGCTCAACCCCAAGTTCGCCGTGCTCGACGAGACCGACTCCGGCCTCGACATCGACGCGCTGCGCATCGTCTCCGAGGGCGTCAACCGCTTCTCGGCCCAGGGTGACCGCGGCGTGCTGCTGATCACGCACTACACGCGCATCCTGCGCTACATCAAGCCCGACTTCGTCCACGTCTTCGTCGCCGGTCGCGTCGCGGACCAGGGCGGCGCCGAGCTGGCCGAGGAGCTCGAGGCCAACGGCTACGACAAGTACACCAAGGCGGCGGCTGTCTGATGACGCTGGTGGCGGGACAGGAGACCGGCTACGACGTGGCCAGGATCCGGGAGGACTTCCCGGTCCTGGCCCGCCGCATGGCCGACGACAAGGCGCTGGTCTACCTCGACAGCGCCAACACGTCGCACAAGCCGCAGCAGGTCGTCGACGCGATCGCCGACCACTACCTGCTGCACAACGCCAACGTGGCGCGGGCGATGCACCAGCTGGGCGCCGAGGCGTCCGAGGCGTTCGAGACCGGACGCGACAAGGTGGCGGCGTTCATCGGCGCCCCCTCGCGCGACGAGGTGGTCTTCACCAAGAACGCCTCCGAGGCGCTCAACCTGGTGGCCCGCGTGCTCGGCGACGCCACCGGTGAGCACGCGGTCGGCGCCGGTGACGAGATCGTCATCACCGAGATGGAGCACCACTCCAACATCGTCCCGTGGCAGCAGCTGCGCGACCGCAACGGCGCGACGCTGCGCTGGTTCGGCGTCACCGACGAGGGCCGGCTCGACCTGAGCAACCTCGACGAGCTCGTCAACGAGCGCACCAAGGTCGTCTCGGTGACCTGGGTGTCCAACATGCTCGGCACCATCAACCCGCTCGCCCCGATCATCGAGCGCGCGCACGCGGTCGGTGCGCTCGTCGTCGTCGACGGGTCGCAGGCCGTGCCGCAGATCCCCGTCGACGTCTCCACCCTGGGTGCCGACTTCGTGGCCTTCACCGGCCACAAGATGGTCGGTCCCACGGGCATCGGCGTCCTCTGGGGCCGCTACGACCTGCTCGCGCAGCTGCCGCCGTTCCTCGGCGGCGGTGAGATGATCGAGACGGTCACGATGGACCGCTCGACGTTCGCCGCGCCGCCGTCGCGGTTCGAGGCCGGCACGCCGCCGATCGCGCAGGCCGTCGGCCTGGGTGCGGCCGCGGACTACCTCACCGCCGTCGGCATGGAGAACGTCGCGGCGCACGAGCAGGCCATCACCGCCTACGCCCTGAAGGGCCTGCAGACCGTCGAGGGCCTGCGGGTCGTCGGCCCGTCCGAGGCCGTCGAGCGCGGGGGAGCGATCAGCTTCACCGTCGACGGCGTGCACCCCCACGACGTCAGCCAGGTGCTCGACTCGCTCGGCATCGCCGTGCGCGCCGGTCACCACTGCGCCAAGCCCGCTCACCTGCGCTTCGGCGTGCAGTCCACCACCCGCGCGTCGTTCTACCTGTACACCACCGAGGCGGAGATCGACGCCCTGGTGGATGGGATCGAGCGCACCCGACGTTTCTTCAAGGTGTGAGCAGCATGGATCTGGAAGCGCTGTACCAGGAGATCATCCTGGACCACTACAAGAGCCCCCACGGGGCAGGCCTGCGGGAGCCCTTCGAGGCCGAGGTCCACCACGTCAACCCCACCTGCGGCGACGAGATCACGCTCCGCGTGCACCTCGACGGCGACACCGTGGCCGACGTGTCGTACGACGCGCTCGGCTGCTCGATCAGCCAGGCGTCCGCCTCGGTGCTCAGCGACCTCGTCCTGGGCAAGCCCGTCGAGCAGGCGCTCGCCACGCAGGCGGAGTTCCAGCGGCTGATGCAGGGTCGTGGCACCGTGGAGCCCGACGAGGAGACGCTCGAGGACGGCATCGCCTTCGCGGGCGTCGCCAAGTTCCCGGCACGCGTGAAGTGCGCGCTGCTGCCGTGGATGGCCTGGAAGGACGCGACCGCTCAGGCCGCCGAGACCAAGGAGAACGCATGACCGACGACACGACCACCGCCACCGCGACCGACCTGCCCGACGTCGACCTCGCGCCCAAGCCGGGTGCGGCGAGCACGGACGACGTGATCGAGGCGATGAAGGACGTCGTCGACCCCGAGCTGGGCATCAACGTCGTCGACCTCGGCCTGGTCTACGGCGCCCACGTCGACGCCGAGAGCAACGCCGTCATCGACATGACGCTGACGTCCGCGGCCTGCCCGCTGACCGACGTGATCGAGGACCAGACGCGCCAGAGCCTCGAGGGCGTCGTCAACGACTTCCGGATCAACTGGGTCTGGATGCCGCCGTGGGGCCCGGACAAGATCACCGACGACGGACGCGAGATGCTCCGCGCACTCGGCTTCAACGTCTGAGGCTCTGGCCTCCGACACACCCATGACGGGCACCGGCACGCGCACCGTGCTGGTGCCCGTCGTTCGTCTCGCCGGCTGGATCGAGCGGTTCGCCGCCCGCCACGGGGAGGTCACGCGCGTCGAGCACGACGGGACCGCCGTGCTGACGGCGCCCGACGGGGCCGAGGCCTCGTTCCCCACGACGCCCGCACCGGAACGGATCGGGCTGCTGCTGGTGCGCCGCGGCGGGTACTCCGTCGGTCTGGTCGAGGGCGCGGAGCTGGTGGTCCACAAGTCCGGGACCCGCTACGTCCAGGGCCAGACGAAGGCCGGCGGCTGGAGCCAGCAGCGCTACGCCCGCCGCCGCGCCAACCAGGCCGACGAGCTCGTCGAGGCCGCAGCCGGCCACGCCGACCGGTTGCTCGACCGCGGGCTCCCCGTCGTCGGCGGGGGAGACCGGGCGCTCGTCGCCCAGGTGGTCGAGCAGATGCGGACGGCCGTCGAGCTGCAGCCGCGTCACCTGGACGTGCCCGACCCCCGCCACCGGGTGCTCGTCGACGCCGTGGTGCAGGCGCGGTCGATCGAGGTCGTCCTCAACGACCTGGCGTGAGCCGGTCCCTCAGGATCCGGACGTCGCCCAGTCCCAGCACGCCTCGCGCTCGTCCGCCCCGTCGTCGAACGGCGGCGCGGCGCTCACCCCGGCGGCGCGGGAGACCCGCCATGCGGCCGACTCGTCGGCCCGGTCCGTGTCGACGACCGTGTAGGTGACGGCGCGCGCCCGGTCCCTGGCCGTCGAGGATCCGTCGGTACCGGCGACCTCGACCCGCGAGACGTCCAGGCACACGCCGACGTCGTAGGTACCCGGCCCCGTCTGCTGCGGGGGCGCGACCCAGGCCCGGCGGGGGCCGGTCTGTCGATCGGGCGTCCGGTCGGCCGCGTAGGAGTACTGGGCGTCCAGCTCTCCGTCGGTGGTGAAGGCGCCCCACCAGGTGGCCACGCGACGGGGGTCCTCCTCGCTGCGGGCCAGGGCCTCGAGGGCGACGTTGTAGCGCACGACCTCGACGACCTGCGCCTCGTCGCCGGTCACGGCGGGCAACCGCCAGTCCACGCGCGCCTCCGCGGTCCCGTCGAGCGGAACCTGGTCCCGCACGGTGGCGGGGTCCACCGACGGCGGGGTCGCCGGGGCGAACGAGCCGGTGGTCTCCGACACGGGTGGAGCCGCCGTGCCGTCCGGTGCGGGGCCGTCGCCTCCAGTGCACCCGGCCAGGGCGAGGAGGAGCGCGGTCGCCGTGCCCGCGACGGGCCGAGACCACCGACGCGGACGGTGGTCGGTGCCTCGTCCCATGTCGACCTCCTCCTGCCCCGGGTGCGGCTCGCGGGTGTTCGAGGAGCGTAGCCGGTCGGCGTCAGTCGCCGATCTCGTCCGGATTCGTCGGGTAGGGGTCACGGTTGCTGCCCTCCTCGGGGTAGAACCGCGTGGGGTAGCCGTACTGCCCCTCCCAGGCCTCGTCGAGCTGGGCGCGGTTGTCGCCGTACAGGAGGCGACGGATGGCGTCGTCGTTGCTCCAGCCGTCCGACGACGACGACGCCCGGGGGTCGTCGTTGTCGACGAAGGCGCTGCCTCCCGTGACGTCACGGTCCCGGCGCAGCACGTCGAGGTCGACGTCGGGCTCGTCGGGGTGGGCGCGCTGGAAGTCGTCCACGAGCGCCTCGGCGAGCGCGGTGGTCTGACGGAAGTACTCGGGGTCCTGACGGTTCTGCTCGAGCACCTCGTCGAACGGCTTGAGCTGCCCGTCGGGGCCGTAGAGGCGGTCGAACGCCGGGTCGTCCCGGTGGTCGCCCGCGGCGAGCGTCGCCATCCGGTAGTCCATCGCCAGGTCGTTCTGCGCGTAGGAGTCGCGGACGGTCCGGGCGCGCTCCTCGTCGTTCATCGCGTCGAAGTCGGGCACGGTCTCCTGGGGGAAGACCTCGTCCCAGGCGAAGGTGTTGGCCCCGGCCGTCCCCACCGCGAGGAAGGGGGACGCGGGTGGGAACACCGCGCCCGTGATGGTCGCGCCGGTGGCGGTGAAGAACTTGGCCGCGGCCGCGTTGGCCGCCGCCTCGCGGTTGTCGGCCACCACCCGCTGCGCCTCGCGGTCGTTCTCGTCCTCGTAGTGGTCGACCGCGAAGTCGACGTTGGCCGAGTGCATGCGGTCGGCGGCGTTGCCCGACCACCGGAGCGCCTCGCGCAGGTCGGTGGCGTCGCCGCTCTCGATCGCGCCGCTGACGAGCTGGTTGCCGTAGTTGACCGACGCGGCCTGGAAGCGGATGGGGTCGGAGTCGTCGCTGCCGTCACCGGAGCCGGCCACGAACCGCAGGAACCGCGCCTGCGTGTCGTCGTCGAGCGAGACGTTGAGCTTCATGCGGTTGCCGAGGACGTCCTCGACGTCCTGCCGGACGCCGTTGGTCTGCCCGGGCTGCTCGCCGAACGTGTCGACCCATCGCACGCCGAGGTCGACGACGGCGTCGGACACCTGCTCGTTGGTGCGGTCCTCGTAGGCCCGGGGATCCGAGGCGATCTCCTCCATGACGGCGAGCGCCGCGCGGGCCTGGGCAGGGGTCCCCCCGCCCTCGGCGGGGTCTCGGTCGGTGCCGTGCGTGATGACGTCGCCCGCACCGGTGCCGTCGCCCCAGTTGAGACCGAGCAGGGCGCGGCGGTCGGTGTCGTCCATGAGCAGGTTCGAGGACGCGTCCTCGTTGCGGCTGACGACGGACAACAGGTCGCTCGCACCACGGTCGTGGAGCCGTGAGGCGAGGTCGCGGAGGTCGTCCTCGGAGTCGATGTCGTCCTGGACCGGTGCGCCCTCCCAGTAGTGGCGCAGGCCGCTCGCGCTCCCCAGGATGGCGTTCATGTCCTGCTTGGCCTGGATCGCCTGGTGGGCGAGGTCGCCCGCGAACGCGTCGCCCGGATCGACCGTGCTGCTGCGCATCAGCTGCGACCACCCGTTGAAGCGGTCGAGGTTGGTGATGTCGGAGAACGACCCCGACTCGCCGTTGCCGTAGCGGTAACCCTGGTCGGCGAACCCCTCGTCGTCGGTCCGCTCGTGGTGTCCTCCGATCCGCATCTCGACGAGCTCGCGGACCGCCAAGGGCATCTGGGCCTTCGAGACGATGCCGTTGCCGTCGGTGTCGACGGCACCGGGCAGGTGGCGGTCGACGTTGGAGTAGTTCAGGATCGCGTCGCTGACCGGACGGAGGTAGCGATCGAAGTCCGCCTGCTGCACCGACGGGCCGTGGTGGGTCGCGTAGACCGAGTCCGAGACGGCCTTCGGCAGCGCCGCGAGACCGGCGGCGCCGAGCGCGTTCGTCCACTGGTGGATGTACGCCGCCTCGGCCGGCGTCAGCTTCTCCCCGGCGTCGAGGCGCTGGTTGATGGCGTCGAGCAGCGTGTTGCCGGCGTCGATCTTGTCGAGCGCGTCCTGTCCGGGCTCGTCGTCGAGCCCGTCCTGGGTGCGAGCGGCGGCGGCCCGCGCCTGCGCCTTGACGAGCGCCAGCACCGCCGGCGACGGGGTCGGGAGCGTCAGCATCGCCGCGACGGCGGCCGCGAGCTCGGGGTGGTCCGCCAGGTAGGCGTCGACCTCGTCGTCGGGCATGGTGGCGAAGTCGGGCACCTCGCCCGCGGCGATCTTCGCGTCCAGGCCCTCGGCCTGCTGCGCGGGCGTGACGCCCGCCTGGGGGTAGAGCGCCATCACCGTCGCCGGCATCGCCCCGAGCGAGGTGAGACGTTGCACGACGGCTGGGGCGAGCGGGTCCTCGAGGGCGGTCTGCGCCTGGCCGGCGTGCCCGCGCAGCGTCGCGTCGGCCTCGTCAGCCCGGGGCGCGAGGGTGCTGCGGGTCTCCTGCTGCTCCTCGCGCTCCTCGTGCTGGCGGATCTGGTTCTCCAGCCCGGTGAGGGTCTCGTCGTGCTCGGTGATCTGCCCGCCCAGGACGCTCAGCGCGCCGCCGGCCGAGGTCAGCTTCTGGATGAGCCGCAGGGCCTCCTGCTTGGCGGGCTCGTCGCGACCATGGAGCAGGGCGGTGAGGTCTCCGGCGACGCCCTCGGTCGCGGTGTTGTGAGCACTCGTGAGGTCGGCGTTCACGTTCTCCACGTCGCCGGCCCGTGTCACGAGCCGCTGTCCCTGGGACGTCACCGTGGATCCGTCGGTGTCGTGCCGGGGGAAGGGGGCGACCTTGAGCTCCGCCATGAGTTTGCCTCTCGTCGATCGTGCCGGCGCGCTCCCGGCGTCGGGTCGCCCACGGTAGGACCGCGGGGGGTCACGACCCGGGGGATGACCCCCCGCGGTCCTACGGTGGCGGCGGTCCGTCGCGCACGGCGACGTGCCGGACGAGGAGGACCACGATGGGTCAGGGCTACTACGCGGTCACCGACACCGACGCCACCTACGCGGACGGTCAGCACACGGGTGCGCTGTCCGCCGACGCGGAGCACTACGCCGACGGCATCAAGTCGGACGCGACGGCGGTCGAGGCCGGCCGCAGGAACGGGTGCGCGGCCGTGACCACCGCGGCGCACGACCTCGGCGCCGAGCTGTTCGGTCACGCCCGGGCGGTCGCCCGGGAGCTGCAGAACCTCGGCACGGCGACGTCGGCGGTCGGCGTCACCACCGAGGCGACGAGCAACGAGACGACCTCCGCGCAGAACACCGCCGGCACCCTCAGCAGGTCGGTCAACGCCACCAACAGCCGCCCCATCGCCGTCTGACCGGACCGCTCCGGTCCGGTGTCGTCCGCGGGGTGTGGGGGTGGTGACCCTCTGGGGTCCTAGCGTGGGTTTCATCAGTGAGGGATCGGCCCTCGCGGAGAGGATGAGGACCCATGGCGTCACAGGACTGGGGAAACCTGGAGCTCGGCGGGATCACGAATGCTGCGAGGGCCGGGCACGGGCAGGCTTCTGATGATGGTGCGCAGTCGGC
>JAURVT010000053.1 GCA_030655315.1 Nocardioidaceae bacterium | reverse complement strand
GGTGGTCGAGCCGGGCGAGCCCCAGGCGAGCCCGCTTCGAGACCCCCGCGACCGACGTACCCGAGTCGACCTGCACCTGCGGCGGTCTCGACACGCGGTGACTCCGTCCCCGCGGCTCGACCACCGTGCGGGTCAACCTCCACGGTGGTCGAGCCGGGCGAGCCCCGGCGAGTTCGCGTCGAGACCCCCGCAACCGACGTACCCAGGTCGACCTGCACCTGCGGCGGTCTCGACACGCGGTGACTCCGTCCCCGCGGCTCGACCACCGTGGGGAGGGGCCTCGGCTAGCCGAGGAGGGCGGCGATCGGGAGGGCGCGGTCAAGGGCGGCGGCGAGAAGGTCGGGACGGTCGGCGTACCAGGCGAGGTGGGCGTCGGTGACGGCCTCGGTGGTGACCGTGGTCCCGTCGACGGTCCACGCGGTCGTCGGGGACACGTCGAGGCCGTGGGCGGCGAGGACCTCGGGGAGGAGCGGGGCGTGGAGGTTGTCCAGCAGCGGCCGTCGTACGCCGGGGGGTCGGGCGGGCAGGCCGAGCGCGGTGCGGAGCCGGGCGGCCAGGGGCTCGAGGACGGTGTTGCCGGGGTGGTTGATCGTGCGCATGGTGTCGGCGACGGGACGGGCGAGCAGGTCGCTGACGGGCACCAGCCCGTGGCGGCGCTCGCGGCGGTCGAGCTCGGCGACCGACGCCGCCGCGACGGCTAGCACCGCGTCCGCGGTGAGCGGCGGCAGGGCGGGGCGGCCCGCTGCGGCCAGGACCGTGCGGACGTCGTGGTAGGGCACGACCGGCGGATCCGGCTTCTCGAGGCCGGGCGGGTGGACCAGCAGGTGGTAGGGGTGCAGGCCGGCGTAGCGGACGGACGGCACCAGCGCGGTCCGCGCCGACGGCGGCAGGTGCGCGGCGAGCTGGTCGGTGCCGATGGGCAGGCCGCGGTAGTCGGCGCCGACGGGCTGGGCGACGAGGTAGTCGGTGCGCGCCAGCAGCTCGGCGAGCGGCCCGACGTCGGCCGGAGCCAGCTCGAAGACCGGCGGCACCCGCACCGTGCGCAGGTCGTCGCCGGCCAGCATCAGCCGCAGCGACTCGGCCTGGCAGTTGCCGAGGACGACGAGCAGGGGCAGGTCGTCCTCGGGCCCTGCGCTCACCGGGCCCACCCACCCAGCCACGACTCCAGCGTGTGCCGGGGCTCCCACGGCGTCAGCGACCGGTCGACGTCGGGGTGGAGAGGAGCGAGGTCGGGCCGGTCCCAGCGCTCGGCCCGGCGGGCCAGCCGCAGGTCGGTGAGCGTCCCGACCCCAAGGTGCCGCGAGCCACGCCCCGCCAACGACGAGAGCGCGGACGACCACGCACCGGCGTCACCGACGACGCCACGCTCCAGGTCGACCAGCAGCCGCGCCCCCTCCGGCACGGAGCCGGCCACGCGCGCATCGGGGCCGACCAACGAGGACTGCTCGGCCGACAGCACCACCCGCGCCGTCGGCACCGCGGCCAGCAGGCTGTCGACGGTCACCACGAGCTCGGTCGGCGACATCCGCGCCGCGCAGGTCACGACGACGTCGGCAGGTCCGCGCAGCAGGCCGCGCCAGCCGGTGCCGGGCACGGCGATCCGGTCGGCGATGGCGACCGTCTCGCCGAGCACCGCCGCGTCCTGCTGACCGCGACCCGCAGCGTCCGGCCCGTCGTGCCACGCGACGGCGTCCGGGCGGTGCGCGAGGAGGCCGCCGGCGCGCCAGGAGCGGTGGGCGAGGTCCCAGTCCTCGCCGCCGTACTCGGTGAACGTCTCGTCGCAGCCGCCGAGCTCGTCCCACCACCAGCGCGAGCAGCCGAGCACCGCGCCGATCACGAAGCGGTGGCTGGTGTCGTCGGCGTGCAGCAGGTCGCCGGTCGAGCCATACGCCGACGCCAGCCACTCGGGCTCGGGCAGCTCACGCCGCCCACCAGCGGTGAAGTCGGCGTGCCTGCGACGTCCCACGACGAGGCACTCGGGCAGCCGCGACGGCAGGTCGACCAGCGCGGCCACGCAGCCGGGCTCCGGCGTGGTGTCGGCGTCGAGCAGGACGAGGAGGTCACCCGTCGTCGCCTCGACCCCGCGGTTGCGGGCGGCGGCGACGCGGAACCCCCGGTCCTCCTGCCGTACGACGCGCACCCCGGTCGGCACCACCGGCGGCTCCGCCGACCCGTCGTCGGTCACGACGACCTCGTCGGGCGGACGCGTCTGCCCGGCCAGGGCCGCCAGGGTGCGCGCGAGCTGCTCGGGCTGCTCGTAGTGACTGACCACGACCGACACCCGCAGGCCGTCCGCCGGGGGCCCGGCGAGGTCCCAGCGGTTGCCCGCCACGGTGCCGCCCCAGGGCGGTCTCACGCAGAACCCCACCAGGCGAGGTAGGCGCGGGCGGTGTCGGACAGCTGCGGACGCAGGTCGGTCGTGGGAGCGATCCAGGTCGACGCCGGACGCCGCAGGGCGTCGGCGACCCGGTCGGCGAGGGTGTCGTCGCGGAACAGCGTCACGGTGCCCTCGCGCAGCGCGGCCATCTCGCGCGCGTAGGCGCCGTCGCGGACCAGCGGCCGACGCCCGGCGGCGAGCCACGAGTTGAGGCTGCCCGAGGCCGACACGTTGCGGTGCGCGACGACCGGCACGGCCACGCGCCGCAGTGCAGCAGCGACCTGGTCGTCGGCGAGGTGACCGGTGACGTCGACCGGCACGCCACGCGCGTCACCGAGCCGGAGCAGGTCCTCGACCTCGTCGGCGTGCCCGCGGGCCGCTCCCCCGACGACCAGGACCCGTGCCGGGGTGCCCGCGCGGCGCAGCGCGGCGGCCGCGCGCACGACCTGGCGGTGTCCCTTGCCGGGGTAGACGAACCCGAAGATCCCGAGCACCGGCGCGGGATCGGTGGCCGCCGCGCCCGGCCCGGCCGAGCGCATCACGGGCAGCGGCACCACGACCCCGGACGCGTGGGGGTCGCACCACCGCCGGAGCAGGGTGCGCTCGTGCTCCGAGCTGGTCGCCCAGCCGCGGACGGCCCTGATGATCCGGGCGTACGCCGCCGCGCGGGCGGCGAACACCGGTCCGTCGGTCGGCTGCGGCACGTCGTGCAGGGTCACGGTGAGCGGCACGGCCCGGGCGAGGTGCTCGACCTCGGTCGCCGCCTCGGCCGGCGTGGCCCCGAGGAGCCGGTCGGTCAGGTGCAGGTGGACGGGTCCGCCGTGGGCCGCCGCCACGGCCGGGTCGTCGACGACCCGCGCGCCGCACGCCTCGGCCACCTGGGCGGCGAACAGCGCGACCCCGTGCCGCGGGTCGCCGAGCACCAGGTGGAGCGGCGTCGTGCTGACCGAGCCGGCGGCGACCGGAGCGGCCCGAGCGCCGGTGCGGTGGGTCCGCTCGAGAGAGTGCTGCCCGCTCACGCGTAGGCCGCGACCATCCCGCGGTGCATCACCCGGTCGCCGAGGACCCCGGCGTGGTCGGCGCGGTGCAGCACGCAGGCGTTGTCCCAGATCACCAGGTCATCCTGGGCCCACGCGTGGTCGTAGGTGTTGCCGGGGCGTGTCGAGTGCTCGAAGAGCAGCGTGACGAGCTCGTCGCCCTCGGCCTGGTCGAGCCCGCTCACCGAGGCGCACCGCGCAGGCGTCGTCAGGTAGAGCGAGACCCGCCCGGTGACGGGGTGCGGCCGCAGGATCGGGTGCGCGGCCTCGGTCTCGCCGCCGTCGGGGTCGACACCGGTGACGACGTGGGTGATCGTGCGGCCCTCGACCCGGCGGCGCAGGTCGTCGGGCAGGGTCTCGGCGGCGCGGTACTGGTTGGTGAACTGCGTCGCGCCGCCGTGCTCGGGCACGGTGACCGCACGCAGCGCCGTGTAGGCCGGCGGAGTGCTGACATAGCTGGTGTCGACGTGGAACGAGCTCTTGGGCGGCGACTCCGTGCCCCAGCGGCCGACGTTGCTGATGACGTTGAGGTCGGCGAACCCCTCGAGCGGAGCCTCGCCCGCGGTGAAGGTCAGGTCACCGAAGCCCTGCAGGAACGCGAGGAACGCGGGGTCGTCGAGCGTCTGGCCGGGCAGCACCGCGACGCCGTGCTCGGCGAGCAGCTCGCGCAGCACGGGGACGAGCGCGGTCGGGTCGTCGGCGACCTGGGCGCCGGTCACGCGGACGCCGATCGGGTCGAGCACGTCGGTCCGCACGTCGGTCGGGTGGGTCGTCACAGCGCCTCCTGGGCGGTCGCGCGCGCCACCGAGGCGCGCAGGAGCTCGGCCAGCGGGATCCCCGCGGCCTCGGCCATCACCACGACCACCGAGGTCGGGGCGAACGAGCAGTAGAGCGACGCCTCGAGGAAGTACGGCGTCCCCGCGGGGTCGACCCGGAAGTCGAACAGCCCGTGGTGCCGGCAGCCGAGCGCCTCGTAGGCCAGCAGCGCCGCCGCCTGCACCGGCGTGGTGACCGGGTCGGACGGGTCGACGATCCAGGCGTGCGCGGCGTCCTTGGCGACGAGACCGAGCCCGCCCTCGTCGTCGCGGGCCAGCTTGTCGGCGTGGTCGCGCACCGGTTTGGTGGCCGTGTCGACGGCGTACTCCTCGAGCGGCAGACAGACCAGCCCGTCGCCGAGGTCGACGACGCCGCAGCGCACCTCGCGCCCGAGCTCCACGTAGGTCTCGACGAGCACGCGCTCGGAGTGCTCGGCGGCCGACCGCACCGCGTCGTCGTAGGCCGCCGCGTCACGGACCAGCGTGACGCCGAGCGAGTTGTCGGCGTCGGCGGGCTTGACCACGACGGGCAGGGCGAGGAGCAGCGGGTCACCGGGCCGGACGACCTGCGAGTCGGGCACGGCGACGCCGGCCGCGGCGACGACCGCCGAGGCGCGGGGCTTGTCGGCCCCGAGCGCCATCACCTCGGGCCGGTTGCCGACGTAGGGGACCTCGAGCAGGTCGAGCAGCCCGCGGTAGGTCGTCATGCCCGGCCGGCAGAACATCTGCGGCAGCGCGACGTCGACGTGGAGGGCTGCGAGGTGCGTGACAGCCTCGGCCAGCGACAGGGCCGGTGCGGCCTCGAGGCAACCGTCGTCGAGGCAGTCCGGGAACCGCCAGGAGCCGCCCGGCGACACGTGCGCGACGACGTGCTCGCCCTCGTCGGTGGCGGCGCCGACCGCGTCGAGGCAGCCGCGGGCATAGAGCCGCGAGACGTCGTCGAGCAGCGGGTCGACGGCAGAGCCGGTCAGGTGGAGGTAGCGCACGTCAGTCGCCCGCCGGCTCGACGAGCTTGCCGATGTTGACGTCGACCTTGAGCCAGGGGCGGCCGGCGCGCAGGTTCTGCAGCAGGAGCGACGGCAGGTGCACGTGGTGCAGCGCGAGGAACGGGAGGGGGTCGTGCCCGTCGAGCACGGCCTCGGTGCCGCGTGCGATCGTCCGCAGCCGCCCGGGGGCGGTCGAGGGGTGGCGGAGGGCCTGCCAGAGCTCGTGGTGCAGCCAGTACGTCGGGCGCCCGCCGACCGCTGGCTCGACCGGCGCGGCGCCGTCATCGAGGTAGGCCGCAGCCACGTCGGTCCGACCGGCCAGCAGCGTGATCGCCGAGTGGGTGCGCGGGTTGCACTCGATCGCGCGCACCACGCCGTCGGCGTCCTCCATGAAGTCGAACGACACCTGCCCGGTCAGGCCGTACGCCGCCACGAACCGCTCGACCCAGGCGCGGATCGCGGGATGCTCGACCTGCTCGTAGGTCAGCTGCCAGGCCGAGGACCGGCAGCACGCCCAGACCTGGACACGCCCGTCGCGGGCGGTGCCGTGGGTGCACCACTCGACGCCCTCGAGCAGCTCCTGGAGGATCCACGGCTGGTCGGCCGAGATCGGCAGGTCGCGCACGAACGCCGCGGTCTCCGCGGCGGTGGGGCGGGGAAGCGGGGTGAGGTCGAGGCGCCGCACCGGGTCGTAGGGGATGCTCTTGAGCACCCACGGCCCGGGGTGCGCGGCGAAGTCGAAGTCCAGCACCTGCTGGGGATCGGTGACGCGGTGGGTGGCGGGCACCGGCAGGCCAATCGCCGCGGCCATCTCGGCGAAAGCGTGCTTGTCGTCGACGCGGCGCAGGGTGTCGGTGTCGAGGTGGACGACCTCGCAGTGGCCGTCGAGGAGCTCGGCGGCCTGCGCCTCGGGGAGGCTCGACGCGGGGCTCGACACCGGCACCCAGACGTCGACGCCCTCCTCCTTCACGATCCGCAGGATCGCGTCGGCGTAGTCGGGCGACGTGGGGTCGGGCACGACGTGGAACGCGTCGACGGCGTGGGAGAAGCGGTGCGCGGTGAGCCGGTAGCGCGCGGTCTCGACCAGCACGACGCGGTGGCCGGCCGCGTGGAAGAGGCGGGCCAGGACCAGGGCCTTGGTCATCTTGGCCCCGCTGACCAGGACGGTACGACGCTCGCCCGCCGGCACGTTGGGCCGCGGCCCCCGCCGCAGCACCGCCGCCCCGACGAGCAGCAGGTTGAGCGGCAGCGTCGCCTCGAGCAGCGCGATCGCGGCGAGCGACCTGGCGCGCGCCGCGGTGGCTTCGAGGCTCGTCGCTAGCGCTCCTCGCACCTCAGCCGACGCGTGGCGGGTCGTCGCTAGCGCTCCTCGCACCTCAGCCGACGTGCGGCGGCTGAGGTGCGAGCCTGCGAGCCTCGAAGCCCCGCTCACCCGACCCTCCGGATCAGCGTCACGCCGTCGCGCAGGGGCAGCAGCACCTGCTCGAGCCGGTCGTCGGCCGCCACGCGCGCGTTGAACGCCGCGATCGCAGCACCGTTGGTCGTGGGCGACACCGAGGCCCAGGGCTCGCCCTGCAGCAGGGTGTTGTCGACGCACACCACGGCGCCCTCGGCGAGGAGGTCGCGGTCGAGCAGGGCGTCGAGGTAGTCGGCGTACCCGGCCTTGTCGGCGTCGACGAAGACCAGGTCGAACTGCTCGCCGACGATCGAGAGCGCGCGCAGCGACTCGCTCGCCGGACCGACCAGCACCTCGATGGAGGCGCCGGCCGGCGAGGCGTCGAAGGCCTCGCGAGCGATGGCGGCCGCCCGCTGGTCGACCTCGCAGGCGACGAGGTGCCCGTCCTCGGGCAGGGCCTCGGCCATGGCGAGCGCCGAGTACCCGGTGAACATGCCGACCTCGAGCACCCGTCGGGCCCGCGTGGCGCGGACCAGGAACGACAGGAACTGCCCCTCGACGTGTCCGGACAGCATCTCGGCCTCGAGGGTGCCCGCCCAGTCCGCCGACCGGGTCCGCTGGGCCAGGCGTGCCAGGGCCGGCGACTCGCCCGTCGTGTGCTCCTCAACGTAGGGGTCGAGGCCGACGGCGAGGTCGCGGACCTGCCGGAGCTCGTCCTGCAACCTCGCGTCGACGCCGTCGACGCCGTCGAGCCGGCCGCAGAGGTCGTCCAGGCGCTGCGCCAGGATCCCCATCGGGGTCACCGGGCGCAGCGCCACGAGGTCGTCGGTCGTCACGGCGCCGCGACGACGGGGCTGGTGCGGGGCGTCATGAACGCGTCGATGCCCGCTCCCCCGCGCGGCAGCGCGGCGGCGACCTCGCGGTGCAGCTCGAGGGTCGACGCCAGCTCCTCGTCGCTCACGTCGTTCATGAACACGCACTCGCCGATCGGGCTGGGCGCGGCGGCCCGGAGCAGGCCGTCACGGGTCTGCAGGATCGAGGCCGTCGACTCGCGCAGCAGGTCGGCGGTGAGGTGCGGGCTGTCGACGGTGAGGCCGAGCCGGCTCATCAGCGCGTGGATCGCGTCTCGGTCGCCGACCGAGATGTACCCGCGCTCGGCGGCGAGCGTGGCCGAGTAGGCCATGTCGACGGAGATCGCGTGGCCGTGGAAGTAGGGCACCTCGGGGGTGAGCTCGAGCGTCGGGCTCCAGGTGTGGCCGTAGGCGATGACGCGGTCGAGGTCGAGCTCGGCGAGGTTGGGGACCTCGAGGCGGAGCATGGTGTCGATGGCGTCGTCGGTGACCTGGTCGGCGATCTTGCGGATCTCGTCGCTGCCGCCGAGGTGGCCGAAGCGGGTGCGCAGCAGCTCCTCGCCGTGCTCGTCGAGCAGGTCGAAGACCGTCCGGTTGGCCACGACCGCGATCTTGATCAGCTCGGCCATGCCGTTGCGGACCTGGTCCTCGCCGAGGCTGCCGAGGAAGGAGAAGTCCAGCAGCACCTTCTGCGACGCGTGGTAGGCGCCGAGGCGGTTCTTGGCCTTGCCGTGGTTGACCGCGACCTTGATCGACACGCTCGCGTCGATCAGGCCGATCAGCGTGGTCGGGATCCGGATGTACGGGGTGGCGCGCTTGTAGGACGCGCACGCGAAGCCGGCCACGTCGGTGACCAGGCCGCCGCCGACGACCAGGACGGGCTCGGTGCGCAGCAGTCCGAACGCCGAGATGGCGTCGACGATGCGCTCCAGCGTGCCCATCGTCTTGTCCTTCTCGGTGATGGCGACCGGGATGACGGTGAGCGCGATGTCGTGGTGGTCGAAGTACGCCTGCATGGGCTCGCGGTGCAGGGCGAGCACGTTCTCGTCCACGACGGCCAGGCAGCGACCGAGGTGGCGGTAGCTGTCGGCCAGCTGGGCGTTGTGCGGGGCGAACACGCCGTCGACCGGGACGAGGCTGTACTCGATCTTCTCGTACGCCTCGACGTGGAAGCCGCCGTCGGTGCGGGTGACGGTGGAGGTGGGGGTCATCGCTGTCTCCTGGAGGTCGACGAGGTCGGCGGTCATGCCCGGCCCGAGAGGGCGAGGTCGGCGGGGTCGAGGTGGTCGACGGTCTTCGAGGCCTGCCCGAAGTCGTGCGACGCGGTGTTGGCGTTGGGGAAGGCGACGCAGGTGACGCCGGCGGCCACGGCCGCGCTCACGCCGCCGACGTTGTCCTCGACGGCGGTCGCGGCGTCCGCGGTCTCGCCGAGGGTCTCCAGCGCGTAGCGGTAGGCGGCCGGGTCGGGCTTGACCTGCTCCACCGAGGTGGAGTCGACGACGACGTCGAAGTCGCTCAGCGCGAGGTCGGGCGCCAGCGCGCCGACCAGGGCCTCGACGTTGGCCGGTGACGTGGTGGTGACGAGGCCGACCTTGGCGCCGGCGTCCTTCGCCGCACGCACGGCGTCGAGGACGCCCGGACGCAGCGTGATCGGCGAGCTGCCGAGCTTGCGCTGGAAGATCTCGGACTTGGTGCGGTGGACGGCGGCGGCGTCGACGTCCTGGCCCTGCTCGGCGGCGTAACCGGTGATCCGGTCCGCGCCGCCGTTGCCACGGAGCATCTCGACGTAGTCCTCGCGGTCCCAGGTCCAACCGAGGTCGTGCTGGGCGAAGGCCTCGTTGAAGGACTCACGCTGGAGCTCGGAGGTGTCGGCGATCGTGCTGATGGAGCCGAACAGGAGTGCGGTCATGGGGGGTGCCTTGCTGTGGGGTGGGGGATTCCCTCGCCACCTGCGGCCGTGCGACGTGTCCCCACGTCGAGGCCGGTGAGAAGGGCGGCGGGCGCGAATGCCCGACGGCCTTTCACTGTGCACCGCGACTCACCTCGCCGCAGAACCTGACGTGGAGAATTCATCCGGCCGCCGTGCACGCGCCCCTCCACCCCGTTCGGCGCCCCGCGCCCCGGGGCGCTCAGGCCTCCGGGCGGTCCGCTCCCCGGTGTGGGTCGACCAGGATGCGGACGGGGCTGCCCTCGCGCTCCTGCAGCTTGCGGACGCCCTCGGCGACGTCCTCCAGCGCGATGACCTCCGAGATCGAGCGGGACAGGTCGAGGCGACCGGTCGAGACGAGTCGGGCGAGCGTCGCGATGTCGGCGACGTCGTAGCCGAGGTGGCCGCGGACCTGCTTGCGGGTGAGGTTGAACAGCATGGTCGACCCGAGCGACACCTCCTGCGCGCTCATGCCGACGCCGACCAGGCGGCCCCGGTTGGCGAGCATCTCGAGTGCCTGCTCGAACGTCGCGGAGATGCCGACGGCGTCGAACGCGACGTCGAGCATGCGACCCTCGGTGATCTCGAAGATCTTCTTCTGCACGTCCGGGTCGCGCGAGTCGAGCGCGAGGTCGGCGCCCAGCTCGAGGGCGCGGGCGCGCACGTCCGGGTCGAGGTCGAGCACGACGATCGGGCAGGCGCCGACGAGCCGCGCGAGCTGGACGACGTGGGTGCCCACGCCGCCGGCGCCCCAGACGCCGACCGACTCGCCGACCCGCAGGTCGGCGGTGTGCACCACGGCCCCGTAGGGCGTCGAGACCGCGTCGGCCAGGATCGCGGCCTGCTCCATCGAGACGTTGTCGGGCACCCTGGTCAGGCCGCCGGCCTGGGCCACCGTGTACTCCGCCCACGCGCCGTCGTACGCGAACGCCATCAGCTGCAGGTTGGTGCACCCGGAGAAGTCGCCGCGGGCGCACGCACCGCAGGCCATGCACGGGCGTCCGGCGGCGGGCACGACGCGGTCGCCGACCTGCCACCCGGTGACGCCCTCGCCGAGCTCGGCGATGGTGCCCGACGCCTCGTGACCCTGGGTCACCACCTCGGGACCCATCGCCGGGAAGGTGCCGTCGATCAGGCTGACGTCGGAGTGGCAGATGCCGCAGAACGCCACCTCGATCAGGACCTCGCCGGGGCCGGGCGAGGGGACCGGGACGTCGGTCACCTCGAACGTGAGGGTCGTGGTGTCCAGGCGCTGGGCGCGCATCGTCGTCATGTCGGGGTCTCCTGGGAGGGGTGGGGGTCAGCCGGCGAGCAGGTCGCGGTCGGCGGCCTGGCGCGTGGCGGAGCGGGGCGTCGCCCTGAGGGTCTTGGCGAGGTTGGTGCGCATGGTCGTGGCGGCGTCGACGAGGTAGCTCTGACGCACCCGCCACGGACCGCTGTCGCCCTGGCGCGGGAAGGCCGCGATCGAGCGCTGGACGTAGCCGGCGGCGAGGTCGAGCAGCGGACGCTCCTGCAGCTCGCGGTCGGGCACGGGCTCGACCGCCGCGTAGTCGTGCCGGTCCATCCAGGCCAGCACCTTGCAGACCAGGCGGGACGAGAGGTCGGCCCGCAGCGTCCACGAGGCGTTGGTGTAACCGATGCAGACGGCGAAGTTCGGGACGCCGGTCATCATCGCGCCCTGCCAGACGAACTGCTCGTCCAGCGGCACGGGCGCGCCGTCGACGTGCGGCTCGATGCCACCGAACGCGAGCAGCTGGAGACCGGTGGCGGTCACCACGACGTCGGCCTCGAGCACCTCACCCGAGCTGAGGCGGATGCCCTCGGGCACGAAGGTGTCGATGGTGTCGGTGACGACGCTCGCGTCGCCGGCCTTCATGGCCTTGAACAGGTCGGCGTTGGGCACCGCGCACAGGCGCTGGTCCCACGGGTCGTACGACGGGGTGAAGTGCTCGGCCACCGCGTCGGGGTCCTTGAGGATCTTGGTGGTGAGGCCGAGCAGGAGCGTGCGGGCCTGCTGCGGGCGGCGGCGGCAGAACTCGTAGAAGGCGGTGCCGAAGACGATGTTCTTGGCGCGGATGATCCGGTGCGCGAGGTCGGCGGGCAGCAGCTCGCGCAGCGCGTCCGCCTTCTTGTCGCGTCCGGGCACGGCACTGATCCAGGTGGGGCTGCGCTGCAGCATCGTCACGTGGGAGGCCACGGACGCCATCGACGGCACCAGCGTCACGGCGGTCGCGCCGCTGCCGATCACGACCACCTTCTTGCCGGCGTAGTCGAGGTCCTCGGGCCAGAACTGCGGGTGGACGACCTCGCCCGCGAAGTCGTCGATGCCCGCGAAGGTGGGCGCGTAGGTCTGGTCGTAGTCGTAGTAGCCGGCGCACGAGTAGAGGAACCCGGTGGTCATCGTGACCTGCTCGGTGCCGTCCGGCGTCCGGCGCTCGAGGGTGAGGGTCCACAGCGCGTCCGCCGTGGAGAAGTCCGCGGCGAGCACCTTGGTGCCATAGCGGATGTGCTCGTCGATGCCGAACTCGGAGGCGGTCTCCTGGATGTAGCGCAGGATCGAGTCGCCGTCGGCGATCGACTTGGCCTCGCGCCAGGGCTTGAAGGGGTAGCCGAGGGTGAACATGTCCGAGTCCGAACGGACGCCGGGGTACCGGAACAGGTCCCAGGTGCCGCCCATCGTGTCGCGCGACTCCAGGATCAGGTAGCTGCGGCCGGGGAGCTCGGTCTGCAGGCGGTAACCGGCGCCGACGCCGGAGAGTCCGGCGCCGACGACCACGACGTCGACGTGGTCGGGCAGGTGGGTGCTGGTGTGGTCTCGGCTCGTCGCAGTGCTGGGCATGCTCCCATCCTGCCGCGCACCGGACCGGGGTACTTGACTCTGCGCGACAGGTCTTTGACCCTGGACGACATGTCCGTCATCCGTTCCGCTGGGATCCGCGGGTTCCGCGACGTCGTCGAGGGGCTCGGGGGCGACGCCGACGCGATGGCCCGACGGGCGGGCCTGGACCCGGCCGCGCTCGATGCCGACGACCTGCTCGTGCCCGAGGTCGCGATGGCCGAGGTGCTCGAGGTGGCCGCGCGGACGCTGGACCGTCCCGACCTCGGTCTGCTGGTCGCGGCACGCCAGGACCTCAGCATGCTGGGCCCGCTCGCGCTGGCCATCCAGAACTCCCCCACCGTGTCCGACGCGATGGAGTGCACGGGGCGCTACCTGTTCGTGCACGCGCCGTCGCTCAGCGTCACCGAGCAGCCCGATCCCGACGGCGTGCGTGGCGTGTCCGCGCTGCGCTACGGACCGGCGCCCGGCCTGCCGGTGCCGGTGCAGGGCACCGACCTCGGGCTGGGCTTCCTGCACCGCGCGATCGGGCTGCTCGTCGGCGGGTCGTACGGGTTGCGCACGGTCGACCTGCCGCACGAGCCGCTGGCGCCGATCGAGGTGTACGAGGAGTTCTTCGGTGCCCAGGTGCGCACGCGTCGTCCGGCGGCGATGCTGCGGCTGCCGAGCAGCCTGGGCGACCTCCCGCTCGCCGGGAGCGACGAGACGATCCGGCAGATGGCCGTCTCGTTCCTGGCCGAGCAGTCGCCGGTCGGCGCGACGGGCGTGACGCCGCGGGTGCGCGGCGCCGTCCAGCAGACGCTCGGCACGACCGTGCCCGACGTCGGCTCGGTGGCGGGCCTGCTGAACGTCCACCCCCGGACGCTGCAGCGACGCCTGGCCTCCGAGGGCACGTCGTTCGCGCAGGTGCTGGACGACGCCCGGCAGCAGGCGGCCCGGCGCTACCTCACCACCACCGACGTCCCGCTGTCGCAGGTCGCCGGCCTGCTGGGCCTGTCCGAGCAGTCCGCGCTCACCCGCTGCTGCCGCCGGTGGTGGTCCGCCACCCCGTCGGCCGTCCGCCGCGGCGAGGCCTCGGCCACCACGGCCACCGCCGTCACCGTCGACGCGGGAGGATGAGGCCATGACCGTGACGATCTACGGCGCCGACTGGTGCCCGGACCACCGCCGCTCCCTCGCCCTGCTGCAGACCCGAGGCGTCGACCACGTGCACGTCGACACCGACACCGAGGACGGCGCCCGTCGCGCCCGCGAGATCAGCGGTGTCGGCACCATCCCCGTCGTCGTCCTCCCCGACGGCTCGCACCTCGTCGAGCCGTCCGACGAGCAGCTGTCCGCCCGCCTCGACTCCTGACGTCGAATTCCCAGGTAGGCACGGTTCTCCGACAGGACCACGGAGAATTCTCCGTGGTCCTGTCGGAATTCCGTGCCTACCTGGGAATCCGACAGGGGCGCTACCGGCGCTCGAGGGCGTCGGTGAGGAGGGTGACGAGGGCCTCGAGCTGGACGTCGGCGGAGGACGAGATCTCCTCGTCGGAGCCGTCGAGGGCGCGGGCGGCGAGTCCGGCCTTGCTGTCGATCAGCTCGGCGATGCGGGTGTCGATCGTCTGCGAGGCGATGATGCGCCACGCGGTGACGGGCTCCTCCTGGCCGATGCGGTGGACGCGGTCGATGGCCTGCGTCTGCTCGGCATCGGTCCACGAGAGCTCGGCGAGCACGACGTTGGACGCCACCTGCAGGTTCAGGCCGACGCCGGCCGCCATCAGCGAGCAGACCGCGACCTTGACGTCCGGGTCCTCGACGAACGCGTCGATCTGCTTCTGGCGCCTGGACGGCGTCTGGTCGCCACGGATCGAGGAGAACGCGATGCCGCGCTTGGCGAAGGTCTCCTCGGCGGCGTCCATCACGTCGACGTGCTTGGCGAAGAAGACGACCTTGCCGACGCTGCGGGCCAGCTGGGCGGCGTAGTCGGCGGCGAGACCGGCCTTGGCCTGGCCGATGCGGCGCATCATGCCGAACACGTTCTCGCCGGTCTTGGCGTTGCTGGTCTCCTCGCGCTCCCACGTGGCGACCCGGCGCACGAGCTCGTGGTCGATGCCGTCGACCACGGTGCCCGACGTGCGGATCTCGAGGGCGTTGTCGTAGCGCTTGACCAGACGACGGGCGAGCTCGCGCTCGGCCGCGCGGATCGAGCGACCCGCCTCGTCGTCGAGCTCGACCGGGAGGTCGGCGATCCGGCGCGCGGGGATGTCCGCGGCCACGTCGACCTTGCGACGACGCACGATGCCGAGGTCGACGACGCAGCGCCGGGCCGCGGGGTAGAACCCGCGGTCGGCCGGCGTCAGCCCCATCTCCTCCAAGGAGTCCATCAGCTCGGCGCGCGGCTTCTTGTCGTCGATCCAGCCGAGGTACTGCCAGATCGCCTTGAAGTCCTCGATGTCGTTGATCAGCGGCGTGCCGGTGAGGGCCATCAGCAGGGGACGTTGCACGCGCGAGCGGATCCGCTCGGACAGCTCGAGCACGTGCTGCGAGCGCTGCGAGCTCTTGTTCTTGATGAAGTGCGCCTCGTCCACGACCATGCCGCGGAAGCCGAGGTCGCCCAGCCAGCCGACGTGCCGGTCGAGCACCTCGTAGTTGACGACGACGATGTCGGCGAAGCCGTCGATGTTCTCGCCGTTGCCGTGGATGACGGTGGCCGGACGCTTGGGCGTCCACAGGCTCGCCTCGCGCGCCCAGTTGGTCTTGACGACGTTGGGCACGACGACGAGCAGCGGGTACGCGTCGGCCGCCTGCGCGGCGAGCAGGGCCTGCGCGGTCTTGCCGAGGCCCGGCTCGTCCGCGAGCAGGAAGGTGCGGTGCCCGTCGGCGGCCGACGCCACCAGCTGCGCCTGGTGAGGCATCAGCTCGAGGTCGCCGGGGGCCCGGAGCGAGGTGGGCTCGGGCAGTGGCATCGAGGACGACGCGCCGTGGGCCGGGGTCTCGAAGGACCGGAAGAGCGGACCGAGCAGCTCCCAGACACCGAGCCGCCCGCCCTCGGAGCGGCGCGCGGGCGCCACCGCGGAGAAGTCGGGGGTGAGGAACGGGTTGGCGAGCTGGCGCGAGACCACCGACTGCGGCACGACGCGGCGCTCGGGGACGATCGGCGCCGGCGTCTCCGGTGCCGGCACCTCCTCCTGGGGCTCCTGCTCGCGTCCGGCGGCCTCGTACATCTCGCGCTCGAGGTCGCGGGCCTCGCCCGAGACGACGGCGTCCTCGGCCAGCAGCGCGAGCAGCGAGGTGTCGCGCGCGGCGGTCTTGGCCAGGATGGTGGCGATGCCGTCGAGGCGCTTGAGCTGCTCGGCTCGGTGCGACTCGGTGCCCGAGACGTCGGCCTTCATCACGGCCCGCTCGCGCCGCATCAGCAGGGCGACCACCTGGAACCGGGTGCGCACCGAGGGGGTCACGCGGCCGCGCTGGACGGCCTCCTCGACCTCGCGCACGGCGCGCGCGAGCACCGGGATGATGCCCTCGTTGTCGCGGGGGCGGGCCCGTCGCTGGTTGGTGCCGCGGGACGCGGAACGACGCGCCGTGGGCTGGCGCTGGCCTCGTCGAGCCAAGGACTCCTCCTCCGGAGCTGCCGGCACGTCCACCGCGGACGGCACCTGGTGCCGCACGCGGCCCGGCGTCCGGGGCGATGCGATGTCGAGCGGGGGCCCCGAGGGATCTGCGAGAGATCGACGCGACGGGCCGATCGGCTCGTCCACGGTGGGACCGAAGGTCACCAGACCGAGGGTTGGTGCCTGCACCGATAGTAGCGCCCGCGCGACGCGCGTGGGAGGCGGCCGGACCGTGTCGGGCGGTTACACCCCGGAGACGCGCTTCTCACGCAGTCCTGTTCTGGACGAAACCAACCCGAAACGCGCTCCGCGTGGACTGGGTCCCGTGCCCCAGACGATCCTCGACAGCCACCGCCACATCGGCCGGCTGCCCGCGTACGGCTTCTACGGAGGCGCCCCCGTCTCGCCCGACACCACCGCGCGCGCCACCGTCGACGAGCTGCTGGCCGACCTCCACCGGGAGGGCACCGAGCGTGCCCTCGTCCTGCCCAACTACGGGATCCCGGTGCCGGACGCGGCCTTCGACCTCAACCCGCTGGCGGTCGAGGCGGCCCAGGCGGACGAGCGGATCAGCTGCGGCCTGTGGGTCTCGCCCAAGGCCTCGGACGCCGCGCGCAACGACGGCGCGCTGTCCCTGGTCGGCGAGCGGGGGGTCAAGGCCCTGAAGACCAGCTTCCTCCTCGGCGGCCGTCCCACCGACCCCGACTGCGCCGAGCAGATCGACCGGATCTTCACCACCGCCGCCGAGCACGACCTGGTGGTGCACGTGCACACCTCGCCCGGCTCGGCCTCCGACATCGACGAGGTCGGCACCCTGGTCGACCGCTACGGCGACGACACCAAGATCCACCTCGTCCACCTCGGCGGCGGCATGAGCGGGCACATGAAGCTCATCGGCGGCCGGCTCTTCGACTGGATCGAGGCGGGCAAGAAGGTCTACACCGACACCAGCTGGACGATCGGCTTCGCGCCCGCCTGGCTCGTGAGCGAGATCGAGCGCCGTGGCATCGGCCACGACCGGATCCTCTTCGCCACCGACTGCCCCTGGGGCGACTTCGAGGGCGAGCACGCCCGCCTCGCGGCCGCCGCGGGCGACGGCGACCTCGCCGACCTGTTCTTCCGCGGCAACTTCGAGTCCCTCTACGGCTGAGCCGCGGCCGCACCACCTGTCCCGCACCATCCCCCGCACACACTGGAGAAGCAGATGCCCGACATCGACACCGAGCTCGCCGACAACATCGCCGCCTCCCTGGCCGAGATCCCCCACCCGTCCCTGCCCGAGGGCAGCGACCTCTACGGCAAGACCAAGCTGTTCCCGGACTACCAGGCCGAGGACGGCGAGACCTGGTTCTCGCTGGTCCACGGCGTCCCGCACGAGTCGTCGGTCAGCTTCGTGGCCGTCCTCCAGGCCACCCGCGCGCTGCGCAAGGGCTTCGAGTCCGCCCTCTACTTCTACGGCCCCGGCACCCTCGCCTGCATGGCCACCCGTGGCTTCCCCACGACGGGCAACGCCGCGTTCCCCGGCGAGATGAACATGAACGCCTCCATCGCGACGTTCATCGCCGAGGGCGGCACCGTCTACTGCTGCCGCTTCGGGCTCGCGCTGCACGGCCTGCGCGAGGAGGACCTGATCGAGGGCGTGATCCCGGCGCACCCGCTCGACGTGCAGGACGCCGTCATCCACTACGCCCGCAAGGGCGCCATCATCCAGTCCAACTTCAACCTCTGAGGCCCCGGCGATGACCACGCCCTGCGGAGGACCCGGCGGTGCCCCCTCACGCGCCAGCACGCGCGTGGACGTCGCCATCTCCGGCATCCGCCTGCTCGACGCACCGGTCGGCCGGCGGGCCGGGGCCGGCCCCAGCGACGACGGGCACGTGCTGCTCGACGGCGTGGGAGCCGCGATCCCGGTCAACCCGCTCAGCCCGTTCACGGTCAGCCGCGGGCGGCTCCTGCTCGACGGCGCCGACACGGGCCTCGGCATCGAGGCGGTGAAGCGTCCGCGCTTCTACGACCTCGTGACCCAGGACGGGACGCCGTACGAGCAGATCGCGCGGCTGCACTCCTCGAACGTGCTGGCCACCACCGTCGTGCAGACCTGCGTCCGGTACGACGAGTCCGAGCGCTGCCGCTTCTGCGCCATCGAGGAGTCGCTCCGCCAGGGCTCGACGGTGGCCGTGAAGTCCCCCGCGCAGGTCGCCGAGGTCGCCCTCGCGGCGCACGACCTCGACGGGATCACCCAGATGGTGATGACCACCGGCACGTCCAACGGTCGCGACCGCGGCGCCACCCACCTGGCGCGCTGCGTCCGGGCGGTCCGCGAGGTGCTGCCCGACCTGCCGATCCAGGTGCAGTGCGAGCCGCCGGCCGACCTGCGCACCATCACCGACCTCTGGGCCGCGGGCGCCCGCTCCATCGGCATCCACGTCGAGTCGATGGACGAGGACGTCCGCCGTCGCTGGATGCCGGGCAAGTCCACCGTGCCGCTCGACGAGTACCGCGCCGCGTGGCGCGAGGCCGTCCGTGTCTTCGGGTGGAACCAGGTCTCGACCTACCTGCTCGTCGGCCTCGGCGAGAGCGCCGACGACCTCGTGGCCGGCGCGCAGGAGCTGATCGAGATGGGCGTCTACCCGTTCGTCGTGCCGTTCAGGCCGCTCGCCGGGACGCTCGCGACCGACGTCGACCGCGTGCCGGCGCCCGACGCCGACGTGCTGCGCGACGTCACCGAGCGCGTCGCGGCGTCGCTCCGTGCCGCGGGCATGCACGGCGCCGGTCAGGCCGCGGGGTGCGCCGCGTGCGGCGCGTGCAGCGCGCTGCAGAGCGAGGGGGCCTGAGATGTCCGTCGACACCGACCTGCTCGGCATCCTCACCGGCCCCGCCGTCCGGCTGCCCCCGACCGCCCCGTTCCAGGTGGTCCAGGCCTCCACCACCGCCGAGCTCGACGCCTACCGCGCCCTGCGCCGCGACGTCTTCGTCGCCGAGCAGGGCCTGTTCGACGGCTCCGACCTCGACGAGGTCGACGACGACCCCCGCACCGTGGTGCTGCTCGCGGTGGCGTCGGACGGCACCGTCCTCGGTGGCGTGCGCCTCGCGCCGCAGGGCCCCGGCCGCGACCTCGGCTGGTGGCGGGGCAGCCGGCTCGTCGTCTCCCGGTCGGCGCGACGCACCGCGTCGGTCGGGCCCGCGCTCGTCCGGGCCGCGTGCGCCCGGGCCGAGAGCGAGGGCGTGCTGCGGTTCGACGCCTGCGTCCAGGCCGCGAACCAGCCGCTCTTCACCCGCCTGGGCTGGCAGCACCGACACGCCACGCGGCTGCACGGCGTCGCGCACGTCGAGATGACGTGGCCCGTCGACCGGGTCGCCCGCCTCGTCGCGCAGACCAAGGCCGAGCTCGGCGCCGTGCTCGCGTCCATGCCGCGGGGCTGGCTCGGCGGCGAGGGCTTCGTCGGCGACGACGGGGCACCCGTCCCCGGCTCGGACCTGATCGCCGCGTGCGACGCGATCCTGCCGTCCATGGTCGAGCGCGACCCCGAGTGGGCCGGCTGGTGCTCCGTGCTCGTCAACGTCAACGACCTCAGCGCGATGGGCGCGACCCCGGTGGCGCTGCTCGACAGCGTCGGCGCGCGCGACACCTCGTTCGCCCGACGGGTGCTGTCCGGCGTCCGCGACGCGAGCCAGGCCTGGGGCGTCCCGGTGATCGGGGGGCACACCCAGCTCGGCGTGCCGGCCTCGCTCAGCGTGACCGCCCTCGGACGGACCGACCACCCGGTGCGCGGGGGCGGCGGCACCGCGGGCCAGCACCTGCGGGTCACCGCCGACGTCGGCGGCGACTGGCGTCCGGGCTACCGCGGGCACCAGTGGGACTCCACCTCGTCCCGGACCTCCACCGAGCTGCGCCACCTGGCCGGCCACGTCGCCCGGCTGCGACCGGCCGCGGCCAAGGATGCCTCGATGGCCGGCATCGTCGGCACCACCGGGATGCTCGCCGAGGCCAGCGGCTGCGGGGCCGTCGTCGACGTCGCCGCCGTGCCGGCACCGGACGGCACCGGGCTCGGCGACTGGCTCACCTGCTTCCCCGGCTTCGCCATGATCACCGCCCACGACGACGCGGGCGTCTCGGGACCCACGGCCGACCCCCGGGTGCTCAGCAGCACCTGCGGTCGGCTCACCGACGAGCCCGGGGTCCGGCTTGCCTGGCCCGACGGGCTCACCACCACCGCGGTGCCCGGCACCGTCACAGGATTGGGAACCTCATGAGCACCACCACCCTCGCGGCCGTCGCCGCGAACTTCGGGCGCGACCTCGACCAGGACCTGCTCCAGGTCGCCGCGCTCGCCGCCGACGCTCGCGCCCGCGGCGTCCACCTCCTCGCCCTGCCCGAGGCCTGCCTCGGCGGCTACCTCAGCTCGCTGGGCGAGGGGGCGGACGGTCCGGACTCGCTGCCCCCGGTGATCGACCTCGAGGGCGCCGTGATGCGGCAGGTCGCGCGGATCGCCGGCGACATGACGCTGGTCGTCGGGTTCTGCGAGTCCGACGGGACCACCCGCTACAACAGCGCCGCCGCCGTGACCGGGAGCGGCGTCATCGGCGTGCACCGCAAGGTGCACCAGCCGCTCGGCGAGAACCTCTACTACGGGCAGGGCGAGACGTTCGAGGCCTTCGACACGCCGGCCGGCCGGCTGGGGATGCTGATCTGCTACGACAAGGCCTTCCCCGAGGCGGCCCGGGCCCTCGCGCTCGAGGGCGCCGAGGTCGTCGCGTGCATCTCGGCGTGGCCCGCCTCGCGCACCGCGAGCGCCGGGTCGATCGACGACGACCGGTGGACCAAGCGCTTCAACCTCTTCGACCAGGCCCGCGCGCTGGAGAACCAGATCGTGTGGGTGGCGTCCAACCAGTCCGGCACCTTCGGCTCGCTGCGGTTCGTGTGCCACGCCAAGGTCGTCGGCCCCGGTGGCGACGTGCTCGACACCACCGGCCCGCGGGGCGGCATGGCCGTCGCCGAGGTCGACCTCGCCGACACCCTCGGCACCGCGCGTCGCTCGATGTTCCACCTGCGCGACCGCCGACCCGCCACCTACCCGGCGCTGGAGGTGGCCCATGCCTGAGATGACCGTGACCGTCCGCTGGCCCGACGGGCACCAGGACGACTGCTACTCCCCCTCGCTGGTCATGCACGACCACCTCGACGAGGGCACGAGCTACACCGTCGCCGACTTCACCGAGCGGGCCGTCCGCGCCCTGGCCGAGGCGAGCGCCCGCGTGCAGGCGAGGTTCGGGTTCGCGTGCTCGTCCGCCGCCTCGACGACCGCCCAGATCACCGACCGGGCCCGGCGCTACCGGCCCGACGACCACGTGCACGTGGTCGCGATGCACCCCGCGCTCGGGGAGTCCTGATGGGCGACCCCTCCGTGGAGCGCACGGGAACCGTGGTCGTGGGCGGCGGACAGGCCGGGCTGTCGGTCAGCCGCCACCTGCTCGACCGGGGCGTCGACCACGTCGTGCTGGAGGCGCGGACCCCGGCGCACGAGTGGACCGACAGCCGCTGGGACAACTTCACCCTCGTGACGCCCAACTGGCAGTGCCGCCTGCCCGGCTGGTCCTACGACGGCCCCGACCCCGACGGGTTCATGACCCGGGACGAGGTGGTCGCCTGGCTCGACGGCTTCGTCGCCTCCTTCCCCGCGCCGCTGCGCACCCACACCACCGTGACGGGGGTCCGCGAGCGCGACGGTGGCGGCTTCGTGGTCACCACCGAGGGCCCGGACGGCACCGGCACGATCGAGGCCGACGACGTCGTCGTCGCCACCGGCGGCTACCACCGACCGGTCGTGCCGCCCTTCGCGTCGGCCATCGACCCGACGGTCGCCCAGATCCACTCCCAGGACTACCTCAACGCCGAGCAGCTGCCCGCGGGGGCCGTGCTCGTCGTCGGCACCGGCCAGTCCGGTGCGCAGATCGCCGAGGACCTCCACCTGGAGGGCCGCGAGGTGCACCTGGCGGTCGGCAGCGCCCCGCGCGTCGCCCGCACCTACCGCGGTCGCGACTCGATGACCTGGCTCGCCGACATGGGGCTGTACGACACCGCCGTCCAGCAGTACCCCGGCGGCCTCGCCGCCCGCGAGAAGACCAACCACTACGTCACCGGGCGCGACGGCGGCCGCGACATCGACCTGCGCCAGTTCGCCGCCGAGGGCATGCACCTCTACGGCACGCTGGTCACCGGTCGCGGGCTCCAGCTCGAGCTGGCGCCCACGCTCGCGCGCGCGCTCGACGCCGCCGACGCGGTGTACACCTCGATCCGCGGCGACATCGACCGCTTCATCGAGCGCGAGGGCATCGACGCCCCGACCGAGGCCCCCTACTCACCGCCGTGGTCACCCGACGCGGAGGCGACCTCGCTCGACCTCGGGGCGGCCGGCGTCACCTCGATCGTCTGGGCCATCGGGTACCGGCCCGACTACTCGTGGGTCGGCGTGGGCGTGTTCGACGGCACCGGGCGCCCCACCCACACGCGCGGCGTCACCGCGGTGCCCGGCCTGTACTTCGTCGGCCTGCCCTGGATGCACACCTGGGGATCGGGTCGCTTCCTCGGCGTCGCCGCCGACGCCGAGCACGTGGCGTCCTGCATCGTCGGCGGCGCGCGCCACCGGCAGCCGCCGGCGACCGCCGTCCACGCCCGGTGACGCGCCGGTGCCCCCGCCCCTGCGCATCGGCGCCGTCGCGGCCCACTTCGGCCGCGACCTCGGCCACGCCACCGACAAGGTCGGTCGCATCGTGGCGCAGGCACGCGCCGAGCGGGTGGACGTCCTGGTGCTGCCGCACGCGACCCTCGGGGGCTACCTCACCAGCCTGCGCGACCCCGACCCCGACGACCTGCCGCCGGTCCTGACCGAGGACTCCCCCGAGGTGCGGCACGTCGTGTCGCTGGCCGGCGACATGGTGGTCTGCGTCGGCTACACCGAGGCGGGCCCGTACGAGCGCCCCTACAACGCCGCGCTCTGCGTCACCGGCGACGGCGTGATCGGGCGGCACCGCAAGGTGCACCAGCCGGCCGGCGAGTCCGCCGCCTACGCCGCCGGCGGCACGTTCGAGCCGTTCGACTCACCGGTCGGACGGATCGGCATGCTCATCGACTACGACAAGTCCTTCCCCGAGGCGGCACGCTCGCTCGCCCTCGACGGCGCCGACCTCCTGGCCTGCCTGTCGGCCTGGCCGGCGAGCGTCACCGACCGGGCCGAGACCATGTCGAACGACCGGCAGTCCCGCCTGTTCGACCTCTACGACAGCGCCCGAGCGGCGGAGAACCAGGTGGTGTGGGTGTCGTCCAACCAGACCGGCGTGATGGGCGACCTGCGCTTCCTCGGCCAGGCCAAGGTGGTCGGCCCCGGCGGCGACGTGCTCGCCAAGACCTGGGCCAAGGGGGCGATGGCCGTCGCGGAGGTCGACGTCCCGCGCGAGGTGGCGCGGTCGCGACGGGTGCTGCACCACCTGCGGGAGCGCCGGCCCGCGGCCTACCCCGGCCTCCGCAAGGACGGCGGGCAGGCATGAGGATCGCCCTGCTCACGTACTCCACCAAGCCACGCGGCGGCGTGGTGCACACGCTCGCCCTCGCCGAGGCCCTCGTGCGGGCCGGGCACGAGGTCGACGTCTGGACGCTCGGCCGTGGCGGCGACACCACCTTCTTCCGGCGGGTCGACCCACGGGTCGGCGTCCGCGCGGTGCCGCTGCCCGACCTGGACGGCGAGGGCGTCGGCCCCCGGATCCTGCGCTCGATCCGGGTGCTGGGCGAGGCCTTCGACGCCGACGACTACGACGTCGTCCACGCCCAGGACTGCATCAGCGCCAACGCCGCCCTCCCCTGCCTGCGCACGGTGCACCACCTCGACGTGTTCACCACCCCCGAGCTCGCGGCGTGCCACGACCGCGCGGTCCGCGAGCCGTCCGGACTGGTCTGCGTGTCGGCGTCGGTCGCCACCGAGGTGCGCCAGGGCTTCGGGCGCGAGGCCGCGGTGATCCCCAACGGCGTGGACGCCGAGCGGTTCGCCGCCGCCGCCTCCCCCGCCGGCGCCGAGGCCCGGGGCCGCTGGCACGACCGGCTGGGACGGTACGTGCTCGCGCTCGGCGGCATCGAGCCGCGCAAGGGCACCCTGGACCTCCTCGAGGCCCATGCGCTGCTGCGCGACGACCATCCCGACGTCCGGCTGGTGCTGGCCGGCGGCGAGACCCTGTTCGACTACCGCGACTACCGCGAGCGGTTCGACCGTCGCGCGGCCGAGCTCGGCGTCGAGCCGGTGATGCTGGGCGTCGTGGACGACGACGACGTGCCGTCCCTGGTGGCCTCGGCCGAGGCCATGGGGTTCGTGTCGACCAAGGAGGGGTTCGGGCTCGCCGCCATGGAGTCGCTCGCGGCCGGCGTGCCCGTGGTGACCCGCGACCTGCCGGTCCTGCGCGAGGTGTTCGGCGCGTCCGTGGCCTACGGCCGCGATCCGCGCGAGTTCGCCACGGCGCTCGCCACGGTGCTCACCGCGCCGCCCGACGCGGAGCCCGGGCGGGCGCTGGCGCGCTCGTACACCTGGGACGCCGCGGCCGAGCGCCACGTCGAGCTCTACCGGGCGCACCTGGCTCGGTCGTGACCGCCGTCTCCATCGGCCGGGCGGTCACGCTGCAGGCCGCTCGGGAACCCGGCGCCGTCGCCGTCCGCTGCGGCGACGAGGTGCTCACCCGTCACGACCTCGACCGCTGGAGCAACCGGCTGGCGCGGAGCTGGGCGCGCGCGGGCGTCGGGCACGACGACCTGGTGACCGTCAGCCTGCCCAACGGCCTCGACCTCGTGGTGGCCTGCGTCGCGACGTGGAAGCTCGGTGCCACGCCTCAGCCGCTCTCGCCGAGGCTCGGTGCGGACGAGCGACGTGCCGTCCTCGACCTCGCCCGGCCGGCCCTCGTCGTCGACGGCCCCGTCCCCCTCTGCCTCGACGAGGACGACGCGCTGCTGCCCGACGCGGTGGCGTCGTCGTGGAAGGCGCCGACGTCGAGCGGGAGCACCGGCCGTCCCAAGATCGTCCGCGCGAGCGCGCCGGCCACGGTCGACCCCGACGCGCCGATCGCCCCGTTCGTCCCGCACGACGCGGTGCAGCTCGTGGCCGGCCCCCTGGTGCACGCGGCGCCGTTCGTCTACGCGATGCGTGGTCTCACCGCGGGCCACGAGCTCGTCGTGATGCCCCGCTTCGACGCGGCCGGGTGGCTCCGCCTGGTCGAGGAGCACCGGGTCACCTGGGGCCTGCTGGTGCCCTCGACGATGCACCGCGTCTGGCGGCTCGGCGAGGCCGCGCGCGAGGGCCACGACCTGTCGTCGCTGGAGTCGGTGCTCCACCTCGGGGCCCCGTGCGCGCCCTGGCTCAAGGAGGCGTGGATCGGGTGGCTCGGCCCGGACCGGGTCGTCGAGGTCTACGCCGGCACCGAGGCGCAGGGACTCACGATGATCACCGGGCGCGAGTGGCTGGAGCACCGCGGTTCGGTCGGCCGTCCGGTGTCGGGCAGCCGGTTCCGCGTCGTCCGACCCGACGGCGACGACTGCGACCCCGGCGAGACCGGCGAGGTGCTGATGCGGCGCGACCACGAGACCTACCGGTACCAGGGCGCCGAGGCCGTCGTCCGCGACGGCTGGCACACCCTGGGCGACGCGGGCCACCTCGACGCCGACGGCTACCTCCACCTCGCCGACCGCCTCGACGACCTCGTCGTCACCGCCGGCACGCGCGTGCGGCCCGCCGACGTCGAGGCCGTGCTCGAGGAGCACCCGGACGTGCGGTCCGCGGTGGTGGTGGGGCGACCCGACGACGAGCACGGACAGCTGGTGCACGCCGTGGTGGACACCGCCGGCGCCGACGTGTCGACCGAGGAGCTCCACGACTGGGCCCGGGCCCGGCTCGAGCCCGCACGGCGCCCCCGCGGCTACCGCGTCGTGGACCAGCCGCTGCGCGACGACGCCGGCAAGGTGCGCAGGTCGGACTGGGCCTGACCCGTCGGTCCGGACCGGTCGGGCCGCAGGGATCAGCCCAGCGCACCGCGCGGAGCGAACCACCGCGCACCGGAGCCGGTGGCGAGGTAGCCGCGCAGCTCGGGCTGCTCGAGAGGACGGCTGTACAGGTAGCCCTGGGCGCTGCGGCAGCCCATCTGGACCACGACGTCGTGCTGGGCACGGGTCTCGATGCCCTCGGCGACCACCTCGAGGTCGAGACGCTGCCCGAGGCTGACGATCGAGTGGACGACGGCCTCGCACCGGGGGTCCGAGCCGAGGCCGGACACGAAGCGGCGGTCGATCTTGAGCACGTCGACGGGCAGCTCGGTGAGGAGCGCCATCGAGGAGTAGCCGGTGCCGAGGTCGTCGAGGGCGATGCTGATGCCCTGGCGGCGCAGGTCCTCGATGTCGGCGCGCACGGAGTCGGTGATCAGCGGCACGAAGGTCTCGGTGAGCTCGAGCACCAGGCGGGCGGGGTCGACGTCGTGGCACTCCAGTGCCTGCATCACCGTGCTGCGCAGGTCGCCCTCCTGCAGCTGACGTCCCGAGACGTTGACGTGCACGCGGGGGGCCGGGGCCACCGTCGCGGGCCAGGACGCCGCGCCGGCGAGCGACAGGTGCAGGATCTGCTCCCACGCCGCGGCCATCAGCGAGCTGGTCTCGAGCACGTCCAGGAACTGGTCGGGCGTCAGCAGTCCCCGGCGGGGGTGCCGCCACCGGACCAGCGCCTCGACCGCGGACACCGAGCCGTCGTCGACCGACAGGATCGGCTGACCGACCATCTCGAGCTGGTCCTCGGCGATCGCGCGGGCCAGCTCGGGCAGCAGCTTGACGGCCCGCGAGGCGCGAGCCTGCTCGGGCGTCGACATCGACACCACGCCGTTGGACCCACCCCGCTTGGCCACGTACATCGCCTCGTCGGCCGAGCGGAGCAGCGTCTCGGCGTCGCCGGCGCCCAGCAGCCGGACGACGCCGACCGACGCCTCGACCGTGACCGGCCCGATCGAGAGGCGGACCGGCTCGGCGACCGCGGCGTGGACCCGGGCGGCCACCGCGTCCAGCTCGCCCTCGCCCTCGAGGTCGGGGCACAGGATCGCGAACTCGTCGCCCCCGAGACGTGCCACGGTGTCGGTGGACCGCACCAGCCCCTCGAGGCGGCGGGCGAGGACCACGAGCAGCTGGTCGCCGGTCGCGTGCCCGTAGGTGTCGTTGACCGCCTTGAAGCCGTCGAGGTCGAGGTACATCAGACCGGCGGCCGCGCCGCGGCGGTCGTCGGCGAGGGCCTCCTCGAGCCGCTCGAGGAGCAGCGCGCGGTTCGCGAGGTCGGTGAGCTGGTCATGGAGCGCCTGGTGCGTCAGCGCGGCCTCGGCCCGCTTGCGCGCGGTGACGTCCTCCACGAGGGCGACGACGGTGGCCGACCCGTCGTCCGCCGGCGAGGCCGGCTCGAGCAGGGCCAGGGACACCGAGCCCCACGACGGGTGGTCGGCGTCGCCGAACCTCAGCTCGGCCCGGACCTGCTCGACCTCGGTGGCGGCGAACGCCGTCATCGCGTCGTCGATCGACGGTCGGTCGGCGTCGACGACGAGCTCGCGCAGGGCCCGGCCGACCAGGTCGGAGGCGTGGTCGACCCCGACGAAGGCGGCGAGGTCGTCGTTGGCGCGGCTGACCAGGCCCGACCGGACGTCGAGGATCGCCATCCCGACCGGCGCCCCGTCGAAGACCGTGCGGAAGTGCCGCTCGCTGCGCTCCAGCCGGGTGGCGTGGCGTCGGCGCTCGGTGACGTCGCGGAACGCCGAGACCGCGCCCGCCGGTGGCGCGTCGGGCGAGGTGTGGCCCGTCCGGCGCAGGGGGCGGGCGGTGAAGGACAGCACCTGGTCGCGGTCCCCGTCAGCGCCCGTGACGGCGATGTCGACCTCGTCGACGTCCGCGCCCTGCAGGGCCCGGACCAGCGGGAGGTCGGCCTCGGCCAGCGGGGTGCCGTCGAGGTGCCGCAGGCCCTCGGACCGGACCCACTCCCCGATCCGGGTTCCCGTCACCCCGGTACCGGCCATGATCTCGCGGGCCGAGGGGTTGATGACGATGACCTCGCCCGACTCGTCCACCACGACGATGCCGTCGCTGATCGAGGACACGACCACCTCGAGCAGACCGGCCTGCTCGGCGGCCCGCTCGGCCGCCGCGACGACCTCGGCCGCCAGGGCGTCCCGCTGGTCGCGCTGCAGCGCCAGCACCAGGGTGGTGAGGGCGACCACGGCGATCATCATCTGGGCCACCGCGCCGCGACCGGCGACGGGCAGCTCGGCGAAGGGACCGCGCCCGGCGAGGGTGAAGGCGGTGATCCAGGTGGCGGCGACGAGCGTGTGCAGGACCCCTGCGGTGGTGGAGTAGCGCAGTCCGATCCACAGGCAGAACGGGACGACCATGAACGCCACCGGCACGTCGTCCGCGAGCCCGAACACCGCGCCGTAGACGACGGTGAGGGCGAGCAGGAGCAGGGGCGTCTCGCCGCGGTGGCGTCGGATCGAGGTGTCGGCGAGGACGGTCCGGGGGGCGAGCCGGAGCGCGGCGGCCGCGATGACGAAGGAGCTCACACCGTTGCGCACCCACCAGGGACCCGCGACCGAGCCCCAGGACGCACCGGTCGACAGGTGCACCGCGAGCGGCGCCACCAGCGTGCCGACCGCGGCCCCGGCCAGGCACGCCGCCACGAGGGCAGCGAGGCCTCGTGGGCTGTCCAGCTCACGACGCCCGTCAGGGGAGAGTCGAGCGAGGACCGCGGCGCCGACCAGGGCCTGGATCGCATTGGCCAGCCCCATCACCAGGGCCAACGGCCACGGCGTGCCGGTCAGCCCGTTGCCGAGGGCCGCGAGCACCGCGACGCCGGCGAGCGAGGCCCCGAGGAACGCACCGCGGCGCCAGGCCCAGCTCGTCCAGAGCAGGCCCACGCCCGCGGCCGGCCAGACCAGCGCCAGCTGCGACCCGTCGATGCGGGTCTCGCGACCCACGACCACCGCGACCACGAAGGCCAGGGTGTACCCCAGGAAGGGGACCCACGGACGGGAGGAACCGCGTTCCCCTGCCGGCACGACGACCTCCCCCATTCGGTGGAGTCAAGCGTCCCACACTCATGCATCTGCGGGAGACGCTCCGGGGAACTTGCCCCGCCCTTGAGGAGCCGTCGCCGCGCCGGGGGTCAGAGCTCGACGCGCTGGTTGTCTCCCCCGTCGTAGCGCTCACCGGTGACCTTGGCCTTCACGAAGCTGATCGCCGACGCGATCCGGCTGCCGGCGGTGTCCCAGTACTCACCGGACTCGGCGGTGACCTTGATCAGCACGACCTCGTCGGACTCCGGGCCCTGGGGCAGCCACGCCTCGACCCAGCCGTTCCAGAGCGCCTTCTTCTTGGCGTCGTCGCTGACGATCGTGGCGGTGCCGGCCAGGGAGACCCACGTGTCGTTGGAGGTCAGCGTGAGCGCGACGCGCGGGTTGGCGGCGATGTGCTCGGTCTTGCGCGAGCCACGCTCGGCGAACAGCCAGACGTCGCCGTCGAACTCGACCTCCTGCTGGGCCATCGGACGGCTGACCAGGGTGCCGTCGGGCGCCTCGGTGGTGAGCATGCCGATCCGGATGTCCTTGGCCAGCTCGGCGATCTTCTGGGTTCCGTCGGTGGTGTCGCTCATGGTTCTCCTCCTGGGATGGGTGGCAGGGCGGTGGTACGGGCAGGTCGCGTGAGCAGGTGCTCAGAGGCGGTTCAGGGCCTCGGTGAGGTTCTTCTCGGCGTCGTCGCCGAGCTTCTTCAGCGGGATGCCGGCCACGGGGTCGGCGAGCTTGGCCACGCCGTGGAACTCGAACTCGGCGCGGTAGGTGACCGCCGTGCCGGTGGTGCCGGCGCCGTCGTCGGGCTCGACCGTGATCGTGTCCGTCGCGGTGACGGACTTGTTGAGGCCACGCAGCCGGATCAGCCGGCCGGGCTCCACGTCGATGACGGTGTAGACGATCTCGGTCTCGAGACCGAGGAACTTGGAGGTGTTGTGGTAGACCGTGCCGGGCCCGCCGTCGCCGGACTGCCGCACGGTCGTCACGGTGCCGGGGTCCCAGTCGCTGGTGCTGCGGAAGTCCGAGAGGTAGTCCCAGACCTGCTCGGGCGTCTTCTTCACCCGGATGGTGCGCTCGATGTGCTCCATGGCTCTCCTCGACGTGGGCTGCGTGAACAGGTTCTGAACAAGTTCGAGCGTAGGACGGTCGGGCGTGGGTCGCCGATCGGCCTCACCAGGGCGAGTGGATCACCCGGTCGACCTCGATCGTGAGCACCAGCCGGACCTGGTCCGCGCCGCCGTACCGCGGGTAGGGACGTCCGAGGTACCGGTGCGCCAGCTCGTCGATGCCCTCCTCGCCCCCGTCGGTGGTGCTCGCGACCACCCGCCCCCGGATCGCGTAGTACCGCGACACGTCGTCCGGATCAGCCACCGAGACGGCCACGCGCGGGTCGCGCTCGACGTTGCGCGCCTTCTGGTAGCCGGCGACGGTGTTGATGACGACGTGCTCGCCGTCGGTCGTGACCCAGGTCTGCGTCAGGTGCGGCGACCCGTCGGGCATCGTGGTCGCGATGAAGCACGGACTCGGCCGGCGCAGCAGCTCCAGCAGCCCATCGGGCAGCTCGACGGCGGCCATCTCAGCGCAGCTCGCGGAACGCGGCGCGGACGTCCCCGACCAGCAGGTCCGGCTCCTCCATCGCGGCGAAGTGGCCGCCGCGGTCGAGCTCGGTCCATCGGACGATCCGGTTGTGCTGCTCGGCCACGCGGCGCACGGGCAGCGCGATGTCGTGCGGGAAGACCGCCATCGCGGTGGGCGTGGTCGAGTCCTGCAGCTGCACGCTGGGGTGGTTCTGCTCGTAGTAGATCTCGGCCGAGGACCCCGCGGTCCGGGTGAACCAGTAGAGGCAGACGTTGGTGAGCATGTGGTCGCGGTCGACGGCGCTCTCGGGCGTGCCCTCGTTGTCGGTCCACGCACGGAACTTCTCGACGATCCACGCCAGCTGGCCGACCGGTGAGTCCGTCAGCCCGTGCGCGAGCGTCTGCGGGCGCGTCGACTGGATGCCCTGGTAGCCCTGCCCGTCGCGGACGAACTCGTCGAGCCCGTCGACCCGGCGCTGCTCGTCGTCGGTGAGGCCGCCGGGCAGGTCGTCGTCGCGGCTCGGGCGGTTCATCATCATGTTGAGGTGCACGCCGACCACGTGCTCGGGGTCGACGACGCCGAGCTGGCGCGAGATGTGCGACCCCCAGTCGCCGCCCTGCGCGGCGTAGCGCTCGTACCCGAGCCGGGCCATCAGGGCGGCGAAGGTGCGGGCGATCCGGTCGACGTTCCACCCCGGCTCGGTGACGGGGGTGGAGAACGCGAAGCCCGGGATCGAGGGCGCGACGACGTGGAACGCGTCCGCCGGGTCACCTCCGTGGGCGCGCGGGTCGGTGAGGGGCCCGATGACGTCGACGAACTCCGCGACCGATCCCGGCCACCCGTGGGTCAGGACCAGCGGCAACGCGTCGGGCTCGGGAGACCGCACGTGCACCAGGTGCAGCGGCTGGCCGTCGACCGTGGTGGTGAACTGCGCCATCTGGTTCAGCCGCGCCTCGTGGGTGCGCCAGTCGTAGGCGTGCAGCCAGTGCTCGGCCAGCTCGCGCAGGTACGACGTGGGCACCCCGCGCACCCAGTCCGCGTCCGGAGCCTCCGGCGCCCACCGCGCCTGCTCCAGGCGTCGACGCAGGTCGTCGAGCTCGGTCTCGGGCACGTCGATCGTGAAGGGGGTGACGGCGTCGGGGTCCATGCTCGGCAGCCTCGTCCCCCGCGCCGAGCGGCGCAAATCCGGGGTCGACACGCGGTCCGCGGCCCGATCTTGCGCCGCTCGGGCACGAACTTGCGCCACTCGGCGCGCGGGTGGGGTGCGGTGGGCAGCCGCCCGGGCGGACGCGGCCGCCGGCCGGTCTCAGACCCCGGGGACGATTCGCATGTCGCGCAGGGCACCGTCGCCGAGCGCCTCGAGCGCGGCCTGGTACTCGTCGCCGTCGTGCGCGGCGACGGCGGCCTCGACGGACGCGAACTCGATGAGCACCGAGCGCTGCTCGCGACCGGCCTCGTAGACGGCCTCGGGAAGACCGCGCGCGAGGAACGTGCCCCCCGCGGCGACGAGCGCCGGACCCGCGAGCTCGGCGTAGGCCTTCATCTTGTCCTCGTCGCGGATCTCGAGGTAGGTGCTGATCCAGTAGGCAGACATGGGTCCATCGTTCCACGAGCGGGGTCGCATGGCCCGCCTCCGTCGAGACGCCGGAGACAGCAGAACACGACGAAGGCCCCCTCACCATCACTGGCGGGAGGGCCTTCGTCGTGTTCCTGCGTAGCGCTGGCCCAAGCTAAGACCAACACCCTTGTTCTGCGGTCAACCCCTTCCGGTCGCTCTTCGGATGGTCTGCCAGCGAAGCCGACTCGCAAGCGGATTACCGAGCTCCAGTCACGGCAGGTTAAAGACATGTACGAGCGAGGCTTTAGTACGCGCTACATCGCGAGGCACTTTGGGATCGGCAAGACCACAGTGCTGCAAGTACTTAAACGCAGTGGGGCGACCGTGCGTTCAAGAGGAAGAAGCAAGAAGTAACGCTTATGCTTGCTTAGAGCAAGGGGCTAGCTCACAATTACGGCAACAGGAGTAATTAAGTGGCAGCCAAAGACCCATTCGCTAACATTCAAAATATTGATGAATCAAACTATTTGACCATCAAGATCGAGAGCCTGAAATCGAACGCTCGACCAGAGCCTTTTAATAATGCTATAGACAATTTGGTCGAAGTTCGTGATGTTCTGCGCATCGCCCAACGTGCCAGTATGATTCAAAATATTGGCGGACGAAGCTGGTACCAGGACTCTCTAAATTGGCTTAGGGGCATAACCCCACTCGGCATTTGGATATCGGTACCTCAACTTACGTCTGGTATAGACGGAATATCGGTGGATGTGGCAAGTTTATTCGAACAGCACATGCAACAGCTGCTAAATAATATACGCACCGATCCAAGTTTCCAACAAATACAGATAGCTAAGTCTGTGGCAGACTCGACTACAAAACAAAGCATCATAAAGGCGCGAGATGAAGCCTCACGTGAGTATGAAGCAGAGCTTGAGACAAAAAGCGCTGATGCACAAAACCAGCTTCAAAGTCGCTCTCAGGAAGTCAACCAGCAGGTCGATCAACGTTTTGCAAATATCAGCAACCAAATCAATGACGTTGTCACGAATGCGATCAATGAAATTCAGCAAGCAAGGGTACTGGAGAGTTGGGGCCAAGAATACGACACAGAGATTAAGGCCCTAGAAGAGAAAATATATGGGGAGAATTTACCCCGCGGGACAATGATACGAAACCTGCGTTCCATCTCGAGATATACTTATTCGAAAGCATGGATTCCGAAATGGGATTCGTCTGAACTGCCATACATAAATCTAGGCCGAGCCTTAGTTCACTTTATCAAGCTTGGGCTTCGCATAATGAGCATTTCTTTCTCAAACCTACTCACTATACTTCGCGTTACTTTATCCAAGTTAATATCAATCAACTCTCAGCGTGTGACGGCGTTTATTTTTCTTGCGGGCTTTGCCATTTTATTCGCTGCGTCATCGTTCATAGCCGTCCACGACGTAAAAAACGTGTTTGGCGTGAGTACGGAATTTCTTACTGCAGGAAATACAGCAGATTACATTGCGAAGTTATCTGTGTACCTGCCGGTTGTTATCTTGTTGGGTATCGCCTACTCCTTCGCTGTAAAAGACTATAGGATCTACGCGAACATGCTAGATCAATATAAGCACCGTCGAGTTGTGGCAAATACATCTAAGGGTGTTATTCTCTCACTTCGTGAGGACGGAGACTCAAATGTCAGAGATAATATCGCTGCAGCGGCAGCGCAAGCACTGTTTGAGCATCGCGTCACTGGCCACTTATCGAAGAAAGAAGCAGAATCACTCAGCATACTCGAACTCTTCAAATCAATCCGCTAAGTGCTTTGATTAAAGGTCGCTAATTATTGCGAACGGAAGTAACCGCATGACTGTAGATACTATGCTGAACAATCCTTACACAGAGGTGAGTATACAGAGAACAATACTTTAAGTTCTAACGAGTTCAATTTGGTGGGCAAATTTGTATCGAACCAAATCAACAGAGGTCAATAAGCTTCTAGCGCTACCTACTCGGAACGAAAAAGCGACCTTAAGGTCGCTTTAACAGGGGTAAATTTATTGAATTACTAATTTGGTAGTCCTCGCTCAAGCCAATCCCAACACCCCACGCCTGTGTGAAACCCCTTCCGATCGCTCCGCTCCGTGGACCCCGACGAAGCGTCGCACTCGCATTACGGCAAGACACCGAACACGCGCCGTCCAGCTCTACGCCGACGGCATGAGTGCAGCCGGGGTGGCTAACGAACTAGGCATCGGGAAAGCCACAGTGCTCCGGATCCTGAAGGAGGCTGGAGTGCCCGTTCGACCGCAAGGCGCACGACTCACCTAGCGGAATTGCCCACCTAAAAGCCGTACAAGTGATGTCGGGCGTTGAAGGCCGCCGGCCCTCCTTCAAGTATGTTCTCGGCGAGGGAACGTATCGCCGCATCGTCAAGCGACCCAATGCCATCCTTCGCCATCCGGCCATTCTGGCCATCGCCTTCAAGCGCAACGATGAGTTCGGCGTCACCGAGTACCGGGACGTTCGCATTGTGTGTGCTGGTGATGATCTGGCGGACGCCCTTGAGCTTGCGCAGGTGGGCCACAACGCCGTCGTAAACGAAGCGGTTGTCGAGGTCGTCCTCTGGCTGGTCAATCACCAAAGGCGCAGTCGAGGCGCCCAGCAGGAGGAGCAGAAGCGCAGTAGCACGTTGACCCTTGGATAGCTCGTCCATCGTCTTGAGTTCACGCGGTCCGCCGTTGGATGAGATGTCCAGGAGGACCTCGACGGCGTGGCCAACTGCCATCTCTTCTAGCTCTCGAAGTAGCGGTTCTCCCGCACCGATGAGGTTGGTTGCCTGGGCCCCGCGAATCCCAAGCTTCTCCAGTTCCGTAGATCCCCCGCGAACAGCGGCCACGAAAGAACGTGGCGAGAAGTCGGCAGCCCCGACGGCAGTCATGATCTGTGTCCGGGGCCCCGAAATGTGCTCAGTAATGACCCGGATGATGTGACTCCGCTCGGGTGCGGCGATTGGTCTAACGACTACGACGCCGCCGGTAGCTGCATTCGCCGCACGGACGGCCTTATGCAATTCCTCAGCCTGGCCGCGCTCGTGCTCTGCGAGCTGCCCCAGAAGTCCCCCGCGCTCCTTCTGAAGCTTGTTGAGGGTGTCGTCGTAACTCGCGAGGCGAGGTTCCTTGGCCTTGAGTTCGCCGAGGGCCTTGGTGGCGTCGAGGTACTTGTCCGGCTCCATCCCCTCCTCGTGGAGCTTGCGAAGGACTTCGGCGTGACCATCGCGCTGTTCTTTCACGGCGGACTCCCAGTCCGCCTTAGCGGCGCCAATTTCAGTCGTAGCTGCAGTCACGGCAGCATTGGCCTGTTCTGCAAGCTCCTTGAGCTTTACGGCCAGGCCAGCGGTTGCCGTCACGACCCGCTGCAAGGTCTCCTTCTGAGGAGATACGTCGCGTCCTTCGTACTCAGCCACCAGGCTTGCCTCGAGCTGTGGATCGCTGAGCTCACGTATGGCCTCCGCGGCGGTGCTGGTCCGCTGCGACGCCTCCACGAAGACCGATTCGTCTTTGCTGAGACGCTCCAAGTCTTCGAGGCGCTTCGCGACATCCGTTTCGTTGAAATGTTTAACCCGCTCTTCAAGCCTCGGGATGTCGGCCAGCTCTTCCTTGAGCTTGACCTGAGCCTCCTCGGTGCGCTGCAGCTGCTGTCGATTCTCCGCAAGCTTCTCCAGAACCTTCTCGTGTTCATCGTTCGTGCCACTCGTACCTGCGAAGCGGTGCAGCATCTCCGCGACGCTTTCAGGGCTGCCCGCCAACTCCGCAAGTTCGTGCTGACCGAAGACCTCGACCATCCCGGCCACATCCAGGGGCTGCTGATTCGTGGCTGTCCCGCTGGTGTCGCGCACGACTGGCGGATTAGGCACGACGCGCTCGATGGTGAAACGTCGTGGCGTGGGCAAGACAGTCTCGACCTCGACTCTTACCACCGTCCCAGAGCGCAGCACCTTGTCCACTATCGCCTTATGGTCGGCGGCTGCGTTTCCCCCAATAGGCACCAATCCGAGGGCGTAGCGGAGGCTTTCAATCACCGTCGACTTGCCAGTACCGCGTCCACCGATCAGAGCGGTGAGATCACTGGAGAGCGGAACCGTGACTCCGTCTAGGAATCCGCCCGTCCAGCTGATTTTTCTCAACATCGCCCGTGGCTGCCCAGTGGGGTCGCTCAATGACACACGCGTTTCAGGGGTGCGAACCGCCAGCTTCAAGCTTTCCATCCGTGAACTGCTCACCTTGAACCACGATGTTGCTCCGTCTGTCTTCAACTGATCGGGGTGAACGATGTCATCGGCGTGAACCACGGCAAGAGGGTGGCGACGGTCGTAGGGCTTAGCGCCCTTGACGATCAGTTCCTGATCCGTGCCTTCGGTCTGGCTGGGTGTGATCGCAACAGCGTGAAGGTTCGGATCTTTGACCATTGCGACGAGCGGCGGTCCGGAACGGCCAGTCAGCATGCCGCTGTTAGGCACGTTGATATGGGCCGGAATGACGAGCGCGCCCAGGTCGGTCATCCTTTCGAGGATCTTCTTAAAGGCGTCGCCTGTTGTCCCATTGGCGCACCCTGGCTCAACTCCGCAGGCTCCGATCGCGGCGTTCACCTTCGAAAGCTCGGTACCAGCCTCGAAGATCACCAGGATGTGCACCCCCTCGGACGAGTTGGCTTCGAATCCCGGAAGGGCAACGATGTTGCGCTCAGCGGCCGCGGCAATTACGCCGCTCGCACTGTCGACACACCAGTGATCGGTAATCGCGATCAGACTGATCCCGAGGGCTTCGCACTCGTCTAGAAGCGCCTTGTTGTAGTCGTCCTCGGAGGCAAATACAGATGATGGCTCATTCTTCCCCTTGTAGGCATATGGATTGACCTGCAGTGCAGCTCGGATCCAGCGGGCACCCGGCGCGCTTTTAGTCATTTGTTTGCTGCTCCCACTTCTCGTCGGCCAGAGGCGCTTCATTCAGTTGGTCACGACGGCTGCGCCAATCAGGGAGATGACTATCCATCAGCTTGGTAAAGCGCTCCCCGTGGTTGCGCTCGAAGTAGTGCGTCATCTCGTGGACAACGATGTACTCCAGGCAGTCGGGATGCTTCTTCGCCAGTTCGACGTTGAACCACAGGTGGCGCGTCTCGCGGTTGCAGGATCCCCACTTGGTCTTCATACGACGGAGAGTCCACTTAGGCACGCGGACGTCTAGCTTCTCCTCCCACCTGGCGATGAGGTCAGGGATGGTGTGCCTGAGCTGTTCGCGATGCCAGTGGTCGAGGTATTCACGTCGCTTGTCGGGTGTTGTCCCGGCAGGTACGAACAGGACGAGTCGGTCGCCGTCGGTCTCGATGTGTGCGCGACCGGGCCGCTCGACGACCTTGAGTCGATGCCGCACGCCCCAGACGTAGTGGGACTCCCCTGTCACCATTTCGCGCTCGGTCTGACGCGGAGTCGAGCGAAGCTGCTCCTGCTGCCGTCTGATCCACGGCAGACGCTGGATGACAGCAAGCCGCACCTGCTCATCGTCGAGTCGTTCGGGGGCGGCTACTCGGACGCGTCCCAGGGGCGGGTAGACGCCAATATGCAGATTCTTGATGTCCTTGTAGATGACATCGATGTTGATGCCGCGCACGGTCAGGTAGGCGTTAGCGGTACTCATCGCGTGCCTTTACTAGCTCGAACAGTTCGTCCAGGCGCTCGAAGTCTGCAGGCAGGGTCTTCTTGATGGCGTTGCGGACGACCTTCTCCTTCATCTGGCTACCGATCCAGGAGTCGGGCTTGGTGTGCCGAACGATGGTGTCGACTTCGATTGCGTAGTGCTCCTCCGGGAAGAAGAAGTCGACCAGTGCCCTCTTGGCACCATTGTTGGCCCAGTCCGGGTACTTGGTGTCGGACTCTTTAGTGCCGAGTTGCTTGGCTGCAGCGAGGAGCTTGGTGAGGTACTCCTGGTAGTCGATGGCGTTCTGGCGACGCTCTTCGATGATCGCGTCGAGCAACTCGCTCATCTTGTCGTAGTACTTCGGGTTCATCGCGCGCTCGTCGATGATCACCTTGCGCATGTTGTTGGTGATCGTCTCGGCGACCGCTTCGGGATCCTTCTTGATCCCAGGCGGCAGTTTGTCGATGGCGCCTACGCCCAGTTTGACGATGAGGTCGATGAGGCCGGTGTCCTCGAAGTTCGAGATGGTCTCGGATGCTCCGGCCTGGATGTAGGTGTCGAGCAGGAATCGCATGCCCGCTTCGTACTGCTTGAAGTCCACGTCCTCGCCAGCGCCAAGCTTCACCTCAGCCCGGACATCGACGTAGTGAGCGATCTCCTTGCGAATGGCGTCAGCCTCGGCGTCTGTGTATCCGGCGGCACCCATCTCGTTGGCGATATTCGCGAAGGCTCGGGTGACGGCCGCGACCGACTTGTAGAGCTCAACTCGCTTGGGCTCGTTGGCCTTGAGCTGCTCGACATTGCCTTGCTCCATGGCGCAGAAGTACTGCTGGTACTGGAGCGTGTTCTTGGGTGGAGCGACGGCCTCGACCAGGGCGCGCACCCGCTCGAGTGCCTCGTCGAGGTCCTCTCGCGCCTTCTCGATCCGGTCGCTGAGCAGGCCTTCGATGTCGTTCTTCTCGTAGCCATCGAGCGCACCGGAGGTGTAGTCGGTGATGGCGTCTTCGAGTGAGTTGAAGAGGTCCTGGTAGTCGATGATGTAGCCGTAGTCCTTGTCGTCACCGTCGAGCCGGTTGACGCGGCAGATGGCCTGGAAGAGCCCGTGGTCGCGCATCTTCTTGTCGATGTAGAGGTAGGTCGCGCTCGGGGCATCGAAGCCGGTCAGCAACTTGTCGACCACGATCAGCAGCCGCATCTGGCCCGGGTTGTCGATGAACTGCTTCTTGACGGCGCTCTCGAACTCTTCGATCTTGGTGACCGCGACGTCTTCTGGCTCGTCGAAGTAGTCGGCCAACATCTTGCGGTAGATGTCGTACTGCCGGATCTTCTCGGTCTTGCCCTCGCCCGAGTCTTCCTTAGAGATGTCGCCGGCATTCGGGACGTAGCTCGTGACGATGGCGCACTTGCCCTTGAATCCGGCGTTGCAGAACAGCTCGTAGAACTTGCACGCCTGGTAGATGCTCGATCCCACCAGCATGGCGTTGCCGCGGCCATCCATCAGGCGTGGCTTGTTGTCCATGTCGATGAGAATGTCTTGGACGATCTGCTTGGCCCGGGGTTCGCTGGAGATGACCTTCTGCATCGTGCCCCAGCGCCTCTTCAATTCAGCCTTGCTGAGGTCGGTCATGCCCTTCGTTTTGCTCTCGAACCACTTGTCGATCTGAGCGGGGGACGAGATCGTCTGATCGATGTTGCGTGCTTCGTAGCGCAGATCGAGCACGACACCGTCTTCCACGGCCTCGTCGAACTTGTAGGTGTGGATGAAGGAACCGAACGTCTCGATGCTGGTGGCCTTATCGGCCTTCAGCAGAGGTGTGCCAGTGAAGCCGATGAACATGGCCTCGGGCAGGAGTTGCTTCATGGCGGTGTGCATCTTGCCGGACTGGGTCCGGTGAGCTTCGTCGACGAAGACGAACAGGTTGCCCTTGGCCTTGAAGTCCTTCGGGATCTTGGCGTTGAGCTCTTTGATGAAGTCAGCTTCCGCGTCGTCCTGGGCGGCATCGTCGTCCGCGCCTCGGAATTTGTGCACGAGCGAACCGATCAGCCACTCCTGCGACTTATTCAGGGTATCCAGGAGATCGGCGCCACTCGAGGTCCGGTAGATCTGCTCGTTGACGCCGTTAAAGACCTTCTCGATCTGTTCGTCGAGCTCGGTGCGGTCGGTGATGAGCAGAACCCTCGCATCGTCCTGGTGCTCACGGATCCACTTGGCCAGCCACACCATGGTGAGGCTCTTACCCGACCCTTGCGTGTGCCAGATGATGCCGCCCTCGCGCTTGGCGATGCGTTCCTGTGCTGCCTTGACGCCGAAGAACTGGTTGTGACGAGCGGTCTTCTTGGTGCCGACGTCGAAGACCATGAAGTCGTGGATGAGTTCGAGGAATCGCGGCTTGTCGCAGAGCTGAAGCAGGGCGCGGTCGAGTGGGTCGGCGACGTCAGATGGCTCCTTCCACTCCAGCCAGTACTTCTCGGGCGTATCGATCACGCCGTAGCGGAGCCCCTCGACGTCGTTCCCAGCCAAGACGAGTTGGACCGTCGAGAAGAACGGTCGAATGAATTCAGGCTTCTGGTTGCCGATGGTCTGCCGAATGCCCTCGGATACCGAGACCTTCGAGCGCTTGAGCTCCAAGGTCGCCAGTGCTAGCCCGTTGATGTAGAGCACGACATCCGGACGCTTGGTGTGCTCACCAAGGACCGTGACCTCCTCGGCAACCACGAAGTGGTTGGCCTTGGGATTCGACCAGTCGATGAGCCACACCGTCTCCGTCTGCTGTCCGACACCCGGCTTTACATGCACGCCGTATCGCAGCAGCTGATAGACCTCGCGGTTCGCTTCATACAGATCGTGACCGGCCCCCACCGAGGCAGCCTTCCCCAGATGGTCGAGGGCTCGGGTAATAAGGTTGTCGTTGTAGCCGCGTGCCTTGAGGTTCTGTGTCAGGAGACCGACCTCGACGTTTGAGTTGCTCTCGCGGTACTCCCAGTTGCCGAGGTACTCGTAACCAAGCTGCTCAGCGAACAGCTTGACGACGCGATCCTGCGCTTTGCGCTCGATCTGTCCAACGTCGCTCACGATGCAACCTCCACCGGCAGTCGAGTGCGCCCAGTTAAAAGCTGCTGCATCATGCCAGTCTTAATTGCTCTCATCTTCGCGAGTCGGTGCGCCAGTGATTCCAGCTCGTCATCGGCAGTGTCAAGCACAGCAGCAATCGCCGCCTGCTCTTCAAGCTCGGGAAGTTGTACTGCGAAGTTTCGCAGGGTAGGCAGTCGCAGCGAGTCGACTGTCGCCTTGACTGAGTTCTCCATTGCGTGTGCTCCGAAGAACTGACGCATGAAGTGGTAGATAAACCGTCCGCTTACGCCGGCCGAGAAGTCACTAATCTTGTATACGCGCTGGTGAACCTCGAACTTTCCGTCGATATAGTGGAAGATCGAGCCGATACCTCCTTCGCCAGGCACAAGGATTGCCTCGCAATCGTACGAGTAGGAGTCGATCCTCTCGACTGTGGCGGAGCGCACAAAGAAGGGATACAGGCCTCCGGGTGTCTTGTCTTGGTTATTGCGGGACCCCGTCTTGATATTTGCAAGCTCCCCGAGAGTTCTGGCGGTCCAAGACCGGTCGAACGCAGGAAGGCGCGTGCGGCCAGTCAGGAGTTGTTGCATGAGCCCCTGCCTCAGGGCTCGCTTCTTGAAGGCAAGTTGCTCGAGCGTCGTGATCAGGTCATCGATATCGGCGAGCGCGTAGGCAATCTTCTTCTGCTCGGCCAATGGCGGAAGTGGAAGTAAAAATCGCGCAAGGTCGCCCGCGCCGAGATTGGGTTGCGCTGCGCCGCCCGCCCACTTTTCGATCTGCTGGGCGCATAGCTCAGATCCGAGATAGGCCGCCAAGTAGTCAGGAGCCACGTCTCGCGGTCTTGGTCGAATGATCACAAGGGAGCTTGCGATCGCGCCAATTGGCGTCTCAGAGTCAACGACTCCGAACTTGCCAAGAGAACCACGGAGGCAAAAGAGGATATCGCCAGGAGCAAACTTACCACCGCCCAGGCGATGAAACGCTTCCTTGGTGATGTAGTCCATACTCTTCAGCGAAATGCCACCGGCCCTTAGATGGCCAGCGTTCACAAAGGGAACGCCTATCGAAACGAATGAGCCGGGTGAAGGATAGTTGATACCGCGGTCCCCGTTTTCGAATGAACACACTTGACCCAGAGAGGATAAAGTCCAGTCACCGGGGAGCGTGGACGTACTCATTTCACTCCCATCGCGGCAAGCTGTGCCGTCACCCTCGCTTCAAGATCGGCTATCACGCACTCGATCGCGTCCACTGTGTCCTTGTAACGGTCGCCAAGCTCTTGAATTCGCCGGACGAGGGCCAGCGTTAACGCCCCAACTTCGCCAGAGATGCGCGCTTGGATAGTCCCCTCCCATTTGTCGTCCAGGACCAAGGACTTGACGTCCGCTTCGCTTAGATTGCCGTACTGCTTGAGCGTTGCTAGATCGAGTGAGGCCTGGGCCTCCTTGACGGCCTTCTTGGCCATCGCCTCAACGTCGTACAACTGCACGGCCTGTTCCAACACCTTAACCTCATCTGGGTCCGAGGCCTCACGTCTGGCGACGCGGAGACGCGTAGCGACAAGTGCTCTGGAGATTTTTTCGTCCTCCATAGCCTCGGCAAGCAGGCCGTCCTCGACAGCATGCTCTTCTAGGAACTCTGCAACTGCCCGTGTGGCACCTTCTGCGACGACGATGAGCTTATCGAGGCTAGCCCGCTCATCGGCGAAGTAGCGCTCCACAATCAGCGCCGGTGGAACAAGGTCCATCTTGTACTTCTGAGCGCTTCGGCCAGTACCGATGATGAGGTCTGGCGTCTCAGAGAGTTTGCGCTCCTTATCTTCGATGGTCCGGCGCGGCCTAGCAGCGTTTAGCCAGCCGTCGTTCATAATGAGAAACACATCATCGTGCATTGTGTCGTGCCAATAGCTCATGAGCTGCTCGTAGACGTCGTACTCATTCAGCAGCGGAACTGGCTTGAATCGCGCGAGTAAGTCGTCGCTGATTGAGGAGATCAACTCGTTCGGACGAGTCTCCGCGTTGATTTCACCCATCGCAACGCGATGCGCAGCGAACCAGACATCGGTTAGCATTCGCGCATCCTCGGCGAACTCTCGAAACTCAGTTGAATCGAGAATGGCTTGCTGGACCTCGCTGACGTCGATAGTGAGCTCGCTATAGCCCGGGCGATTCCGCTTGAAGATGTGGCTACGCAGCTGTGGGAAGGCGTCCCAGTAGTCGCACAGGGCGTCTAGGTCATGATCTGGGATTCCGCCGTATAGGTGCGCAGAGAGATCTTGAAGGTCCTCGGGCTCGGATGAGTCGATGTATCGGGGAATGCTAAGGTTGTAGTCGTTCTTCGGATCGGCGATCTCGCTCATCGGGACCATGCGCGAGTAACGAGGGATCTCCAGCTGCTTATTAAATGTGTCGACGATCTTGTGGATGTCTTGACTGCGGAGACGGTTCTTGTTGCCCTCCTTGATAAAGCCCTTCGAGGCGTCGATCACGAATACCCCGGTGCGGGCGACCGCGTTCTCCTTGTCGAGGATTACGATGCAGGCTGGGATGCCAGTGCCATAAAAGAGGTTGGCAGGCAGGCCGATGACGCCCTTCACAAAGCCCTGCTTGAGTAGGCGGGTGCGGATAGACCCCTCAGTGTGGCCACGAAATAGTACGCCGTGCGGGAGGATGATCGCGGCTTTACCGGCGCTCTTGAGTGACTTGAGTGCGTGCAGAAGGAACGCGTAGTCGCCGTTCTTCTCCGGTGGCCTTCCGTATTCGAAGCGGTCGTAGTCGTTCTCTAGCCCGTTGCTCCACGACTTAGTCGAGAACGGCGGGTTCATCACGACATAGTCGAAGGTCTTGAGCTGGGCGCCCGCCGTGAACTGAGGGTTGGTGATCGTGTCACCCTTTTCGATCTCAGCAATCTCGTTGCCGTGCAAGATCATGTTCATCTTGGACAGCGCCCATGTGGCGTTGTCCTTCTCTTGCCCATAGATTGTCATGCCGCGTGGCGCTTCGGCGGCAGCCTTGAGAAGCAGGGAGCCGGAGCCACAGGCGGGGTCGTAGACGGTCTGGTCCTGACGCGTACTCGGCCCGATGCCGACGACCTTGGCGAGAATGCGGGAGACCTCGGCCGGGGTGTAGAACTGTCCCTTGCTCTTGCCCGACTCGGTGGCGAAGTGTCGCATCAGGTACTCATAGGCGTCGCCCAGGAGGTCATCACCCTCGGCACGCGAGCCCCGGAAATCAAGGTCGTTGAAGATCGTGACGAGCTTGGAGAGGCGGTCCTGCATCTCCTTGCCCTTGCCGAGCTTCTCCTCGTCGTTGAAGTCGGCCTGGTCGATGACATTGCGCAGACCGTTGGCTTCGGCGAGCTTGGCGATGATCTTGTTGAGACGGTCGCCGATCTCCTTGTCGCCCTTGGCGGCGAGCATGTCGTCGAAGGAGCCGCCGGCAGGCACGTCGATCAGGCTGTCGCTGCTGGCCTTGGCCTTGTCGGAGACGTACTTCACGAAGAGGAGCGTGAGGATGTAGTCCTTGTATTGGCTCGCATCCATACCGCCGCGAAGTTCATCACAGCTCTTCCACAGCGAGCTGTAGAGATCAGATTTCTTGAGCGCCAAGACAGGCCTTCCGGTCGATTCAGTCATATCTGTGGTCGATTATAGCAATAAATGGCAGCTTTGAGCTTGATTACGGCGGCAGTTCCGGACAGATAGATATCCATGCAGAATTGTAAAAATGCACGGTTTCGCTGCGGGCGATAGATGAATAGGCGGCGACAGGAACGTATACGCCCTCTGGCCACTTGACTCCAAGCGTTGCGTTTCCATCCCCGATCGCGACACTGTCAAATTCAAAGGTGTCGAGCAGACTCGATCCGCGTTCGATTTCGACGACACGTTCGGTGATATTCCCTATGCCATCGCGGCAATGAATATCCAAGTACAGGCTTTGGCGGGCGTTCGAGATATCAGCCTGAAGTTCGAAGCGAAGAGTACCTTCTGCACTTCCAGGATCCATCTGAAGAACAATGCCGGGATTGTCCATGCTTGCCCGGCCAGCGAGCTCTCGCGCCAATGTCTCAATCCCCCGATCGCCCAGCCGACGAGCCTGCCAGTAACCGACGGGTGGCCTCAGTGAGGCCCCATAGGCGATGAGCCGGGTCTGAACACTGCCCCGATGCCTCCCCAGCCCGAGTGCCTCGAGCGCCGCATCAACGTCACGCTGGTGATCCTCGTCAACGTCGAACTCTCTCAGCCGACGAATCGTGGCGAGGACGTCCCCGCGTCCCAAGCGAGCAGCGAGCAGGGGTGCGCGTTCACGAATCAGTCGAGGAGTCACCGGGCTGTATCGGCGCAGGGACTTCAACTCGGCTATGAGGCGCGCCTCCAGATCAGGCGTCCACTCCATGCCAACCCCCGATGTATGCCAACGAGATGCCAACTCTAGGTGGCCGGTGACCTACAAGGTTGCTCAACCGAGCGGGACGATCCCGCAGGTTCGTGAAGAAGGGGCATGGAACATGAGCGAACTGCAGCGTTGGGCCGAAGGACGGCCTGGCAGCATCATCGCGAGCCGCGAGGAGCGGCAGCACAAGAAGGCCGTGGACAACCTGGCCCGCGAGACCCGCTTCCAGGGCCTCAAGGTCGACGCCGAGGCGGCGCTGACCGGCCGGATCATGGAGCGCGCGGTCGACCTCGATGGCTACCGGAAGTCGCTGGCCAACGGTGACCCGGTGCTCGATGCGGTCCTGACTCGCATCGAGATCGGGTTCGTCGACAAGGCGGCTCGTCTGCAGCGCAACTTCGGTAGCGAGTTCCCCTCGTGACGACTGCTGAGTTCTGGCAGGGCGCGCTCCTCGGTACGCCGCTGGGCGCGGGCCTGACGCTCCTGACTGTCGTGACATTGCGGCGCCAACAGAAGCCGATCGAGTACGAGCGGTTGACCGAGGCTGACCACACGGCCCTGACCGACGAGTTCGCCACCCACGCCGAGGCCATGCAGCGCCAGGTGTCCGAGTACGCCGACTCGTTGGCGGCTGGGGACCTGGTCCTGCGTGAGCGTTTGCGGCGCTTCGAGGTAGACGGTCAGTGATGTCTGGATTCCTGATCGCCATTGCGCTGATCGGCGTGGTCATCCTGCTGGTCCATCTGAACGGGACGTCGTCCGACGAGCGCCGAACTCGCAATCTGCGCAAGGAGGTCATCCAGACCGACCAGCAGATCGCAATGGAGTACCGCAAAGCGCGGAGCGCGATGAACGACGCAACGGGTCAATCCTGGCGCAACCGTTTCGAGTAGGAGCCAGACGGTCGGCTGGGAGGGCGGCAACCCTCTCAGCCGACCTGGCCATGACGCAGTCCCCGATCCCTCACCGCCAAGTGACAGAGCAAGGAGTCGTTTTCATGACCATCGACCACACTACGACGCCGATCGGCCGCCAGATCGCGGTCGCTGACCGACTGGCGCTGCACACCTTCATCGCCGAGAAGGCCCGCGAGACCGAGATCGAAGTCGGGTTCGGTTGGGTGGGGACGGCCGAAGCGCCGTCGACGTACCAGCAGCTGCGCGGCGCCTACGCGCACAGCCAGGCGACGGGTGATCCGCTGCCGGTGTCCAACGAGCACTGCGAGAGCACCATCTACGTGCTGCGCTCGGACAACATGGCGTTCCGCTACTGGCACGACGTGTCTCACGTCCGGCAGGGACTGTCCTTCAGGCTAGAAGACGAGCTCGAGCTCGCCATGTGGCACCTGAGCCAGATCGAGCAGGTCGGATACGACGAGAGCTCCAGCGTCTACCGCCTGTTCGAGTTCGACCTGGTTGGGCAGATCTTCCTGATGGGCCTCATCGGACGCTTCCCCCTCGACCAGGGCGCATTCGTCGGCGTCTGCAACCAGCAGGGCATGCTCGGCGGGCTGCTGCACGAGATCCGCCGAGTGAGCTGACGGTGTCCGATCCCGAGCGACTGAGCGGGCGGCTCGTTGATGCCTGCATCGGCATTCTTGTCGGCGCCGCCGCGCTCTACTTCGCGGTGTGGTTGCTAAAGCTCATCTGGGTGTGGCTGGCCGGGGCGGCGGTCCTGGCCAGCCTGCTCTGGCTTTGCATCTGGTGGCGCTCCCGTTGGTGATTCCTCACCACCTGTCGTCATCTTCCGGTCGCAGTTGTGGAATCAACAAACCATATTGACTGTCCATATTCATGGACGCATAGTGAATAGCAAGCGCTGTCCCGTTTTATGGACATTCGAGCAAAGCGCACTCGCTATCACTAACCACCGAAAGGAGGGTCTATTTCGCCATGCCCAAGCAAACCAATGACGACAACAATTCCAACAATTCTCCGTACAAGAGTGTGCGGCGACAGGCGCGAGGCACGGCCAGCAGACCGACGCCCCGCGCCCGCAAGCGCGGTCCGGAGCGACGCATCAGTATCCGCAGTGAGCTGCGACGCGAACCCGACGTGCAGAAGATCGCCCGCGCCGTCATCGCGCTGGCCATTGCTCAGGCGGAAGCCGACGCTGCCGCTGAGCAGGAGCAATCCCGTGAATGAGCGTGGTCCATTCACCTGGATCAGGCTTGAGCTGCCGGTGCCAATCTCTCCTGACGCCGGACGCGCCGCCCTCCAGTCGCTCGCCGGGTTGTCCGGACAGCCACGAGTCGTGCTCGAGGCCATCGGCAACAACGGACGCGTGACCTGGCGGCTCGGCGCCGAACGCAACGCCCTCGCCCGAGTCCTGAGCGCGCTCCGCGCCCACCTACCGGAACTGCGAGTCGCGGAGCATCGCGCGCCGAGTCAGCGACTGTCGACTGCCGCCGCGTTGCACGCACCGGGGCATCGCCAGCGCCGGCTCCGTACCGATGAGATCGAGCCAGTGACGCGCAGCCTGCTGGCAGCACTTGCGGAAGCGCGCGCCAGCGAACAAGTACGACTGCAACTCATCCTGGGATCGCGTCATCGTCCCCGTCGCATCATCGACGTCGAGCCGCGCAGGCGCCGCGAGGTTAGCGCCAAGTTCGACGAGTACCGCTTCGGTTGCTCCGTCCGACTGGGAGCTGACGGCACTACACCCGCTCGTTCTCGCAGGCTGGTAAGCGGCGTGGTCGCCGCGCTGCGGGCTCTGGAGGTTCCCGGCGTCGGCCTCAGCATGCGTCGCGCCACCATCTCGGCCATAGAGCGGGCTGGCTCGCCGTTCTTGTGGCCCCTAGAGCTATCGATCAGTGACATCGTGCCGCTGCTGGGCTGGCCGATCGCGTCAAAGCCGGATGCGCATCTGCCCGGCGTTCCATCCCGTCATCCAGTGCAGTTGCCCGTCCCGAACCAGGTGCGACGCAGTGGGCTGGTGCTCGGCAGCAGTCAGATCGACGACACACGTCCGGTCGCGCTCGGGCAGATCGACGCGCTGCGTCATCTGCACATCCTCGGCCCTACTGGCGTCGGCAAGTCCACGCTGATTGCCAACCTGGCGCTCCAGGTCATGGCGCGGGGGCAGGGTGCCGTGATCATCGACCCCAAGGGCGACCTGGTCGAGGACCTTCTAAACCGCCTCCCGAAGGATCGCCGCGACGACGTTGTTGTCATCGACCCCACAGACTCGATGCCAGTCGGATTGGCAGCACTCGGCACCAGCTCCAACCAGGACGCCGACCTGGTAGCGGACACGCTGCTCGGAGTCATGCACTCGCTGTACGCCGACGCATGGGGACCGCGCACCCACGACATCCTGCACGCCAGTCTGTTGACGCTTGCGCGACGCGGCGACGCTTCGCTGCCGATGATCCCGCTCCTGCTCACCAACCACGGCTTCCGCCGCTCCCTCACACAGACGGTGGTCAAGGCCGACCCGATGGGGCTCGGCTCCTTCTGGGGCTGGTTTGACTCCTTGAGTGACGGTGAGCGTGAGCACGCCATCGCACCCCTCATGAACAAGCTGCGGCCGATTCTGTTGCGGCCCGGCATGCGAGGAGTCCTCGGCCAGCGCCGACCCCGTTTCCACCTCGGCGAGGTCTTCAGCCACAACAAGCTGCTCTTCGTCTCGCTCTCCAAGGGAGTCCTCGGACCAGAGGCTGCGCAACTGCTCGGCTCGTTGGTAGTCGGGTTGCTGTGGCAGACCGCACTGGAGCGGGGATCACTCCCGCAGTCCGAGCGTCGGCCGGTGCACGTCTTCATCGACGAAGTACAGGAGTACCTGCGTCTTCCCGGTGATCTCGGCGACGCGTTGGCTCAGGCTCGCGGGCTCGGGGTGGGCTTCATCCTGGCTCATCAGCACCTCAAGCAGTTGACCCCGACCGTCCGCGAAGCCGTGCTCACCAACGCGCGTTCCCGAGTGGCCTTCCAGCTGAGCCCCGCCGACGCCCGAGAGCTGTGTCGCCCGGGTGGTCGAGTCGCCCCCGAAGACTTCCTGACCCTCCCGGCCTTCCATGCCTACGCTCAGCTACTCGTCGCGGGTGCCACCGCCGAGTGGTGCTCATTGGCGACCCCGAACCTGCCACCCAGCAGCGCCACCTCGCGTCCCGTCCGCCAACGGTCGCGCCAGCTCTACGGACAACCACTCGACGCCATCGAGCGCGATCTGCTCAAGCTCGTCGCACCCGAAACGACCGCGAACCAGGCACCGCTCGGTCGCACACCTCGACGTCGACCTGACAGCGGAGGCGCGTCATGATGCCCGAGTACACCCCAGGGCAGGGTCTTCCGCTCGGGCTACCGATCGGCACACCCAATAACCTGACATCGTCGCAGGTCACGGACGTGCCGGATGAGCTACGGGGGACGAATACTCCCATCTCGTCGTCATCGGGAGATCCAGGCCGGCTCGGCGCGCGCGACGGACAGCCACAGCGTCGTGTCACTCATCGTCGACTGTCCTCGATCGTTGAACAGATGGTCGACCGCGACCACGCCGTCCTGCGGCAGATCGCGCAGCACCGATTCCTGACAACCGTCCAGCTCCAACACCTGGTGTTCACGGGACACGAGACCGACGCATCGGCAGCTCGCACGACCCGTCGCGTCCTGAGCCGCCTGGAGCGGTGGGGCCTGATCCGCATGCTGCATCGACGCGTCGGCGGCGCACGGGCCGGATCAACTGCTCGCATCTGGCAGCTCGCTCCCGGCGGTGCTCGACTCGTTCAAAGCGACGGCGCGACCTACCGCACGAGCGAGCCCAGCCTGCGATTCCTGCGTCACTGCCTGGCTGTCGGGGATGTCCACGTATTGCTCAGTCGTCACCGCGCGATCGAGACCATCGAGGACATCCGCGTTGAAGTCGAACCCGACTGCTGGCGCCGCTACACCGGGCCAGGCGGCGAGCCCAAGTGGCTTCAGCCTGATCTGGCCGCCACCATCGCGACCGCTGACTACGAGGACCGATGGTTCATCGAGGTGGACCTCGGCACCGAGAGCCTGCCGACCCTGCTTAGGAAGTGCGGTCACTACGAGACCTACCTGGCCAGTGGGCAGGAGCAGCAGGCGCACGGAAGCTTCCCGTTGGTGCTCTGGGTGTTCAGCGACCCATCGCGGGCTCGTCGACTCCGCGAAGCTGTCGCCAAGACTCCACGCCTCACCCCCGAGCTCTATCGCTTCGCCGTTCCCCACACAGTGGCAAGCGTCCTCAGCGGAGGCTCATCATGACGGCGGTGGCAGTCGACCACCCTGCCGGATTGCCACGCGGGCAGATCCTGACCGGAGACGCCGCGACGCACATGGCCACGCTGCCGTCGTCGACCATCGACACAATCGTCACGAGCCCGCCCTACTTCCGGCTGCGCGACTACAACGCGACGGATCAGATCGGTCTGGAGGCGAGCGTCGACGAGTGGGTGTCCGACCTCCAAGTAGTCACCCGCCAGGCCGAGCGACTCCTGGTGCCGACCGGCACCCTCTGGCTCAACCTCGGCGACGCCTACAGCACCCACCCGCGAGAAGGTGCCCCGAGGAAGAGCCTGCTGGGTGCCCCCGAACGTCTGCTCTTGGCCCTTATCGAGGACGGGTGGGTTGTCCGGAACAAGGTCATCTGGGCCAAGTCGAATCCGATCCCGAGCAGTGTCACCGACCGGCTGTCCTGCACCTACGAGGTCGTCTACTCGCTCACCCGTAGAGCCGCCTACTTCTTCGATCTGCACGCGATCCGCACACCACATACCTCTCGTCCAAAGCCCCGGCTGGACGGGCGTGGCCCGAAGAAGGGCACCGACAAGCTGCGCCCGACATGGCTCGGTCCCAACGCGGACGGCGACAGCGGCCTCGCGAACCTTCATCGCCGTGGGCTCGCTGGACATCCGCTCGGCAAGAACCCCGGCGATGTCTGGACGATCAGCACCAGCCGATATCGAGGCGCGCACTTCGCGACGTATCCACCAGCTCTCGTGGAACGCATCTTGCGTGCCGCCTGTCCCGAACAGCGCTGCGTCCGCTGTCGCACTCCGTGGTCCCGTCCGATTCGGCGGCTCGGTGCGACGGCGACACGGCTGGCACTACGGCCGGACTGTCACTGTCATGCGGACCATGAATCGGGTCTCGTCCTGGATCCCTTCATGGGAGCGGGCACCACGGCGGTCGCCGCAGAAGCACTCGGCCGCGACTGGATGGGCATCGAACTCAACCCGGAGTACGTCGCGCTGGCGAACCATCGCATCGCCAGTACACGACCAAGCAATCAATCGAAAGGAGGTGACTATGCATGAACAACAACCACACGAACACGAACACGAACCCAGGCTACGGCCGCGGATCTGGGTCGGCAGCCTCTCCGATTACAACGCTGGACGGCTTCACGGCGAGTGGATCGATGCCGCCGTCGACACCGACACGCTCAACGAATCCGTCCGCGCCATTCTGGCTGCCAGTCCCGACCCTGGGGCGGAGGAGTTCGCCATCTTCGACTACGACGAATTCGGAAGCTACCGGCCTGACGAGTACGAACCTCTTGACCACGTCGCAAGAGTGGCACGCGGCATCGCGGAGCACGGTCCGGCTTTCGCTGCCTTCGCATACCTCCACGATGGAACACCTGATTTCCTCGACGGATTCAGCGACGCCTACATGGGTCACTTCACCAGCGGCGAGGACTGGGCACGAGAAACCATCGGCGACCTCGACTTGGAGAAGCAGCTCGACGAAGCAGTGCCAGCGGCCCTTCGCGGCTACGTCCAGATCGACTACGAGGGGTGGGCACGGGACGCGCAGATCAGCGGCGACGTCGCGGTCGAAGACGCCGACGACGGCGGCGTCTGGGTCTTCCGTTCAATCTAGGACACCAGCTCCTCGGGAGCCTGCAGTCGTCCTCAGCTCTCATTCGAGAGTACGGCTGCACCACCCCGAGGAGGTGGCTCGCCGGTTATGGCCGCGTGGCCATGGCAGTGCGGCGAGGCAGTCCCTCAGAGAGGAGATGCAAGTAGTCATGAAGACTCTGGCAATCCGGCTGGAAGACGAGCAGCATGCTCGACTCAACATCCTGGCGAAGCTCAGTGGCGAATCGGTGACGGACGTCATCCGTTCCGCGGTTGAGCGGCAACTCGACTCGATGGCGACCAACCCCGAGCTCTCGGCCAAGGCCGAGGAGCTCACCGCCACGATCGAGCGTGAGGCCGCCGAGCAGCATGCAGCTATCGCGCAACTCTTCGGCACCAAGCCTGCCGCTCGCGGGCGAGCCAAGAGCAGCTGACAGCACCTCCACCAGGGCGGGAGTTGGGCGGCGTTCTGCCGTTCGACTCCCGCCCCACAACTACAACTTATCGAGAAATGCTCTGTGTTGTGGAATTGGATTTCCTGTCCCCAAATTGGGACAAATGAATTAGAATAGATATAGACGATTGAATAAATATGGACTACCTAATCACATGACCGACGAATCGACAGCAACCACATTCGGACAACTTCTCAAACGAGCACGAGAAGCTGCGGGATTGAGTTTGCGCGAAGTTGAGGCGGAGACAGGGATCTCGAAGTCTCTGCTGGGCAACATGGAGCAGGACAACGTCGCATCTCCGAACCCCCACGTCCTCAATTCGCTCGCGTCCACTCTGGACGTAGAGCTAATCGACCTCTACACAGCAGCCGGCTATGTACCTGCTCAGGGATTGCCGACCTTCAGCCCATACCTCCGGAGCAAATATTCCCAGCTCCCCCCCGAAGCGCAATCCGAGCTCGCAGCTTCGTTCACGCGCATTGCTGAGCGCTACGGCATGTCGGAAGCCGGACCAAATCCCGGCGAAGACGAATAACACACCAGCCACACTGAAAGGAGGCGCACCATGAATCAATCAACATCACCATCTATCCTGAAGCGCCTCCGTTCGCTCATCCCAGCCCGCGACTGCACGTTCGGGGAAGCCCTGGTGGTTGCCGAGCGACAGGCAACGCGAGTCGCTGAACTTCTGGTTGAGGATCACAGCGACGGCATCCGGTGGCACCACATCGATGGGCTCCCCCGCGTCCGCGTCGTCTTCGAGACCGATCTGCCCGTCAGCGGCATGAGCCACTGGACAGGCACCGAGTGGCTGATCGCGATCGCCTCCCACGATGCTCCCGCTCGCCAGCGCTTCACGCTGCTGCACGAGTTCAAGCACATCATCGACCACGGTTCAGTCCAGCGCCTCTACCGAACCAACCGATCCAAGAGCGCACAGGAGCAGGCCGAACTCGCCGCCGACTATTTCGCCGGTTGCGCACTCGTGAGCAAGCGAGAGCTCAAGAGCGCGTGGGGCAACGGCTTACAGCGACCATCCCTGCTGGCCTCCCACTTCCATGTCAGCGAGCAAGCCATCCGTGTCCGACTGGCACAGACCGGCCTCGACACCGACGTAGATCGACTTCCCGCACCCCGATGCGCTCGCCCTATCCGCGGCCCTCGATCTCGCCCTCAACGATTCCGTTACGCCCGCAACGGGCTCAACCGAAGGAGCTATGCATGAGCAATCCGGCCCCGGAGATGACCGTCATGCCGATGGCAGTGATCTACCTCCGTGTGAGCACCAAGGAGCAGGCCGGACGCGGCGGCGAGGTGGAAGGGTTTTCGATCCCGGCGCAACGTGACGGCTGCCTCCGCAAAGCCCAAGCCTTGGGAGCCCAAGTCGTCGGTGAATTCGTCGACGCTGGCGAGAGCGCACGCTCGGCAAACCGCCCCCAGTTGAAGAACATGCTGGATTACGTGGCTAAGCACCGAGTCAAGTACGTCATCGTCCACAAGGTCGATCGCCTCGCACGCAACCGTGTCGATGACGTTGAGATCAATCTGCAGATCACTCAGGCAGGCTCGCAGCTCGTCAGTTGTTCGGAAAACATCGACGAGACGCCCAGCGGCATGCTCTTGCACGGGATCATGAGCTCGATCGCAGAGTTCTACAGCCAGAATCTCGCGACGGAGTCCAAGAAGGGCATGCTGCAGAAGGCCAAGGGTGGTGGCACTCCAGGCATGGCTCCGTTCGGTTACCTCAACTCGCGCGAACGTACCGCTGATGGTCGAGAGGTACGCACCGTCGTTCTCGACCCTGAGCGCGCCCGCTGGGTTCGTTGGATCTTCGATCGGTACACCGAGGGGAACTCCACCGCGGCGTCCATTCGCGACGAACTCAACCTGTACGGAGTCACGACGCTTCCTCGACCCAACCGACCGGCGCGACCCATCGCCACGTCACACGTCAACAGCATCCTGAAGAACCGCTACTACGTGGGCGTGGTGGTGTACGGCGGCGTCGAATATCGGGGCAAGCACGAAGCCCTCGTCTCCGAGGAGCAGTTCGCTCGTGTTCAACAGATTCGGGAGGCCCGACACCAGAGCGGAGAGAAGCCCCGAGTACACAGCGTGTACCTCAAGGGGTCCGTCTACTGCGGCCAATGCGGCGAACCGCTCGCCTACGAGAAGAGCCGCAACGCCCGCGGCGACCTCTACGACTACTTCTACTGCCTCGGCCGCCAACGCCAGAAGAACGGATGCACCTTCCGCGCCACCCAAGTGCACCTCGTCGAGCAACTGGTGGAAGACCACTGGCGCACGATCACCTTGAGCCGCGCCTCAGTACAGCGAATCCGGGAGCTTGTCCTCGAGCACATCGACACAGTGACACCACAAGTCGAGGCCGAGCGGATGGCAGCCGAGAGGGAACTACGAGAATTGGAGAGTCAGAGCCAGAAGCTGCTGCAGGCTCACTACGCAGATGCCATCGCGCTAGATCAGCTGAAGAGCGAGCAGCAGCGCATCGCGGGGCGACGAGCGCTGGCCGAACACAAGCTGAAGCAAGCCGCCACCCCAACCGAACGGCTTCAACAGAAGCTGCTGGAGTGCTGCGAATTATTGACGAGTGCCCACGAGCACTACGCGAACGCCTCCGACACGATCCGACGCGAACTGAACCAAGGGGTCTTCGAGCACATCTACATCGACGACGACGAAGTGGTGGGCAGCGACCTGACCGGTGCCTTCCAGAGGCTCATGTCTCCGGCTCTGGTCGATGATCTAGCCAACGAGCGGCGACGTGAGCAGAAGCGTCTCGTTAGAACCAGTGACCTATTCCTCATGCCAGAGGTCACCGAATCGGCCGACAGGGGTGACTCGAACGGGTCAAAGGACCTGGCGCCTCGGTCCACCAGGACGACGCCCGGCGACCGTCTGCGCGCATTCTTGGGCCTCGAACGCCCCAGAGGCGCCCTCCCATGGGAACGAAAGAACCCCGGACCTTCAAAGGTCCGAGGTTCTAACGAATCATTCTTGGTAGCGGGGACAGGATTTGAACCTGTGACCTCTGGGTTATGAGCCCAGCGAGCTACCGAGCTGCTCCACCCCGCGTCGGTGATCACCACAGTACGCGGTACACCTGCGCGTCACCAAATCGGCACCGGGGAGACATGAGCCACACGGCTCAGCCGAGCAGGACGACGCCGCGGCCGTTGCCGAGGCGGGAGACGTCCAGCCCGAGATGGCGGGCGACGCCTCCGCCGACGTCGGCCAGGGTCGGCAGGTCGGTGGCCGCGCGGGCCGGTCCCCGCCCGGGGACGACGGCCAGCACCGGCGCGTGCTCGCGGGTGTGGAAGGCGTGGCCGGCGGTGGGGTCGTTGCCGTGGTCGGCGGTGACGACGAGCAGGTCCGCCGGGGCGAGGTGCGCCAGCATCGCCGGAATCGCGGCGTCGACCTCCTCCAGCAGGGCGGCGAAGCGACCCGGGTCGCGCTGGTGCCCGGCGAGGTCGGTCTGCTGGACGTTGGCCACGACGAGCCCGCCGCCGGCGACGGCGGTCGTGGTGGCCGCCAGCAGCTCGGTGGTGTCGACCCCCGGCACCCGGTGCACCTCGGTGTCGGTCACCAGGAGGTCGGCCGCCTTCCCGAGCAGCGTGACGCCCAGGCCCGACCTGGCCGCCAGCTCGGGCAGCTGCTGGGCGTGGTCGATCGCGACGCCCATGTGCTGCACCCGGAGACCACCGTTGCGGTAGAAGCCGCTCGCGGGGGTGTCGAGGCCGACCGTCCCCTCCGCGCCGTCGCGGACCGCCCGCACCAGGGGTGCCTGGGAGTGCCCGCCGACCGCGATCACGCGCGCCACCGGTGCCACCCGGCGCGCCACGGTGGCGACGTCGACGACCGCCTCCCACGACACCTCGTCCAGGCTCGCCGAGACGTTCCAGTTCAGGCCGGGGTCGGCCTCGAGGTTGTCGTGCAGGAGCAGGTGGTCGTCGACGACGACGAGCGGACGGCCGTCGAGCAACCGGCACCGGTGCCCCGCCCGCTCGAGCGCGTCCACCACCTCGTCCAGACACTCCCCCACCCGGCTCAGCGCCACGTGCGACAGGTCCGCCCCCATCATCGTCTGGTGACCGGCGAAGCTGTCGGCGCCGGGATACCCCAGGGCCGCCCGCCGGGCCACGGCCCGCACCGCCGCCCCGCCCGTGGTGTCGAGCCGCAGGTCGGGACGCAGCGCGTCGAGCCCGCAGGACGCCAGGTGCGGGACGCGCAGGGGCTCGCCTCGCTCGTCGGCGCACCAGCGCACGAGGTGGCCGAGGGTGTCGGCCCCGGCGTCGGACGGCCGGAGCGCGCCTGCGTCGGGCATCGCCCCCACGCCGAAGCCGTCGAGGACGAGGACGGTGGCGCTCACCCGGGCTCGCCGTCCAGCCGGCGTCCCTGGCTGTCGAACAGGCCCCGCACCACCGGACGTCCGGACGACACGCCGGACACGACGGCCACCCGCGAGCGGGTGACGAACACCTGGGTCCGGAAGGCCATCACGGCGGGGTCGCCCACCCGGGCGGCCGGCCCGTCACCGGTCCAGGTGAACCGGCGGTAGTAGTCGATGTTCTCGGCGGGGGCGTCGAGCAGCCGGCCCCGCCTCCGGCCGTCCGCGCACGCGACGAGCACCGACTCGGCCCGACCCCGCGGGTAGAACCCGCCGCCGAACACGCTCGTGCTCCCCCCGAGCTGCGCCACCTCCGACACGTAGACCAGGGCCGGCACCTCCCGCAGGTCGTCGCGCAGGACGTGCTCGGGCGTCGTGCCCGTCAGCGCGTGGCCGGGCTCGGCCCAGGTGCCGCCGAGGCCCGCCACCACCGGGATCGTCGAGACGCTGCTGTGGCTCGGCAGGCTGATCTCGGGGGTGATGCCCGCGTCCCGCAGGACCTCCGCGGCGGCCAGGACGCGGTCGAGCGTCGCGGTTCCGACCGGCCTGCCGATCGTCGGGTCGAGCAGGAGGCACGGGAACCCCGTCACGCCGACGACGTCGACGCCGGGCAGCGCGTCGGCGTGCTCGAGGACGCCCCGCACGTCCGCCACCTCGAACCCGCCCTCCTGACCGGGGTAGACGCCGGCGGGATCGCTCGCGATCTTGAGCAGCACCCGCTGCACCCGACCGACGTCCTCGGACGCGGCCGCCACCGCCTCGAGGTTGCCGCGGTCGAAGACGGTGACGAAGTCGGGCTCGTGGCGCAGGACGCCGGGCAGGCGACGCACCGGCACCTGGGTGATGTGGCCGACGTTGCCGACGCGCGCGCCCGCCGTCACCAGGCCGTCGACCTCCCGGACGTCGATCGCGGCGGCGGCCGGCACGTGGGCGGCGACCGCCGCGGTCACGAGCGGGTTCCGTCCGTACTGCTTGGCCACGAACCACAGCCCGACGTCCGACGCGGCGGCCGTCTCGGCCAGCGCCCGGGCGTTGGCGTCGACGGTGTCGAGGTCGACGACGTAGGTGTCGGCCTCGATCTCCCCGGCGGCGTGGAGGTCGAGTGCGGCGTCCACCAGGGCCGGGTTCCGACGCTCGGTCACCGGGAGGAACATCAGGACACCCCGCCCCGGTCGAGCGCGCGCCGGAGCAGGTCGATCGTCAGGTCCGCGCCCCCGCGCATCGGGTTGACCCGGACGGCCCAGTCGCGCAGGTCCGGCCGGCCCGCGAGGGTCGAGGACGACAGCCGGTAGACCATCGGGGTGATCTCGTGCCGGGAGTTCGAGCCGACCGGGAAGGGTGCGGCTCCGACCGACGCCGCGCGCGCAGGCAGGTCGGCGGCCACGGGCTCGTCGAGCAGCGCCAGCACGCAGAGGTCCTGGGCGTTGGCGAGCACGGCGTCGACGACGCCGGGCACCTCACCGGCGGCGAGGCGCTCGGCCACCCGCCGGGTCTCGCGGGCCTGGACCGCCCAGTTCAGCGGCACCATCACCAGCGCCTGCAGCGCCGCGAGCGCCTGCGCGCCCTGCACCTGCCCGCCCCCGGAGTAGTTCGCCCGGTGGGCGCGCTCGACCAGGTCCTGGTCGCCGAGCACGACCCCGACGCCCTCGGGTCCGTGCAGCTTGAACAGCGAGAACGCCGACGCGGACGCCCCGTGCTGCACCCCGATCGTGGGCGTGCGCACCACCGCGTAGTTGTCGTCGACCACCACCCGTCGGCCCGCGCGCACGGCGGCCTCCACGACGGCGGTGGGGTCGAAGGAGTCGGTGAGACGCTGCCGCGTGTGCTGGACGAAGACCCAGGCGGGGCCGTCGGGGTCGGCGAGCGCCTCGTCGAGCGCCGCGGCGTCGTCGAGGTCGACGCGCACGGCCGTGACGGCCCCGTCCGACAGCGTCGTGGCGGTGGTGGAGTAGTCGGGGGCGTCGTGGAGCAGCAGCCGCCGGTCGCCCTCGGCCCACGGCCCGGCCGACAGCGCGGTGCGGATCGCCGCCGTCCCCGCGCCCTGCACCAGGCAGGCGGCGGGTGCGTCGAACGCCGCCGCGAGGACGCGCTCGGCACGTGCGGTGGTCTCGGGGCGCCCGAGCCCGGGCACCACGCCGACGTCGGCGCGGAACATGGCCCCGTCGGGGAAGGCCTCGGCCACCCCGGCCACGAGGCGCTGCTGGAGGGCGAACGCCTGGTCGAGGTCGGTGGCCGGGAGCGGCGCGGTGGACGGCAGGGCTGGCCGGGTCACGCGACCTCCTCCCCCGTCAGCCAGCGCAGCGGGTTGCGACGGCGCAGCAGGTCCAGGGTGCCCTCGTCGACGCCCGCCCCGCGGAGCAGGTCGCTGAAGGTGCCGAGGACGTGCCCGAGGCCGGGCCCGCCGTGCGCGAGGAGGTAGCGGTCGCGCGAGACGTCGTTGCTCAGCAGCACCTGCCCCGCGTGACCGGCCTCCAGCAGCGCGAGCAGCAGACCGAGCCTGACCGCGTCCGGCTGGTAGGACTCCTTGCCGACGGTGTCGAAGGCGACGAACGCGCCCGCCTCGGCGATCGCGAGGTGCTGGGCGGTGTCGTCGGCGAGGTCCTGGTGCCCGACGCACACCCGCTCGGGCCGCATACCGGTCGAGACGAGCAGCTCCAGCTGTCCCGGGCCGCCCTCGCCGAGGTGGGCGTGCGTGCCCACCGACAGGCCCGTCTCCGCGGCGGCGTGCCCGGCCGCGAGGAGGCTGGTGCGCTCGGCGGGCGACGGCTCGGCGCCGTGGCTTCCCACCTCGGCGACGACGCCGGGACGGACGTCCGTGCCGTCGAGGCCGTGCCGGATCTCGTGCACGAGCCGGGCCGTCACTGCCTCGACGTCGTGGTCGAGCTCGCCCGCGGGGTGGAAGCGGTGCCAGTAGTAGCCGGTCGACGCCACGACCGGCACGCCGGCAGCCCGCGACATCGCCACGAGGGCGCGCGGGTCCCGTCCCATCCCCCGGCAGGTCTGGTCGACCACCAGTCCGAGGCCGTGCGACTCGCGCGCCGCGCGGAGCTCGTCGACGACCGCGAGCCGGTCGGTGACCCGGGCCTCGGCGTCGTCCTCGGTGCGCAGGTCGATCGCGAGGTGCTCGTGCGGCAGCACCGGACCGGTGACCTCGGCGGGGTCGAGCGGGCCCTCGACGGTGCGGACGGTCGCCATCTCAGCCCGCCACGGGGGTGAACAGCCCCACGAGGTTCAGCAGGTTGAGCGCGATGCCGACGACGATCACCGCCGCCGGGCCGGCCGCCATCCGAACCACCGGCCGACCCAGCGACTCGTTCAGCAGGTAGAGCCCACCGACCATGGCGATCCCGATCCCGCCTCCCATGGCGAGGGCGGCCATCAGGGAGCCGACGAGGATCGCCAGCGTCAGCGCCTCGGTGATCGCGCTGCGGATGTGGTCCGCGGAGTCGCGGATCGACGGCCAGTGCTGCAGCCACCGGCCGACGGCGCTCAGGGCGAGCACCTCGGCGGTCATCATCGCCGCACCGAGCACGAAGGCGACGCCGAGGGCGATCGGCCAGGGCTCGATCAGCAGCGCCGACAGGTACCCGATCGGGTAGACGAGCGTGAACCCCGCCATGGCGTACGCACCCGAGGCGAGCGCCGTCGTCGCGATCAGCGGGATGAACCCGAACACCCGGTAGAAGTCGACCTGCGCCGCCTCGGCCAGCTTGCCGTCCGACAGCAGGAAGCTCGTGGCCTCGCCACCGCCGAAGATCCCGGTGGACGCGAGCGCGCAGACCACGCCGCCCAGCAGCGCGAACCACACGACGTTGCGTCGCAGCCGGTCGGCGTTGGGCCCGAACAGCTCGTCGGTGATCTCCGCGTTCGCCGCGCGTGCCTCGTCGGCGGCCCGCCGGGCCTCCTCGCCCTGCGAGGCCAGCTCGGCGCGCTCTCGGACGCGGTCGCGGCGGTCCTTCTGCACGGCGAAGGCCATCAGCATGATGACGCCGACAGCCAGGGCGAGCGAGCCTCCGAACACGGTCGGGATCCACTTGGCCGCGGCGACGATGACGACGATCTCGACGCCGAAGGTGGCCAGGGCCTTCGGCCGGTCGAACTGCCGCGCGACCGCGATCACCGGGAAGATCGCGAACAGCCACAGGATCGGTGTCGAGATCTGCTGGAGCGCGGTGATGAAGTCGACCGGCAGCCCGGTGGCCAGCGAGTTGGCCGCGCTCAGCCCGAAGGCGCACACCGCACCCCAGGCCGCGCCCGCGAGCGCGGCCAGCCAGCGGAACGGCGCGAGCAGGCCGAGGATCTCCACCGGCAGGAAGACGAGCCACGGGTTGAGCACGCCGGTCGACAGCGCCATCGGCGCACCGAGACCGAAGATGAACCCGGCGGACAGGCCGAAGACGATCGTGGCGGTCGCGAGCCGCGTCGTCCGGCCCTGGATGTAGTCGAGCAGGAACGGGCGAGCGCCGTCGTTGAACACCGCGAGCGCCTGGTGGGCGATCACGGCGGCGACGACGCAGGTGACGATGACGACGACGGACTGCCAGACCTCGAAGTGGACCGAGGTCTGGGCCGCGGTGGCCAGGCTGGTGGGGGTCATGGGGGCTCCTCAGCGACGGGCGTCGAGGACGGACCAGACGACCGGCACGACCTCCTGGACCTGGTCGAGCGCGAACCCGAGCGCGACCTTGTCGGCCGCGACGACCGCCTCGACGTCGTCACGCGTGGGCACCGAGCGGCCGAAGGTGTGGCAGCGCGCGCTGCCCAGCAGGCCCACCAGCACCCCCAGGCTCGCGCCCGCACCGGTGTGGCAGGTACCGAGGTAGTAGTCGACGGCGCCCGTGCGCAGCTTCAGGGCCGCGTCCATGTCGGTGCCCGCGACGACCGTGTCGTCCGGTCCGAGCAGGGGACGCAACGCGTCGACGACCTCGCTCTTGGCCACTCCTCCGGCGATGATCTTCATGACTTCTCCTTCGACGAGGTGATCGCCAGGGTGGCGAGGTGGAGGGTGAGGTACTGCTGCTCGGTCGGCGTGAGGGCGGTGCCGAGGTGCTCGGCGGCGCGGGCCGACACCGCGGCCGCGCGTTCGTCGGCGCCTGGCACGTCGGCCACCGCACGGGCGACGACGCCGGCATCGGGTGCCTCCACGTCGGGGGCCCCGCTCGCCATCCGGGCGAGCGCCGTCACGAGGTGCGAGGTGAGCATCCCCGCGCTGTCGTCCGTGACGTCGTGGTCGCCGGCGAGCCGGTCCAGCTCGTCGGCCACGAGGTCGACGACGCCATCCGGGACGTCGGGCATCTGCCGGTACACGTCGAGCCGCGCGCGCAGCTGGTCGTCCATCAGGGCTCCTAGTAGCTGGGGATGCGCTCGCCGCTGAGCACGGCGGCGGCACTGGTCGCGACGGACTCGGCGGCCAGCGCGTCGAGCACGACCCACGAGGTGGGCGGGGCCGCGGCGGGCGCGACGATGACGGCGCGGGTGTTGGCACCGCCGACGACGTCGGCGACCGGGTAGGTGTCGATCGGCGAGGTGATGTGCACCTCGATCTCGTCGAGGTTCCAGATCGTCGCGTCGATGCGCCCGGTCGCGAAGTACCGGTCGAGCTGGTTGTACGAGGCCTCGACCACGCGGGCCGGGTCGAGGTCGCCGAAGTGGCGGCGGGTGAGCTCGACCTGGTCCGCGGACGACTGGTCGACGGCCACGCGGAGCCCGGGGTCGTGCGGGTCGCGCCCGCGGGCGACCACGAGCCCGTGGCTGCTGACGTAGCTGCCGGCGCCGAAGTCGCGCACGACCACCAGGTCGGGACGGTCCCCGGCGACCAGGCCGGACATCACGGCGAGGTCGGCCCGCCCCTCGGCGACCGCGACGGCGCGGGTCTCGGCGCCGCGCATGAACATCAGCGAGAGCGGCACGCCGGACTCGACGAAGGCCTCCTGCAGGCCGGTCGCCAGCCCCTCGTAGCGACGCGAGTACGGCAGCGGCATCGCCACGGACACGGTCCGGTTGCCGGCCAGCTCCCAGAGGACCCGGTGGTCGACCGCGTCGAGGAAGGTCCCGAGCCGTCCCCGCGGTCGCAGCGTGATCGCGCCCGCGTCCTGGAGCAGCTCGAGCGCCGCCTGCACGGTGCCGTTGCCGCACCCGAGGGCCGCGGCGGCGTCCTGCACCCGGGGCAGCCGGTCCCCCGCGGCGAGGGTCCCGAGGTCACGGGCGAGCCGCTGCGCCGCGATCCCGACGCGCGACATCAGCCGGTCGCGGGGCTCGGTGCTGGGCATGTACCGAACAATATCCAGGATTCTGGATACATGGCAAGGGTGCCGGACGCACGAGGGGCGCGAGGCCGGGGTCGTCCCCGGGCCTCGCGCCCCTCACCGCGTGGTCGCGGCCGTGCTCGATCGCGGCGTCGTCAGCTGCCGCCGTCGGCCGACGGGGTGGCCGAGGCCGACGGGGTAGCCGCCGACCCGAGGGTGGCCTGTGCGCGGCGCACCAGGTCGTTCATCGCGTCGATGCGCTCCTGGTACTCCGACAGGTCGCCGTCGGCGAGCGCCGTCTGGGCCGCGTCGTACTCCTCCGAGGCCTGGGTGAGGAGCTGGTCGGTGGTCTGGTTCTCACCGGTCGCGCCTCCCCCGGCGTCGCCGGAGTCGTCGCCGCTGTCACCACCGGTGTCGCCCCCGGTCGTGTCGGCCCCGGAGTCGTCACCCGGCTGCAGGCCGAGCGCGACGCGCAGCGCCTCGTCCAGCGACTGCCCGTACCCGACGCTGTCGCCGAAGGACGCGACCACGTACTGGAGCACCGGGAACGTGCCGGACGCGCTGTTGCGTCGGACGTAGACCGGCTGCACGTACAGCAGGGCGTCGGAGACCGGAAGCGTCAGCAGGTTGCCGTACTCCACCGACGTGCCCGAGCTCTGCGTGAACGGCAGGAGCGCCTGTCTGACGCCGGGGTCGGCGTTGAACTTGTTGGCGATCTGGCTGGGGCCGTCCACCTGGGTGTCCGCGTTGAGCTGCAGGATCTCCAGCTTGCCGTAGTTCTCGGTGTCGCTGGCCTCGGAGTTCACCGACACGTACGACGCGAGGTTCTCGCGGTTGTTGGGCAGGTAGACGCTCGTGAGGCTGAACTTCGGCCCGTCGTCGGGCTGCGTGGGCTGCGTGACCGAGAGGTAGTACGGCGGTTGCTTGGAGTCCGCCGTGCCGGCCGGGTCGGTCGGGACCTCCCAGCGCTCACCGTCCTCGTAGAACGTCTGGGCGTCGGTGACGTGGTAGCGCGACAGCATCTCGCGCTGCACCTTGAACAGGTCGACCGGGTAGCGCAGGTGCTGGAGGAGGTCGTCGCCGATCTCGGCCTTGGGCTGCACGGTGCCCGGGAACGTCTTCATCCACGTCTTGAGGATCGGGTCGTCCTCGTCCCACTGGTAGAGGTCGACCGAGCCGTCGTACGCGTCCACCACGGCCTTCACCGAGTTGCGCATGTAGTTGACCTCGTCCGAGGGCAGACGCACCTGCGCGCCGCCCTGGGTGAGGGTGTCGGAGGTGGCCTCGTCGAGCGACACCTTCTGGCTGTACGGGTAGGCGTTGCTGGTGGTGTAGCCGTCGACGATCCACACGACGCGCCCGCCGACGACCGCCGGGTAGGGGTCGCCGTCGACCGTCAGCCACGGGGCGACCTTGTTGACGCGGTCGCGGGGGTGGCGGTCGTAGAGGATCTTGGACGCCTCGTTGACGCGGCTCGAGAGGACGATGTTGGGCTCGGAGAACTTGATCGCGTAGAGCAGCTTGTTGAACAGACCGCCGACCGGGACGCCGCCCTTGCCGTCGTAGGTGTTCTGCGTGGCCGCCGCCTCCGACGCCGTCTGGTCGTCGCTGCCCCCACCGCGCGGGATGTCGACCTCGATCGGCGCCGCGCCGTCAGGACGCCCGACGACCGAGTAGGTCGGGGAGTTCTCGCCGAAGTAGATCCGCGGCGGGGTCCGGATGTCGAGGTCGCCCGTGGGCGGGATGTCGCGCTCGACCCAGACCGGCTGGCCCTGGTCGCCGCGCTGGTTGCCGCGTGCGGCGATGACGCCGTAGCCGTGGGTGTAGACCGTGTGGTCGTTGGCCCAGTTGCGCTGGCTCTCCTGCAGGCCGTCGAGGTTGAGCTCGCGGGCCGCGATGACGATGTCCTGCGCGATGTCGCTGCCGGGCAGCTGGTAGCGGTCGACGTCGAGCGTCTCGGGCACGGTGTAGTAACCACGCACCTGCTGCAGCTGCTGGAACGCCGGCGAGACGAGCGTCGGGTCGAGCAGACGGGTGGACACCCGCGACTCCGCCGACTGCGTCAGCTCGGTGGGCGTCAGCGTCGTGCTGCCCGTGTAGTTGGTCTTCTGCGTGTCGGCGACGTTGTACGCGTCGCGCGTCGCCTCGATGTTCCGCCCGATGTACGGCGCCTCCTTGTCCGGCTCGGACGGGCGCACCTGGAACGACTGCATGACCGCCGGCCAGATGCCGCCGATCAGGATCGCCGAGAGGAGCAGCATGCCCAGGCCGATCGCCGGCAGCAGCAGCGTCTGGCGGATCACGTTGGCGAAGAAGAGCAGCGCGCAGATGATCGCGATGACGATCAGGATGTTCTTGCTCGGGATGCGTGCGTTGACGTCGGTGAACGTCGGGCCGTCGATCAGGCCGGTGTCGCCGTTCATGAAGCCGAAGCGGTCGAGGTAGTAGCCGAGCGCCCGCAGCAGCATGCCCAGGCCGATGATGATCGACAGGTGCACGGTGGCGGCGCGGGAGATGCGTCGGTCGCGCGGCTGCAGCGAGATGCCGCCGTAGACGTAGTGCACCAGCAGCACCGAGATGCCGGTGACGATGAGCAGCGCGAAGCCGAACGAGACGACGAAGTTGATCCAGGGCAGGTCGAAGACGTAGAAGCCCACGTCCCGGCCGAACTGCGGGTCGCGCTCGCCGAACGGGACGCCGTTGCGCCACATCTGGAAGGTGCGCCACTGGCCCGCCGCGGCCGAGCCGGCGAACACCGCGAGCAGCAGGCCGAGCCCCACGAGCGCGATCCTGCGCAGGGGGTCGATCGCCTGGCGGTAGCGCATGACCGGGTCGGAGCGGTCGAGCTGGGCCATCGTCAGCGGCCGCGTGCGGTACGCGATGACGATGTTGGCGACCACCACGACGGCGAACACGAGCCCGAACACCAGGAACATCACGACGCGGGTCGTGAGCATCGTCCGGTAGACCGAGGCGAACCCGACCGACCGGAACCACAGGCGGTCGGTCCACACCCCGGTGAACACCGCGCCGAGGAACAGCAGGGCGGCGAGCGTGATCAGGGTGGGGATCAGGACGCGTCGCCGGTGCTGGGACGCTGGCGGAGGCGCCTGCCGGGGGAAACCTGCCGCGGGTCCGTCGCTCACTGTGCTCCTTGAGTCATGGTGCTCGGGTCGTGCTGTGGTATTCCGGTCGGGCCCGGGGGGTCAGTCTGCCAGGGTCTGGAAAAGCAGCTCCACCAGACCGGGCACGAGGTCGGGGCCCTCGAGCACGTCCTCCCCGTCCCCGACGTGCGGCCGGACGGCGCAGTGCGCCTCGCCGCGGCGCGTCACGGCGGCCGCGATCCGGACCTCCTGGCGCTCGGGGTGCTCGGCGGCGTACGCGGCGGCCGCGTCCGGGTCGTCGGGCATGCCGGCCTCGGCCTCGGGCGGCAGCATCAGGCGCTCGAGCACCACGGCGCAGCCGACGACCTGCGGCGGCCACGCGATCTGCTCGAGCAGCTCCTCGATGGTGGTGTCGTCGGGCAGCTCGTCCTGCTCGACGGGCGTCAGGGCGCCCTCGGCACCGCCGTCGACGCCGAGCTGCTCGGCGAGCTCGGGCTCGGAGGCCAGCAGGTCGGTGGTGGCGACGAGCGCGTAGAGGCGGGGGGCCTGGTCCCAGCCGCCGGCGGCGACGTGGGTCTCGACCTCCAGGGTCACCCGGCGGATGGGCGCGTCGGGGTCGGGACCGGGCAGGTCGGGCTGGGTGGGGTCGGGAGTCACCGGCATGTCGGCACCTTCGCGTCGGGGTCGTCGGCGAGCTTCTCCAGGGAGTCGATCGCCTGCTTCAGGGTGCCGACCTCGACGAGCCGCAGCCCGAAGTCGTGGCCGGCGGCGGCCTCGGCGCAGTTCGCCTCGGGCACCAGGAACGTGGTCGCGCCGGCCTCGTGGGCACCGGCGATCTTCTGCGAGATGCCGCCGATGGGAAGCACCTGGCCGTCAGCCGTGATCTCCCCGGTGCCGGCGATCTTGCGGCCGCCGGTGAGGTCGCCGGGCTCGAGCTTGTCGTAGATGGCGAGCGCGAACATCGTCCCCGCGCTGGGTCCGCCGATCTCGCTGAGGTTGTTGCGCACCGTGATCGGGAAGTCGAAGTCCTCGGCCAGAGAGACGCCCACGCGGGCGATGCCGGGCGCGTCGGGGAGGGTGTCGGTGGTGATGTCGACGGTGGAGTCCCGGCCGTCGCGGGTGATGCCGAGCTCGACGACCTGACCCGGCTCGGTGGCCCGGACCAGCTTGATCAGCGTGCCGGCGCCGTTGGCGCGGGTGCCGTTGACGGTGCGGATGCGGTCGCCGACCTCGACCTTGCCGGCCGACGGGCCGTCCTGGACGACCTGGCTGGCGGTGACGACGGCTGGCACGTCGTACCCGGCGGCGCGCAGGGCGGCAGCCTCGGAGGTCTGCTTGGACCCCGACATCTGGTCCGCGCTCTGCTTCTCGGACTGCTTCGGGTCGACGCCCTCGGGGTAGTACTGGCTGCGCGGGACGACGGCGTCGTCCTCGTCGAAGTACGACGCGAACGCCTGCGCGATGCTGACCCGCGCGTCGGCGCTGGTGACCGACACGGTGGTCAGGCGCAACGAGCCGTCGGTGGGATAGGTGCGGGCGCCGTCGATCTCGATCACCGGGTCGCCGTCGTAGCTGCCGAGGGTGTTGACCGTCGGCCCCGGCTTGAGGGTGACGTACGGGACGGGGAGGACGAACGCCACGAACGCGAGCGCGAACAACAGCACGGACGCACTGACGAGCGTGGTGGAACGACGGGTCACGCGGCGGGCCTCAGGACCGGGTGCGGTGCTGCGAGGGGCGCACGGCGATGCCGGTGGGCCGCTCGGGGCGCTGGGCGACGACGGTGCGGGCCCGCGCGGGCAGCGGACGCGTGACGGCGGCGCTGAACCGGGCGTGCGCGGCGTCGCGGCTGGGCTCCCGCCGACGGCGCCGTCCGGACCACGCGGCCCAGACCATCGCGAGCACCGCGACGCCGATCGGCACCGCGAGCCAGAGCAGGACCATCACGCCGTGAAGTCTACGGGTGCTCCCCCGCCGATCCCGGCAGGCGTGCCCGCGGGGCCGGACCGACCGCAACCGGTCTCGTCCTCCGAGCGTCGAGCAACGCCCGTGGTGCCGGCGCCCCGGCTGACCAGGCGCGACGAAGAACGCGAACTGGTCTTGTTCGCCGACGAGGCGGCAACGCCGTCAGGCGGGATGCCGGCGCCACGGGGTCACGGGGAGCCGACCCACTCGGTAGATCCGTCGGAGAACACCTGGTGCTTCCAGATGGGGACCTGGGACTTGAGGTCGTCGACGAGGGCCCGGCAGGCGTCGAAGGCCTGGCCGCGGTGGGCGGCCGAGACGGCGGCGACGACGGCGAGGTCGCCGATGGCCAGGTCGCCGACGCGGTGGACGACCGAGAAGGCGATCGCCTCGTGGCGGTCGGCGACGGCCTGGACGACCGCGCGCATCTGCGCCACGACGGTCGGGTGGGCCGAGTACTGCAGCGAGGTGACGCCGCGGTCGTGGTCGTGGTCGCGGACCGTCCCCACGAAGACGTCGACGGCGCCCGCGGCGTCGTCGAGCACGGACCGGTAGACCTCGTCGATGCTCAGGGCGTCCTCGCGGAGGTCGACCAGGCGGATCGGTTCGCTCATGGCGCACAGAGTAGGCGTCTCGTCGAGGGTGGTGCTGGGCGTGCAGCCGGTACGTTGGACGCATGGCTGGCGAACCCGACGAGACCAACGACCCCGACGACCCGCGTCGCAAGCAGACGAACCCGTTCGCCGGGACGCCGATGGAGGACGTGTTCAAGGCGTTCGGCAGCGGCCAGATGCCCGACATGAACGCGCTGATGGGCCAGATGCAGCGGATGTTCGCCCCGCACGAGGGTGCGGTGAACTGGGACACCGCCAAGGACGTCGCCCGTCACACCGTCGCGGCCTCGCCCGACCCGTCGCCCACCAGCAACCAGAGCGGTGCGGTCGCCGACGCCGTCCGCCTGGCCGAGACGTGGCTCGACCGCGCCACCGGCCTGCCCGCGGGCGCCACCGCCTCGGCGGCGTGGAGCCGCGCGGAGTGGGTGGAGCACACCTCCGACACGTGGCGCGGCCTGGTCGAGCCGATCGCCGAGCACGTCGTCGGGGCCATGGGAAAGGCCATCCCCGAGGAGGCCAAGGCGATGGTCGGGCCCCTGCTCGGCATGCTCACCCAGGCCGGCGGGGCGATGTTCGGCCAGCAGGTCGGGCAGGCACTCGGTGGCCTGGCCTCCGAGGTCCACTCGAGCACCGACGTCGGGCTCCCCCTCGGCCCCGAGGGCCTGGCAGCCGTCCTGCCGTCCAACATCGCCGCGTTCGGCGAGGGCCTCGAGGTCAGCGACGCCGACGTGCTGCTCTACGTCGTCATCCGCGAGTGCGCCCACCACCGGCTCTTCGCCCACGCGCCCTGGCTGCGCGGCCGGCTGGTCGGCGCCGTGGAGGCCTTCGGCCGCGGCACCACCATCGACGTGGCGGGCATCGAGGCCAAGCTCGGCTCGATCGACCCCACCAACCCGGGCGCCATCCAGGAGGCCATGCAGGAGGGCCTGTTCGAGCCCCAGCGCACGGCCGAGCAGCAGGCCGCGCTCGACCGGCTCGAGGCCCTGCTGGCCTTCGTCGAGGGCTGGGTCGACGACGTCGTCGACCAGGCCACCCGCGAGACCATGCCGTCGGCCCCCAAGCTCCGCGAGGCCATGCGTCGACGTCGCGCCACCGGCGGACCGGCCGAGCAGGCGTTCGCCACGCTGGTGGGTCTGGAGCTGCGGCCCCGCCGTCTCCGCGACGCCGCCACCCTGTGGGCCGCACTGCGCGACCGCCAGGGCGCCGAGGCGCGCGACGCCGTCTGGGCCCACCCCGACCTGATGCCCTCGGCCTCCGACCTGGACGACCCGCTCGGGTTCGCCCAGGGCGAGCGGTCCGACGACGACGTCGCCGCCGAGGACGACTTCGACGCCGCGCTGGCCGACCTGCTCGAGCAGGGCGAGGCCGAGGCGTCGGACGAGGCGCGTGCGACCGAGGAGCCCGACCAGGGTGACGAGGGCGACGCGGGCACCGACGGCCCGACCGACACCCCGCGGTGACGCTGCGCGCCGACGCCCTGCGGGTGCTCGGCTCGTGGGAGCACGACGACGTCGCGCAGCGCTCGCTGCGTGACGACTACGTCGCGCACCTGCGGGGGCACGACGACGCCGCCTGGCGCTCGTGCCACCCCGACCACCTCACGGCGAGCGTCGCGGTGCTCTCGGCCGACGCGAGGCAGGTCGTGCTGACGCTGCACGCGCGGCTCGGCCGGTGGCTCCAGACCGGCGGCCACTGCGAGCCCGACGACGTCTCGCTGGCCGACGCGGCCCTCCGCGAGGGCCGCGAGGAGACGGGCATCGACGCCCTCGTCCTCGACCCCGAGCCGGTGCTGCTGTCCCGTCACGAGGTGCCGTGCGGCCCGGTGAGCCCGGCGCACCACCTCGACGTCCAGTACGTCGCGACCGCGGCGCCCGGCGCCGTCCCGGTGCGCAGCGAGGAGTCCACCGACCTGCGCTGGTTCGACGTGGACGACCTCCCGCCGGGTTGCGACGAGTCGGTCCACGACCTGGTCCGCGCGGCGGTGCGACGGGTGGGTCAGTCGACCTCGGCGTCGCCGGGCACGGCCTCGCCGGCCCCGCCGGCGGCTGACCAGCCCTCGAGGTAGCCCCGCGCCCGCTCGGTGAGCGGGAACCGGTCGACGAGCGCCCAGAAGTCGGGCCCGTGGCTGGCCACCCGCAGGTGCGCGAGCTCGTGCACGAGCACGTAGTCGACGACCCAGTCGGGCATCGACCGCAGCCGGCTCGACAGCCGGATGGACCGGTCGCCCGGGGTGCAGGAGCCCCAGCGGGTGTGCTGGTTGTCGACCCACCGCACGCTCGCCGGCACGGCGGTGCCGTCGAGGTGGGCCGCCCCCAGCTCGAGCGCCCGCGCGAGCAGCGACTCGTCGCTCCGCCGGGTGCTCGTGCCGCGCTTCTCCAGCCGCTCCACCATCGTGTCGACCCAGCGCGCCTCCTCGGCGGCGGTGAGGGCGGCGGGGACCAGCACGATGATGCGACCGCCCTCGCGGTAGGCCTGCACCGAGCGCCGACGGCGGCTGCTGCGGCGCACCTCCACGCCGGGGCGCACCTCCTCCACGCTGCGCACCGCCGGGCGTGGCGCGGGTCGTCGAGGGGTCACGCCGATCACGGTAGCCGCCGGGTGCGACGAGGAATCCGGGTCCACACGGTGGGGACCGGATCGTCGCAGGTCAACGCCCCGCACCCCTGCTCAGCCCTGCGGCCGTCAACAGCTCCGGTCCCTCTCTCCACACGGGCTCCACAGGCCCATGGCGCGTCGCCCACACGCTGTCCCCAGGGTTTTCCACAGGGGTGGACAACGCGGCGCACGGCTCGGTTGACGACCGTCGCGCGCCCGGCATAACGTGTGCCCGAGGCCCTCGGTGGCCGGAAGCGTCCGCTGGGGAAGGTGGACACGACCGAACCCACCGGGGGCCTCTGCCGTGGGCACCCGGACCGGCGACGTCGCCGCCTCGTGGGGCGGACCGGTCCCCCGCCTGCGGCTCTCGAGGCCCTCCGGCAGGTCCGCCGGGATTGCCCTGTGGACGACGGCCGGACGGGCCCGTCGCGGGTGCAGGCTGGAGGACCGGCGGCGCCCGAGCCGCCGGTCGTCCCCGGAGGTCCCGATGCGCCCTGTGCTCCGTCCCGGCTCGGTCGTGCTGCGCCGCGACCCCACCCACCTGCAGGTGGGCACGACGCCACGCCATGCCCACGTGCTGCGCGACGCACCCGGGCTCGTCGAGCTGATCCGGCTGATGGACGGCGTCCGCGACCTCGCCGCGCTGCGTCTCGACGCCGGACGTCACGCGGCGGCCCTGGCCCGTGACGTGGGCGAGGTCGTCGGCGAGCTCTGCGCGGCCGGCGTGGTGGTGGACGCGGACCAGTGGGGCGTCGCTCCCCCGCCGGCCCGGCTGGAGGCGGCCCACCTGGCCTGTCGCGGGGTGGGACCCGATGCGGGCGCCCGCCGACTGGCACGACGGGCCGCGTCGCGGGTGGAGGTGATCTCGTGCCCCGGCCTGGCCACGCTCTGCGGCCACCTGGTCGACATCCTCACGACAGCCGCGGTCCCGTGCTCCACGACGCCGACCGACGCGCCGGACCTGGTCGTGGTCCTCACCGACCGGCCGAGCCCGCGCGAGCCGTTCGAGGTGCTGCAGCACGGCGGGCTCACCCACCTGCCGGTCTTCCTCGAGCAGGGACGGGCCCACGTCGGTCCCCTCGTGGTGCCCGGCCGCACGCCCTGCGTCACCTGCGCCGACGCCGGACGCACCACGTGGGACGCGGCCTGGCCCGCACTGCTCGCCCAGCTCGACCAGCCGCTGTGCACGCCACCTGAACACGGACCCGACGGCCTCTCGGCCGTCACGGCGCCGATCGTGGCGGCCGCCGTCGCCACCGAGGTGCTCGCCCACCTCGACGACGAGGGGGCCTCCACCTACGGCGCGGTGCTGGCCGTGGGGCCCGGGCCCTGGGACCTGGACTGCGTGCCCGCGGGGTTCCACCCGGGGTGCACCTGCCGGGGCTCGTTCGGCCAGGAGCCATCCCCACGGTGACAATGGGGACATGACCGATCGGGACCGTGACGACAGCGACACCGACCGCTCGGCCTTCCCGAGCGGCGCCGTCCGACGCACCGCGCGGCTCGCGAGCCTTCCGCTCGGGTTCGCCGGCCGCACCACGATGGGCCTCGGCCGTCGGATCGCCGGACGACCGGCCGACGCCGTGATGACCGAGGTGCAACGCCGTACCGCCGAGCAGATCTTCAGCGTCCTGGGCGAGCTCAAGGGCGGGGCGATGAAGTTCGGCCAGGCCATGAGCGTCTTCGAGTCGGCGCTGCCCGAGGAGGTCGCCAAGCCCTACCGCGAGACCCTCCGCAAGCTCCAGGACTCCGCGCCCCCGATGAGCGCGCGCGCCGTCCACCGCGTCCTCGCCCGCGAGCTCGGCGACGACTGGCGCGACAAGTTCGAGCGGTTCGACGACGCGCCGGCCGCGGCCGCGTCCATCGGTCAGGTGCACCGTGCGCGCTGGCACGACGGCCGTGAGGTGGCCGTCAAGGTCCAGTACCCCGGGGCGGCCCGTGCCCTCGAGACCGACCTCAAGCAGATCTCCCGCATCGCGCGGATGTTCGCGGTGCTGGCGCCCGGTCTCGAGGTGAAGCCCCTCGTGCAAGAGCTGCGCGACCGCATCATCGAGGAGCTGGACTACGACCTCGAGGCGCAGGCCCAGCAGCAGTTCGCCGAGGCCTTCGCCGGCGACCCCGACATCGACGTCCCCGAGGTGCTCGCACACTCCAGCACGGTGCTGGTCTCGCGCTGGCTGGAGAGCTCGGGCTCGCTCGCCGCGCTCATCGATTCCGGGACCCAGGAGGAGCGCGACCGCTTCGGTCAGAGCTACGTCCGGTTCCTGTTCGCCGGCCCCGAGCGCGTCGGTCTGCTCCATGCCGACCCCCACCCCGGCAACTTCCGCATCCTCGACGACGGCCGGCTCGGCGTCGTCGACTACGGCGCCGTCGCCCGGCTCCCCGGCGGGTCGCTGCCCGCCGCCACCGGACGGCTGCTGCGCGCAGCGGTCGACGACGACTACGACGCGGTCGTCCAGGGCCTGCGCGACGAGGGGTTCATCCGGCCCACCACCAAGATCGACCCCGACGTCATCCGCGACTACCTCGCGCCGTTCGTCGAGCCGGCCCAGACCGACACGTTCCGGTTCAGTCGTGCCTGGATGCGCGAGCAGTTCGTCCGGGTCAGCCGCCCCGACAGCGAGGGCATCGGCACCGCGATGAAGATCAACATGCCGCCGGAGTACCTGCTGATCCACCGGGTCTGGGTGGGTGGCATCGGCGTGCTCAGCCAGCTCGAGGCCGAGGCCCCCTTCCGCGACATCCTCGCCGCCTCCCTCCCCGGCTTCGCCGACTGACGCACCTGGCACTCCTGTCTGCCTCGTCGCAGGCGGACGCCCCGACCACCCATGGGTGGTCGGGGCGTTCCAGGTCATCCGAGGTGCCGGCGCCCGGCTGGCCAGGTGCCGCAGCGTCGGCGAACTGGGGTCGTTCGTCGAAGCCGCGAGCAACGCAGCCAGCCGGGATGCCGGCGCCTCGGATCAGATCATCCGGGCGAGATGGAGGCGTGCCTGGAGTGCGGCACGCTCCGCCCGGCGGGTGAGGCGCTTGGCGCGGAGCAGCTCGACGCTGCGCCGCTCGTGGTGCGCCCGCTCGAGGCGCTCGAGACTCTTTGCTCGAGCCAGCTCTTCGTGCATGAGGTTCATGATGGTGCTCCTGGTCGGTGAGGTCTGGTGGGTGTCGGTCATGGTGGAGGGTCAGGCGGCGACGGGGTTCTTGCGCGGACGGCCGCGCGGACGCTTGCGCGGGATCACCGCGCCGCGCAGGAACAGCTCGCCACCCCACACGCCCCACGGCTCGGCCCGGTCGATGGCTCCGGCGAGGCACTCGCGTCGGACGGGGCAGTCCAGGCACAGGGCCTTGGCCACCTCGACGTCCTGGGGCGTCTCGGCGAAGAACAGCTCGGGGTCCTCCCGCAGGCAGGGCACGGTCTCCGGGTCGCGGACGCCGTCCACCACCGAGGGGATGCTGTCGAGGACGCTGGTACTCATGTCACCTCCTCCACGAGGTCGTTCGGTCGGTCGGTCACAGGTGCTGTTCATGGGGTGCTCGTGGTCTGTCGGGGTCGGCGGTGCCGACCAAAAAAGAAAGGCCGCGGATCCTCTGGTGAGGGTCCGCGGCCTGGGGTGCCGTCTGATCGTGTTGATCTAGACAGGGGGACCCCAGGTGGACAGACCCTGGAAGGCGTGGGCGAAGAGCTCGTTCGAGGACAGGGCTCCGCCATTGCCGAGAACCGTGTACGCGATCGTGGTGCCGCCGGCCGGACGCACGTCCACACCGGAGCCACGACGGACGTCGCAGTGGAGGGGACGCACCGGCAGCGCGGCAGATGCCGGGCGCCAGGTCATGGTGTCGGTGTTGGTGTCCATGGGTCCGCCTCCTCGTCGTGTGGTGGGGTGGTTCGCGCGATGACGCGAGCTGGTGGACGTGACGTTACTGCCCCCTCTCGCGGGGTGGCAAACGATTTATCGACCCGATCGTGAAAACTTCCGACCCACCCGGTCGATGCCGTGACGAACGTCCGAGAATGCTCGGCATGGACCTCTGGGACGACCTGGCCGACGAGCGCCGCGCCCTCGCCGACCTGCTCGAGGGCCTGTCGCCCGAGCAGTGGCGGGTGCAGACGCTCTGCGAGGCGTGGGACGTGCACGGCATGGCCGCCCACCTCACCGTGCCCTGCACCTTCTCCAGGATCGAGATGGTCACGACGATGGTCCGGGCCGGCGGCAACCCCGACCGGCTCTCGGTCCTGATGGCCCGGCGACGGGCCACGATGTCGTCGTCCGAGCTGGTCGCCGTGCTGCGTGACCGGGCCGGCGCGCGCCTGGCTCCCCCCGTCGTCGGGGTGATGGGGCCCTACACCGACGCGCTCGTGCACGGCCAGGACATCATGGTCCCGCTGGGGCTGGCGGACGAGCGTCCAGCCGTCCGCTGGCTGCCGGCGCTGGAGTTCCTGGTGTCCCGCCGCGCACGGGTCGGGTTCGTGTCCGGCGCGCTGCCCCAGGTCACGATGGAGGCCACCGACATGGGGTGGGCCCACGGGAGGGTCGGGCCCCAGGTGCGCGGGTCTGCGTCCGCCCTCGCGCTCGCCCTGCTCAGGCGCACCGCGCGACTCGACGAGCTGACCGGCGACGGTGCCCCCGTGCTGCGGGAGTGGGCGACGGGCTGACCGGCCGTCGGGTCAGCGTCCAGCCGGCGTCAGGAGCGAGATGATCTGCTGCACGCGGGCGTCGGGCAGGACGTCGTCGCCGCCGAGCGCGACGACGTGGTCGATGCCGCCCGCGGCGCGCCGGGCGTACGCCTCGAGCCCGGGTCCGAGCGTCGCGCCGTTCCGCGTCAGCAGCAGCGGGGTGCGGGCCGAGCCCGCCCATGCGCCCGCCGCGACCGCGTCGGGGAACGTGGACCCGTTGACGACGGCGAGCGTCCGCGTGCCGGAGAACTCGGCCGCGTAGGGCGACGTGGTGCGGGCGTGCTCGGCGACCAGCCGGGCGGTCTGGGTGCGGTCCGCTCCCCCGATCCGGGTGTAGGTGGGCACCTGAGCGGCCTTGGCCGCCGCACGGGCAGCGGCGTCCGACACGACGTCGGTGGTACCGACGACGTCCAGACCGCTGACGCGCCGGGCGGGTCCCCCGAGAACGAGACCGGCGCTGGTCCCTCGGGTGAGGACGAGAGGGACGTGGTTCGCGTAGGCGAGGGGTGCTGCGGCGAGCGCGTCGGCGAATCCTCTGCCGGACGCCAGGAGCACGCGCCCCCTCGTCACCCCCTCGGTGCGGTACTGCTGGTCGATTCCCTCACGGACCGCGACGGCGTTGGTCTCGTACCGGTCCCGTCCGGCGACACGGGTGGTCAGCACCTCGTCGTCGGATCCCGCGCGGTAGGACGTCTGGACGGCGCCGACCACCCGCTCGCTGACGACAGCAGGTCCACCCACGACGAAGACCACCTGGATCCGGTTCTCCCGCAACGTCCTCAGGGTGATCGCGGGCAGTGACCCTCGACGAGTCAGCAGCACGCCGACTCCCTTGCCGTCGTCCAGCACGCCGGCGAGGTAGCTGGCCGAGAGGGCGTCGGGGAAGTCCTCTCCGCTGGCCAGCACGGCGGTGTTCGGGCGGTCGTCGGCGGGGCGGGACTCCATCAGGTCGTCGAACGCCGCGGCCGCCGTGGCGTAGCGGTCGGGTCCGGACAGGCGACTGCTGTCGGCCGTGGCCCCGTCGGCGAACGACGGCGCACCGGCGAGCGCGGCCCCCAGGCCGAGGACCGCGGCGGCTCCGGTCACGGCGGTGCGGCGCAGGAGGGTCGGCGTCATGGGTGCTCCTGGTGAGGATCCGGGGACGGCTCTCGGTGATGCCGACGGGTCGGTGCACCGGTTCCACGGCCACGGTATCGACCTGGTCGCCCCGATGCCGGCTTTTGTCCTGTTTCGCCACCGCCGCACCGTGTGTCGCGTCACTCCCCCGGCCCGCAGAGTGCCAGCACCGCCTCGCCGTAGCGCTCGAGCTTGGTCTTCCCGACGCCGGGGATCTTGAGCAGGGCGAGGTCGTCGGCGGGACGAGCCTCGGCGATCGCGGTGAGGGTCGCGTCCGTGAACACGACGTAGGCGGGCACCTTCTGCTCGGTGGCCTGCTCGGTGCGCCAGGTGCGCAGCGACTCGAACACCGTCTCGTCGTAGCTCGACGGGCAGTCCAGGCAGCGGCCGATCTTGCGCTCGGCGCCGGAGGACAGCACCGCGTCGCAGACCCGGCAGTGCGCGACCGACCGCTCGCGGCGCTTCTTGGGGCGCTGGCCGGCGAAGGTGCCGTCGGCGTCGGCGGGTCGGAGCCCGTCGAGGAAGCGGCTGGGACCTCTCTTGCCGCGTCCGCCGGGCGTGCGGGCCGCGGCCCACGACACCCGCAGGTGTCGGCGGGCACGGGTGATGCCGACGTAGAACAGCCGACGCTCCTCCTCCACGGCCTCGGGCGTGGTGGCGTAGACGATCGGCACCGTGCCCTCGTGCATGCCGACGCAGAACACCGCGTCCCACTCCAGGCCCTTGGCGGTGTGGAGCGTGGCCAGGGTGACGCCATCGGCGACCGGGGCGTGGGACTGCTGGGCGCGCCGCTCGAGATCGGCGACGAGCGCCGCGAGGTCGGCGGTGGCGTCGGCGTCGCGCATCTCGGTGGCCATCGAGACGATCGCGTGGAGAGACTCCCACCGGTCGCGCTGCGCTCCCGCGGCGGCGGGGGCCGTGGACGTCCAGCCCATGGAGGACAGGACCGCGGTGGTCTCCTCGACGAGGTCGTCACCGGGCTCCCCCGCCCGTGCCTGGCCCCGCAGCAGGGTGACGGCCTGGCGCACCTCGGCGCGCTCGAAGAAGCGCTCGACGCCGCGCACGACGTAGGGCAGGTGGCGAGCGGCGAGCGCCTCCTCGTAGGCCTCGGACTGCGCGTTGATGCGGAACAGGACCGCCATCTGGCTCAGCGGGACGCCGGAGTCGCGAAGCCGGAGGATCTCGGCGGCCGTGGCCTCGGCCTCGGCGACCTCGTCGGCGAACCCGGCGTAGGCGACCTCGGGCCCGGCCTCCTGCTGCGACTGCAGCACCACGCCCTCGCGGCGGGTGCGGGAGAACACGTGGTTGGCCGCGGCCACCACCTGCGGGGTGGAGCGGTAGTTGCGCACGAGCTCGAGACGCTGCGCCCCGGGGAACCGCTTGGGGAAGTCGCGCAGGTGACTGGGCGAGGCGCCCGCGAAGGAGTAGATGGTCTGGAGCGGGTCGCCGACGACGCAGAGGTCGTCGCGGCCGCCGAGCCACTGGTCGAGCAGCGCGGCCTGCAGCGGGTTGACGTCCTGGTACTCGTCGACCACCAGCCACTTGTACTGACGGCGCACCGTGGCCGCCACCCGCTCGTCCTGCTCGAGGATCGCCGCGCAGCAGAGCAGGACGTCCTCCATGTCCATCCGGCCGCGCTCGCGCTTGACCTCCTCGTAGGAGGCGAACACGTGGGCGATGGTCGCGGCGTCGACCGCGTCGATGGACCGGCCGGCGGACCGGGCGACCCGCACGTAGTCGTCGGGACGGACGTTGCTGACCTTGGACCACTCGACCTCGGAGGCGAGGTCGCGCAACAGGGCGCCGTCGCCGCGCACCCGGCAGCGTCGCGCCGCCTCGGCGAGCAGGGACAGCTTGGACGCGGTGAGCTCGGGCAGCTCGCCGCCGAACACCTGCGGCCAGAAGTAGCGCGCCTGGCGCAACGCGGCGGCGTGGAAGGTGCGGGCCTGGACGCCGTCGGCACCGAGGGCGCGCAGCCGCCCCCGCATCTCGCCGGCCGCGCGGGCCGTGAACGTCACGGCCAGGACCTCGGTGGGGTTGTACACGCCGGACGCCACGCCGTAGGCGATGCGGTGGGTGATGGCCCGCGTCTTGCCGGTGCCCGCGCCGGCGACGACGCAGACCGGCCCGCGCAGGGCCACGGCGACCTCGCGCTGCTCGGGGTCGAGCGCGGCCAGGAGCTCGTCGGCCGTGGGCGCCGCTGGATTCACTGCTGGTGCTCCTCGACGCTGGAATAGGGTCGCCACAGGCCCTGTTGGACCGATGACGGGGCCAGGTTCCTGGCCACCGACCCAGCGTAGACGCCGGAGGCGACAGTCAAGATGTCCGCTCAGTTCACCCTCTACTCGACCCCGTGGTGTGGCTACTGCCACCGGCTCAAGGGCCAGCTCAAGCGCGACGGCATCACCGACTTCGACGAGGTCGACATCGAGCAGCAGCCCGAGGCCGCGCTCCTCGTCGAGAAGGCCAACGGCGGCAACCAGACCGTCCCCACCCTGGTCTTCGCCGACGGCTCAGCCCTCACGAACCCCTCGCTCGCCCAGGTCAAGGCCAAGCTCGGCGTCTGATCGATCCCGCCGAGGGCGCTCTGCGCCCGCGGCGGCGTGGCGGGCGACGCCGACGCCGCCCACGGGACCTGAGGCGTGCTGCGCCGCGTGGGCCAGGCGCCGCCACGAAGGCGAGCCGGGTTCGCTCGCCGAAGTGGCGAGCAACGCCGCCCACGGGGATGCAGCACGCCTCAGGACCACTCGGAGGGGAGCTCGCCGCCGTACCACCCCTCGATGAGCCAGCGGGAGATGGACAGGCGTCCGGGGAGGACGACGGAGCCATCGACGCAGGCCGCCGCCAGGTCGTGGCGCGAGTACCACCGCGCCTCAGCGATCTCGATGCCGTCGACGTCGATGTCGAACGCGTCGGCCTTGGCGTAGTAGCCGAGCATCAGGCTGGCGGGGAACGGCCAGGGCTGGCTGCCCGCGTACGTCACCTCGCCGACCCCGACGCCGGACTCCTCGGCGATCTCGCGGCGGACCGCGTCCTCGAGCGACTCCCCCGGCTCGACGAAGCCCGCGAGGGTGGAGAACCGACCTTCGGGCCAGGCCGCCTGGTGGCCGAGCAGGGCACGGTCCTCGGCGTCGGTGACCAGCATGATGACGGCCGGGTCGCTGCGTGGGAAGTGCGTGGCGCCGCACTGGGGGCATCGGCGCACGTGACCGGCCTCCGCGGCGTCGGTGCGTGCGCCGCACCGGCTGCAGTGCGGGTGGGTGCGGTGCCACTGCGCGAAGCCGACGGCGTGCGCGGCCAGTCCCGCGTCCTCGGCCGTGAGCAGGGGGGCGAGCACCCGCAGGCTCTGGGGGGCCAGCGTCTCGGGCACCTCCTCGACCATCACCGCGAAGTGGTCGACGTCCTCGACCCGGCCCAGGTACAGCCGGTCGCCGGTGACCTCGACCTCGCTCGAGGGGCGCCACGCGACGGTGTCGCCGTCGGTCGCGAGGTGCTCGCCGGCCACGACCGTCACCCGCGCGCCCGTCCACCGTCGGTCGATCTCGTCGGTGTCGCCGCGGACGGCGGACGCCCGGTCGTGGTGGTCGTTCGCGAAGGTGAACAGCGGGGGCATCTCACGATCAGGCACGCCCCCGAGGGTATGTCGCGGGGTCAGGCCTCGCCGTCCGGGTCGCGCTCGACCAGCAGGGCCTCGAGCTCCGCGCGACCCGGCAGGTCGGCGGGCCGGACGACCTCGTCGCGGCGGACGTAGTAGAACACCGCGTCGACGTCCGCGGGGTCGATCCCCTGCGCCTCGGCCCACGCGAGCCGGTAGACCGCGAGCTGCCACGGGTCGGCGTCGGAGCTGCGGCTCGTCTTCCAGTCGACCAGCTGCCACCCGTCGGCCGTCTCGTAGACGGCGTCGATGCGACCGACGACCTGACGCCCGCCGATCCAGGTGGACACCGGCACCTCGACGGCGTGCGGGTCGCGGGAGCCGTAGCGGCCCGCGGCGAACGCCTCGGTGAGGGCCGCCAGCTCGGCCTCGTCCTCGATGTCCTCGTGGTGCCGGCCGGGGAGGTCACCCTCGTCGAGGAGCAGCTGCTGCCCGAGGTGGGCCTCCACCCAGGCATGGAACCGGGTGCCGAACCGGGCGGACCGCGCCGGTGGGCGCGGCATCGGGCGGACCAGGTCGCGGACGTAGCCGGCCTCGTCCCGCCGCAGCCGCATCAGGGCGGTGGTCGACAACGTGGCGGGCAGCGGGACCTCGACGACGTCGGCCTCGCTCTCGGCCGCCTCGGCGACCAGGCGCGGGAGGTCGGCGTCGATCTGCTCCAGGCGAGCCCAAGCCCGGGCGCTGGCCGCCTCGCGCTCCTCGACCGGCGGCACCGGCGCGGGCTCGGGGGCACCGGCGGCGACGCGGGCGGTGACGGCCGACGCGGCGGCGCGTCGGCGCTCGACCCAGGGCCCGGCGGCAGGCACCGGCCAGGCGAACGCCTCCGACCCGGCCTGGACCGGGTTGGGGGTGCCTGCCGCAGGCATGTCGGCCCACGTCTCGACGTCGCGTCCGCGCTCGCGCAGCCAGCGACGGACGGTGACGAGGTAGTCCGAGGGGCCTCGGGGCTTGATCTGCGTGCGGCCCCAGACGTGGCCGGACACGACCAGCTCGTGGCGCGCCCGGGTGAACGCGACGTACCCGAGACGCAGCTCCTCCATGGCGGCGTCGTCGCGGCCTTCCTGGTGGTAGGCATCGATGCCGGCACGGGTCCACTCGTGCACGTCGGGCTGCAGGTGGGCGTCGCCGCGGAGCACGGCCGGCAGCTCGGAGGCGGTCGTGGTCCAGCGCGGACGCGCCTTGGCCGACGGGAACACCTGCTGGGAGACGAAGGGCACGAAGACGACGTCCCACTCCAGCCCCTTGGCCTTGTGGGCCGTGAGCACCTTGACCGAGTCGACCGCCGACGGCGTGGCGACCTCCAGACCGTCCTCGTAGTCGTCCTCGGCCCGCAGGTAGGCGAGCAACGCCCCGAGCGACGCACCGGGCTCGCGGGCGTGGAACTCGCCGACGACGTCGATGAAGGCGGCCAGGTTGTCGCGGGCCACCTCGCCCGACGAGCCCGTGCGGGTGCCGAGCTCGACGTCGAGGTCGAGCGCGGTGACGACGCGGCGGGCGAGGTCGGCCAGCGGCTCGCCCACGTGCCGGCGCAGGCGTCGCAGCAGCGCACCGAGCTCGGCCAGGCGCTCGGCGGCCTCGGGCGACCAGCCCGCCTGGCCCGGGTCGTCGACGGCCTCGCTCAGGGCGAGGACCTCCGACGGGTCCTGGCCCTGGACGGCCCGCAGCAGGGTGGTCTCGAGGTCCTCCTCGCCGGGGGCGCCTCCGCCGCCCGCGAGCTGGCGTGCCCGGCGGCCGAGCAGCGCGAGGTCGCGGGGGCCGAGGTTCCAGCGCGGGCCGGTGAGGAGCCGCAGCAGCGACCCGTTGGCGCAGACGTCGCCGAGCACGTCGAGGGTGGCGCGGACGTCCTGCACCTCCGGGGTGCGCAGCAGGCCGGCCAGGCCCACGACCTCGACCGGCACCCGGCGGGCCCGCAGCGCGGCGACCAGCGACGCGATCTCGGAGCGCTCGCGGACCAGCACCGCGGCGCGCGACCAGCGGGGGGCGTCCCCGGCCTGCTCGGGGAGCGCCGCGACCTGGTCGGCCACCCACTCGACCTCGTCGACGACCGAGGGCAGCAGGGCCGCCCGGACCCGACCGGCCGCCGCCTCGGAGGGGGCGACCAGCGGGCGCACGTGCTCGGACGTGGCGTAGTAGGGAGCGGCGAGCGTGTTGGCGACGTCGAGCACCTCGACCGAGCAGCGGCGGTTGACGCGCAGGCCGTGCGCGGCACCGGCGGACCCGTCGGCGGCGGGGAAGTCGCGCAGGAAACCGGTGAGGTTGTCGGCGGCGGCACCGCGCCAGCCGTAGATGCCCTGGCAGGGATCGCCGACGGCGGTGACGCTGTGGCCGCGGCCGTGGTCGACGTCGGTGCCGGAGAACAGGCCCTGCAGCATGTCGCGCTGGGCGACCGAGGTGTCCTGGTACTCGTCGAGCAGCACGACCTCGTAGCGCTCGCGCTGCGCGGTCGAGACCTCCGGGCACGAGAGGGCGAGGCGGGCACCCCAGGCCATCTGGTCCGAGAAGTCCATCACCCCGGCGTGGGCCTTGGCCTGGCGGTAGGCCTCGACGAAGCGGAGCAGCTCGTCCCGCTTGTGGGAGGCCCGGACCACGTCGGCGACGTCGCGCACCGGCCGGTCGAGGCGGTCGAGGTCGGCCCTGAGCTCGCGGCCCCACGCGCGCACGATCTCGGGATCGACGAGGTGGTCGGCCATCTGGCCGTCGAGCGCGAGGACGTCGGCCACGAGGGTGGGCACGTGGGTGGTGAGGTGCTCGACGCGACCCCGGTGCGCGGTGACGGCCCGGACGGCGCGCTGGTGCCGTGACGCGTCGGCGACGACCTGGAGGTCGGGCTCGTGCCCGAGCAGCGGCCCGAACTCGGCGATCAGGGTGCCCGCGTAGGCGTGGTAGGTGGAGACCGTGGGGGTGCCGGCCTCGTCGAGGAAGTCGGCGACACCGGCATCGTCGGCCAGCATCTCGAGGGCACCACGGATGCGCTGGCCGAGCTCGGCGGCCGCCTTGGTGGTGAAGGTGAGGCCGAGCACCGAGCCCGGGGCGACCTCGCCGCGTCCGACGAGCCACACGACGCGGGCCGCCATCACCGTGGTCTTGCCGGACCCGGCGCCGGCCACCACGACGCACGGCTCGTCGCGCGGCGCGGTGATCGCGGCCAGCTGCTCGGCGCTGAACCCGATGCCGAGCACGCGGCACAGGTGGTCCTCGTCGCGCAGCAGTCGGGTGCGGACGCCGGTGCCGGTCATGCGGGCTCCTCGATGACGGTGGGGAGGATTGTGCGTCCCTCGGGCTGGGCCGGGCAGACCGGCTTGAACGTGCAGAAGGCGCACGCCTTGTCGCTGGGCGTGGCGACGAACGCCTCGTCCCGGACGGTACGGGCGGCCACCGACAGCTGCTGGACCACCGCGAGGGGGGCGTCCTCGCGCGGCGCGTCCTGGGCCTGCACGGCGGGGTGGTCGGGCAGCCGGGCACCGGCCGGGAGCCGCAGGTGCACCAGCTCGGCGCCGCCGGACGTGGCGGGTCGGCCGACCACGTCGTCGACCGCGCCGTGCTCGACGGCGACCTGGTAGACGCCCAGCTGGGGGTGCGACGCGAGGGCCTCGCCGGACACCTTCTGCTTGCCGGTCTTGAAGTCGACGACGCGCACGAGCCCGTCGACGTCGAGCTCGACCCGGTCCATCGAGCCGCGCAGCACGACCGTGTCGTCGCCGACCGGGATGCTGACGGTGAAGGAGTGCTCGGCCGCCACCGGCGTGCGGCCCTCCTGGGCGCGGTGCCACTCCACGAGGCGCTGGACGGCCCGCACGGCCTCGGTGCGCTCGCGGATCGACACCCACGGGGCGGCGAAGGCCATCGCGTCCCAGACGGTCTCGAGGTGGGTCGTGAGAGAGGCGGCGTCGGCCTCGCGGTCACCGTTGACGAGGTCGGCGGCGAGGGCATGGACGACCAGGCCGAAGCCCTGCGCCGTGCTGCTCGCCGACTCCCCCTTGGCCTCGTGCCGCAGGAACCACGACAGCGGACAGCCGACGAGACCGTCGAGCGAGCTGCCCGACAGCCGGAGCGGCTCCTCGGTGGCCCGGACCGGCACGGCGGACTCCGTGACGTCGCGGACGCCCCACCAGCGCTCGGGCCGGGCCGGGCCGGCGCCCTCGTGCCCGCCGGCCGCGAGCACGGCCAGCCGGGCGGCGGCGGCGTCGCGGACCGCCGGATCGGGCGAGGACTCGGCGAACGACCGGAGCTCGGCCACGACGCCGCGCAGCGACAGGGGTCGCTCGGGACGGGGCAGCGGCGCAGACGGCGCCACGGTGGCGTGACGACGCAGCTCGACCAGGAAGCGCGACGGCTGGTCGCCGTCGTCGGCCGCGCTCTCGACCGCGGTGACGACCAGACGGCTGCGCGCACGGGTGCACGCGACGTAGAAGAGCCGACGCTCCTCGGCCAGTCGGGCCAGGTGGCCGGGGGCGACCACGGTGTCGGCGACGCCGTCGACCGCGACGAGCCGCTCAGGCTGCAGCAACGACCCCCGGTGCCGGACGTCGGGCCAGACGTCCTCCTGGACGCCCGCGACGACGACGAGCGACCACTCCAGGCCCTTGGACCGGTGCGCGGTCATCAGGCGGACGGCGTCGCGGCGGACGCCGAGGTCGGCGAGGGTGTCGGCGGGGATCTGCTGGGCCTCCACCTCGGAGAGGAAGGCCTCGACGCCGCTGCGCCGGCGCTGCTCGTCGGCGCGGGCGGCGACCGCGAAGAGGGCACAGACCGCGTCGAGGTCGCGGTGGGCTGCCCGGGAGTCGTCGCCGCCGTGGTCGGCCTGGGCGCGCAGCCTGCGGGACCAGGTGGTGCCGTCCCACAGGCTCCAGATCACCTGCTCGGGCGGCTCGTGGGCCTGCACGAGCGCTGCGGCGCGGTGCAGCCGACGCGCGGCCTCGCGCGCCCGCTCGGCCGGCTGCCCGCC